>JAZNHG010000049.1:0-49013 GCA_045576855.1 Bacteroidales bacterium | reverse complement strand
CTCCGGCAGCGTTCCGGCATCACACATTCTCCGACCCGTCAAAACAGCTTCCGAAATGTTAAAATGCAAGGATGGTGGTAGGATGGTGGTAGGATGGTGGTAGGTTGATGGTAGGATGGTGGTAGGATGACCCTTGTTAGGCCGGAGGGTGGAGTGATGATGAATGATGAATAAATGATGTTGAATATTAGGTGATTATACGCTATCGACCGCCCGCTGCCCACTGTCCACTGTCCACTGCCCACTGTCCACTGCCCACTGCCCACTCATCACTCCTCAGTGTGCAGTTGGATTGTGCAAGTTAAATGTTGTTAAATCTGGTGCAGCCGCTCGCCAAAACGTTTTCCCGACGAGTGCAAATCGCGGCACAAAAGTGTGTTTTTCCGTCATTCTTGTCCTTTCCGCACGCGCCTGCACGACTGGTAAAATAATGAAAATACGTGCGATAGGGATTTTTTTCCGGAAGTGCTTGCGGAATTCGAAAATCTTTATGTAATTTTGCACCGCCAAAAAAACTGGGTACACACACATGAAGGACCAACGCAAAAAGTTGATAATCATGAAATCCACGCTGGGTCGCCTGCCGTCCTACTATTGTGACATAGAGGCGCGCGAGGCGGCGGGCGAGCAGTATGTGTCGGCATCGGCAATTGCGGCCACGCTGGGCATCAATCCGGTGCAGGTGCGCAAGGATCTGGCGTCGGTCAGCTCCGAACCCGGTCGGCCCAAACTCGGCTTCCGCGTGTCCACCCTGTTGGAGGACATCAAGGCATACCTGGGCTACGACCGCTACGACGAGGCCGTGCTGGTGGGTGTCGGTGCGCTGGGCCGCGTGCTGCTGCAGTATGGCGGTTTCGCCAACTACGGGCTCGGCATCGTGGCCGGATTCGACCGCGAGGTGACGGAGGACAGCATCGGTGGCAAACCCCTGCTGCCTATGTCCAAGCTGGTGTCGTTCCTCAGGCGCACGCATATAAAGATAGGTATAGTGGCCGTGCCCGCCGCGGCGGCCCAGGAGGTGGCCGACATGCTGGTGGCCGGCGGGGTGAAGGCCATATGGAACTTTGCCCCCACCACCCTCAGCCTGCCCGAACGCGTGCTGGTGAAAAACGAGAATCTGGCCGCCTCGCTGGCGGTGCTTTCGCTCGAGCTGATGCGTCTCAACCAGGTGGGAAAATAGTGTGCCGCCAAGGGGCGAAAACGGCCTCTCCGGGTTGCTTGGATTCTGCTTTTCGATAAAAAAAGTGCGAAGTGTGAAAATTTTTTCTCGCTGGCATTCAGTGTTTTGAATTCGATAAGAAAAGATTTATTTGGTGGGTATTCTATTATTTCGTACTTTTGCACCCGCAAACAAAGAGAGAGACCCTGTGCGAGAAACGCTACACCGGCTACAGAGAAGAAGAAGAGAAAGATTCTTAGTTATAGTGTTTATTTTGGTTAATGGATTTGCCGCCCCTGGCTTTGGCTATATGGACGGCAAATTTTTTTGTCCCTCGGGCGCGCATGCACAATAAAAAGGGTTCGCCTCCGTTGTTAAATATATGAAAAAGATAGAAATCATCAACGGCCCCAACCTCAACCTGACGGGCCTGCGCGAGCCCGCCGTCTACGGCACGACCACGATGGAGCAGATGCTGTCCGGCCTGCGCGGGCGCTGGCCCGAGGTCGAACTGGGCTATTTCCAGAGCAACGTGGAGGGCGAGCTGGTCGACCATATCCAGCGTGTAGGCTTCGAGGCCGACGGACTGATTGTCAACCTGGGCGGCTACAGCCATACCAGCGTGGCCCTGCGCGACGCCCTGCTGGCCGTGCCGGCCCCCAAGGTGGAGGTGCACCTGAGCAATATCTTCGCCCGCGAGGACTACCGCCACCATTCGCTCGTCACCAGTGCCTGCCGCGGCATGATTTGCGGCCTCGGCCTTCAGGGCTATGAACTGGCCCTGCGGGCGCTGCTCTGAACAGGAAGTCGGTCGGAACTACAAGAACTATCAGAAACAGACACGGTTTCTTTTCTGATAGTTCTTTTCGTTATGATTGAAAAAAAATCTGTTGGAGTGTAAGATTCCACGCTCTTCTTCGACTACTAGGTATGAAACAGGAAACGGAACAGTTCAAGCTCGACTATCTGCCCTTGCAGCCCGCCATGCAGCGCATGGCCGAGGCACTGCTGGGCAACGAGGACGACGCTGCCGATGTGGTGCAGGACTGCTTCGTCACCCTGTGGCGCGAGCGGGAGAAGCTGCGGCGGGTGGTCAACCGCGAGGCGTGGTGCATCACGCTGGTCAAGCGCCGCTGTGTGGACCTGCTGCGCAAGCGCAAGCCCATCGTCGAGATAGACGAGCGGACGATGGCCCTGGCCGAGGAGGAGGCTGACGCCGGCGAGGAGCGCCTGCGGCTGGCCCTGCAGATGGTCGACCGCCTGCCCGAGCGGCAGGCCCAGGCCGTCCGCCTCAGGCATCTGGAGGATGCCGACACCGGCCGTATCGCCCAGGAGCTGCACATCACTCCGGGCAACGTTTACACCCTCCTCTCGCGAGCCTATAATTCACTGAAACAAATGATACTGGAATATGAAAGCCGATAAACATAACATAGACTTGGAGCAACTGCTCGCCACCCTCGAGCATGCCGGCCGCGACGAGCGCCGTCGGCAGGAGCTGGGCGACATGATTGACGGCATGGCCGCCGAGCATCGCCACGGCTTCTGGTGGTGGGGCGCCCGTGTGGCTGCCGCCGCATGCGCCCTCTTCTTCATCAGCACCGCCGTGCGTATCTGGTTCATCCCCACCGAAGAGGACGTGCAGGTGGCGCAGACCGAGGTGCCGGTGACGGAGGAGGTGCTTCCCATTGCTCCATCGCCTGTAGAGGAGCCCGAGGTCATCGTCGCCCCGGCACCCCGCATCAAGAGGGCCTCGACCGTGCAACCCGTCGTTGAGACGCTCGAGGAGCAGCCCGTTGAGGAGCTGCTGGCCGAAGAGGTGGCGGTGCCTGTGGCCGTGGAGCCGCTCGACACGGTCGAAGTGCCGGTGGTTATCATCGAGGACGACTTCGCCCCCGACACCGAGCTGATGGCAGAAGCCGTGTCTGAGGTGCAGCCTGCCGTGCCCCTTCCCCAGGAGGAGCCGTTGGCCGAGCCGGAGAAACCCACACTTGGCAGCTTCTTCAAATCCCTCTTCCGCCTGGCCGAGCCCAGCGCGATGGACGGCACCACCCTGGCTTTGTTAGAGTTCTAGAGTATCCATAATAATTAAATAAGATATGAAACATATAGCCTTCATCCTGACCCTTCTGCTGGCTGCGCCGGTGCTGCGTGCCCAGACCGACACACTGCCCAGCCCCGTGGGCGATACAGCCGCCACCTGCGGCAACGGCGGTGGCCGCCAGATAAGTTTCACCCTCGGTGTGCAGGCCGGCACGAAGTTCAACCTCACCAGCGGCACGCCCTACGACGCACCCTACAGCCTGCTGCTGCAGATTCCGTTTGTGGGCGTGATACCGCTGCCTGTGGAACGGTTGACCGCCATTGGAGGCCTGCGCTACGACTTCGAGTGGTCCTTCTTGCGATATAACGTTACGCCCGTTGACGGTGGTGGCATCGACTTCCTGACCACCCCCACCACGGGTCGCCAGACAGCCGTTATGTTCCATAGTTATCTGGGTCTCACGGGTGAGGTACAGTGGCAGGTGTTCAAAAGCAGTCACCGTGCGCTAAGGCTTAGCCTGGACTACTATGCTGCCTACGACGTCAGCCGCTACCTCACCATCCGCACTCGTGATGTACGCAACACCTATTTCGGCACGCAGACCAGCACAGGGAAGACCGTCGTCGAGTCTAGCGACCCTATGTTCCAGCCCTGGAAGATCGAGATCGGCCTCACTGCCTCCACCGACCTGCTGGGCATCATCCACGGTGTGCGCTTCTTTGCCAATCTGCTGCCCACCTACATCGACCCCGCTTCGGGCGAGAAAATATACAACACCGGCATGATGATTTTTTTCTAAATACATTTAATCCTGCTATACTATGAAAAAGAACAACCACAAATCTCTCGTATTAGCCATCGTATTTTTTGTCATGATGGGGCTGGGCGCCGGCATGGCCGCCCACGCGCAGGACGAGACGCCCCTGCTTGCCACCACGGGTCCCAGCGTGCTCGGCTCCGGCCATCTGATGTGGAGCGCCGACATCAACGCCTATCACCTCCATTCTTTATGGGACGGCAGGGACTTCAACAACTACAGCGTGCTGGGTGGTGCCACCGGCCTGCGCTGGGGCCTCGGCAGCAAGGCCGAGCTGACGCTGGGCCTCAGCGCCGAGCATGCCCACGGCCGTGTGCTCGACTCGCTCTCCTTCGGCCCTAACCACCTCAACCTTGTCCCCTCGCTGGGCGCTCGTATCATGCTGCTGGGCGGTGAGGGCAAGAAGAACAGCCTCACCTTCTTCACCGAGGTGACGCTCCCCCTTCGCCAGGGGCATCCCTTCGTGGAGGACGAGGGACTGCTGGCGGAGCCCATCATCGGGCTGCAGTACCGCCACCGCTTCTCGCAATACTGGTACTTCGACGCCACGGCAGCCTACGCCTGGAACCGCCATGCCCCCTACGTCCGCATGACCGACCGCCCCTTCCGCCTCGCCCTCTTTGCTCGCTGGCTGCCCAACGAACGCTGGATGTTCAGCGTCGGCTTCGATAATTTGCAGGGCCGTGCGGAAGCACTGTGGCAAGTGAGCGACAGGTGGCAGCTGAAGGCCCAAGTGTGTGTCGACGGCGGCACGGGTGCAGCCTACTCCACCACCAGCATCTATGGCCTCGCGGGCTTCAACTGGATGATAAGATAACCTATAAATGTAACGAGATATGAAACTGAACAGACTATTGCTGACGGCCGCGGCGGCCCTGCTGCTGGCGGCCTGCGACCCCGGTTACAACGAGGAGTACACCATCGACAACCAGTCGTCGCACGACCTGGTCTTCGTCTGGAACGGCAGCTGGCGATACTACCCCAGCGAAAACGGGCGCAACTTCGACGGCACCTACCCCGTGGCGGCCGGCACCAAGGCCACCCTTCCGTTCGCCGGCGGGATTGGCCAGACTGGCCGTGACCAGATACGCTTTTCGGCCCTCTACGGCCTGCTGGGCGACAGCGTGAGCTTCGTTGTCGGCAGCGACACGCTGACCTTCTACGCCAGCGACACCCTCAGCGCCGACTCGCCCTACAACTTTGCCTCGCCGCGCTACACCTACGACGAGCTTCCCGGCCCGGCGGGCGGCATGAGCTGGGCCTCGCTCACCTTCCGGGTGGACGACGCCATGCTGACCCAGTAAGAATACACCGCAGGGGCATAAGACCGACCGTCTTATGTCCCTGCGGGTTTTCTTTAGGGAATAGTTCAGAACTTGACGATGTCGATCAGACGCACGCCGTCGAGCCAGACGGCGATGCAACCCACGGCGCCCAGGTCGCCGGCTTCGTCCCACGTGGCGATGGGCTGGAGGGTGCGGGCATCGACAATCTCGAAGTATTCGGGCTCGAACTGCAGCCCCTCGGCGCAGTCGTGTACCTCGTGCCACGAGGCCAGCGTGTCGAGCACCCACTCCTTCACGTCGTCCACTTCCTCGTACTCGGCCATCTCGGCGGCCTGCTCAAGGGTGGCGTTGATGGCGGGGGCCATCTGGCGCGCGGCGGGCGAGAGGCGCTTGTTGCGGCTGCTCAGGGCCAGACCGTCGTCGGCACGCACGATGGGGCAGGGAACCAACTCGATGGGGTACTTGATTTGCTCCAGCAGGGCACGGATAATGGCAATCTGCTGGTAGTCCTTCTCGCCAAAGTAGGCGCGGGTGGGCTGGGCAAGGTCGAACAGGCGGCGCACTACGACGGCCACCCCGTTGAAGTGGCCCGGACGGCGCGGTCCTTCCATCACCTCCTCCACGGGTCCGAAGTGGTAGACGATCTCCGTCGGCTCCCCGTCGGGGTACATCTCCGCCACCGAGGGCGTGAAGGCCAGCAGGTTGTCCGTGCAAGAATTCTTAATTCTTAATTCTAAATTCTTAATTAACTCCAGGTCGGCCTCGATGGTGCGGGGGTACTTCTCCAGGTCCTCCTTGTTGTTGAACTGGATGGGGTTGACGAAGAGGGAGACCACGACGAGGTCGTTCTCCTTCAGTGCACGCTCGATGAGCGAGAGGTGACCCTCGTGGAGGGCACCCATAGTAGGCACGAGGCCGATTTTCAGGCCCTTGTCTTTCGCTTCGCGCACGGCCTGCTGCAGGTCGGCGGCTTTCTGTATCTGTTTCATTGGTTGATTATTATTTCTGTCTGATTGTTCGTTGTATGACTTATGTGACCTATAGGACTTATAAGACTTATAGGTCGATTTCACCTTTGCCTTGGCGGACCAATTCTATACCGTCGGAGCAGTCGATGACTGTGGAGGGTGCGACGTCGGCGATGCCACCGTCGACCACAGCCCACACACGGTTGCCAAAATGGTCGTGTATCAGCTCGGGGTCGGTGTAGTTTTCCGGCTCGTCGCCGTCGTCGTCGAGGGGACGTACCGAGGTGCCAATCAGAGGCGACCCCACCTCGTCGATGATAGCGCGGGCGATGGCGCTGTCCGGCACACGGATGCCGATGGTGTGATTCTGGTTCTGATAGTTGCGCGGCACCGAGCCTGATGCCTCCATGATGAATGTGAAAGGACCCGGCAGTGCCCGTTTCAGCAGGGCGAAGGTGTCGCGGTCCATCGAGCGTACATATTCCGAAGCCATGCTCAGGTCGGAGCAGAGCATCGAGTACTTGGCCTGTTTCAGTTTGAACCCTTTGAGCTGTGCGATGGTTTCGACAGCACGCTTGTGCTCCATAGAACAGGCGAAAGCATAGAGTGTGCCGGTAGGAATCACCACCACCTCGCCGTCTCGCAGGGCATCGGCTATCCTCCTCACCTCGCGTACGTTAGGGTTGTCGTTATAGAGCTTTATCAACATGATTCTTTTCTTTAAAAAGAAAGTGCAAAAGTAAACAAAAAAACTGACGCGGCAAAAAATAATTCTGACCGCTAGTGCAATAAAGAGGTGCGGGGACTCGTTATAGGGGCATGAAACGTATGCAAATTCTGATTCTATCCATGCTGTTGGCCAGTGGGATAGTGCAGGGTCAGGAGGCCGGTTTCGACCGGTGGTTTACCGGTGGCACCCTGCGCGTGGACTGCCTGCGCGAGGGGTCGGCTATGGGCGATTCGGTCAGTGTGGTCGGTGCTTACGACCGGCAGGCGCCGTGGCACGGGTCGCGCACCCAGCTGATAGACCCGTTCGACAATGGCGACTACCGCGTGGTGATGTCCGACGAACGGACGGGCCGGGTGCTCTATTCGCGCGGCTACAGCAATCTTTTCCGTGAATACAAAGACACTCCGCAGGGGCGCACCGAAAGTGCCCGGTTCGAAGAGACCTTCCTGCTGCCGATGCCCAAGGGCAGGGTGGTCGTGGCACTCCAGAAGCGCGACTCCACAATGGAATTCATTCCCCAGCTGCTTGTTACCATCACTCCCGGCCCGGAGCTGAAGGGATGTCCCCGTGCCGAAAGCGGGACTTCCGGGCGGACGAAGGCAGAGCAGCACGGCGATGTAAGCACGAAGTTCGATGTGGCCGTGGTAATGCAGGGATTTGGCGGGGTTGGCGACAGCCAGTACGAGCAGACTTGCCAGCGTATGCTCGGGGTGCTTTTCGGCAAGGAACCCTTTGCAAGCCATCGCGACGACTTCAACGTCTACTTTGTGGAGGGCGATGCCGGGGTGGAATACAATACCTTCGGTATCGACCGCTATGCTATGACGACCCATCTGTGGCGTCTGCACGAGGCGCTGGGGACCACCCCCTGCGACCATATCATCATTGTAATCAACGACACGGTGTACGGTGGAGGCGCGATATATAACTTCTACTCCGTCAGTTCGCTGCACTCGATGGCCGAGTATGTGCTGCCCCACGAGCTGGGCCACGGCATAGGCGGGCTGGCCGACGAGTATGTCGACGAGGACCTCAGCTACGCCGACCTGCACCGCACGGCCTACGAGCCGCTGGAACCGAACATCACCAATCTGGTCGATTTCGGTGCCAAGTGGCAGTCGATGCTCAAGAAGGGCACGCCGGTGCCGACGCCGGACGTCAAGGTGCCGCGCACGGAAAACGGACCCCTGGGCGTCTACGAGGGGGCGGGCTACAGCTCCAAGGGCGTCTACCGTCCGGCCATGCACTGCATGATGCGCGACTATGCTCCGTTCTGCCCCGTCTGCCGCGAACGGCTGGAGGCAGTCTTCAATCTCTACACCCGATGATACGCCGCTGCATACTGTCGCTGGCCGTCGTGCTGACGGCGCTGGCCGCCCTGCTGGGGACCGCGGGATGCAGCGAACCCGGCTATGCCGACGAGCGCGAGGTGACGCTTGCCTTCTCGGCCGATACGCTCAGTTTCGACACCCTCTTCACCACCGTGGGCAGCGCCACGCGCCAGGTGCTGGTCTACAACCGCAGTGCGCAGTCGGTGGTGCTCAGCAGCGTCACCCTGGAAAAGGGGCGCGCCAGCCGCTTCCGCCTCAATGTGGACGGCGATACATCGCTTGTGGCGCGCGACGTGGAGCTGCTGGCGGGCGACAGCATCTTCATCTTTGTGCAGGTCACCGTGAGTCCCAACGACCAGACTTCCCCCTTCGTCGAGGAGGACGCCATACTCTTCGGCAACGGGCAGCGGCTGCCCCTCACGGCCTGGGGCCGCAATGCCGTCTACCATCGGGTGCCCGAGGGCGCCCCCTACAGCGTGGTCGACTGCGCCGCTTGGGACCACTCGCGCCCGCATGTCATACTCGGCATGGCCGCTGTGCTTGCCGGCAACACCCTCACGCTGCAGGCAGGCGACGAGCTGCATTTCTACAACAATGCCCTGCTGGCCATCGACAGCAACGCCAGTCTGGTGGCAGTGGGCACGGCCGAGCAGCCGGTGCTCTTCACCTCGCTGCGCCACGACGGCTGGTACTCTTTCCTGCCCGGCCAGTGGCAGTGCCTCTGGTTCACCGGCGGCAGCACGGGCAACCTGCTGGACCACACGGTGGTGGAAAACGGCACCGGCGGCCTGCGCGTATATCCCGACGCCAGCCTCACGGTGCAGAACACCGTAATCCGCAATATGAGCGACTGCGCCATCGTGGGTCAGGGAGGCTGCATCACGGGACGCAACCTGCTGGTCTACGACTGCCTCACGGTGCTCACCGTGCTGCGCGGCGGGCGCTACGACTTCAGCCAGTGCACCTTTGCCAACTACTGGAACTATACAGGCTCCTCGCGCCAGATGGAGAGCGTCGTGCTGACCAACTATCTGCTCAACCCCGACGGCAGCCTGCGCGAAGCCGCCGACCTGCAACAGGCCGACTTCACCGACTGCATCGTCTACGGCAGCTACCGCGACTCCGAGGTGCTCCTCAGCGGCATCGAGGGCTATGCGCTCAACTACCGCTTCACGCACAGCCTGGTCAAAGGCGGCGAATGGGACGAGGACCCCGGCTTCACCGACGCCGCTGCCGACGACTACACCCTCCGCGACGACTCGCCCGCCCTGGGCATCGGCTACCGCTTCGAGGGTGACGGGGATGGGCGGTGAGCCAATGGCAGCCCGCCGTGCCACGGCGAAAGTACGACAACACAGCTCGCAGAGCGAAAGCATAAAAAGAAAAGACAATGTACGAATACTTTATAGGACAACTAACCTCGCTGGAACCCACACAGGCCGTCATCGACTGCGGCGGTGTAGGCTATCTGTTGGAAATCAGCCTCAACACCTACGAGGCGCTGCGCCGTGCCGATGCCGGGCGGGTGAAGCTCTATGCCCACCACGTGGTGCGCGAGGACGCGCAGCAACTCTACGGATTCAGCGACATGGCCGAGCGCGAGATGTTCCGCCTGCTGATAGGGGTGAGCGGTGTGGGCAACCAGACCGCGCGCGTCATGCTCTCGTCGCTCACGGTCGACGAGTTGCGGAGCGCCATACAGACCCAGGACGTGAAAAAGGTGCAGCGCGTGAAAGGCATCGGAGCCAAGACCGCCCAGCGCATCGTCATCGAACTGGCCGACAAGGTGGGTGCGGCCGCAGGCGGACCGGCGCTGGCCGTAGGTGCCCCCACCCAGGCGCGCGACGAGGCCATGCAGGCCCTGCTTATGCTCGGCTTTGCCAAGCCTGCCGTGGAGAAACTTCTCGCTTCGACCGACTGGCGCCAGGCCGACGGCTCGCCTATGACGACGGAGGACATCATCAAGGTGGGTCTGCAACGCCTCTAGCCTTGCCGCCCACATCCCTCCGCATCCCTTCCACCATACCCCTCTGCAAAACATGCTAAACCCTTATCAACTACTACCATAGTAGGTGTTGGTAAGTCGTTGGTAAGTCGTTGGTAAGTCGTTGGTAAGTCGATGGTAGGTTGGGGGCCTGAGGTTCAGTGGGTTACAAAGGCGTATTTTCGCGTCGCAACAGGAGGGGAGTGGAGAGTGGAGAACGGAGAGTGGAGAGCATCCGTGTACGGAATCCCGCCAGATGCTCTCGGATAAAAAGCGACTAATTTTTTTTATTATTTGGCGCGTTGTGGGTACAATATTTAATACGCTTTCGCGTTTATGGTAAATTAAAGTGTGAAAACGCATTGAAACTGAGATACGCCATACTGCTGATGCTGATGCTGCTAGGCTGCCTGCCGGTGGTGGGACAGACCGACTCCGGGGACTATGTGCCAATGGGGTCGGGCTATCAGCCCTCGGGCATCACGACGACGGTGGAGTACAATCCGTCGACGGGGGACTACGTGAAGGTGACGCGAGTGGGCGACATGATTATCGAGCGGCAGTATATGACCTTCGAGGAGTATCAGGACTGGCAGATGGACCAGCTGCTGAGCCGCTACTGGAACGAGAAGAAGGAGGGCTCGGTGCTGGACAATGCGGACGGAGGGTTGCTGGGTAAGATACCTGGCTTCAACCAAATCAGCCAGAAGCTGGACCTGCTGGACGGGAAGCCGCTGATCAGCATCAATCCGAGCGGCAGTCTGGAGCTGACCTTCCAGCTGGTGAACAACTTCCGCGACGACCCCCAGATGGACGCCCGCCAGCGCAGCCACACGACGTTTGATTTCGACGAGAACATACAGGTGAACCTCAATGCCAAGATTGGTGACCTGTTCGACTTCGACATCAACAAGAATACGAAGGCGACATTCGATTTCGAGGACAAGATAAAGCTGAAGTACGAGGGCAAGGAGGACGACATACTGCAGCTCTTCGAGGCGGCCGACATCTCGTTCCCGCTGCAGACCACCCTCATCAAGGGCAGCCAGCAGCTCTTCGGCTTCCACACCAAGCTGAAGTTCGGCAAGCTGACAGTGGACGCGGTGCTGAGCCAGAAGGAGACGAGCACCGAGAACATGCAGGTGCAGGGAGGGGCGAGCAGCCACGAGTTCGAGATCAGGGCGGACGAGTACGAGGAAAACCGCCACTATTTCATCTCGCAGTACTTCTACGAGAATTATAACCGCGCGATGAGTACGCTGCCGGTGGTGAACACCAATATACGCATCCTGCGCATCGAGGTGTGGCGGACGAATGTGGGCGCTGCGGTGACGCAGAACCGCAATATACTGGCGCTGACGGACCTGGGTGAGGCGCATCCGAGCAACGGGCGCGTGTCGGGCTCGGGGGGTGCGCTGCCGACGAACGGGGCCAACAATCTGCTGCAGCTGATGAATCCGTCGGCGGTGCGCAGCATCAATGCGGTGACGAGCTATATGCAGGGGCTTGGTATGACGGCCGGGACGGACTACGAGAAGGTGGAGAGCGCCCGCCTGCTGCCGAGCAACGAGTACACCTTCAACGCGCAGCTCGGTTTCATCACGCTGAACCAGCCGCTGAGCAACGACCAGGTGCTGGCAGTGGCCTTCCAGTACCAGGTGGTGGGCGACACGAACGTGTACCAGGTGGGTGAACTGACGACGGACGGTGTGAACGACCCGAATACGCTCATCGTCAAACTTATCAAGGGAACGTCGGTCGACACCCACGGGCCGCTGTGGCGGCTGATGATGAAGAATGTCTATTTCCTGAAGAGCAGCCAGCTGAGCCGCGACAACTTCCGTCTGAATGTGCTCTACGAGAGTGCCGACGGAGGTGTGGGCATAGGCTTCTTCACCGAGGGGCCGCAGCAGGGCAAGCCCCTGATAGAGGTGTTCGGACTGGACCGCATGGACGCCAGCCAGAGCTACTACTACGCCGACGGAGTGTTCGACTGGTTCGACTCGGCGGCCTACAAAGGGGGTACCATCCAGGCGACGACGGGACGCATCTATTTCCCGTATGTGGAACCCTTCGGTCGCGATCTGCGGCAGCTGCTGGGCGACGGCGAGCTGGCGGACCGCTACTGCTTCGACTCGCTCTACACGATGACCCAGGCGCTAGCGCAGCAGTATGCCGACCGCAACCGCTTCTACCTGGAGGGCTACTACACGAGCAGCGTGAGTGGAGAGATATCGCTGGGCTACAGCGTGACGCCCGGCAGCGTCACCGTGACGGCCGGCGGCATGCCGCTCATCGAGAATGTGGACTATACCGTGGACTATACGATGGGTACGGTACGCATCATCAACGAGAGCATCCTGGCCTCCAATACGCCGATCAGCGTGAGTTCGGAGAACAACTCCTTCAGCATGACAACGAAGCGTATGCTGGGTGCGCATATCAACTACGAGTTCCAGCCCAATTTCAATCTGGGTGCGACGGTGATGAATCTGCACGAGAGCCCGATGACGCAGAAGAACAATTTCGGCGACGAGCCGACGAGCAACAGCATCTGGGGAGTGGATTTGAACTACAGCCACGAGGTGCCGCTGATTACGAAGCTGGTGGACCTGCTGCCGGGCATCCAGACGAAGGCACCGTCGAACCTGAGCCTGACGGCGGAGTTTGCCCACTTCATACCGGGCATGAGCCGTACGGGCAGCAAGGAGGGTAGCGTGAGCTATGTGGATGACTTTGAGGGCGCGGAGAGCAGTATCAGCCTGACGACAGCGGTGTCGTGGTCGCTGGCGAGTACGCCGCAGGACTACGCTTCGCCGATGGCGATGTTTCCGGAGACGGCACCGGGGACGGGGCTGGCCTACGGGATGAACCGTGCCAAGTTGGCATGGTATCGGGTGAGCGACGATTTCTATCGCGGCGGTACGCGTCCGTCCAATATCACCCCCGACGACCTGTCGGCGCCCTATGCCCGCCGTATCTACGAGCAGGAGGTATTTCCCAACAAGGAGTTGGCTACGGGCGAACCTACGACTATCTATGAGTTGAATATGGCTTTCTATCCCGAGGAGAAGGGTCCGTACAACTACGATGTGGCGCCGACGGCGTACAGTGCGGGTATCGACGAGAGGGGGGCGCTGGTTGCACCGGCCTCGCGCTGGGGTGGTATCATGCGCAAGCTGGACTATACGGATTTCGAGACGCAGAATATCGAGACGATCGAGTTCTGGCTGATGGACCCCTTCATAGACAATCCGAACCATACGGGAGGAAAGCTGTATATCAACCTGGGAGACATCAGCGAGGATATTCTGCGGGATGGGCGCAAGAGCTTCGAGAACGGTCTGCCGACGAGCTTGACGGTGGTGGATGTGGATACGACAATCTGGGGGCGTGTGCCCACTTCGCAGCCCATCGTGGTGGCATTCGACAATGATGAGTCGTCGCGGATGTATCAGGATGTGGGCTACGACGGACTGTCGTCGACCCACGGTCTACAGGACGAGCAGTCGTTCTTCGCCACCTATCTGGACGATATAGCCCAGCGGTTCGGCACCAGTAGCGAGGCTTACCAGAAGGCGATGCAGGACCCGTCGAACGACGACTTCCGCTATTTCCGCAGCTCCTATTGGGACGACAACGATGCGAAGATAACGGAGCGCTACAAGTTCTACAACAATCCCGAGGGCAATTCGCCGGTGGACAGCGACATGGAGGAGACCTACAATACGAGCGGCACGGCCTACCCCAATGTGGAGGACATCAACAGGGACAACACGCTGAGCGAGGCGGAGAACTACTACCAGTACGTGATTGATATCGACCCCTCGCGCATGGTCATCGGAGAGAACCATATAGTGGATATCCAGGAGGCACGCAATGTGCAGCTGGCCAACGGGGAGACGACAACCTGCAAGTGGTACCAGTTCCGCATTCCCATCCGCGAGCCGGACCAGAAGGTGGGTTCCATCAACGGATACCAGTCTATCCGCTTCATCCGTATGTTCCTCAACCAATTCTCCGAGCCCATCATTCTGCGTTTTGCCACGCTCGACTTGGTCTATTCCACCTGGCGCAAATATACGGAAGACCTGCTGCAGCCGGGCGATTATGCGACTGGTACGGGCGACGAGACCTCCTTCAATATCTCGACGGTCAATATCGAGGAGAACGGTTCGCGGCAGCCGGTGCCCTACGTGTTGCCTCCAGGCATCGAGCGAGAGACGTGGTACACGACGGGAAGCAACTATATGCAACTCAACGAGCAGGCCGTGGAACTGGATGTGGACCAGCTGGCCTCCGGCGATGCGCGCGCCATCTACCGCTCCACCAGTTACGATTTGCGATTCTATGGTCACCTGAAGATGTTTGTGCACGGCGAGCAGAAGTATGCCAACATGCCGTTGCAGGATGACGACTTGGTGCTCTTTGTGCGCCTGGGCAGCGACTATACGAACAACTACTACGAGTATGAGCTGCCGCTGAAGTTTACGCCGTGGGGCACGCCGGTCGATGACCCCTATGCTATATGGCCGGTGGACAACAATGTGGATATCGACCTGCAGATGCTCACTGAAATCAAGACCCATCGCAACACGAGAATACGTGCTGGAGAGAGCGGCTATGCTCCGTCGCGCCTCTATACGGAACAGGTTGAAGGACGCAAATACACTGTGTTGGGCAACCCGAATCTGGGCAAGGTGAAGGTCATCATGATAGGTGTGCGCAATCCGAAGAAGGAGAGCCTGACGGACGGCAACGACATGCTGCCCAAGTCTGCCATCGTGTGGGTCAACGAGTTGCGTCTGACCGATTATATCAACAAGGGTGGTTGGGCAGCGATGGCGATGGCCCGCACAAATTTGGCCGACCTGGGAAACCTGCAGGTGTATGGATCCTATACCACCTCCAATTTTGGTAATTTGGAAGACCCGCTCATCAAAGAGGAGCTAGTCAACACCTTTAATTTCCAAACCACCCTCGACATGGAGCTGGGTAAGTTTGCTCCCGAGAGCTGGGGGCTGCATATTCCACTATATCTGGACCACAGTCGTGAGATAGGCAGTCCGGAATATAATCCGTACAATCCTGATGTGCTCCTCTATGATGACTTGAAGACATATCAGACCGAGGCTGAGCGTGACAGTGTGCGCCAGATGACGCAGCGGCACCGTTCGTCCACCAACCTCACGCTCTCCAATGTGCATAAAGAAAGGGTAGGGAAGAGTGCCCTGAAGCCGCATATTTATGATATAGAGAACTTCTCATTCTCTTATGCCTACAGTCGTGAGCGGTCGTCGGATGATGAAATCGACCATTACAACAAGGATCAGCATCGGGGTGGCTTCAATTACAACTATGCCATGCAACCTAAGTTGGTCAAGCCATTCGAGAAATCGAAGCTCTTCAAGGGTAGCAATTGGAAAATAATCAAAGACTTCAACTTCTACTATCTTCCCAAGAACCTAAGTTTCTCGACCGAAGTATATCGCGACTTTGAGGAGACTTTGCTTCGCAATAAGAGTGCAGCGCAGGTGATTATACGCCCCACCTACTACAAGCAGTTCACGTGGCAGCGCAACTATGGGTTGCAATACGACCTGTCTCGCACGTTACGCCTCCAATACAATGCCAATGCCAATGCCCGAATCGACGAGCCGATAGGTCGGCTGGAGACGCGTTCGGCGATTGACTCGGTGTGGCAGTCGATTGCTTCGGGTGGCACGATGCAGAACTTCCAGCAGTCAATCAATCTCAGTTATGAGTTGCCAATCAATAAATTGCCCTATCTGGACTTCCTGCGAGTGCCGTTGAGCTATCGTTCGACATTTACGCATCAAGGGACCACGCAGGCCCTTGCGTCGATGGGCTCTGTCATGCAGAACTCGAGCACCACTCAGGCTTCGGCTCAGGCTGATATGCAGAAGCTCTACAACAAGATTCCGTTGCTGAAAAAGGCATGGGCAAACCCGACTGCGCAGAACTCGCATCGGCCGAATCCGCGTACGCAGAAAAAGCAGCCAGAGCAGAAACTCTCGAAGCAGGATTCGATTGCCAGAGCCGACAGTTTGAAGCATGAAAAGACCATGCAGACGCTGCGTGAGATAGGGTATTTCGGCTTGCGATTGGTGACGGGACTGAAGAATGTGAATGTGCAATACAATGTGACTAGTGGCTCTCGATTACCGGGATATATGGGGGAACCCAGTTTTGTTGGTCTAGATCCACAGCATGCATGGACTCCGGGTGTGGGATATGTGTTCGGTTGGCAACAGGACGTGGTAGACGACCTGCTGCGTCGCGATTTATTGAGTAAGGATACTCTGTTTAACTCGCCACACGAATTGTCGTCGAACCGTAGTCTAAGTCTCCAGGCACAGTTGGAGCCGATACGTGATTTCAAAATCGACATCAACGCTATGCAAAACTATAGTTCACGGGACGAGTACTATTATAAGTATATGTCCGATGTGGATGCCGTCATTGGCCCACTGTCGAGGGTGATGAGTGGAAACTATAATACGACGACGTGGGCTTTTGCCACTGCTTTTGCCAATAGCGAGGAACTCTTCCAGCAGTTCCTGTCGAACCGAAGTATAGTGGCACAACGGCTGGCCGATGCCAATCCCGACCCCTATAGTGACCAAATGGTATTGGATACGATGAATGGAGAGTATTATCCAGCGGGATATAGTGGCAACTCGCAGACGGTATTGCTCACCTCTTTCCTGGCTACATATTTGGGGAAAGATGCCGCAACACATGGATTTTCCCCGTTCCTAGGATTGCCTTTGCCCAATTGGAATATAAACTATAACGGCTTGAACAAGGTGAAGGCGCTGAAGAAATGGTTCACCAACATTTCGTTGCAACATAAGTATTCGGCTACATATACTGTTGGACATTTCTACACCGATCCTGCACTGTCGGCATTGGACGACTACGATTACGGATTAGAAACGGCATTGAATAGTACGGGGGATTATATTGCACCCATTAGTGCCGATGGAGTGCAGATTACAGAGCAGTTGAATCCGTTGATTCGTGTTGCTGTGACGATGGTTAACAGCCTACAGTTTAATTTTATGGTAAGGAAAAACAGAACCTTGCTGCTTTCGTTCTCGAACAATCAGCTAACGGAGACTTCCAATGATGCGGTGACGGTCGGTGCGGGTTACCATATCAAGGACGTGGCGTTCTCGGTGCTTTTTGCAGGCAAGCAGCATGATTTGAAGAGTGACATCGTTTTGCAATTCAACCTGACCTACAATAGCAATATGACTAACATACGGAAGATTAATAGCTACAACCCCGCGGTAGGAGGACAGATATCATCGGGCAGTGAAATCTGGATGATAGAGCTCAGCGGTGAGTATGCGCTGACGAACAGTATCTCGATACGTGCTTTCTTCCAAACTAATATAAACAACCCCTATATCATGAACACCTATCCGAATTCTACTACCAAAGGCGGTCTGATGTTGAGGGCTTCGTTCTAAGGAACAGTAATAAAAGGAAAACAGAGACAATGGACAAAGATAGATTCAAAGATTTCGATGAGGAAGAGCGGCAGTTGGTGCTGGACTTCGAGGATGCGATGCGGCGAGGAGGCTCATGCTTTTTCGACGTAGACGAGTTGGAGGTAATCATTGACTACTATTTCGAGGTGAATGATATGCCGGCATTGGAGCGTGCGGTAGAGTATGCCGAGCAGCTTTATCCAGACAGCAATGAGGTGCGCCTTCGCCGAGCCCATGTCATGATTGCTCACGAGGATTACGAACCGGCGTTGCGGATTATCAAAGAACTGCGCCGCCAGGAACCCGACAACACTGATGTGGCTTATTCCCTCGGTGTGGTCTATGGCGCGATGGGCGAGCATGAGAAGGCTATTCAATATTATATGGAGACGGTTGCCGATGGGTGGATGTTGGGACGTGTGTACGCCAATATCGCGGAAGAGTATTTCTTCCAACACAATTTTGACGAGGCCATACGCTATTATCTGTTGGCGCTAGACACGGATAGTTATGATTCCTCCACCTTGTATAATTATGTAGATACGGCAACACAGGCTGGACGATTGGACGAGGCAGTGGATTACCTTAAGTCGTTCGTGGAAGAGCATCCATATAGTGCAGAGGGCTGGCATTGTCTGGGCACGGCCTATTTCAATATGGGTCTTTGCGAGAAGGCTGTAGATGCGTATGAATACTCTTTGGCCATCGACAAGAACAATGCAAATGTTTACCATGACATGGCAGATGCCCAGGAGGTAATGGGACAGATGGGAGAGGCTATCACCACGCTTTTGCGCGCATGTGATGTGGAACCAAACCGTGCCATGATTTACCAAGCTGTGGCAGATATATATGTTCGCAATGGTAACAACGAAATGGCAATGCTGTATCTGCGCAAGGCTGTGGATGAGGATCCGGACAATGCATGCGCTACAGCATCGCTGGCACTTATCTATGCACTGTCTGGCGAGAATGGGCAGGCAGTCCCGCTCATCCGCAAAGCATTGCGGATGGCTCCCGAAGATGCCCGTGTGCTCAGTATCGCTGGTATCATTTATGACCGCATGGGTAACTACGATGCTGCTTGTGAGTATTTCTCCCGTATGGTTGCATCCGATGGATGTGACGAAATTATGTGTCAGCACTATGTCGAATTCTTGTTTAATCATGGTGACTATGATTTATTGATAGAATTTGCCGAGGAATCATTGGCTCTTTATCCGGGAAATCCATACTATAGTACTTATATGGCAGCGGCCTGCTATTATACCAATCGCTACAATCGTGCCAGTCGTGTACTGCCTCATGCCGATTCGGAGATGCTGCTGGATATCTGTCCCGATATCGCCAACCATCCTCGTCTGTGGCCACTGGTGCCAAAAACAAATGAAAAATAATGAGCATTATGAAACGATACAAAGCAATCCTTATGTTGGCTGCCTTGATGATGCTGGCAGCTCCTATGGCTCGGGCGCAGCAGAGCGTCGGCGTGGCAGAAGCAGTAGATAGTACCAAGAGCGGCTGGGTGGCAAGTGTGTTACATTGGTACGATGCCCATATGAACTATTGGGCTGTCGGTGGACTTATGACACTCGAAAGTTCGTTTATCCCATTCCCATCCGAGGTGGTGATTCCGCCGGCTGTTTATGTGGCAGCCAACCCTGAAAGTAAGGGTGGCATGAAAATCTGGCTCGTGGTGCTCTTTGGTACTGTCGGTGCCTTGTTGGGCGCATTGCTCAACTATTTCCTATCCATGTGGCTTGGCCGACCTATTGTCTATGCCTTTGCCGAGAGCAAGCTGGGGCACCTGTTGCAACTCTCGAAAGAGAAGGTGCAACGGGCCGAGGTCTATTTTAATGAGCATGGAGTGGTCTCTACTCTGGTGGGGCGTTTTATTCCGGTCATCCGGCAGCTTATCTCCATTCCTGCAGGTCTGTCTCGCATGAATCTTGGTTCATTCTGTCTGTTTACTACATTGGGTGCTTTGGCTTGGAATGTCATCTTGGCTTTGTTGGGTTATCTGGCATATAAAGCCGCTGACCCATCGGTGATAGAAAAGTACAGCCACCAGCTGAGTATCATTATTGTGGTATTGTTTGTTGCTGTGGTTGCCTTCTTTGTGCTCCGCGCCGTGATTCGGAAAAAGAAAAAGCAAAGCTGACCAGTTTCCCAGACGTGGACACGTCTTCAAATAGTAAGTTCTAATATAATATGAATATTAACGATATACGGACGCAATTTCCGATACTTGACCAGCAGGTGCATGGCCATCCGCTGGTGTACCTCGATAATGCGGCCACGACCCAGAAGCCACTGTCGGTAATTGAGGCACTAGGCGATTATTATCGTAAAGGCAATGCCAATATCCACCGTGGAACCTATCATCTGGCCGCTACTGCCACCGAGGCTTATGAGGCTGTGCGTACTCAGGTCGCCGACTTCATCAACGCACAGCACCGGCATGAGATTGTCTTCACCCGCGGTACCACTGAAAGTATAAATCTGGTTGCATCCAGTTTCGCGCGTTGTTATTTCCGTGGCGACGACGAGGTCATCGTCAGCGGAATGGAGCACCATTCCAATATAGTCCCTTGGCAACTCGCTGGCGCTCGATTGCGACCTATCCCTTTCTCCGACGACGGTACGCTCGACATCGATGCACTCGACTCGCTATTCTCCGAGCATACCCGGCTGGTGGCCGTCGCCCATGTCTCCAATACGCTTGGTACGGTCAATCCCGTCGAACTCATTGTACAGAAAGCGCATTCTCGCGGTATCCCGGTGCTCGTCGACGGTGCCCAGGCAGTGGCCCATTGCAGCGTCGATGTACAACAGATAGGGTGCGATTTCTACTGCTTCTCTGGCCACAAGATGTATGGCCCGATGGGTGTAGGCGTGATGTACGGTCGCGAAGAGTTGCTGAACAAGTTGCCTCCATATCAGGGTGGGGGAGAGATGATTGATACGGTTACCTTCGAGCGTACCACCTTTAATCAGTTGCCTTATAGGTTTGAGGCCGGAACACCTTCGGTGGGCGATGTCATAGGCTTGGGTCGTGCCATTGCTTTTATGCAGCAGGTGGGTGTCGACAATATCGCCGCCCATGAGGCTGAGCTCCTGGGCTATGCTACGCACCAGTTGGCAACCATCCCTGGTCTCCGCATCTATGGCACGGCAAGCCGCAAGGCTGCGGTTATCTCTTTCCTTGTCGGACAATCCCACCCGTATGATGTAGGCACGCTGCTCGACCAGCTGGGGGTAGCCGTCCGCACGGGCCATCACTGCACGCAGCCTGTCATGGACCGCTACGGCATACCGGGCACTGTCCGTGCATCCTTTGCCGTCTACAATACTCGCGACGAGGTGGATTCGCTCGTTGCAGCCTTGCAGCGGGTTTTACCGATGTTACAATAAGCCATGTTGACACATCTTCATATAGAAAACTATGCCCTTATCCGTGAGACTGACATTGCCTTCGGTCCCGGATTTGTGGCAATCACTGGCGAGACGGGTGCCGGCAAGAGCATCTTGCTCGGTGCTCTGGGGCTGCTACTTGGCCAGCGGGCCGACAGCGGTGTGCTGGCCGAGTGCGACCGAAAGTGTGTCGTCGAGGCACAGTTCGATATCTCGGGACTGGAGCTGGAGCCTCTCTTCGCCGAGGCCGATGTTGACTACGACGACTGTCTCGTCCTGAGGCGCGAAATTCTGCCTTCGGGCAAGAGCCGTGCTTTTGTCAACGATACTCCCGTGCAGTTGCCTTTCCTCAAGACGCTTGGCCCCCATATTATCGACATCCACTCTCAACACGAAACGCTCACCCTGGCCGATAGCCGATTCCGCTTCGAACTGCTCGATACCTTAGGCGCTGGCAATGCGTCGCAAGCTTATGCTGTCGCCTACCGTGACTATCAGAGCCTCAAGCGTCAGCTGGAGGAGCTCACCGCTATCGAGTCCCAGAACCGACGCGACCAAGACTATCTGCAATTCCAGTATGAAGAGTTGGCGACTGCTGCCCTTGTGGTTGGAGAACAAGAGTCCCTTGAACAAGAATCGCACCTGCTAGCCCATGCCGAGAGTGTGCGCGAGGGGCTGGCCTTGGCGGCAACGATGCTCGACGACGACAGCGAGCAGGCTGTGTTGCCACGTCTGCGCGCTGCCAAGACGGCGCTGACCCATATCGCTACGTTCCATCCCGATGCCGAGACACTGCTGCAACGCCTCGACTCGGCGCTTATCGAACTGGACGATATAAACCGTGAGTTGCAGTGTACTGCCGATGCGGTTACATACAACCCCGAACGCCAGCAGCAGGTTGACGACCGTCTGGCTCTCCTTTACCGTCTGGAGAAGAAGCATGGGGTCGACGACGTGGCCTCCCTTATCGACATTCGCGACGAGCTCGACCGGCGTCTGCAGTCCATCGCTTCGCTCGACGACCGCATCCAGGCGCTCATGGAGCAGGTAGACCACGCTTTCGCCACCGTGCAGGCGGCTGCTGCCACGCTCACCCAAGCCCGGATCGAGGCGGGTAAATCCCTTGCCGAGGGTATTCTGCCCACCCTCCACGAGCTGGGTATGCCCGAGGCTCGCTTCTGCGTCGAACTGACGGCTACCGCCACCTATGGCCCCACCGGCAACGATGCCGTGCAATTCCTTTTCAATGCCAACCGTGGTACTGCCTTGCGCGACCTCTCCAAGGTGGCCTCCGGTGGCGAGCTTTCGCGTCTGATGCTGGCCATCAAGAGTATGCTTACCAGCCGGGCGTTGCTGCCTACCATCATCTTCGACGAGATTGATACCGGTGTCAGCGGCGATATTGCAGGGGCTGTGGGACGTATCATGTGCCGCATGGCCGGGCAGATGCAGGTAGTGGCCATCACCCACTTGCCGCAGATTGCCGCCCGCGCCTCGCAACACCTGAAGGTATATAAGGAGCAGACGGCGGACCGTACCGTCAGCCGCATCCGCGAACTCTCCGCCGCCGAGCGCATCACCGAGGTTGCCGTCATGCTCAGCAGCGACCCACCTACCCATGCGGCCCTGCAAACAGCCAAAGAACTCATGCAATGAACTATTATCTGGTGGGATATATGTATTGTGGGAAGACCACCTTCGGGCGCCGTCTGGCGGCCGAGCGTGGCATGGATTACCTCGACCTGGACCAGGCGTTCGAGGCCCGCTACCACTATACCGTGCCCATCTTTTTCCAGCGCTTCGGCGAGGCGGCGTTCCGCCAGCTGGAGACCCAGATGCTGCACTCCACCGCCAATCTGGACAACTACGTCATAGCCACCGGCGGCGGTACACCCTGCCATAGCGGCAATATGGACTTCATACTCCAACATGGCATCGCAATCTACCTCCGGATGAGTGTCGACGACCTGGTGGCCCGTGCCCTGCGCAGTCGCCATCCCCGACCTCTCATGCATGGCCTGCCCGAAGCCGAGATGCGCGCCACTATCACCCGCCAACTGAAAGAGCGCGAAGGCTTCTACCTCCGCGCTCCGATAGTATTGGATGGGATGGAGCCCAGGTTGCCCTAGTCTGCACTCCCACACCTCTTCTAGTATTCGAAACTGCTGCCTCCCAGAAACTCGCGCATGATGGAGTTGTAGGGAATATACTTGGCCTCGATGGGCTCTATCAGCTCCGAGAAGTCGAGCAGCTGACGAGCAATCGAGTACTCTTCGCAGTTCTCTGGCACCTGCTTCAGCAGCGGCTCGGCAAACACTTTCAGCACTCCCAGCTCATAGAGCAGCGCGCTGTTGAACATCACGTTGGCATTCTCCTGGTAGGGGAATATGTGCAGACGCTCGCCGCGCACCACCTCGGGCCAGCGGTGCAACGTGTCGTAGGCACCCCAGCCGCGGAAGTTGTTGTCGCGCACCAGTCGGCGCACCAGTCGGTTGTCGGTACCGTGGATGATATTCTGCCCGTCGATGGCCAACTGCGTCAGGGCCGATACGTACACCTTGAACTTGAGGCTTTCGTCGACCTGGGCCGTCAGTTTGGGGTTGAGGGCGTGGATGCCTTCTACCACCAGTATGCTGCGGGGGCCCAGCTGGAGCGTCTTGCCGCTGTAGAAGGGCTCGCCACTCTTGAAGTCGTAGGTCGGTATCTTCACCTCCTCGCCGCGGAAGAGGGCCAGCATATGCTCGTTCAGCAGCGGTATGTCCAGTGCCTCCACGCATTCGAAGTCGTATTCCCCGTTGGGCAGCTTGGGCGTGCGTTCGCGGCCCAGGAAGTAGTCGTCGAGCGATATCTGTTTCACGTCATAGCCCAGCACGCTCAGCTGCACACTCAGTCGTCGGCACGACGTGGTCTTGCCGCTGCTGCTCGGGCCAGCCAGCAGCACCATGCGGGCGCCGCTCTGTGCCACCTGCTCGGCTATCTCGGCGTACTTCTTCTCGTGCAGCGCCTCGGCCAGGTGTATCAGATGGTTGGCCCCGTGGTCGCGCACTATGCGGTTGTAGTCGCTCACTGTCGGCGTGTGCAGCAACTCCACCCAGCGATGGTGTTCGCGGAAGATGGCGAAGAGCTTGGGGGTGGCGGTGAAGAGCGACAGCTTGTCGGGATGCTCCGTGTCGGCACATTGCAGCAGGTAGCCTTCCTCGAAGGTTCGGAAGTCCCAGCAGGTGATGCAACCCGTCGAGGGCGCCAGTTTGCCGTTGATCTTGTGCACCGTCTCGCCCAGGAAGTTCATCTCTATATAGAGCTGCTTCAGGTTCTGCAGCAGCTCCATCGTCTTGGGCATATGGCGCGGGCTGATGAGTTCGATGGCGTCGCTCAGCAGCATGGTGCGGCTGGTGAAGGGGATGTCCATCTCCTGCAGTGCAATCATACGTTCGCGCACCGTGCGGCACACGGTCATCTGGTCGGGCAGCTCGAAGTCCTCCACGGCCGACTCGATGCGGCAGTAGAATCCGTTCTGCAGCGAGTGGTCGATGCTCATCACCGCTTTGGGGTAGCAGTCGTGCACGGCGGTGTAGAGCATGAAGCACAGACTGTTGCGGTACATGCGGAAGCCCTGCCGGTCGGTGATGTCGATCAGCCGAATCACCTTTGGGTTATAGATGCGGTATTGCAGCGGCTCCACCTTGTTGTTCACCAGAGCGCCCAGAATGGGCCAGCGCAGGCTTTCGCCGCCGGCGGCTTTCTGTTTGCTGTATTCGTCGGCCAGCTCGGCCACCTGGGTCCCCTGCGGCACCCACTTCCGTTCGCCCGTATTTGCGAGCACTATCTCTACGTCGGTCATGTGTTGTTTTGTTGTTATCTCTGTTTGTTTCTTTATTTCTGCTGGTGTGTCTGCTGTAGTGTCGAGGGGCGCCCCGCAGGGGCTTGTGCTCTTAGGCGGGGGCATCGCCCCCGTTGTCGTGCCGTGCCCCCTCCGTTGCGCCCCGCAGGGGCATGAGAAAGCTCATAGATACCTCCTGTCATAATTCATCCCATTCATTTCCAGAAAAGCGATCATCTCATCCTGCAGTGTCTTGTGGCGATGATGTTCCTGCTGGTTGGCGATGTAGTTGACTACTTTGTCCTTGTTGGCGTAGCTGACGGAGAATGCCCCGTAGCCGTCCTGCCATCCGAAGCGGGCGTATCGTGTGTCGATCCCTTTGATCCATTTGCTGCACCCTTTCTTGATGAACATCATGAAATCGGACAGCGATCGAGTCTTGGGGAGTGTCGTGAGTATGTGGACATGATCCGGTCGGCCGCCGATGGCGAAGGGGTTGCCGCCCAGTCCGCGAACTTCACCCCCAAGGTATTCAAACACCCTGGGCAGATGCTCCTCGAGAATGGTGGGTGCATCGGCCTTCACGTGGAAGGTTATGTGGGTCAGTATCTGGGCGAAGCTGTCAGGCATGGGATTTCTGTTCTTGTGCCCCTGCGGGGCGTGGTGGTGGTACGGGGGTGCTGCCCCACGGGGGTGTTGCCCCCACGGGGGCGTTGCCCCCGCTAAGTTTTTGTGCCCCCTCCGGGGGCGGAACTTACCTACTGTCTACTTACCTACTGTCTTCTTCAGCTGTTCATCACCTCCTCAATCTCCTTGACGGTCTTGGGGATGGGTTTGCCGAGGATGCGGGCGCCGGTGTCGGTCACCAGCACGTCGTCCTCGATGCGGATGCCGCCGAAGTCGCGCCATTTGTTCAGCTCGTCGAAGTTGATGAAGTCCTTGCAGGTGCCTTCGGCCTGCCACTTGTCTATCAGGGCGGGTATGAAGTAGCAGCCGGGCTCGTCGGTGATGACGTAGCCGGGCAGCAGCCGGCGGCCGCAGCGCAGGCTGCCCAGGCCGAACTGCTCGCTCGGGCGCGTCTCGTCGTCGTAGCCCACGTTGATTTGTCCGTAGTTCTCCATGTCGTGCACGTCGAGACCCATCATGTGGCCCAGGCCGTGGGGCATGAGCAGGCTGTGGGCGCCGGAGGCCACGATGTCGTCCACGTTGCCTTTCAGTATGCCGATGGAGCGGTAGCCTTCGGCCAGCTTGCGGCTTGCGGCCTGGTGCACCTCCTTGTAGGTGATGCCCGGGCGGGTGACGGCGGCGGCCTCCAGCTGGGCGCTGAGCACTATCTCGTAGATGGTCTTCTGGCGTTCGTCGAAGCGGCCGCCCACGGGCACCGAGCGGGTGATGTCGCTGCAGTAGTTCATGGGCGTCTCGCAGCCGGCGTCCATCACGAGCATGCGGCCCACCTCCAGGCGGTTGTTGTGGCCGTGGTTGTGCAGGGTCTCGCCGTGGGTGGTCATGATGACGGGGAAGCTCACGGGACCGTTGCCCTTCCAGGCTTCGCCCTCCATGAATCCGGCCAGCTCGTACTCGTAGCGGCCCGGCATGGCCAGCTTCATGGCGCCCACATGCATGTTGTAGGCCGTGGCTATGGCTTTCTCTATCTCCTCGATCTCTTCGGCGCTCTTCACGGCGCGCTGCTTGACGCAGGCCAGGATGAGCTGCTTCGAGGCGGCGCGGTCCACCGAGGCGTAGCTCACGCCGAGCAGCTCGCTCAGGTCGGCGCGTATGTCGGCGCGGTAGGGGGGCAGGTAGTGCGGCATCTTGGCGTCCGAGGTGGGCGACTTCATGGGCGCTATCATGTTGCGCAGCGCCTTCAGGTCACCGGTGTGCTCCACGCCCACGCTCGCCGCCAGCTCCTTCACGCTCGGCAGCGGACCCGTCCAGATGATGTCGTCGATGTCGTAGTCGTTGGCGAAGATGTAGTCCTTGCCGCTCTCGCAGTCGATCACGCCCACCAGGTCCTCGCGCTGCAGGCCGAAGAAGTAGAGGAACGTGCTGTCCTGGCGGAACCAGTAGGTGTTGTCCTTGTAGTTGCAGGGCGCCTCGTGGTTGCCCGGAATGATGATCAGGCCGTGGCCCATATCCTTGCGCAGCTGTTCGCGCCGCGCCATGTAGACTTCTTTCTTGAACATAGTGTGTATGCTTTTTTATTTTTTCCTTTTCTTTCAGTGAGTAAACTTAACGGCGAAGTGGGGTGTTTATTGTGCGGCGCAGTAAAATAATTATGGATGTCTCTGTGAATCAACAAACGCAAAAGGCCATCGACTATATTCAATCGCAGACGCAGTAGGAGGGTCGATATTGTCTTTGTACACCTGAGGCTTGCTATTGAAAGAAAGGCCCTACGGGCCAGATATATTCGCTATTCATATTGGGGTGCTATTGAAAGGCAGGCCCTAAGGGCCAATCACCCGCGGCAGAAGACCTGCTCCGTTAGGAGCTCCCTTTCAATAGACAGCCCCGCAGGCCATACACACGCAGACGGATGCTCCGCTAGGAGCTTCCTTTCAATAGAAAGGCCCTACGGGCCAGATGGTGCTATTGAAAGGCAGGCCCTAAGGGCCAATCCCCCGCGGCAGACAGACCTGCTCCGCTAGGAGCTCCCTCTCAATAGAAAGGCCCGCAGGCCATGCACACGCAGACGGATGCTCCGCTAGGAGCTTCCTTTCAATAGACTAGTCAGAATCAATGTACATGTTTTAACACGAATTGCCACGAATTATCCATAAATTAATGGTTGATTATATGGTGATTAGATATAAAATAAATTTGAACAATTACATACGATAAATTCGTCTAATTCGCAAAATTCGCCGTTGAAATAAGTTTTCTTCGCCGTACCCCGCGCCTGTTGTGACGCAAAAAATCGCCTTTGTAACCCACTGAACCTCAGGCTTCCAACCTACCATCTCCTTACCAACGCCTTACCAACGCCTTACCAACACCTTACCAACACCTTCTATAGTAGTAGTTGATAAGGGGTTGGCATGTCCGACGCGTGGTGTAATTGGGGGCGTGTGTCGACCCTCGCCGGGCGGCGGGTCGGGGTGGGGTGGCTGGCGGTTCGGCGGCGCGGGGCTCCGGACGGGTGGCCGGTTGTTAAATGTGTGCTGTTTATATGGCTGATTCCATGTATTTTGTGTGTCTGAAAATGTTAAAAGTATGGGCGGGGTGTTGGCCGGTTCGGAAAAATGTGTATATTTGCATTTCAATTATCGACCCCGAAAGGGGAGGGGAGAATTGTATAAACAACTTAATATTAACCAATTAAAACCCAAAACAACATGCAACAGTTTCTACGAACTTTGATGCTCACGGCGGCCCTGCTGCTGCCGTTCGCATCGAATGCACAGACGTCCTGGACCGTGGCGGATGGCACGACCCTCCATTCCAAGGTTCCGCTGGACTTCTACAACTGTGACGGTTCTGGCAACCGCCAGGCCCAGATGCTCTATCCGGCCTCGTTGCTGACCGAGATGAGCGGCAGTACCATCGGTACTGTCAAGTTGTACCACCAAAACACAAGCAGCAAAACCGTCACTGCCTCGACATGGTATCTCCGCATGGGCGAGACCACCGAGACCGACCTCTCCTCGGGCCTCAGCTCCGAGACGTTGACCACCGTCTACAGTGGCAACTTGGTGGTTGAAGGAGGCGTAATGACCTTCGAGTTCACCACGCCTTACACCTACAACGGCGGCAACCTGATTGTGGAGATTCAAACCTCCGGTGCCTCCCAGAACTGGTACGGTAGCTCAAACCAGGGTTGCTATGGTGTGGATAACATCGGCTCGACCTATTCGACCATGTCCACCCCCAACTACACCGCCTTCGTTCCGAAAATTACCTTCTACGAACAACCCTCCTGCTTCAAGGTGAACGACCTGGCTATCGACGCCACGCAGACCACCAGCAGCAGCCTGACGCTGACCTGGACCGACGCCAACAACAGCGGCGCCAGCTATGACATCTACACCGTCACCCCCACCGACACCACCCTCGTCGGCAGCTCCACCACCACCACCTACACCGCCACCGGCCTTGACGCCAACACCGCTTATGTGTTCGGTGTTGCCTCCAACTGCGGCGGCGACCTTGCCGAGATGCGCATCGTCAGCGGCCGCACCGCCTGCGCCGCCATCGCCACGCTGCCCTACACCATGGGCTTCGAAGATGCTGACCTGCAGGGCACCACCAATGCTGATCGCCTCCCCTTCTGCTGGACTCGCATCAACACCCTGGCCTCCGGCACCTATACCTATTATCCTTATGCCTACAACTACGGCACGCCCCACGACGGTAGCCGTCACCTCTATTTCTCTGCCTCTTCCTACGGCACCTATGCCGACACCACCGGCTTCATCATGCCCGAGCTCGACGTGACCACCTATCCCATGAACGGCAACCGCGTGACCTTCTGGGCTAAGGCGAGCAGCAGCAGCTACCCCTACACCGTCCTCGTGGGCACCATGACCGACCCCACCGACCGCAGCACCTTCACGCTTGTTGAAAGCGTCAGCGTGACCGCCACCTCCTATACCAAGTACGCTGTCAGCCTGGCCACGGCCGCTGCCACCGACGCCTACGTGGCCTTCATCGTGCCCAAGGTGACCTCCACCATGTACATCGACGATGTGACCCTCGAGGAACTTCCCTCCTGCGGCGATGTCACGGGTCTGACCGTTGCCGGCACCACCTCCAGCACCGCCACCCTACGCTGGAACACCGTTGCCGGCGCCATGGGCTACACCGTGTATAACATGGCCGACAGCAGCGTCCTCGGCACCGCCACCGACACCACCTACACCGTCGAGGACCTCGACGCCAACACCGTGTACACCTTCGGCGTGCAGTCCAACTGCTCCGGTGGCGACGGCGTTATGGCCACCGCCAGCGGCCGCACCGCCTGCGCTGCCGAGACCATGCCTTGGAGCCAGGACTTCGCCTCCTCGCTGTCCAGCGATCCCTGCTGGCGCGGCGCTTCTAACATCACCGCCGACTCCGCCTTCAACGGCGGCGCCCTGACTCTTGGCACCTTCAACACCTGGAGCCACGTCACCTCGCCCCGCTGCGGCCTCGAGGGCGGCCATTACTATAAGAATGTATATGGCACCAGCGTCAAGCATTGGATGATTACCCCCGCCATCGACCTGACCACCGCCACCTCGGCCCAGCTGAGCTTCGACGTGGCCCTGACCGACTTCAACAACGCCACTCTGCCCGAAGAGAACGCCGACACCAATACCTCCCAGGCACTTATGGTCATCGTCTCGACCGACGGCGGCGCCACTTGGCAGCGCAGCAACGCCACCGTGTGGCAGAATGTTGAAGGCGCAAACTACACCTATGCCTCCCTGGCCAGCACCACCTACCAGACCAAGGTCATCAACCTTGACCAGTATCTGGGCCAGACCATCAACATCGCCTTCTATTGCCAGAGCCTCTGGGCTGGCGGCGACAACGACCTGCACCTGGACAACATCGCCGTCACCGAGGTGCCGGATTGCCCGGCTCCCGCCAATATCGTTGTTAGCAACCTCACCGGCCACACCGCCACCCTCACCTGGGAAGGTGATGCCGACGGCTACACCGTCTATGACATGAGCGACACCTCGGTCTACGAGTACGCCAACGACACCACCATCGAACTCTATGCCCTCAGCGGCGAGACGGCCTACACCTTCGGTGTGACCTCCAACTGCGGCAGCGACGAGAGCGAAATGGTGACCATCAGCTTCACCACTCCCATCTCCTGCCCGGTTCCCACCAACCTGGCCGCCGTCCTCACCCCCGGTGACGGCACCGTGGCCACCCTCAACTGGAATGCCGGCGGCGAGGAGAGCGAATGGCAGCTCTGCCTCAACGGCGACATGACTAACCTCGTCAGCGCCTACGACAGCACCTACGACATGACCAACCTCACTCCCGAGCAGGCCATCACCGCCAAGGTGCGCGCCATCTGCGGCGTCGGCGACACCAGTGCCTGGAGCAGCGAAATCAGCTTCACCCCGACCAACGCCTACACCGTCACCGTCAACGACGGCACCACTACCAACAGCTACGTGCCCGTCTATGGCAACTGGGTGGACAATATCACCAAGAGCCAGTTCATCATCCCGGCCGCCGACCTCAGCGCCATGGCCTATGGCAGCGTCAACAAGCTGACCTTCTACTCCAGCGATGCCAACAAGAACTGGGGTGCCGCCACCTTCGAAGTCTACCTGGCCGAGACCAGCGAGACCTCTGTCAGCGCTCTGGCCGACTACACCACGATGACCCAGGTGTACAGCGGCAGCCTCTCCATTGTGAACAATGTGATGGAAATCACCCTCACCACCCCCTATCAGTACACTGGTGGCAACCTGATGGTCGGCTTCCTGCAGACCGTATCGGGTACCTACAGCAACTGCAATTGGTACGGCGTGACCGCCACCGGCGCCTCGATGGGCGGCTATGGCTCCAGCATCAGCCAGCGCAACTTCCTGCCCAAGACCACCTTCGACTTCACTCCTGGCGAGGAGCCCAGCTGCCTGCCCGTGAGCGGTCTGGCCGTCAGCGATATCGCCACCGACGAGGCTACCCTCAGCTGGACTGGCGATGCCAGCAGCTATAATGTCTATATTGTTACCGCCACCGACACCACCTTTGACCAGAGTGTGAGCGGCAACACCGTCACCCTCACCGGTCTCACCCCCATGACCAGCTACACCTACGGTGTGCGCTCGGTCTGCGGCGGCGACGAGAGCGACATCCGCGTCGTCACCTTCAGCACCGCCTGCGCTGCCGTCACCCTGCCCTACACCGAGACCTTCGCCTCCACCAGCGCCACGCGCAACTGCTGGAACCTGGTGAGCAACAACGACGCCAACGTCGGCGGCGGTGACGGCATGGGCTTCGTGACCGTCAGCGGTCGCGAGACGATGCGCTTCAGCTCCTACAGCAGTGCAAGCGACTACAACCAGTACGGCTTCTCGCCCATGCTGACTGTCAGCGACGACGCCACCAACCTGCAGGTCAAGGTGGTCTATGCCACCTATGGCAGCAGCGACCAGCTGAACTTCGGCTACATCACCGCTACCGATACCGTGTGGGATCCCACCACCTATACCACCACCGGCAACAGCGACTGGCAGAGCCAGACCTTCATCGTGCCCACCACGGCCACCCAGCTGGCTGTCCACTACTATGGTAGCTTCAGCTACTATGCTTGGATCGACAGCGTCGAGGTCGTTGAGATGACTCCCAGCTTCTGCTATCCTGTCACCAACCTCGCTGTCGACAGCGTCAGTGCCACCAGCGTCTACCTGAGCTGGGCCGACACCAACAACAGCGGTGCCACCTACAGCGTCTATGCTGCCGACGGCACTGTGTTGGCCACCGGCCTCACCGCCACCTCCTATGAAGTGACCGGCCTTACCGCCAGCACGGCCTACACCTTCGGTGTCAGCGCCGACTGCTCGGCCGACAATAATTCTACCGTGGCCAGCATAGCCGCCACCACCGACTGCGTCGGCGGCAGCTGCCTGATCACCATTGCCGGTACCGACGCTTACGGCGATGGTTGGGACGGCGCCATGATTACCGTCAGCCAGAACGGCGCCACAGTGGGTACCTTCACCGTCGACGCAGCTAGCAACACCGCTACCTACAGCGTCTGCAGCGGTGCGCCCGTCACCTTCAGCTGGACGGTCTCCAGTTCATCCTATGCCTATCCTGATGACATCAGCTTCACCATCACCGACGGCGGCAACGCCACGGTGTACAGCCTCACCGATGCCACCAACATGACCGACGGTGTCTTCTTCACCCTCGCCGACGCCTGCCCGAGCTGCATCATGCCCGTGGTGACCCTCGACAGTGTGAGCACCACCACCGCCACCATCAGCTGGACCAGCACGGCTGCCAGCTTCAATGTCTATAACGGCACCACCGCTGTCGCTACCGGCATCAGCGCCAATACCTACACCTTCACCGGCCTGACCGACGGCACGGCCTACACCTTCGGTGTGGTGGCTCTCTGCAGTGCCGACGACACTTCCGCTATGGCTACCGTCAATGCCCAGACCGAGTTCGACTGCTCCGACATCACCACCCTGCCTTACAACTATGGCTTCGAGGGTGCCCTTGGCTGCTGGACCACCGTCAACGGCAGTGCCGACGGCCAGCCCTGGTCTGTCTATTCCGGCACCACCAACACGCTTCCCCACAGCGGCAACTATGTGGCTTCCTCGTGGAGCTGGCAGAGCACGGCTATGAACGCCGACGCATGGCTCATTTCGCCCAAGTTTGTCCTGCCCACCGTGGCCGCCGGCGACAGCCTCACCTTCGCCTGGTGGGAAGCTACCAATGCCAGCTATCCTGACAGCTACAGCGTGGCCGTCTCGACGACCACCAACGACACCGCCAGCTTCGTCACTGTGCGTCCCAGCACCGTTGCTGCCGGCACTTGGACGATGCAGAGCATCGACCTGACCGCCTATGCCGGCCAGAGCGTCTACGTGGCCTTCCACCATGTGGACTACGATGCCAACTACATCTTCATCGACGACGTCAGTCTCTATCAGGGTGCTTATGTCGCTCCTGATCCCGACACGCTGACCGTGACCTTCGCTGTGAACGATGCCACGATGGGTACTACAGTTCCCGCTCCCGGCACCTACCAGTACATCACTGGCGACACCGTGACCTTCAGCGCCACGCCGAACGCAGGCTACCGCTTCGTCGGTTGGGAATGGACCACCAGCTCAAGCGTTGACACCCTCGGCAGCGAGTATATCAGCGCTTACTTCCCCGCCAACCTCTTCATGACCGAGGGCAGCATGACCCTGAAGGCTCTCTTCGAGGTCGGCAATCCCGACAGCACCACCATCACCTATGCTGTCAACGATGCCACCAAGGGTACTATGGTCCCCGCTCCCGGCACCTACACTATCTATGTCGGCAACACCATCCAGGCTGAGGCCATAGCCAACGCTGGCTACGAACTGCAGGCTTGGGTTCTCGACATATACATGGACAGCTCCATCTATAGCAGCGATACTCTGCCTGCCACTGATCCCGACTTTGCCAACCCATTGGTCTTCGGATCGCTGCCTCAGAGCTTCGCCGACAACAACGCAACTATCACCATCACTGCTATCTTCGGTGACAGCTCCGAGCCGGAGGCCTTCACCTTGATTACCTCCGTCAACGACGCTACGATGGGTACCATCAGCCCGGCTCCCGGCACGCACGTCTACTATGACGGCGATGTGTTCAGCATCACCGCTACGCCCAATGCCGGTTACCATCTGGAGTCGTGGGTCACTGAAGTCAGCAACATGGATACGGTCCTTTCGACCGATACCATCCCCGCTTTCCCCGGTCTCTTCGACAGCCTCGATGCTGAGTTCTATCTTGGTATGACGATGAGCGTCACTGCCATCTTCGCCCCGGGTCAGCAGATTGACAGCCTGGTGGTCACCACCTCGGTCAACAACGCCGAGTGGGGTACCATCACTCCCGCCCCCGGCACGCACTACTACACCGTGGGTGATGAGGTTAGCTTCGATGTACAGCCCAACGACGGCTACTACCTCTACTCGCTGCAGGTCAGCATGTCGGCCTTCGGCGAGACCTTCGACACGGTCTTCACCTCGTATGAGGACTTCGTGGCCGAAATGGATTCCGTCCTGGTGGTCGAAGAGGATATGCTTGGCGCTACGATTTCGATTCATGCCAACTTCCAGCCCAATGGTGTGACGCCCGAGGAATACACCGTCACGGTGAACTACAATGCCACGATGGGTAACGTCCTTGTCAACGGTCAGGCCGCCGACAACGGCAGCTCGATCACTGTCACCGAGGGCAGCTCGGTCTCCTTCACGGCCAATGCCTATAACAACTACGAGTTTGTGGCTTGGGTCGACAATGGCGACACCGTGGGCCGCGAGACCATCTACACCATCAATGCTATCGACGCCACCCACTCGGTGACCGCCGTCTTCCGCGAGAAGGTGGGTATCGCCGATGTGGAGCTTGACAACGTGGACATCTACAGCGTCGACAGCCGCATCTATGTGCGCGGTGCCGAAGGCAAGCAGGTGTATCTCTTCGACGTCAACGGCCGCCTGATGAGCCGCGAGGCCAATGCCGCCGAGAGCGTCGAGTTCCGTGTGAGCAACAGCGGTGTCTACCTGGTGAAGGTGGGCAACGCCGCCGCCAAGCGCGTCGTTGTGATTCGCTAAGTTCCGATAGGATACTAACTCTTCATGCGAGGGGCGCCCCGTCGGGGCGCCCCTCGCTGTATTTGTGGGGGTGGGATGACAGGTTGTCCGTAGGTTTTTTTTTCTGTGAGTCTGACACAATATTTCCCTGCCTTCGCCGTTTCTTCCAGACCGAGTAATTTTTAAAACCAACATATTATATCATGAAACAAGAACAACTGAAGTTCAACCCCAACCCCTTGGTGACGTTTCTGGAAAAGCCTATGTCCGAATTCACCAAGGCTGATATCCTCAAGGTCATCGAGGAGTTCCAAATCGAGATGATCAACTTCCGCTATATGGCGGACGACGGCAAGCTGCATACGCTCAACTTCGTCATCCAGAGCCTGGCCCATGCCGACGAGGTGCTGACCAGCGGCGAGCGTGTCGACGGCAGCAGCCTCTTCCCCTACATCGAGGCCGGCAATAGTGACCTATATGTTATCCCACGTTTCCGCACAGCGTTCCTCGACCCCTTCGCCGAAGTGCCTACGCTCAACCTGCTCTGCTCCTTCTATACCAAGGATGGAGAACCCTTCGCTATGGCTCCCGAATACACGCTGCAGAAAGCAGCCCGCGCTTTCCGCGAGGCTACGGGTGGCATGGAGTTCGAGGTGATGGGTGAGCTGGAGTACTATGCCATCGCTCCCAAAGAGGAAGACTATATGCCCGAAGACCAGCACGGCTATCACGTCAGCATGCCTTTCTGCAAGTTCGAGGAGTTCCGCACCGAGGCTATGCGTATGATTGCTGCTGCCGGTGGCGAAATCAAGTACGGCCATAGCGAGGTGGGCAACTTCACACATGGCGACCTGATGTATGAGCAGAACGAGATAGAGTTTCTCCCCACACGCCTCGAGGCTGCCGCCGACCAGCTGGTGATTGCCAAGTGGATGATGCGTGAGTTGGGTTACAAGTATGGCATCACCGTCACTTTCGCCCCCAAGATTACCGTCGGCAAGGCCGGTAGCGGTATGCATATCCACACTCGCGTCTCGCTGGATGGCAAGAACATGTATGTGGGTGAGAACGGCCTGAGCGAGGTGGCCCTGAAGACTATGGCCGGCATACTGAGCCTGGCCGGTTCGCTCACGGCCTTCGGCAATACCAATCCCACCAGCTATTTCCGTCTGGTACCTCACCAGGAGGCTCCCACTAATATCTGCTGGGGCGACCGTAACCGCTCCGCTATGGTGCGTGTGCCTCTGGGATGGAGCAAGGGCAGCGGCAATATGATGGCCAGTGCCAACCCGCTGGAGGAGAACACCGAGGTGGACTTCAGCCACAAGCAGACCATCGAGCTCCGCACTCCCGACGGCTCGGCCAACGTCTATCTGCTGTTGGCCGGTATGACCGTTGCCGCACGTCACGGCTTCGAGATGCAGGATGCAGTGCAGTATGCCAAGGACCGCTACGTCAGCGTCAACATCTTCGAGCATGAGGATGTGCTGAGCCGCCTGGCTGTACTGCCCGACAGCTGCGCCGCCAGTGCCGACCTGTTGGAACGCGACCGCGCCCTCTATGAGCAGGATGGCATCTTTGCCCCGCAGCTTATCGACGGCATCCTGAAGCAACTCCGTGCCTTCGACGACCGCACTCTGCGTGCCGATATCGGCAAGGATAGCGAGAAGACGCTGGCTCTCGTGGAACGCTTCATCCACTGCGGATAATGAATACCGTAGCACTCCTCATCGGCGGCAACCAAGGCAACCGCCAGGAGTTGATAGAACAGGCGACCGCACTGATACGTGACCGTATCGGTGCGGTCGTTGCTGTCTCGGCCGACTATGATACGGAACCGTGGGGCGACTTCGGCGACGACGTGCCGCCGCCGTTCCTTAACCGGGCTTTGCTGGTACAGACCGACCGTTTGGCCCACCAGGTGTTGGAAGAAGCCTTGCACATTGAATCCCTGCTGGGGAGAATCCGCCCTGCTACCCGCAATGATAGCATCTCTATGACTGAGGGAGCGTCGGCTGACGCGGTGGGTGCCGGGGAAATAGGGGAAGGAAATCGTGAGGTTGGCTATATCCCCTCCCCCCTGCGGGGTACTCCTCCTGTTACAGGGGGAGAGTCGGCTGACGCGGTGGGTGCCGGGGAATGCTCCCCTGAGACAGGGGAGCTGTCCGCAGGACTGAGGGGTGGAAAGAATAAAGTATATAATGCTAACCGTTCAGAGCTCAAGGCTTATAGAAAAGAGTTACGGAATCATGGGACATCGGCTGAAGCTTACTTATGGACTATGTTGAAATGTAGGCAAGTGTCAGGTTATAGGTTCCGCAGACAGTTTAGTATAGGCCATTATATCTTAGATTTCTATTGTCCAGAGTTGCGCCTTGCTATAGAACTGGATGGAGCGAGTCACAAAGGATTTGGTAATATGCAGTTGGAGTATGACAGAGTCCGGGATGAGTACTTGAAGAATGAATGTGGAGTGACGGTTCTACGGTTCGAGAATAAGATGGTTTTTTCCAATCCGAAATCTGTGATAGGTTGGATAGAAGAGGAAATCATAAAGAAAGACGGGAAAGTGATACCGTATCGCTGGGATTTATGGAAGGCTCGAAATACCCCCTCCCCCCTGCGGGGTACTCCCCCTGTGCCAGGGGGAGAGTCGGCTGACGCGGTGGGTGCCGGGGAAATAGGAGAAGGAAATCTTGAGGTTGGCTATATCCCCTCCCCCCTGCGGGGTACTCCCCCTGTACCAGGGGGAGAGTTGGCGGACGCTGTGGGTGCTGGGGAAATAGGGGAAGGAAATCTTGAGGTTGGCTATACCCCCTCCCCCCTGCGGGGTACTCCCCCTGTGCCAGGGGGAGAGTTGGCGGACGCTGTGGGTGGCGGGGAATGTTTCACGCAAACGAGTAGAGTGTCCGGGGGAACAAACCGTACCTACCATTCGCGAACGATGGATATAGACCTTATCTTTTGGAACGACGAGGTGATAGATATGCCCGATTTGCAGATTCCGCACCCGCGCGCCCATCTGCGCCGCTTTGTGCTGGAGCCGCTGGCGGAGATTATGCCCGATTACAAGCATCCGCTGCTGGGGCTCACCGTGGTGCAACTGCTGCGGCGTCTCGGCGATTGAGTCGTTTTTTCGTCCGTTTCGCAACAAATTATATGTCAGGTTGTACAATATAATGTGCAACCTGACGTTTTAGCCTAGTTATGAAAAGCAGAATACTTATTATGCTCCTGCTGCTGCCCCTCGGCGCCTGGGCCCAGCGCTATACCGTCAGCGGCACCATCACAGACAAGCGGAGTGGCGAGACTCTGATAGGCGCCACGGTGCTGGATACGCGTAGCGGCAAAGGGGCGGTCACCAACCTATACGGCCATTTCTCGCTGACATTGCCCAAGGACAGCGTCAATCTGCGAATTACCTTTGTGGGCTATGAGCCGCAGTACTTCAATTTTCTGCTCAGTGCCAACCGTGAGCTCAATGTGCAGTTGCGCGAAAGCGTCACCCTCGAGGAGGTGGTCATCACTGCCGAGCGCACGGGCGATGTGCGCAGCGTGCAGATGAGTGCTATGGAGATGCCGGTGGAGAAAATCAAGTCTGTGCCGGTGCTCTTCGGCGAGGCCGACCTGATCAAGGCGCTGCAGCTGATGCCCGGCGTGCAGAGTGGCTCGGAGGGCAACAGCGGCCTGTATGTGCGCGGCGGCGGACCCGACGAGAACCTCTTCCTGCTCGACGGGGTGGCGCTCTATAACGTGAGCCATCTGGGCGGCTTTTTCAGCGCTTTCAATACCGATGCCATCAAGAATGTCACCCTCTACAAGGGCAGTTTTCCGGCCCGCTTCGGCGGTCGCCTGAGCGCTGTGCTCGACGTGACGCAGAACAACGGCAACGACCAGCAACTGCACGGCAACGCCTCTATCGGCCTCATCTCGGCCAAGTTCAACCTGGAGGGTCCCATCGTCAAGGAGAAGACCACCTTCAGCCTCTCGGCGCGTCGCACCTATGCCGAGCTGCTGGTCATCCCCACCATCATGTGGTTCAACGACCTGGACAAGGAGCAGCCTGCCCCCGGTGTGGTGGAGGAGGCCAAGTTCGACGCAGGCTACTACTTCTATGACCTCAATGCCAAGCTGACGCACAAGTTCAGCGACAAGAGCCGTCTCTACGGCAGTTTCTATATGGGCGAGGACGAGGTGTACGGAAAAATCAACACGGTCACCGCCCTCAACGAGGATATGCGACTGGGCTTCCGCAACCGCTGGGGCAACCTGATAGGCTCGCTGCGCTGGAACTATGCCCTCACGCCCAAGCTCTTCATGAATGTATCGGCCTCCTACACGCAGTACAAGAACAACATCGTCGGCAGCATCGAGAAACTGATGGGTCCCAACGACCCGCATCCCTCCACCATCGAGGGCGACTATAGCACGGCCATCCGCGAGGTGACGGCCCGGACCGACTTCGACTACTCGCCCTCGCCAGACCATAATGTGAAGTTTGGTGCTTGGTTCACCCGCCATTGGTTCCAGCCCGAGGTGGCCAGGGGCAGCGTCGACTACTACGATTCCATCCAGATGAACGGTGCCTTCACGATGGACAGCGCCATCCTGAGCGGCATCACGCCGGCCAACGAGATGGTGGCTTTCGCCGAAGACGACTGGAGCATCACCGATGCCTTGAAGCTCAACTATGGCCTCCACTTCAGCGCCTTCCGCGTGCAGAATTCGTTCTACCCTTCGTTGCAGCCCCGTGTGTCGGCCCGCGTGATGCTCACTCCCGACCTTTCTCTCAAGGCGGGCTATGCCTGGATGCGCCAGTATGTGCATTTGCTCTCCACCACCAGCATCACCCTGCCCACCGACCTCTGGGTGCCGGTGACCGACCGCGTGAAGCCGATGGAGAGCCATCAGGTGGCGGGCGGCCTCTTCTATTCCTGGAGCGGTATAGCCGACATCAGCGTCGAGGCTTACTACAAGCACATGGACAACCTTATCGAATACAAGGACGGAGCCACCTTCTTCGGCAGCAGCGAGAACTGGGAGAACCTGGTGGTGGCCGGCAGCGGCTGGAGCTATGGCGTAGAGTTCCTGGTGCAGCGCGAGGTGGGTCGCCTCACGGGATGGTTCGGCTACACGTGGAGCCGCACCATGCGCCTCTTCGACCGCGAGGGCCAGGTGCTCAACAACGGCAATCCCTTCCCCGCCAAGTACGACCGACGGCACGACCTGAGTGTGGTGCTCAGCTATAAATTCAGCCCGCGCTTCGACGTCAGCGCCACTTGGGTCTTCTCCACCGGCAACACGGCTACGCTCTCCACGCAGACCTATCCCATTGCCACCGACGACCCCGACGAATACGACCGCCCCGGCGGCACCGGTACGCTCACCCTTTTCGAGGGGCGCAACAACTACCGCATGCCCAACTATCACCGTATGGACATCGGCGCCAACTTCCACCGCGAGTTCAAGCGCGCCCGCCGCACCATCAACGTCAGCGTCTACAATGTCTACAACCGGCAGAATCCCTACATGCTCTACCAGAGCGCCACCGACGGCTACAACGGATATGCCTACTCGCTGAAGCAGCTCTCCATCTTCCCCATACTGCCGTCGGTAGCCTACACCTTGTATTTTTAGCACAAACAACGCATGAATATGAAACGTACACTATATCTGCTTCCCCTGCTGGCCGCCCTGGCGCTGGCCGCATGCGAGAAGACCGTCGACATTGACGCCCCCGCCGACCGCGAGCTTGTGGTCAACGCAGTGCCCTCGGCCGGGCAGCGCGCTTTCGTCTATTTTGGCCATACGCGCTTCTTCCTCGACAGCAGCAACTATCAGCCTGTCGACGGCGCCAGCCTGATTCTCAACGTCAACGGTACCCCGATGACCCCCGACTCCGTGTCGCGCTGCCGCTACTTCTTCCCCCACACGCTGGCCGAAGGCGACACCCTCAGCCTCGACATCACCGCCCCCGGCGGCCACGATATCCACGCTCGCACCTATGTGCCGCACTTCCCCGCCGTCAACGGCATGAGCGCCGCCACCTACGCCAGCCCCTCGTTCAATTTCTACCTGCTCAACTTCCGCCTCGACGACCGGCAGGGCGTCGACGAATACTACAGCGTGCGCATCACCGAACGCGACAGCGGCCTCCGCTACAACGAATGGGTAGACTCCATCGAACTCGTCGACACCATACAGAGCGCCTTCTTCCTGGTGCCCAACAATCCCGAAATCACCTCCAACGACGTCTGCCCCTACGTCCCGCTCGGCGGTTACCTCTATTCGCGCCTGATGTTCATGGACCGCAACATCGACGGACGCCAATACCCCGCCCAGCTGTTCATCATGCATACCGTCGACACCAACGAACGGCCGCCTTTCAAGCACGAATACACCGTCACCGTAGAGAGCATCACCCCGGCCCGCTGGAACTACGTCCTCTCCGCCTCGTCGCAGAACAGCATGTTCAGCTACTTCGCCGAACAGGGACAAGCCTTTGGCAATGTCGAGGGCGCCCTGGGTGTCTTTGCCGGCACCGCCATACGCCGCTACATCTTCAACCCCGACACCCTCACCACCACCCCGCAGCCCATACCGCTGCTCACCGACTGACCCCATCCGCCCGGACAGCCACCCGCCGGGGCGGCCACACGCCCGTTCCATCGCCCCACGATCCTGCCTTCCGAAATGTTAAATAGGTAGGATGGTGGTAGGATGGTGGTACGTTGATGGTACGTTGGTGGTAGGATGACCCTTGTTGGGCTGGAGGACAGCGTAATGATGAATGATGAATGTAGAATGATGAATGCCAGTCAACTACCCACTGTCAACTGCTATCTGCCCACTGCCAACTGTCAACTGCCCACTGCCAACTGTCAACTTCCAACTCAACCTCCCTCAGTGTGCATCTGGATTTTGCAAGTACAAAATTGATAAAAAGTGTTAAACACCCTCCATGCACCGGTCGGCACAAGGTAGGGTGGGCGTGGTGGACAGCGTCGACCCCATGTCCGAAGCGGCCGAGTCCGGCAGGCTGCAAAAGCGAAAAAAAAGGCTGAAGTACCACTGCCGTGGAAAAAATATTTTGCCAGAATGAAAAAAGTTTGTATCTTTGCAGTCCGATTTGTGGGTGAAATGTGTGTTGATAAACAATGTAACATATTATAAAACAAATAAATAAACAAAATGTACGCAATCGTAGAAATCGCAGGAAAGCAATTCAAGGTCGCCCAAGATCAGAAGATCTTCGTCAACCGTCTGCACCAGGACGAGGGTAGCGAAGTCTCTTTTGACACCGTGATGCTGAAAGACAATGATGGCAAGGTCGAAGTAGGCAAGCCCTACATAGCTGGCGCCAATGTCAAAGCCACCGTCCTCCGCCACCTCAAGGGCGATAAGGTTTTGGTGTTCAAGAAAATCCGTCGCAAAGACTATCAGAAAATGAACGGTCACCGCGACTATCTGACCCAAATCAAGATTGACAGCATCAACTAAGTCTAACCTTTTAAAAGCAGAATATCATGGCACACAAAAAAGGTGTTGGTAGTTCCAGTAACGGTCGTGAGAGCGAAAGCAAACGACTTGGCGTTAAGATTTTCGGTGGTCAGCAGTGCGTGGCCGGCAACATCATTGTCCGCCAGCGTGGCACCGTCCACAACCCCGGCCAGAACGTGGGTATGGGCAAAGATCACACCCTCTACGCCCTCATCGACGGCGTGGTGAAGTTCCACAAAGGCCGCGAGGACCGCTCCTTCGTCAGCGTCCTGCCCGTGGAATAATGGATTAGCACTACCATTGAAGTGTAGCGGGGACCCCAATACGGGTCCCCGTTCCTTTTATGCACGGCCCATCCTGCGCCGGACACAAAGAAAAGAGGACACCCTAGGGTGTCCTCTCCTCTTTTGTGCTTTTCTGGATGCTTGATTTAGCCTTCCACAATGGCGCCGGTGGGGCAAGCGCCAGCGCAGGTACCGCAGCTAACGCAAGCGTTCTCGTCGATCTTGTAGATGTCGCCTTCGCTGATAGCTCCAACGGGGCACTCGTCGATGCAGGTGCCGCAAGCAACGCAGATGTCAGTGATTCTGTAAGCCATTTCTTTACTTTTTTTAGGATTAATATTGCAATATTTCTTTTCTTAAATGCGGTGCAAAAGTACTAACTTTTTCCGATATGGCAAAATTTTATCACCATTTTTGGTGAGGCGGATTTGTTTGTAGTTGATTATCAGGTGTCAGTGCTGCGTGTTTTTACCCTCGGACACGGCTATCTGCATGGGGTAGAGGCTGATGGTGTCGAGCGAAATCCACTGGTTTTGCTCCATTGCGCGCAGCAGTGCCAGGGGCTTCACCTGAGTGGAATCGTTGCCCACGCCGACGGTCCCGTCGCCGCGGTAGATTACCATCTCCCACCGGCTCCCATTCTTACCGGCATTTGCGGTGGCGTTGCTGTCGGCCATACGCAGCAGGTCGGCGCCGATGGAGGCCATCGTGCCGGTGTAGACGGGTGTGAGGTTGCTGTAGCGCGGCTCGTCGTTGTCCAGACAGTGGGCGAAGATTGTCCAACCCTCCCCGCTGTTGATCGAGAGTCCCGGGATGTGCGTTTCGCCCAAAGGGAGGGCTATCAGCAGCACTAACAGGCTGTTGATGACCACATGTAGCACCAGTGCCCAAAGGAATCCGCGGTTCAGCACCAGCCACGAGGCCACCAGGGCAAAGCCCAGTTTGTTGAAGATGGCAAAGAGGTTCCGCAGCTCCAGGTTGCCGTAGTTGTCGAAGTGCAGGATGGCGAAGAGCAGCGAGGTGAGCAGCAGCAGGATGAGCAGCCGGGTGCGTTCGGCCTTGACGGCCAGCGTGACGGCGGCAGCCACCGCCGTGGTGGCCAGAGCTCCCCAGAGTCCCCAGTAGAAATAGGTAACCACACCCATCGCCACGGCGGAGATGTAGCCGGCCCATCGCCAGCGGCGAATGCCCCAGAAGCGGAAGGCTACCTCCTCGAGGCAGGGCAGAAGGAGGCCGATAACAAGCAGTGCCGGTGCCCAGCCGTTTTCGAAGGTGAATTCAGTCAAGGCCTGATTGCTCTCGGCCGAGGGCGAAAGCATGATACCCGCCAGAGAGACCACCCAGATGGCAAGACCCGTCCACAGGGTCCACCCGAAGATCGTTCTGTGGTTTTTCTTTGTCATATAGTTGTGTACTCCCGTGAGCTTCATACCAAAGGGATTTAATGGGGCCATAGTGTCGGCACCCGGTCTAGCCCTTGAATTCGAAGCCAGCCTGCTCAACAGCCTTGCGGACAGCTTCGGCGTCGGCCGTACCGGTGACGGTGACAGTCTTGGCGCCCAGGTTGACCTCGGCGGCGGTGACCCCTTTGAGCCCCCCGACGGCCTTCTCGACGGCCGCCTTGCAGTGGTTGCAGTGCATGCCCTCGACGGTATAGACAGCCGTGCCCTCCACGGCCTCCTGTTTCTTGAATCGGCTTAAGAATTTCATAGTGAGTGCTATTAGGATGAATAATACTAAGAGTGCAGAACAGACGGTCCGGAACAGTCCCGGACGGCGCACCGGCATAGCACAGCAGTCGGCTCCGCCAGCGGGCACTGCCAGGTCGGCGCCAATGCCGAGTGCGTTGATAAGCAACCCGAAGAGGACGGAGAAGACGACGATGGTGAGGATATAGACTGTGGTGAACCGGCGTCCGAGCGACTTGCGCACCACCAGGATGGAGGCCAGATTGACCGCCGGACCTGCCATGAGCATCACCAGGGCTGCGCCAGGCGTAAGCCCCTTCATCATCAGTGCTGCCGCCACCGGGATGCTTCCCGTGGAGCATATGTACATCGGAACGGCGATGACGAGGATGACAAGCATCTGCAGCAAGGGCTGTTTGCCGAAGGTGAGGAAGAACTCGTCGGGCACCGCGACATTGATAAGTGCGGCCAGCAGCAGACCGATGATGAGTCGCAGGCCGATATCCTGTATCATGTCGAAGTAGGCATACTTGAGTACGCGCCACAGGCGGCTACCCGTCTCGGCGTGGCAGTTGCAGGCTGTGGTGCCGGCGGTGTCGTCGTCGGGCACAAGTCGGTTCACCAGCAGTCCTCCGCAGATGCCGGTAATCAATGCTGCTGCCGGGCGCACGATGGCGAAGCCCAAGCCCATCATAGAGAAAGTGGCCAGGATGGAGTCGATACCCGTCTGCGGGGTGGCGATCAGGAACGAGGCTACTGCACCCTTGGAGGCGCGCTCGTTTTTCAGCCCGATGGCCGTCGGTATAACGCCGCAGGAACATAGTGGCAGCGGAATACCCAGCAACGCTGCCCACAGGACGGAGAGCTTGTTGTCGCGGGACAGGTAGCGGGTGTAGAAGTTGTGGGGCACAAAGACATGCAGTATTCCTGCGATGAGGAAGCCCAGCAACAGGTAGGGGCTCATCTCGTTAATCACCATCAGGAAAGAGCTGAAGAAGTGCTGTATATTCATTTTATCCCTGTTTTTTTCGGGTTCTCTTGCTGTGGCCGGGACCTGCGGGGAACCAACCACGCTCCACACGCTCGCGCTGCTTGACCAGTTCCAGGATAGACCACAGGCTGCTGAAGCCTACCACGCCGAGCAGTATGCTCCACACGCCGGTGGTGAACAGCGAGCCCGCTATGCATCCCAGTCCCGCCAGCAGGAATATCCACCACGAATCCACGCCCAGATGGTATTCGGCCTTGATGACCAGCGGGTGGAAAGCGCCGATGGTAAGGAACGTGGCGGCGCCGATGACGATGCCGGTGAGACTCATATTGTCAGAATATCAGCGTCAGCAGCACCCACAACCAGTGGGCTGCCACACCGGCACAGAGGCCGCCGACGGTGTGGGCGCCGATGGCTTTGCCGATGAGTTTGCGGTAGCCCAGCGAGTCGAGCATGGCTGTGTGGGTCGACAGGTAGCCGCTCCAGCACATGCCCATAGCGGTGAAGACGGCTATGGCGTTGCCGTTGATGATGCCTTCGCTGACGAAGCGCGGTACGAGGCCAATGGCTGCACCCACGGCTCCCAGAGCCGTAATGGGGAAGCTGACCAGCGCTCCACTCTTGAATCCGAAGAGCCAGTAGAAAATGAAGTTCACTTTGTCGGCCAGCCATGTGATGACAGGCACACCCTCGTAGGCCACGCCTTGGTAGGTGCCGTCGGCGCCCGCGGGTCCGAAGGTGAGCATCATGACGATGGTCGAAATGCAGAGTACGCCGGGAATGATGGCCACGCCGATGCCGACGCCGCTTTTGCCTCCGTCGAGCATGGCGTTCAAGAAGCGCTGGAAGACGGTGCCTTCGCTCTTGAACGATATGTTCTGCTCCGTACCATCGTCTTCGGTTACGGGACAGTTCATCTCGGGATAGCTCTTGAGGGTGGAGTATTGCATGATGCGGGTGCTGACGATGCTGCCGATGACGGCGCCCAGCAGTCCCACCAGTGCCCCCTTGCCAAAGCCCAGGCCCGTCATGAAGGCTATGACCACCAGACCCATGCCGAAGGCTGTGCCGAAGTTGGTGAGGCTCACCAACTGGTATTTCTTGAAGTAGCGGGCAAAGTTATTGTCCTTGGCCAGCGAGATGATGGCGGGGTTGTCGCTCAGGAAGGTCATCACGGCACCCAGGGCCGCCACACCGGGCAGGTTGTAGAGCGGCTTCATCAGCGGCCGCAGTATGTTCTCCATCAGGCGCACCACGCCGAACTCTGTCAGCAGCTTCGAGATGGCGCCCATCAGCACGCAGATGGCCATGATGTAGAACACCGTCTCCAGCAGCAGGTGGTAGGCCGTCTGCATGAAGGTGTTCAGCATGTTGGGCAGCGTCATGCGGTAGGCCAGGAAGCCGAAGAAGGCGAAGAAGCACACCAAGAAAATCAGCGCCTCCAGACTGCGGCTGGTGGTGAACTTCAGCTTGCGCGGCTTGCCGTTCCGCTTGTTGGGGTCGGTCTCGTGGTGACTGAACACCTCGAACGGGTTCAGCACCGAAAGCAGATTGTGTCTCTTATTCTTGTTGTCCTCCATGATGTATGTTTATTTCTTGAATAGCTGATAGTAATCTACGGTCCAGGTGGCGCCGATGTTGAAGTTCCAACAGTCCTCCAGCACGTTCGCGCCGTTCTTGGTGTAGCTCTCGGTCATGCGGCAGACATAGGTGTGGAGGCGCACGCTCTTCAGCCCCTTGGGATAGTATTCAAATCCCAGGCCGTAGCGCGCATAGGTGTGTCCGGCGCGCAGCAGGTGGTCGAGGGCAACGGCCGAATTGAGGTCCACCTCCGACTTGTTCTGCTCAAACATGCCTTTCACGAAAATATTGAACTCCGGCGTGAAGTAGTAGTTGGCACAGCTTACAAAACCAAAGTTCTTGCCCCAGTCGTCGAACGACAGCGCATGATGCATGAAGTCCACATAGATGTCCCACTTGTCGAAGACCAGCTTGTTGCCAATCATCGTCAGGTTCATAAACTTGCCCCACTCGCGCTCAATCATGCTTGTGCTCCATATCGTCTTCCACGGACCCACATTGCCGTACCAGCACAGATTGTACGAAACCAAGCCCGCATCGTAGTTCAGCGAGTTAGAGTTGATATAGGGCGAGTTGGTCACCTGGGCCACCAGCGTATGGTCCCCGTCGTCGCTAATCCATGCGCCGCTGAAACCCAGCTGGAAGCAGTAGATATTGTTCCACAGAGTCGTCGGAAAATAGACATCAATCGGCGACGCATCATACTCGAAGCCGCCCATCGCCATCGCATCCTTGCCGAAACGCAGTCGCCAGTTCCGCGTAGGCTTGTAGTCCAAATACAGGAAATCGGTATTGTCGAAAAATGCCACCGACCCCGGATTGGCCACCAAGCGCTGTTTGAAATAGTAGCTGAAGCCTCCGCCCAGGTCGCCGCCCAGCATTATATTGAAATACTTGCCGTGGAAACCGAACTGCGGAGTAGAGTCGGTCGTGAACAACTCACCGTCGGCACGAACCTCCAATTTGAACTTGTTGAACGCCTCGCCCCAGCTGATTTGGGCTGCTGCAGGCTTCATTGTCAGCAGCGCCATCGCTGCCATAACAGGGATAAGTAGTCTTGTTTTCAAACCGTTGAAATTTTATTTATCTTTATTATCGGACTGCAAAAGTACAAAAAATATTTCACATCCGGCACAATCTTTTCTCTATACATATATTATATGTCCACCATCCCCCTACCCATCGCCCGCCGAGGGCCGCCCGAGGGGCATACCAACTCCTACCGCGGTAGGTGTTGGTAAGGAGTTGGTAAGTCGATGGTAAGTCGATGGTAAGTCGATGGTAGGTTGGGGACCTCATACTGAAGCAGTTGCGGAGGCGTTTTTTTGCCTCGCAGCAGGCAGTTCCGTGCCTTCGAAAGCTGCGCTTTTGTGCTTACCGGATTGATATTCAGTGCAATATTTGGATATGGCGCCTTTTTGGGCGGCCGTTCCGCATCCGGGGAGGCGTATTTTGTGAGATTTTGGGGTGCCGCGGGCTGTTTTGCGGAGCCGGCACGGGGAGTGCGTGAAAAAAAGTTTTGTTTTTTCGGTGTTGTCAATCAGTGCATTGAGACAATTTGGAGAAAAATTTTGAAAAAATATTTTGCCGGAATGGAAAATGGTTGTATCTTTGCATCCGCTTTCGACGAAAAACGGGGC
>JAZNHG010000048.1:0-9634 GCA_045576855.1 Bacteroidales bacterium | reverse complement strand
GTACGCTGAGGGGGCTTTATTCAGTGTTCAGTGGGTAGTGTTCAGTGAGCAGTGTACAGTGTGTGGTGTTCAGTGAGCAGGGTACGGTGTTCAGTGGGCAGTGTTCAGTATTAAGTATTCAGTATTAAGTTTGTAGGATGCGGGCGGAAGCCATTTTTCCGCAGGACACTGAACACTGAACACTACACACTGAACACTTACCCGAAGGGTATCATCCTACCATCATCCTACCATCATCCTACCACCATCCTACCACCATCCTACCATTTTAACATTTCGGAAGCCAGGTCGGGAGCAGTGTCTAGTGTTCAGTGTTTAGTGTTCAGTGTTTAGTGTTCGGCGTTCAGTGTTTAGTGTTTAGTGTTCAGTGTTTAGTGTTTAGTGTTCAGTGTTCCATTATCCGGGTGCGGCAGCACATTCTACACTCTACACTCTACACTCTCCGCTCTACACTCTCCACTCTCCACACTCCGCTCTCATCCCGCAGGCGGGCCGCCTGCGTACCAAGAGGCGGCAGTCCGTTCTCCACTCTCCACTCTCCGCTCTCCACTCTACACTCTACACTCTCTGCTCTCATCCCGCAGGCGGGCCGCCTGCGTACCAAGAGGCGGCAGTCCGTTCTCCGCTCTACACTCTACACTCTCCACTCTACACTCTCCGCTCTCCACTCTCCGCTCTACACTCTCCACTCTCCGACCTCAAACCTCCGCCCTAATCGAGGGGGTCAGCGGTCCAGGGCGAAGAGGGCGCGGGCGGAGGCGGTGGTGACCTCGGCCACCTGCTGGAGCGGGATGCCGCGCAGGTCGGCTATGCGCTGGGCCACGAGGGGCAGGTAGGCGCTCTCGTTGCGCTGGCCGCGGTGGGGCACGGGTGCCAGGTAGGGGGCGTCGGTCTCGAGGAGCAGGCGCTCGAGGGGTACGGCGCGCACCACGTCGGCCATAGTGGCATTCTTGAAGGTGACCACGCCGCCGATGCCGAGATGGAAGCCCATCTCGACGGCGCGCTGCGCCTCCTGCACGCTGCCGCCGAAACAGTGCATGACGCCCCTGTACGTCGGGTGCCCCAGCTGGCGGAGCAGGGCGAAGACTTCGTTGTGGGCCTTGCGGATATGCAGACACACGGGCAGGCCGGCCTCGCGGGCCCAGCGCATCTGGCGGCGCAGGGCTTCGAGTTGCTGTTCCTGGTAGGTGCGGTCCCAGTAGAGGTCCATGCCTATCTCGCCCACGGCCACCCAAGGGCCGCCATTCACCAGACGGGCATGCACCCGGTCGAGCTCGCGCTCGAAGTCGCCGCCCACCGAGGTGGGATGCAGCCCGGTCATGGGGCGGAAGTGGTGCGGGTGGGCTTGGCAGAGGGCCAGCAGACGTTCGGAGCTGCCGCTGTCGATGTCGGGCAGGAGCATGGTGCCGACGCCGGCGTCGAGGGCGCGCTGCAGGGCCTGCGGCCGGTCGGCATCGAACGCTTCGTCGTAGAGGTGGCAGTGGGTGTCGATGTATTCAAACATGGTCTTGTATGAGCTGCGTCAGCCGGTCGTAGAGGTCGAGCAGGGCGGGCTGGTCCAGCAGCTGGCGGCGCTGCAGGGCGAGCGTCTTCTCGTCGCGTCGGGCGGCGGGGCCGGTCTGCTGCGGCCACAGGGGGCCGTAGTCCCACTTGCGGAGGGTCTGCTCGGCCAGCGGACGCAGCATGTCGAAGTCGAGTCCGCCGTCGGCCATGAGCTGCTGGGCGCTGGCGTTGAGGGCATTGACGAAATTGCTGACGAACACCGACGCCAGATGGGCGCGGCGGCGCTGTTCGAAGTCGAGGTGATGGATATGGGTGCTCACGGGGGCGAGGAGCCGTTCGATGTCGGCCTCTACGTCGGGCGAGGAGCCTTCGATGCAGAGAGGCAGGCGGCTATAGTCCATCGCCAAGTCGCGCACAAAGGTCTGTGGCGACCAAACGACGCCGAAGCGGCGGCTGACGGGCTTGAGCACAGAGGCGGGGGTGGAGCCGGAGGTGTGGAGCACCAGGGCATTGGGCAGACGGAGGTCGAGGGCCAGGTCGTAGAGCGCGTCGTCGTTGACGGCCAGAAGATAGACGTCGGCATCCTCGTCGAGGCGCTGCCACTGGCAGAGGGGCTGTGCGTCGACGCGGCGCGCGAGGGTCTGGGCATGGTCGAAGGAGCGCGAGAGCACCTGGCGTATAGTGCACCCGGCGCCGCGCAGCGCGAGGGCCAGGTGCGTGGCCACATTGCCCGAACCGACGATACTAATACTCGTCTTCCTCAAAGAAAAAGTCCTCCTTGGTGGGATAGTCGGGCCAGATATCTTCTATGCTCTCATATTGGTCGCCCTCGTCCTCAATCTCCTGCAGGTTTTCGATGACTTCCATAGGTGCACCCGTACGTTGCGCATAGTCAATCAGTTCTTCCTTCGTTGCAGGCCAGGGGGCATCCTCCAGTTTTGATGCTAATTCAAGTGTCCAATACATACTCTTTTACTCAAAAATTTTTGCAAAAGTACAACTATTTCCCATATTGGCAAATAAATATTTATCAACAGACGCACTCAGTTGATATACAGGTCTTCCTGCTTTCCGTCGAGCACCACGGCGCGTCGGGCAAGCACAAAAAGGTAATCGCTGAGGCGGTTCAGGTAGCGCAGCAGCACGGGGTCGACCTTCGCCTGCCGGGCGAGGGTAACCACGCAGCGCTCGGCGCGGCGGCATACGGTGCGGGCCACATGGCATTGTGCGCCGACCGCGTTGCCGCCGGCTATCACAAAGTTGTGCAGCTGAGGCAGCAGGGCGGTGATGGTGTCTATCTGCCGCTCGAGTATCTCCACCTCCACGTCGGGCAGCTGGGGCAAGCGCGCATAGAGAGCCTCGTCCTCGGTGGCCAGGAGGGTCTGTAGGGTGAAGAGGTTGTGCTGCACGGACTTGAGCTCGTCGAAGTAGCCCCCCTGCTGCCCACGGAACATCTCGGCCAGCAGACCGATGTGGGAATTCAGCTCGTCCACGGTGCCATAGGCTTCCACACGTGCATCGTCTTTGCTGACGCGACTGCCGCCCACCAGCGAGGTGGTGCCGGTATCGCCGGTTTTGGTGTATATCATACTCTCTCTACCGATTTTACTTCAGGAATGACTCTTTTGATGGCCTGTTCGATGCCCTGCTTCAGGGTCTGCATGGCGTGGGGGCAGGAGCCGCAATGGCCCTGAAGGCGCACCATGACGACGCCCTCGGCGGTCATGTCGATGTACTCCACATCGCCGCCGTCCTGCTGCAGGTAGGGGCGTATCTGCTCCAGTGCGTTCTTCACTTTCACCTCTACGATGGTTTTCTCTTGGTCGGTCATGTCTTTGTTCAATGATGTGAAACAATAAGGTTATTTACCGGCTTGCAGCTTGCAAATCTCGGCTATGGTGTTGCGGGCCACACTGTCGAAAGCGTCGCGAACGGGGTCCTGCGTGCGGTCGGGATTGAAGAGGGCTGCCGGCTTGCCGCTGTCGCCGCCCTCGGCGATACTCTGCACCAGCGGTATCTCGCCCAGCAGGGGTATCTGCATGTCAGCGGCCAGCTTGCGGCAACCGCCCTGGCCGAAGATGTAGTATTTGTTCTGCGGCAGCTCGGCGGGGGTGAAGTAAGCCATGTTTTCCACAAATCCGAGTACCGGTATGTTGACCGACTCGTTGCGGAAAAGCTCGACGCCGCGCACCACATCGGCCAGGGCCACCTGCTGGGGTGTGCTGACGATGATGGCTCCGCTGACGGGCATGATCTGGGCCAGGGTGAGCTGTATGTCGCCCGTTCCCGGGGGCATGTCCACCACCAGGTAGTCTATCTCGTCCCACCATGTCTCGGTGAGGAGCTGCTTCAGCGCGCCGCTGGCCATAGGTCCGCGCCAGGCCAGAGCCTTGTTCGGGTCGACGAAGAAGCCCACGGACATAATTTTGATGCCGTATTTCTCCACAGGCACCATGTAGGTCTTGTCGCCCACGCGGTGGCCATATATCTCTTCGCCCTCGACGCCCAGCATGATGGGTATCGACGGACCATAGATGTCGGCATCGACGAGGCCCACTTTGGCGCCAGTCTTGGCCAACGACACGGCCAGGTTGACAGCCACAGTGCTCTTGCCCACACCGCCTTTGCCGGAGGCCACGAGGATAGTGTGGTGGATATGCTCGAAGACCTCGCGGAACTCCTCTTTGGGGTCGGGCTGGGGCTTGCTGGTGAGGTTGATTTCCACCTCGGCCTCGCGGTCCACCAGCTCGTGGATAGCGGCGATGCAGTCGTCGCTCATCTTCTTTTTCATCGGGCAGGCAGGGGTGGTCAGCACCAGGTCGAACGAGACCTTCTTGCCGTCCACCTTGATGTTTTCAATCATGCCCAACTCGGTCAGGCTGCGCCCTAGGTCGGGGTCGTTCACATGGCCCAAGGCCATTTCTATCTGTGTCGTTGTAATCATTATTCTCCGAATATTTCCTTTAGTTTATCTTCTAATTGTGGGCCTCGCAAATTACGTGCCAAAACTTTGCCGTCGCGGTCGACGAGCACCGTGGCAGGAATGGAGCTGATGCCATAGAGTCGTCCGGCGGCCGAGCTCCAGCCGCGCAGGTCGCTGACATGGTTGGGCCACACGAGGCCGTCGGCATGTATGGCCTGCAGCCAGCGTTCGCGCGAGTTGTCGAGCGACACGCTGAATATCTCGAAGCCCTTGGAGGCATATTTGTGGTAGAGCCGCACCACGTTGGGATTCTCGGCACGGCAGGGGCGGCACCAGGAGGCCCAGAAGTCGATGAGCACCACCTTGCCGCGCAGGTCGCTCAGGCGGCGGGCTTTGCCCGTGCTGTCGGCCATGACGATATCGGGTGCCTCCATGCCCACCATCACCACGCTGCGCACACGCTGGTCGAGGTGCAGCACAAAATCGCTCTTCGGATAGGTACCTATCAGCGCATCGCGCAGCTCCTTGTAGAGGGGTGCATACTGCTCGAAGGCGTTCTCGAAGTAGGTGACCAGGAAGGCACTCATCAGCAGTGACTTGTTGTCGCGGAGCAACTGCTCTATCTGGCGGTCTTTTTCGGCAGAAGTGGCGCTACTGTTCATCACGTCGTAGACGCGCCCGTAGAGCTCCATATTGTCCGACCCGCGGACCGACTGCAGGTGGAACGAGCGGGGATCGGTGCCGCGCACGGCGGTGAGGCGCACTTTCTCGCGGGGCATCAGCATGCAGTGCATCAGCTGCGAACGCTCGGACAAGGGGCTGAGGATGAAGAACCAGGGCTCCTCAATCTGCCGCTTGACCGTGACCGAGTGCCGGCCGTCGACAATCAGCGTGTCGACCGGCACCAGATGGCCTGCCTGCGGCTCGCTCAGCACCACAAGCTCGCCGGGCGTCAACTCCGAGAGGGTAGCCGTCAGCGAACTGTTCTTCTGCGCCATTGCCGCCAGGGGGAACAGGGCGGCCAAAACCAATACCAGATGTTTCATAATGTACGTGCTTTTTTTAGGTCCTCGTCCTCGCGGAGCACCAGACGGTAGAACATCTCGTCGCCGTAGAGGGCTTGGCCGATATAGGCCATCAACATATTGTCTATCAGCCGTCGCTGGGCCGCCAGACTGCGGTCGTCGCGCGGTATGCCTTCCGCCTCGCCGAGCCGCACCAACTCGCGGCGCAACGCTTCGTCGACGCGGAAGTTGTCGACGAAAAAGTCGGCATCGTTGTAGCAGCGCAGCAGCTCGGCGGCATGGTCGCGCACATAGCTGAAGGCCACACGGTTTATCAGACCCCTCGAGGAGAGACGGTTGTAGTACACAAAAGTGGGGTCCTTGCGGTAGGTGAGAATACTGTCCGGGATGATGCCGCCGCCGCCATATACAATACGGCCGCCGGCGGTATAGTAGGGGGTGGAGTCCTTGATGCTGGCCACCACGCTGTCGGCATAGGTCTCGTCTATCAGCTGCTGCATATACTCACGGTAGTACTCGTCGGTGCCGTCGGCATAGGGACGCTGTATGCACCGGCCCGAGGGGGTGTAGTAACGCGCTGTGGTGAGCAGCACCGAGCTGCCGTCGGCCAGGCTGTAGTCGGCCTGCACCAATCCCTTGCCGAAGGTGCGGCGTCCAACGACGAGGGCCCGGTCGTTGTCCTGCAGGGCGCCGGCCACAATCTCGCTGGCCGAGGCCGACGTCTCGTCGACCAGCACCGTGACACGTCCGGTGGTGAAGAGGCCGCGACCGCGTACCCGCACGTTGTGGCGGCGCGAATGGGCTCCCTGCGTGTACATCACCGGGCTGCCCGTGGGCAACAGCTCGCCCGCGATGCCGATGGCGCTCTGCAGCGAGCCACCGCCATTGTTGCGCAGGTCGAACACCAGATGGCGCATCCCCTGCGAGCGCAGGCGGTACAGCGCCTCGCGGAATTCGTCGTGGCTGGTGGAGGTGAAGCTGGAGAGGAGGATAAATCCCGTCGTGTCGTCGAGCATGGCGCTGTAGGGCAGCGAGCGGTGAGCCACCACGCCGCGACGAATCGTGACCTGCTGCGTGCGGTCGGCGCCATACAGCGGACCGTGCCGCAGCACCGTCACCTCGACCGCCGACCCGCGCGGGCCGCGCAGACGCGCCACCACACTGTCGGCCGGCAGCCCCACCGCACGCTCGCCGTCGATGGCAATCAGTGCATCGCCGGGCAGCAGCCCCAAACCGGCACTGGGCCCGTCGGCTATCACCTGGCCCACATAGGTAGTGTCGCCCTCGGGACGGATGATGATACCCACACCCTCGAAATTGCCGCGCATCAGCTCGGCACTGCGCTCGGTCTCGCGTACCGAGAGGTAGCTGCTGTGGGGGTCCAACTCGCTGAGCAGCACGGCCACAAGCCCTTCGCCCAGCGAATCCATGTCCACCTCGTCGACATAGTGGTCCTGCACCAGCTCCAGCACCTCGCCCATCTTGCCCTGCAAGGGGGTGGCTGCGGGCTGGCGCTTCAGGGTGTCGGACACCATAAGCCCTATCAGCACCCCCAGCATCATAGCCACGAGCACCAATACGGCATTGCCCACCTGCGTCGACTTGTCATTTTTACTCATACACCCCCATTAACGCCAAGTGTGATTTAATATTATTTACCGTACAAAAAATTATTCTGCAACAGACAGCACCCTTTGCTTCAAGAGGATACACCTCCTCTCTCTTTCACCTAAGTCTTTCCAAGAATGCTATCGCCTGACCCTTGTCCTTGAATTGGCATTGAATAAAAGAGCCATCATTATACGTGACAAATATCTCTATATATTCAAGACTGGCCGTTCCAGGCATGGCGGTGTAGCCGCTAATAAAGCCGATTGCAGCATCGACATCCGGCATCTCTGTCTTCGTACCGTGCAATGGTAGTACAGCGATGGTCCTGATTTTTCTATGGTAATAGGCCGACAGTTCGTTTATAAACTGACTGATTTCCGCACCGCAAACACTCAGAATTTCCTTTCTCACCGCATCCAGTTTCTTTCTATTGCTTGCTTTCGACACAGCCATATATTTCTTCTTCAATTCGGCCTCACTGGTTTTTTCATCGAAATCTATATCCAGTCCATGTTTTTTAAACGCATGCACCAATTTTTCGAAAGGAATATAGAGAACATGGAAATCATCGCGCTTGAGTTGGTTGATGGAGCTGTCCGTGAATTGTCCACTGAGGATTGCCCCTTTGAACGGCTTGAGCAATGAATATTTTTCACAGATTGGGTTGACAGCACCCTCGATTTCTTGCACTTTATTCTTGGAATGCTTCGTATATCTGCGCCATGCCAACTCGATAAAGGCAACCGGATTGCCTATGACGGCATCTGTCCCGCCTTGTTCAATAACGAAATCCAAATCGTGCCGACTGCCGTGCACATCGGTCCATGTGACCTTCTTTCCGTGCCGCGCCTTGCGGACTCCAGCCGAATCGAAATAGAGGTTTTCTGTGGTCGCAAACTCACTTATCGGCTTTTTCATTAAATCTTCGAAGAAGGAGCCGATAAACTCTCCAAGGGTATGGGATGGTGATGTAGCCATTTTGCTATATGTTATGTCATTTATTAATCCACAGGTATCCCTCTTTCAAGGGGACACGATGCTTGCGGTTCTTCCATTTTACGTTGCGGTCACGCACCTTTTCGAAGTGATAATCACTGAAACCAGATGCCAACGCCAGTTTGCCAAACCACTCATCGACAGGCACGTAAATCCCATATGGAGCAGAATCTCCTATCACGAAGCACATCCGGCAATTGTCACTTGTGATGCGGTTGAGTGATTGAAAGACCCGGGCCATGTCATAAAAATAGGCCACAATCATCATATGATAGTTCTTTTTTCCACCGTGTCCGTCACGCTCTTTCTGCAGCATCTCGTATTTTTCTGCTATCTCGTCATGTATAGGCGATAGCAAACCGGAGCTCAGATAGTCGTCCATAACACCCTTCAATGACGACACATGCTGGGTGCAGGCCCTGACCAGATTGACGCTCACCTTGTCCTGCAAGTCTTTCCAACCGCTGATGTCGTTCCAAAAGAGCATCTCCAGCCGCATAGCATCGGCATAGTCGTAATTGTTGGCATATGGCGGCGACGTGATTACCATGTCGGCCCACTTGTCCGGCACAGATTTCACATCCCGGGCGTCCTCACGCAACACTTCCGAGCGGGCCCCCTTTCCGAATACATCACGCACCCGATGCATATCACTCACTATCTCGGACAACTTATCCATGTAGGCAACATACGGGTCGACCACCTTCGATTTATTCTTTTTCGGCTGGATATATTGCCATTGGGCAGTACCTACAGGCGACGTCGACCTGAGTATCGACGTGATAATAAACCACACAAAATTTCTCAACGCCTTGTCCTCAATCTCACCGCATGTGACTTTCAGGGCCTCCAGCTTCTGCAATGTCTCCGCCGGGAAACACCGCTCTATCAGCTCCGGATAGTCCGTCCGGACTATCTTTCTGCACCTGGCGGTTTCCAATACGCCGAGGCATACACGCGTCAGATTGTCCGTATCCAATTCATTCCAATGGATTTTGGCCTGGGCAATGTTGAACACATATGGGTTAGATTCTACACCAAAGGAATCCACACCGTGCAGCATACCCTCCACCATGACGGTACCCGACCCGGCAAACGGGTCGAGAACTCGGCGCCTTCCCTCACGTTTCCACTCTTCCAGCATACTCCCGACCCAGGCACCCGAAAAGCCCGCCGTGTAGCGATACCACCTATGCAACGGCAACTTCATATTGTCTTGGAAGGTGGTACTGTTTTGTATATCAGCAGTGACATGCGGCTCCGAGAATAATTCCATCTGTATCATGACCCATGCATTCCATTTTCACACCATAACGAACAAACGGCCGTTTTATTGCACCAGCAATTTTTTGTCCGGACATGCAAGTCCGGCCGGCGGGCGGAGGGGGATGGGTGTAAAGATGCCCCCACCTGTTGTGAGGCGAAAAAACGCCCTTGTAACCCACTGAACGTCAGGTTCCCAACCTATCATCGACTTACCAACGACTTACCAACGCCTTACCAACACCTTACCAACACCTACTACGGTAGTAGTTGATAAGGGTTTAGCCAGTCTGTGGCAGGGGGTACGGAGGGG
>JAZNHG010000047.1:0-7892 GCA_045576855.1 Bacteroidales bacterium | reverse complement strand
GCATCCTACAAACTTAATACTGAATACTTAATACTGAACACTGCCCACTGAACACCGTACCCTGCTCACTGAACACCACACACTGTACACTGCTCACTGAACACTACCCACTGAACACTGAATAAAGCCCCCTCAGCGTACGGATGAATTATGCAAGTTAAATAATGTTAAATCGTACCTCGTATGTAACTTTTTGTCCAAAAAACCAGTTCTAGTTATATGTAAACGGCAACAAACCGACAGTCACCATGAGGAAATTCACCCAGCCATGCCTCCCGCACCGGAGGCGAAAAAAGAGAAGGTGCCCCGGCAGGCCACAGAGTGCATAATAATCAATAAACCGACCACTCTGCGGAACCTGTTTCCGGCACCCCGGGTGCAGAACCAGTAGACCGGCTCCGCAATCAACAGTATAAACGTTGGACCGGGAGTAATATTATTTCAACAACAACAAAACACACACTGGTATGAAGAAACAAATCATTTTAGCCCTCATGCTGGCATCAGCCTGCATCGGCCTCCAGGCCCAGACATACACCACTCTAGGTATCGGTATCAACCAACCCAACGGCACATTGCACGTGCACAGCAGCGAAGAACATTATGACTTCCCTCCTGTTGATCCGATAAATCCAGGGTTCCGCGAATTGGGAGATACGGCTCCCATCAACCCAATATTCTATTATTACAACACCATCCTCCGCATCACCAACACCCGGACGGGTTACAACAATGAAGACGGTTTCACGATCGACCAGTACAACAAAGACGTCCGGCTGCGTCAGTTTGAGGAGGCCGACCTGACGATGGAAAACCACAATGCCAAAGTGGTACTCACATCGGAAGGCAAAGTGGGTATCGGAGCCACAAGCAGCACCCACTTCTTCAACGTTGAGGGTAACACGCGTATGGCCGGCAGTCTGACCACGACGGGCGGCCTCAACATCAACAATTCCGCCATCACCCTGTCTTCCGACGGCAAGGCCCACTTTGCAGACGAGGTGACTATCGGCAACGGTTTCTTTTATGGCTCCGATGGGACACTGACAGTTGGCACGGGATTTTCCTGTGCCGCTGATGGTGCCTTGAAGGTGAAGAGTTTGAAGGTGACCACAACCGACTGGCCGGATTATGTCTTTGGCGGCAACCATCGTTTGATGTCGCTCGAAGAGGTGGAGGATTACATCAACGCCAACGGTCACCTGCCTGAGGTTCCCTCGGCCGCGGAAGCTGAAACCGAAGGTGTCGATGTGGGCGAGATGAACAAACTGCTGCTGCAGAAAGTCGAAGAACTGACCCTCTACGTCATCGACCTGCAGAAGCAGTTGGACGAACTGAAGTCGAACTGAAAAAGTAGTGTTATGAAAAGGATTGTATTACTTTGTATCATTTCCCTGTCCTTATGTCTCATGGCAGGATGTGGATGCCGTTATTTTGGAGTGCCAGAGGTTGAAGAATTGGGAATGATCTGCAAGTATAAACCAGGAGCAGAACTCCCCGAATACTACCATACATATAAGTCATATTTAAGAAGAAGACATCCAACGGACCTGGTGTTATATCCATTAGTTAACGGGTATTATATCTCATTCGGGTTTGCTTTGTATTCCGGCTGGGAGTATAGAGAAGTTGTAGTCATGAATTTTACCAGGGATGACTATTATGCAGGGAATGTTCCGGAAGACTGGCTGGATAACTGGGAAGAGTATGTAATGGTAGAGAATCCCTTTATGGAGGGATGGGCACTTCCCATCTATATCTGCGAGGAAAACGGAGGGGTTCCCTACTACTGTAAGGAGTGTACCAGTACAAATAATGTTGACACCGCCTGTCTCAATCGCATGATTGAAAGCGGTGAATTATGGGAACATATTTTTTGTAGATACCGTGACACAATAGCAATGGAGGAGGAGCGAAGATGACGCAGAAGATAATAACACTCTTGTTAGCCACCCTTATAAGCGGTCAAACAGTAAGTGCACAGATGGTGTCCCGCGTAGATGCTGCCAAGGTGGCAACTGCATATCTGTCAAGTTTCAAGGATACGCCTTTTGTGGTGGAGTCTGTGCGTGGCACGTACTCTTCAAATACTCCACTGATTTATCACGTCAATTATAGAAGCGGCACTTGGTGTATTGTGTCGGGGGACATGCGTTTTGAACCAATACTGGCATTCGGCTTTTCTCAGTGGGTTGAAGACGATATTCCTGATGCTCTCGTTGTTCTTATCGAAATCTACAAAGAACAGATAGATAGCATTATATCAAACGAGGTGCGTGATGCAACCACCGCACATCCTCTTTGGGAATATTATTTAAATCATACCAGAATATTCCCTCAATATCAAATAGGCGATTCGTTATTAGACTTAGGCCGACCAGACACCATGAATCTTGCATGGAACCAGAGTTTCAATAATAGCAGAGCAGACAAGTGCACCCCCTCCTATAATCAAGACTGTCCTGAATCAAACAACAGCGGATGTTCGTGTGGGCACAAGTACACAGGCTGTGCACCTGTTGCCATGGGGCAAGTGATGTGGTATTGGCAGTGGCCAAGGGAATCAAGATATAGGAAATACCATTGGGAACACATGCCTCCCAAAATATATAGCGACACTGACCCATGGGAGGCCCGCAACATATCACGGCTGTTGAGGGATCTAGGAAGGGCCACATGGACTATATATACTTGTTCCGGTTCCGGGACATTGGAATTTTTTGTAGATAGTGCCCTGCACAATGATTTTGGATATCTTACGGTAAAAAGGATGTCGCACTGGGATTGGCGATACGGAACAGCTTGGAACGATTTGATAAAATCGGAAATAGACAACTACCGTCCTGTTATCTTCTATGGTGATAATGGCATCATATTTAATGGGCACTACTTTGTACTGGACGGCTATCAGGATTTTGACGGTCAATTACGATACCATGTAAATTGGGGACACGGAGGGAATCATCAGGGCTTCTTTAAATTGGACAACATGCAGGAAAATATGGGAAATACAATATCCTACTATAATAGGAGTAATGTGGCATATGTGGGCATCTCTCCGACATATACCGACGAGAATATTGACAGCCTCACCTATTCATGGGTCCCCGCCTACCGCAACAGGAAAGAATACGCATATCATCGAATCGCGGCGCCCAAGGCAGGGAACGAATTGGTTGTGGAAGCAAATGCCCATTTGGAATTTGAAGCAGGCGAGGAAGTGATATTGCAGCCTGGTTTCTATGCCCGTTTCGGCAGTGAGGTTGATATACATGTCAACCCTGACTGGCAAGATGGAATGGAGATTCGCTTGATCGATTATCCCACGAATATTGCAATAGGAGAGGAGTGTGAAATAACAACAAAAAAAGCTGACTCTTGGGAATTTCATGTGGAGAAAAGGAGCACGGAAGATACTACTGTTGTTTTCCAAAGTGCAGGAAGTATCAGGTCGGACATCATTAGTATTTGGAGTGTCTCCGACCAAGTATCACCTGGTGTATATTATTGCAAACTTGCTTTAAAGAACAGTTATGGGAGACGGGTGGAATCTCAGTTCCAGATAAATGTTATTCCTTATCGAGAAAGAGAAATGGAACAAAGTGATGAAAACGATGCATTGGATGCCGTATTCATTGCGACAGAAGACACAAGTGCACTTCTCTATCCCAACCCCACCAGCGGCGAGCTGACGATGGCTGTGGAGGGCGAGGTGCAGACCGTGCTGGTCTACAATGCAATGGGCACCCCTGTGGACGGATGGCAGCTGCGCTCCGTTCTAGACGACGGCCACATCGTCCTCGATGTGAAACCTCTGCCCGCAGGCATCTACCTGCTCACAATCCGCACCGCCGACGGGAAGCTGCACACGGGCCGCTTCGTGCGGAGATAGCCATGTCGACAGCCGACGGTCACCAGAGACAATTACCATCCCCTCCCGCATCTCATCCGGAGCGACGACATGCGAGGAAAGGACAAACCAAACAACACCATGAAGAAATTCACCCAGCCATGCCTCCCGCACCGGAGGCAAAAAAAGAGAAGGTGCCTCGGCAGGCCACAGAGTGCATAATAATCAATAAACCAACCACTCTGCGGAACCTGTTTCCGGCACCCCGGGTGCAGAATCGGTAGCCTATTGAGATGGTTTAATTGAATACGAATTTGTTTAAAATGATAATATTATGAAGAAACACTATCTTTTATCCAGCATTGTCGTATTGCTGTTCGGTTGTGCGAATGTGGTGTATGCGCAACCGACACAGCTGGCGTCATTGGAAGGCCGCGCAAGACCGAATAATGCGCTGTCGCGACAATACACAATTGGGGAGAGTATCTATTATTTTGAAGATGATACTGCCCATTATTTTGTTCTGCAAAACGAAGCGGTTCCCGACGATGCCATTCTGGCGCCTTTCCCGTCCTTTCTTGAAGTGCATGATTTTGAGATATATCAGGATGTCATGTATTTCTGTGGCAAATATCCCAATGGTGGAACCCCGTACGGATTGGTCGGGTTTGTAAATGTGCCTGAGCTTTTTAACAGCAATGGGCCATACAATTTGAGTATTGTTGATTATCTCACATTCGATTATGAGCCCACCAATGCACACATGACTTCTTGCAATCGGATGGATGTATTCGAGGACGACAACGGAATTGTACATATGGCTATAGTTGGAGAAATAGCTCATACATATGACCTGGGGACATCAAACAGCACATTCGCCGATATTTGGTTTGATGGGTCGGATTGGATGGGGAGTGTAATGTATCACAAAGATGACCTATACAAAGCCACTGATATCACCTGTACAGATGACGCGGTGGTCGTCAGTGCCTATGATGAGAACCACAAGGGGCCTGTAATACTCGTTTATAAAAAAATAGAATGGTTTCCCACAGTGCCGGTGTACCCATATGCAATCCATATAGTTGACCCACAGCTGATTGGTGATAATGTTCTCGTGGAAAGACTCAGTGCCAATGATGTGGTGGTGACAAACCATTTCTATGATTCTGGCACAAATGAGTACGGCACCGCGATACACTTTATTCAGGATGTTATCAATCTGCCAAGCATCGGCAGCCTCCAGAGTAATCATATTATTCATGGTATGCCAAACGCACCACAAATAGATTTCAGATACAACAAAGAGGAAGACCGACTTCTTTTGCTTCACAACATTGACTATAATCAACCCGGGGTACCTGCACGGACATTTTTCTCTTTCAGTGGATATGGCATCTCTGTCGCGAATGTGGAAGTATGGTTTAGGCAGGACGATGACATTGAAATGATGTCGATAGATAATCGCTATATATACTCGAGGCTGACTGTTGGTGGAGTATTTGAACCGACAGCGGAACCATTGATGGTGCTAAAAGATTCACCCCTTTTTGGCTGTTACGATTTTGTCCCGCATAGTTGCGTTCCTATATTCTCTACTTTTTATCCTGACACACTTGATGACTCTTATTTGGACTTTCTTCATCCGAATATATCTTTGTATTCAAACACCCAAGATAACCATATTAATCCAATTTGTGAATAAAAAAAAGAATAGCTTATGAAACGGATTATTCTAATCATGTTGTTTATCGCCGCGGCAGGCGGCGCCATGTCCCAGGCGGGCGATTACCATCAGGTCGGCGATACGGTGCGCGGGCGTTGCCCGATTTACTATTATGAAAACAACTGGTGGCCCACCCTCAACGCCATCAACCATACGGACAGCATGATCGGCACCGCTACCTACGTTCACGGATACATGAAGCACTTCACCAATACTCCGTTGAAGGTGATTGGCATTGCTTCGACGTGGGCGCGGATGGACAAGAGCAACCCGTCCAATGTCCACGAGGACATTGATACCAGCATCGAAGGGCCGCTGTACTATGTGCTGTTCGATGCCACTGCCAACGGAAAGGTGGAGAAAGCGCGCGTCTGCTGGACCGACGATTATATGACTCATCCCAAGCGGTATATGGAGCTGCCGATGATGGGTGGAACCAATTCTTGCGAAACTATGCATGATAATACGGCCGTTGTGCCGCTGCGCGAATATTACTTCGACAGCGCCATCACCGTCACAGACTCGTTCTATCTTGGCTGCTTTGTCCCGGATATTGTTGCCAGTGGCCCCAATGCCTTCAATGTGTTTTCATATTTTGCATCGCATATGTGGAACTATTGTACATATAGCGTTAGTGAAGTCGACGGACCGACAAGCAAATGCCGTGCGAAAGTGCCTGAGTTTACCTATTATGACTCATCGAGGCTTGACGGCACATGGTATCACAGAACCCGCAAGGCTTTCCAGCTGATCTTCCCTATCATCAAAGTGGACACCTGTGTCACACCCGGGGTTCCTTATGTCGCTTCCAGGGACAGCCTTTCGCTGAGAGTGGAGTGGAATGACAACGGCAACCTCAGATGGGAGGTGTCGCGCACAGTGCCAGGCGGGGACCCAGAAGCGGGTTTGATTACCCAGACGACAAGCCCATACATTGAATATACCGACATCGACGACCTCAGCACCTATCATGTCTATGTGCGCGGATACTGCGAGACAGGCAATTGGGGCGGCTGGAGCGGCTGGAGCACGCCATGCTTCATCGACTCGGTACCCACTCCGCCAAACCCTCCGGTGGGCATTACACCTCCCGATACCGCCGAAATCACGCTTTCCCCCAACCCTGCTGACGGCACGGTGGAACTCCTTGGCCTGCAGAACGGGACGGCAGCGGTCGAAATACTGGATATGATGGGTCGGGTGGTGAAACCTCTTGGTACAACCACCAGCTTCAATATCTCCTCCCTTCCTGCCGGTATCTACATCGTCCGAATCAAAACAAAACACGATACAGCCGAGAAGGTCACCCACCTCAAACTCGTCAAGAAATAACCCTGATTGCCCCACCAATAATAGTCGAGGAGAGACAAACCAAACAACACCATGAGGAAATTCACCCAGCCATGCCTCCTGCACCGGAGGCGAAAGAGCGCAGGCGTCCCGCCTGCATAGTGGGCAGTGGGAGCGCAGGCGTCCCGCCTGCATGGTGGGCAGTGGGCAGTTGACAGTGAGCAGTGGGAGCGCAGGCGTCTCGCCTACAATTTATAGAAGTCATCTTAAAAGTAATTTTCTTCTGCACATATATTATAGAGTTTTCGAAATTTTTGGTATATTTGCAGCAAAGAAAACGCCATTGCCCACACGCGCGAAACAAACACAGCACACACAACAACAGCCATATACAACACACAAACACAACACAGAATCCAATTCATCATTCAACATTCATCATTCAACCAAATACCAGCAGCAATGAAAAAGTCATTCTTATTATCCATCGCGCTTTTCGTGGCTTACGCCGCTTTGGCTCAGGACACCATACATTATGGCGATTCGTTATATCATATTGAATCTCAATACTCCTCCAATAAAAACATAAAGCTGCCGCCCACAGCGGCAAACGAGACAGAACGTGCATTTCAATATGAAAACTATTTGCCCTATTCAAAACCATACGCAGACACCGGATGGCATCGAATCCAAATGATTGATTCCATCGACAGCGGCATCGTCTATGGCATTGCCTTCACCGCCGAGAACTTCCCACAAGGCACGGCCGAACGGGAGGAGATGGCCCCGATTATGGCGCTCTACAACCACCAGCAGACCATACCCGTGACCGAATGCGAGAACCCAGCCGCCGGAAATGTCTCGCGTATCATCACCCTGGTGGACTCGGCCACCATCCACAGCCTGCAGCGGAAACGCGTCTTCAGATTCGACCAAGACCCCTACCTGCCTGGCAACAACAATCAAGCCCATGTCTATGCCACCTGCACAGAGTTCTACTTCGACACACCCCACCGGATAGAGGAC
>JAZNHG010000046.1:0-52246 GCA_045576855.1 Bacteroidales bacterium | reverse complement strand
CCATGCCGTTCTGGGACCCAAGGAGTTGGCCATTAGTATTGTCTTCCTAAGACCGCTTGGCCTCCGACTTGACCTTACGGCCGCCGCACGGGGGGATATAAGATTGGTATAGGCATGGTATATTGTGGGGCTACTCTTATGCTGCCGGTTGTTTATTACCATACTATATTAATGGTAATGGAAACCCTATCCACTATAGGAGCGCAGTGGAGTGTCAGTATTAGGCTCTGGGCTGAAGTAGGCTTGTTTAATCCCAGAAACTATTGCTGGAACTGTTGTTCCAAGTGTTGTGGGTGGAGAATACTTCGGTCTCCTGATATTCGCTTTCGTTATTGGCGAACATGAGTTCCAAATGGGCGGTGATGGGATCGCTCATAGCATATCCTTTTTCGCTACGGAATGTAATGACGGTCAATGTTGGGGGAATATAGGGTTGTTTGCTCATGTTGATGGGGGTGTTATTCAATAGACAAAACTTCGGTGGCAACATATTGGCTTTTGCCACGCCAGGGCAGGGTACCCATGTATCGTTTCCAACGGAGTTCGACATGTTTGCCCGAGCATCGCATAAGAGTGTCGGCTACGGCACGGTCGGTGACAGAGAACTTAAATTCGTTGCTTCGCAGACCGTTATTATCGGTGCTGGCTGTGCGAAATCCACTTTGAATCATTTTCCCTTCGTAGGTCTTGAATACTATTCCCTGACGTTGGAAATAGTTGATGTCGCCGGCATTGACACCGGTGCTGTAGACGAAGAAAAAGCGGAAATAAATGAATACAGACAGCGCTATAAGGACTGTGATTGAGATGATTGTGATAATCTTGCTTTTGCGTGACATTGCCATGACGGGTGTTTCTTTTTCGGGTGCAAAAATACAAAAAATAATTTATATGGCGGAAAATAATCTTTTGTGCCCAATAAAAACGCTGCCTTTCCGTTTCTGTGACAAAACGTATGGTGTGGTGGTATGCGGTGATGGAGAATGATAATCAATTGAATGAGAAATATGAAGAAACAGAAAGTAATCCTAGTGACGGGAGCCAGTAGCGGAATCGGATATGACGTCGCGCAAGCGCTAGCCCTCCGCGGTCACAAAGTGTATGCTGCCGCCCGGCGGGTGGAGAAAATGGAGCCGCTGAAGAGTAACGGAATTGAGGTGCTGCCGCTTGACGTTACTGACGAAGCGTCGATGCAACAATGTGTGAAGACCATTCTGGACCAAGAGGACAGAATCGACGTATTGGTAAACAACGCCGGGTATGGCTATTTTGGTGCCGTTGAAAATGTGAGTATGGACGAAGCTCGTCGTCAGTTGGAGGTCAATCTGTTCGGGTTGGCACGTCTCAGCCAGCTGGTGTTGCCCACCATGCGGGCACAGCATAGTGGGCGCATCATCAACCTCTCGTCTGTGGCGGGCCGCACAGTCATCTATTTCGGGGGCTGGTACCATGTGTCGAAGTATTCGGTCGAGGCGTTGAGCGATGCCATGCGTATGGAACTCAAACCGTTTGGTATTGACGTGGTGAAGATAGAGCCAGGTGCTATTAAGACCGACTGGGGGCTGATAGCCGCCGACCACCTGAAAGAGTCGTCGGCCGGTACCCCCTATGAGCAAGAGGGTACGCGATGGGCCAACGCGATGCGCTGGGGCTATTCCTCACGCTATCTTTCGTCGCCCAGCGTTATCACTCGGGCCATACTGCGCGCCGTCGAAAGCCGCCGTCCTCGCACTCGATATTGCACCGGCCGTTTTGCACGGCTCATGCTTTTCTTCCATGCGGTGTTGCCCGCCCGATGGTGGGATGCATTGATGCGCGCCGGAGGGAAGCTGAAAATGGACTGATATTTAGTAGCTTGCTATTGATTCATCCTATTTTGCCGCAATTCCGGAACGAGGTGTGGCAAGCTTGAGTATTGATATTTTTGCACTGGGACACAATAAATGAGCCCGGCGGCCGTTATTAAACAAAAATATCATAATCGGTCTTATGAAAATTCTAGTTCTGAATTGCGGCAGTTCGTCGTTGAAGTACCAGCTCATCGACGTAGACACCAAGACTGTATTGACCAAGGGTCTCTTGGAACGCATTGGCTTGGAAACCGGAATCTTTTCTTACACCAGTAGAGGCGAGAAGCACACCGAGGAGTGCCCGATTGCCAACCACACCGAAGGATTGCGTATGGTGATGCGCGCATTGGTGGACCCGCAGACGGGAGTCATCTCCGACATCAGTGAGGTGAGCGCCGTCGGACACCGTTTCGCCCACGGCGGCGAGTATTTCAACCAGAGTGTGCGCATCACACATGAGGTGATAGACAAAGAGCGTTCGCTCATAGACCTGGCCCCGCTCCACATACCAGGTAATATTATGGGTGCCGAAGCCATCAAAGAGGTGTTGCCCACGGTGCCGCAGGTGGCTGTGTTCGACACGTCGTTCAACCTCAGCATCGAGCCGAAGAACTACCTGTACGGTATCCCATACGAATACTACGAGCAGTACGGCATACGCCGCTACGGCTTCCACGGTACGAGCCACCGCTTTGTGGCCAAGAAGGGAGCCAAAATGATTGGGAAATATTGGAAGGATTTGAAAATCATCACCTGCCATCTGGGCAGTGGTGCCAGTGTCTGTGCCATAGACCACGGCCGCAGCGTCAACAATTCGATGGGTATGACATCGCTGGAGGGATTGACGATGGGGTCGCGTTGTGGCGACATCGACGTGGGTGCTTTGCTCTATTTGATGGAGAAGGCCAATCTGAGTCCACAGGAAATCAATGATATACTCTATAAGAAAAGCGGCTTGGTGGGCTTGACCGGCGCTTCGCCCGACATGCGCGATATCTGGGCCGGAGTACAGCGTGGCGAGAAGCGCAACACCCTCGCCTTCGAGGTCTTCGCCCAGCGATGCAAGAAATATATCGGTGCTTTCATGGCCCAGATGAACGGATGCGACCTGCTCATCTTCACCGGCGGCATAGGCGAGAATGCCTGGTTCATGCGGCATGCCATCCTTCAGGACATGGACTGGCTCGGTGTGGAGGTGGATATGGAACTCAACGACCGCACTGCGGGTGCCGACGCCGTCATCAGCAAACCCGGCTCTCGCGTGACCACCGCCGTGGTGCTCACCGACGAGGAGCTGGCTATCGCTGTGGACACCTACAAGATAGTCACCAACCAAATGTAGCACCGCCACGAGTGCATCATAGTCTGTAAGAAAAAAAACAAAACATTATTTGATATGGCAAAAATCAACAAACTATTGACCAAGAGCGGTTACGAATGGAAATTCAGCACCGTGGGCGGTGTGACTCGCGTCAACATCGAGTCGGGCGAGGATATAGCTCACCTGGGTGAGTTGGACCAGAAGCTCTGGACGGTGCTCAGCTGTCCGGTGAAGGGGCTGGAGATGGACGAGCGTACGCTGGCTCTGATGGATACCGACAACGACGGAAAGATACGAGTGGGCGAGGTGGTGGCCGCAGCCCAGTGGCTGGGTCAGGTACTGGACAATCTGAATTACGTGATAGACGGCAGCGACAACATCAGCTTCAATGAACTGCGCACCGACACCGACGAGGCGCGCCAGGTGATGGATGCCGCCCGCATGATATTGGACAAGTTGGGGCTGGATGCCAACAGCATCAGTCTGCAGAATGTGCGCGACTATATGGCCGTGTACGAGGAGAAATGCAAGGCTGACTACACGGCCGCCGAAAGCGAGCCCTACGAGCCTCCCTACGGCGAGGGCAGCGATGCTGCCGTGGCCGCCGTCAATGCGGTGCGGGCCAAGGTGGCCGACTGGTTCATGCGTTGCCGGCTGGTGCAATTCGACGAGGATGCCTCGTCGGTGCTCGACGTGCAAGTGGACGGTATTGCTGCCATCAGCGCAGGAAACCTCAGCACCGAGATGGACAAGATAGCCGCTTACCCGCTGGCGCGTCCCACAAAGAAGGGGCAGCTGCCGCTGACCGAGGGTATCAACCCGGCCTGGCAGGGTGCGATAGCGGCCCTGGTGGCTGCCGTGCCCGAGCTGCAGGACAAGGAGAAGATGAGCGAAGAGGAGTGGAATGCCGTGTTGGCCAAGGTGGACGGATATACGGCCTGGAAGACCGCCGGCGAGACGGCCATGAACGACGCCATCGCCGAGCAGGTGGCCACCCACGCCGCCGCCATCGCGCCGGTGGAGAAATTGCTGCTCTACTGCCGCGACTACTATACGCTGCTGCACAACTACGTTGTCTTTAAAGACTTCTATCGCCGCGACGGCAAGAAGGCTGTATTCCAGGCAGGACGCCTGTATATAGACCAGCGCTGCTGCGAACTCTGTGTCAAGGTGAGCGATATGGGCAAGAGCACCGCCACGGCGGGCAAGAGCGGCATGTATCTGCTCTACTGCCACTGTGTGTCCAAGAACGGTGGTCAGCAGATGGATATCGTGGCTGCGCTGACCGACGGCGAGATTGGCGGCCTGCACGAAGGCAAGAATGCCATCTTCTACGACCGCAACGGACAGGATTGGGACGCCACCGTCACCAAGATAGTGGACAACCCCATCAGCGTGCGCCAGGCATTCTGGAGCCCCTACCGCAAGTTCGGCAACTGGGTGACCGAGAAGATTACCAAGAGCGCCTCGGAGAAGGAGAGCAAGCAATTTGAGAATATGACCGCCAAGGCTGACACGGCCAGCACCAACCTCACGGCAAAACCCGAGGGTGCCGAGGCTGTGGCCGCCGACAAGAAAGCCCAGATGTTCGACATAGCCAAGTTCGCCGGTATCTTTGCCGCCATCGGCTTGGCCGTGGGCGCTATCGGTGGCGCGCTGGCTGCACTGGGTGGATTCGTCACCGCCAAGTGGTACAACGTCATCCTGCTGGTGGCTGCCGTGGTGGTGCTCATCAGCGGTCCGTCGATGCTGCTGGCCTGGCTCAAGCTGCGCAAGCGCAACCTGGGCCCCGTGCTCAACGCCAACGGATGGGCCATCAACAGCAATGTGAAGGTCAATACCACCTTTGGCAAGACGCTCACCTCGATGGCGAAATACCCGAAGGTGGCTATGAACGACCCGCTGGCCGACAAGAAGATGGCCTGGTGGAAGCGTTGTCTCATCTGGCTTGTGGTGCTGGCCGCCCTGTTTGTGGTCGGATTCCGCCTGACGCAGCACCGCTGGGTGTGGGAACCCAAGCCGGTGGCGGCGGTGGAGGCGGTGGAAACGGCCGAAGCCGACGCCCTGTCAGCCGAGGCACCCGCCGAGGTGCCCGAGGCAGAAGCAACCCCAGCCGAATGAACCTATCTGCAGGGGACGCGGCGCGCCGCGTCCGCAAGCGACGCTTTGGTCTGCTGCGGGCGCGACATGTCGTGTCCCTTTTTCTATTGCTTATGCCCGCAACAACTCACTCTCAAGACTCGCCAACCTTCTCCGCCGCCTGGTGGAACGTGGAGAACCTCTTCGACACGCGCGACGACCCGAAGACCAACGACGAGGAATTCACCCCGCAGGGCGAGCGCCACTGGACCCAGCGCAAGCTGTGGGGCAAGCTGAACGGCCTCTACAAGACGCTGGCCATGATGGAACTGCCCGACGTGGTGGGGCTGGCCGAGGTGGAGAACAAATATGTGCTGCGCAGCCTCTGCGAGGGCACCCCGCTCAGGCAGGCAGGCTACCGCTATGTGCACTATGATTCGCCCGACAGGCGCGGCATCGACGTGGCCATGCTCTATCGCGCCGACCGCTTCCGGGTGCATTCCAGCCGTCCCATCGGCGTCAGCGACAGCAGTCAGGACTTCTTCACCCGCGACATACTGCTGGTGGAGGGCACCAGCGCCGACGGCGACAGCGTCGTCCTGCTGTTCAACCACTGGCCCTCCAAGCGCGGAGGCGACGAGGCCGAGCTGCAGCGCCGTGAGATAGCCGCCCGCCTGCGCCAGTTGATGGATTCGCTCCATGCCGCCCACCCCGACGCCGCCGTGATTGCGATGGGCGACCTCAATTCCACCCGCGAGGAGGCCCCCGTCAGCGAGGGCATGGCCTTCGGCGACGACAGCATCAATGCCGACGGCATCCGCAACCTCACCGTAAAAATGCCCAAGAACTGGGGCTCGCACAAGTACGCCGGCCAGTGGAGCTACCTGGACCAGGTGTTCATGCTGGCCGACGAGCGCTGGATGGTGCGCGACCTGCGACTGATACGCTACGACCACCTGCTGGTCGACGAAGGCAACGGCGTCGGCGTGCGTCCGCGCCGCACCAATCGCGGCTCCTACTACGAAGGGGGCCTCAGCGACCATCTGCCCCTCCTGTTGCGACTCCGGCACCGCCGGTAGCACGGTGTGGAATTGTCCTGTTTTGACCCTGCAATATGCATGCTAACACCTTATCAACTACTACTATAGTAGGTGTTGGTAAGTCGTTGGTAAGTCGTTGATAAGTCGTTGGTAAGTCGATGGTAGGTTGAGGGCCTGGCGTTCAGTGGGTTACAAGGGCGTTTTTTCGCGTCGCAACAGGTGGGGGCAAAAATGGGTGCGCGGCGGTGTCCGGTCGTCGGGCGGGACGGTGGATTCGCGCTTGGGGGGCGGAAAATGCGATTCGTAGTGGCGGAGCAAGTGCGGGCCGTCGGCTTGCAGTGGCCGGTAAAACCGGGAAAATAAGCCGTGTATATAATTTTTTCGCGTTAATTATAGTGTAATCGAAAATTTTCATGTACCTTTGCAGGTTGAAGTTAGTAACGAATTTATAGCGTATATATGTATAGAACAAATACTTGTGGCGAGCTGCGGCTTGCCAATGCGGGTCAGACAGTGACCCTGGCCGGCTGGGTGCAGCGTTCGCGCGACCTGGGTGGCATGACTTTCATCGACCTGCGCGACCGCTACGGCATCACGCAGCTGGCGTTCAACATGGAGACCAATGCGCCCCTCTGCGAGCAGGCGCGCCGGTTGGGCCGTGAGTATGTCATACAGGTGACCGGCACCGTAATCGAGCGCAGCTCGAAGAACACCAAGATACCCACCGGCGAGGTGGAGATAGAGGTGCAGGAGCTTGTGGTCCTCAACGAGGCCAAGACGCCCCCCTTCACCATCGAGGACCAGAGCGACGGCGGCGACGACCTGCGTATGCGCTACCGCTACCTCGATATCCGTCGCTCGCCCGTGCGCCGCAACCTCGAGATGCGCCACCGCATGGCTATGCTGGTGCGCAACTACCTGTCGGACCGCGACTTCCTGGAGATAGAGACTCCCATGCTCATCAAGTCCACCCCCGAGGGCGCACGCGACTTCGTGGTGCCCAGCCGTATGAATCCCGGCGAATTCTACGCCCTGCCGCAGTCGCCCCAGCAGTACAAGCAACTGCTCATGGTGGCCGGCATGGACCGCTACTTCCAGATAGTGCGCTGCTTCCGCGACGAGGACCTGCGCGCCGACCGCCAGCCGGAGTTCACCCAGATCGACTGCGAGATGAGCTTTGTGCATCAGGAGGATGTACTCAATATGTTCGAGGGCCTGGCCAAGCATCTCTTCCGCGAGATGAAGGGTATAGAGTTCGACCAGTTCCCCCGCATGACGTGGCACGACGCCATGCGCCTCTACGGCAGCGACAAGCCTGACCTGCGCTTCGGTATGGAATTCAAGGAGGTGACCGACGTGGTCAAGGGTCACGGCTTCGGCCTCTTCGACAATAGCGAGCTCGTGGTGGGCATCGTGGCCGAGGGCTGCGCCGAATACACCCGCAAGCAGCTCGACGCGCTGACCGACTTTGTGAAGCGTCCGCAGGTGGGCGCCGGCGGCATGGTCTACATCAAGTACAACGCCGACGGCACGTTCAAGAGCTCGGTGGACAAGTTCTACGACGCCGAGGCCCTGAAGGCTATTGCCGACCGGATGGGTGCCAAGCCCGGCGACCTGATGCTGCTGCTCTGCGGTCCCGCCATGAAGACGCGTGTGCAACTCTGCGCCCTGCGTCTGGAGATGGGCCAGCAACTCGGCCTGCGCGACCCGCAGAAGTTCGCACCCCTGTGGGTCATCGACTTCCCGCTGCTGGAGTGGGACGACGAGACACAGCGCTACTACGCCATGCACCACCCCTTCACGGCTCCCAAGCCCGAGGACGAGGCCCTGCTCGACGACCCGTCGAAGTGGGGCGACATACGCGCCAACGCCTACGACATCGTCATGAACGGCTGCGAGGTGGGCGGTGGCTCCATTCGTATCCACGACCGCACGCTGCAGAACAAGATGTTCCACACCCTCGGCTTCACCGACGAGAGCGCTGCCGCACAGTTCGGCTTCCTGATGGATGCCTTCACCTACGGCGCACCGCCACACGCCGGCCTGGCCTTCGGCTTCGACCGCCTGTGCTCCATCTTCGCCGGTGCCGACTCGATACGCGACTTCATCGCCTTCCCGAAGAACAACTCGGGCCGCGACGTGATGAGCGGCAGCCCCAGCCCCATCGCCCAGGAACAGCTCGACGAGCTATGTATAAAGGTGAATATTGAAAGTTGAATTTTGAAAGGCTGACGCGCATGGTTCAGAATTCAAAATTCAAAATTCATAGTTTGATCAAGTCTATGCGTCTCCGCACATTGCCCCTGTCGCTGGCAGGGGTGGTGTGCGGCGGCCTTTTGGCTATGGGCGCGCATGGCGGCAACTGGTGGGCCTTCGCACTTGTGTTGCTCACAGCCTGCGCCCTGCAGGTGCTCTCCAACCTCAGCAACGAGATGGGCGACCACCTGAGCGGTGTGGACGGCGAGGGTAGGGAAGGCCCCAACTACAGCATGACCGACGGCGGCCTGACAGTCAAGCAGATGTGGCGCGCCATCAACGGGACGGTAGTGGTGTGCTGCGTGCTTGGGCTGGCTATGGTGCTTGTCTCCTGGTACGCAGGCTGCCAGCCTGCGGTCTCCGAAACCGCCGCGGGCTGCCTGCCCGCGTACCAACCGATTGCGGTGCTGCTGCTCGGAGCAGCCGCCATCTGGGCAGCCACGCACTACACCCTCGGCAGGAAGCCCTACGGCTATATCGGCCTCGGCGACCTGTTCGTCTTCATCTTCTTTGGCCTGGTGAGTGTGCTGGGCAGCTACTTCGTCGTGGCCCATACCATCGACTTCCGGATATGGCTTATGGCCCCTGCTGTAGGGGTGGGCTTGCTGAGTGTGGCGGTGCTCAATGTGAACAACATCCGCGACATGCAGAGCGATGAGGGCATCCGCAAGACCATCCCGCTCCGCATCGGCGAACGAGGTGCCAGAATCTATCAGACGGTGCTTGTGGTGCTCGGGGTGGCCAGCTTCGGCTGGTGCGAAGAGAATGTGGCCTTCTGTGTGCTTCCTACTGCACCGTTCTTCCTGTGGCATATCATCGGTGTGTGGCGCCGCAAGGGGCGTCAACTCGACAAGATGCTGCCTCTGCTGGTCATCACCACCTTCGTGCTATGTTTCCTATACGGAGAGACATTCTATATCGAGGCAACCTGCCCGTACCCCATCTGGTAAAATGGCTTACGATTTTGATACCATAGCGCGCGACTATGACCGCATGAACCACCTGATGACGGCTGGGCTGGACCGTTGGTGGCGTCTCTATGGTACGCGGGCAGCCTGTCCGCGACAAGTCCGCAAGCAGGCTGCCCGCGTACCAACAGAGTACAAGGTGCTTGACGTTGCCTGTGGCACGGGCGACATGTGCCTGCTCCTTGCAAAGCGGGGCTTTGCGGTCACCGGCGTGGATCTGAGCGGGGAGATGCTGGCGATAGCCAGGAGAAAGACCGCAGGCTGGCAGCCTGCGTACCAGGTGGCTGACGCCGAGCATCTGCCTTTCGGGGACGCCAGCTTCGACGCCGTCACCTGCGCCTTCGGCGTGCGCAATTTCGTACACCTGGAGCAGGGCCTTGGTGAGATGCTGCGGGTGCTGAAGCCCGGCGGACGCATGGTGATACTGGAGCTGGCCACGCCCGACAGCCCCGTCGTACGCCCTTTCTACAACCTCTACACCCGCCGCGTCATCCCCTGGCTGGGCCAGCGCCTGGCCGGCAGCCGCGATGCCTACACCTACCTGCCGCGGAGCATCGAACGCTTCCCCAAGGGCGACGCCTTCCTGCAAATCATTCAACATTCATCATTCAACATTCAACATTGTAGTCAGCGCAAGCTTACCTTCGGCGTCTGCCGCATGTATGTGATTGAGAACAATTGACTTGCAAAACAAAGAGGCCGCCCGGCAGGTGGCCTCAGTGCTATTAATCCTAAAACAAGAAACGGACTTTTCTTAGTGCATTTTTAGTCCCATTTTCCGGATGCAAAATTACGACCATTCTGGCGACCCCACAATACCCAAAAATGGTGAAATCGAAAAAAATGTGTATTTTTGCCTATGGTAATCAGTCTTTTGAATATGAATAACAAGTTGATAATTATGCTATTGCTGACCTTGCTGCCCATGCTCTCGATGGGTCAGCGCGAGGTCTCGTATCTTGATTCGGCCAATCTCTGCCTCCAACGGGAGGACGTGAAGGGCATGGAAAAATGGCTCCAGAAGGGTGCCAAGGCAGGAAACAAGGAGTGCATGAACGAGTTGGGCGACTACTACAGCGCCCGCGAGGAGTACAAGAAGGCCGCCAAATGGTACGCCCAGGCCGCCGATGCGCGGGGCGACCTCGCGCTGGCGGTGCTGTATCTGGACGGTTCGCTGGACAAAAAGGGCCAGGCCGACTCGCTGCGCGGCCTGCCTCTGCTGCGCCGCTCCGAGCGCACGGGCTACCGCGATGCCGTCTACCTCACGGGGCGTCTCTTCGACGCGGGCGCTTTCTATCCGCAGAACTACGACAGTGCGGTGTATATGCTGCGCCGCTTGCCGGACGACGGGCAGGCGCTCTTCATGCTGGCGCAGTACTACGAGGCCGGTGCCGGCGTGGAGCAGGACAGCCTCACGGCTATGGATTACTTCCGCCGCGCGGGCGAGGCCGGCTATAGCGACGGCTATTCCTACCTGGGCGACTACTACAAGGCCGGTCTGGCCGGCATCAAGCCCGACTCGCTGCAGGCTTTCCAGACCTATATGCTGGCCGCCGGCATACCCGAAGGCAACGCCAACGGCCTGTCCGACGTGGCCTTCTGCTACCTGCGCGGCATAGGTACCCGCGTGGATACGGCCAAGGCTGTCTACTATCTGCGCGATGCCGTCGAGGCGGGTTCGGCACGCGCCGCCGCCGAGCTGGCCGACATGTACAACTACGGCCGCGGCGGCATCGAGGTCAGCGGCGACACGGCCCTGATGCTCTATCAGATGGCCTCGCAGCAGGACGACCCGCGGGGCGACTACATGATTGGCGCCTACCTCTACAATCAGGGCTCCTACGAGAACGCCATCGGATACCTGCAGTCGGCCATGCAGCACGGCTCCGTCGACGCCACGGTGCTCTATGCCCAGGCCCTGCTCACCGGCAACGGCGTGAAGGAGGACCCCGCCACGGCCGTCGGCATACTGGAACAGATGGCGCCACTCGACGCCTCGGGCCATGCGCACCTCTGGCTCGGCATAGCCCACTACACGGGCAACGGCACCACGAGCGACCCCGCGCTGGCCCTGCGTCTGCTCGACACCGCCGCCTCGCTGGGCAGCGTGCGCGCCATGATGCTGCTCGGTCAGCTATATAACGGCAGCGAAGGCGTGGAGCGCGACACCACGAAGGTGCTCTACTGGTACGAGCGCGCCGTGGCTGCCGGCTCGGACGACGCTATGGTGCAGCTGGCCGGAAGCTACCTCGACGGCGAATCGGTGCCGCTGAATGTCCAGCGTGCCGTGGAGCTCTACCAGCGTGCCGCCGACCTGGGCAACACCGAGGCTATGTGCCGTCTGGGCATATGCTACGAGAACGGTACCGGCGTGACCGCCAATGCCCGGCGCGCCTACGGACTCTACCAGCAGGCAGCCGAGGCCGGCTCCAGCTTCGGCATGCGGCTGCTGGCCTACTGCTACGGGCAGGGCATATACGTCGACATCGACATGGAGCAGGCGGCCGAGTGGTTCCGCCGTGCCGCCGAGGCGGGCGACGTCCACAGTGCCTACGTGCTCGGACAGCTCTATGTCAGTGGCGGGGGCGTGAAGAAGAACAAAAAGGAGGCCCGTCGCTGGCTGAAGCTGGCGGCCGACGCCGGTGTGGCCGAAGCCGAGTCGCTGCTGCAGACGCTCTGACCCGGCCCCGCGTCGGGCCGACGGGCACGGCGGAATGCACTTTTAACGTTTTTTAACCCGCAGGGACTTGCACTTTTCAGACTTACGCTGAGAGGGGGGTGAGTCGGCAGTTGACAGTTGGCAGTTGGCAGTTGACAGTTGGCAGTGGGTAGATAGCAGTTGACAGTGGGTAGTTGACTGACATTCATCATTCTACATTCATCATTCATCATTACGCTGTCCTCCGCCCAAACAAGGGTCATCCTACCACCAACGTACCACCAACGTACCATCAACCTACCACCATCCTACCACCATCCTACCATTTTAACATTTCGGATGCCTGTTTCGAGAGGTGATGAATGCCGGTAGTGGACGCCAAGCCGCGCCCCGATGGCGGGGGACTGCCGTCGGCGGGACGCCGATGCCGCATTCTGTGCATCGTGGAGCGCGGGCAACGGGCCAAAGCACTGCCAGCCAAACGGTCGGGGAAAAATATTTTTTTGCGGTTTATAAAAAAGTTGTATTTTTGCAGTTCAAATTGAATGGCAAAAAAGCAAACTATAGTAATGATAAATATAACACTACCAGATGGTTCTGTGCATCAGCATGAGGCTGGTGTCACCCCCCTCGATATAGCAAAAAGCATCAGCGAGGGTCTTGCACGCAATGTGTTGGCCGCCAAAGTGAATGGTAAGGTGACCGAGCTCTACCGCCCCATCAACGAGGACGCTACCGTGCAGCTGCTCACCTGGAACGACGAGGAAGGCAAGGACACCTTTTGGCACACATCGGCCCACCTGCTGGCCTCGGCCATCGAACTGCTCTATCCGGGCGTGAAGTTCGGCTTCGGCCCCGCTATCGAAAACGGCTTCTACTACGATATCGACTTCATGGACTACCAGATTTCCAGCGAAGACTTCCCCAAGATTGAGAAGAAAATGATGGAACTGGTGCAGGCCAAGACCCCCATCACGCGTCGCGAGGTGAGCAAAGCCGAGGCACTCGACTTCTTCACCAAGAAGGGCGACGAATACAAGCTGGAGCGCATCGGCGAGCTCAACGACGGCGAGATAAGCTTCTACGAAAGCGGCGCCTTCACCGACCTCTGCCGCGGACCCCACCTGGTCGACTTCGGCGCCATCAAGGCGGTGAAGATACTCAGCCTCGCCGGCGCCTACTGGCGTGGCGACGAGCATCGCCCCCAGCTGACCCGTATCTACGCCATCAGCTTCCCCAAGAAGAAGGAGCTGGACGAGTACCTGACCCTGCTCGAGGAGGCCAAGAAGCGCGACCACCGCAAGATAGGCAAGGAGATGGGCCTCTTCATGTTCAGCGACATGGTGGGCAAGGGACTGCCCATCTGGCTGCCCAAAGGCACCGACCTGCGTCTGCGCCTGCAGGACTTCCTGAGCAAGATACAGAAACGCTACGGCTACAAGCAGGTCATCACCCCCCATATCGGCGGCAAGCAGCTCTACGTCACCAGCGGCCACTGGGACCACTACGGCGCCGACAGCTTCCGCCCCATCACCACCCCCGAGGAAGGCGAGGAGTATCTGCTGAAGCCTATGAACTGCCCTCACCACTGCATGATATTCAAAAACGAGCCCGTGAGCTACAAAGAACTGCCGCTGCGCATCGCCGAATTCGGCACCGTCTACCGCTACGAGCAGAGTGGTGAGCTGCATGGCCTCACGCGCGTGCGTTCCTTTACTCAGGACGACGCCCACATCTTCTGCCGCCCCGACCAGGTGAAAGAGGAGTTCATCAAGGTGATGGAGATTATCGAGATTATCTTCAAAGCACTCAGCTTCGACACCTTCGAGGCACAGATATCGCTCCGCGACCCCAACAATACCACCAAATATGTAGGTACCGACGAGAACTGGGCCAAGGCCGAACAGGCTATCGTCGAAGCCTGCCAGGAGAAGGGCCTCAAGGCCCGTGTGGAGCTTGGCGAGGCCGCCTTCTATGGACCCAAACTCGACTTTATGGTCAAGGATGCCATCGGGCGCCGTTGGCAGCTCGGCACCATCCAGGTCGACTACAACCTGCCCGAGCGTTTCGGGCTGGAATACATCGGCTCCGACGGCCAGAAGCATCGCCCGGTGATGATACACCGTGCCCCCTTCGGCTCTATGGAGCGCTTCTGCGCCGTGCTGATAGAGCACACCGGCGGCAAGTTCCCGCTGTGGCTCACCCCCGACCAGTTCATGATACTGCCCGTCAGCGAGAAGTACATCGACGAGGCCAAGGCCATGAAGGCCCGTCTCGAGGACCTCGGTCTGCGCGGCACCATCGACGAACGCAGCGAAAAGATAGGCCGCAAGATTCGCGATGCCGAATTGGCCAAGGTCCCCTTCATGCTCATTTTGGGCGAAAAGGAGGTGGCCGAAGGCACCATCAGCGTCCGTCGTCAGGGCGCCGGCGACCTGGGCGCCATGAAGCCCGAAGCCTTTGCCAAGCTCATAGAGGATGAAATTGCCCAAGTGATGCAGTAAGAAAGCAAACTTAATATAGGAGAACCAAGTTATAGCAACACCGTACAAACCCAGTGGCCCCCAGGGCAACAGCCAGCAGAGAGGCCGAGGTCCCGTCCGCAAAGAGGCGGAGCACCTGATTAATGAACGCATTGACGCGCCGATGGTGCGTGTGGTAGGCGACGGCATGGAGCCCACCATCATGAACACCAAGGAGGCGCTGCGCCGGGCCTACGACGAAGGGCTCGATCTGGTGATGATATCGCCTCAGGCCAATCCGCCGGTGTGCAAAATCATCGAGTACCAGAAGTTCCTCTACGAGCAGAAGAAGCGCGAGAAGGAACGCAAGGCGAACTCGCAGAAGATTGTCATCAAGGAGATCAGGCTCAGCCCGCAGACCGACGACCACGACTTCGAGTTCAAGCTCAACCACGCCATCCGCTTCCTCAAGGAGGGCAACAAGGTGAAGGTCGATGTCTTCTTCCGCGGCCGCTCGATAGTCTACAAAGAGCAGGGTGAACAGCAGCTGCTGAAGTTTGCCGAGGCACTGCTGGAGTACGGCAAGCCTGAGCAGATGCCCCGCCTCGAGGGCAAGCGCATGCTCATGGTCATCGCTCCCAAGAAGCAGTAAACGAGAAAGTCCAAACCGTATCAATACAAAGTCTAACTTAAAAAAACAGTAAAGTAATGCCTAGAATGAAAACCAAGGCCGCTGCCAAGAAGCGTTTCACCTTCACCGGCACCGGTAAAATCAAGCGCAAGCATGCTTACCACAGTCATATCCTGACCAAGAAGGAGACGACTCAGAAGCGCAACCTCGACCACACCACTCTCGTGAGCCGCGACGACGAGGCCCGCGTGAAACGTATGTTGCTTGCCTAGAGAAGACTTCGAGACTTCAAGACAACGTGACATCAAGAGAAATCCCGAAGTCACGAAGACTTGAGGAATCGAAGACTAAGAAAGAAACAGGAGTTATTAACCATTGTTCAGCGCCGACAAGAGCAGCAGGTTAGAAACAACACAAAAAGCACCGCGCTGCCGCCTGAGCAAAAAAACAATTACAGAAAATGCCAAGATCAGTCAATGCTGTAGCCTCCAGGGCTCGCAGAAAGAAAATCCTCAACCGCACCAAGGGTTATTGGGGCAGAGGTAAAAACGTATGGACCGTTGCCAAGAACAAATGGGAAAAAGGTCAGACCTACGCTTACCGTGACCGTAAGAACAAGAAGCGCGAGTTCCGTTCGCTGTGGATCAACCGTATCAATGCCGGTTGCCGCATCAACGGTATTTCGTACTCCGTCTTTATGGGCGAACTTCACAAGAACAACATCGAACTCAACCGCAAGGTGCTTGCCGATCTCGCGATGAACAATCCCGAGGCTTTCGCCGCTGTTGTGAAGATGGTAAAGAAATAATGAATTTAACCGCTAAAGAATCTATAAGTCATGGGAAAGAATGAAATAATGCAGTTTGTCGAGACCCTTGTCGAGCGCAAGGAGTTCCCCGAGTTCAAAGCTGGCGATACCATCACCGTCCACTACAAGATTAAAGAAGGTAACAAAGAGAGAATCCAGAACTTCCAGGGCGTTGTGCTGCAGCGCAGTGGAAGCGGAGCCACCGAGACCTTTACTGTCCGCAAGGTCACGAACGGCGTCGGCGTGGAGCGTATTTTCCCCATCGCCAGCCCGTTCATCGAGCAGATCGACGTCAACAAGCATGGTGCCGTGCGCCGTGCCCGCATCTTCTACCTGCGCGACCTCACCGGTAAGAAAGCCCGTATCAAAGAGCGCCGCCGCTAGTCGGACGCCCTTTGGCGATACGGTTCCGGACCCTCAGGGCGGCGTGCCATCGGCACGCCGCCCTTGTTTTGCGCCGCTGCTGTCGGTTGATTTTGAGGGGTATGAGGGTGGATTTAACGTTATTTAAAGATTTTGTGCTTGCGGGATTCCGGTTTACGCTGAGAGGGTGGGAATTGAAAATTGGGAATTGAGAATTGAAAATGAATAGTTGACAGTTGGCAGTTGGCGGTAGGTAGTTCGTAGTTAGCTGATATTCATTATTTACCATTCGTCGTTCATCACTCAAACTTCCGCCCTCCGACCCCCACCCTAGCAAGGGTCATCCTACCACCAACGTACCATCAACCTACCACCATCCTACCACCATCCTACCATTTTAACATTTCGGGAGCCTCTGCAGCGGGTGGTTGGTGGCGGGTTGGGAGGTCGATGGCGGAGGGTGTATCCGGTGGCCGGCGGCGAAGGGGTGGCGGTAGAGGTCAGCTCTTGTCGCCGGCCTCGGCGGGACGGCGTATATACCAGACGACGGGGCCGAAGTCGAAGCCGTCGACCATGATGCGCTTTTTGGTGGTGCGGCCGAGGATGCAGCAGTTGAGGCGCGCCTCGTCCATCTTGAGGAGGAACTGGTCGTCGTGCCCTTCGTCGAGGGCCACCAGGTAGCGCCCCCGCTCCTCGCCGAAGAGGAAGGCGTCGAGCCGCACTTCGCGCGGCGTGAGTATGTCGTAGCCCAGCGGGGCGACGAGGCGCAGGAGCGAGCAGAAGAGGCCGCCCTGGCCGACGGCGAGGGTGGGGGAGCAGATGCCGGCCTCGGCCAGTGCGCCGAGGATGAGTTCGATGTATTGGCAGTCCTCGTCGTGTCCGCCGGTGGCCATTGCGTTGTCTACCAGATGCAGGCAGCGGCGTGCATATTCGCTGTCGGCGAACTCGGTGCTGACGTTGCCCACGAGGTAGAGCAGGCACCCAGTGGATAGTGGGCAGTGGGTAGTGGGCAGCGAGTGTCCGCGGGTGCTACTCGCTACCCACTCCTCACTGTCCACTGCCAGCTGCCGGGCGATGTCGATGCAGTCTTTGACGCGGGGCTCGCGGACGGCGCGGTGGTCGGCGGCGCCGGTGTAGAGGTATTCGTCGCGCTCGACGGTATGGCGTTGGCCGCGCAGCCATCCATAGAGGCTCTGCTGGCGCCCGTTGCTTTCCCACATGGCCAGCAGCGTGGAGAGTTCCTCCATCGTGGGTATGCGGCCCACGATGTCGAGCACCTCGTCGTAGGCTTGGCGCGAGATGCCGAGGGCCTCTACCTGTTCGAAGTCGACGGCGGGCTCACTCATCGGCAGTCAGTTTGTCGAGCAGGGCGGTGAGGCCGGTGTGAATGTCGGTCCAGGCCGTACGGAAATCGCGTGTGTACCAGGGGTCGTCGATGTCTTTGTGCGGCAGCAAGCGCCTCACTTTACCCTCAGGGTCGCCCCCGACGATGCGGCGTATGTTGATTACATTCTCTCTGTCCATGCCGAAGATGCAGTCGTAGCGGTCATAGTCGTCGGCCTGCAGCTGGCGGGCCGCGTGGCCGCCGCAGCCTATGCCGTGAGTGGCCAGCTCCTGCCGTGCCATGGGGTAGACCGGATTGCCCAGCTCTTCGGTGCTGGTGGCGGCCGAGGCTATCTCGAAATCGGCTTCGCGTCCCGCCTGCCGCACCATCTTCTTCATCGTGTATTCTGCCATCGGGCTGCGGCATATGTTGCCGTGGCAGACAAATAGTATTCGTTTGCTCATAGCACAGACATGTTGTGGTGGCCTTTGTGGCCAACGGTTGATGCTGCAAAAGTACGAAGAAAAATCGGATTGTACAAATCTTTTTTCGGACGTATATACGCAATTCAAAGATTTTGTGTATATTTGCAAGTTGAAGAAACGATACGATAACAATATAAAAATCTGATAATGAGACCGAACTTTCAAAATGTCGACTTCCGCAAGGCCGAAGGAACGCAAGAAACCTTCGAGCAGTGGGAGCAGGAGAACCATAACGAGAAGAACTGGAAGACGCCGGAGCAGATAGATGTGAAGCCCGCCTATGGCCGCAAGGACCTGGAGGGTATGGAGCATCTGAACTATGCTGCCGGTATAGCCCCCTTCCTGCGCGGACCGTATTCGACGATGTATGTCATGCGTCCGTGGACCATCCGCCAGTATGCCGGCTTCTCGACTGCCGAGGAGAGTAACGCCTTCTACCGTCGCAATATAGCCGCCGGACAGAAGGGCCTGAGCTGCGCCTTCGACCTGGCCACCCACCGCGGCTACGACTCGGACCACGAGCGCGTGGTGGGCGATGTGGGCAAGGCCGGTGTGGCCATCGACAGCATCCTCGACATGAAGATTCTCTTCGACCAGATAGACCTGGGCAAGATGTCCGTGTCCATGACCATGAACGGCGCCGTGCTGCCCATTCTGGCCTTCTATATTATCGCCGCCGAGGAGCAAGGCGTACCGCAGGAGCAGCTGCAGGGCACCATCCAGAACGATATCCTGAAGGAGTTCATGGTGCGCAACACCTACATCTATCCCCCGCTGCCCAGCATGAAAATCATCGCCGACATCTTCGAGTACACTTCGAAGCACATGCCTAAGTTCAACAGCATCAGTATTTCGGGCTACCATATGCAGGAAGCCGGTGCCACGGCAGACATCGAGTTGGCCTACACGCTGGCCGACGGTCTGGAGTATCTGCGTGCCGGTATCTCGGCAGGCATGAGCGTGGACGACTTCGCTCCCCGTCTTTCCTTCTTCTGGGGCGTGGGTATGAACCATTTCATGGAGATTGCCAAGATGCGTGCCGCCCGTATGCTTTGGGCCAAGATAGTCAACCAGTTCAACCCGAAGAACCCCAAGTCGCTGGCCCTGCGCACACACAGCCAGACCAGCGGATGGAGCCTCACCGAGCAGGACCCCTTCAACAATGTGGCCCGCACCTGCATCGAAGCTATGGGTGCCGCCCTGGGACACACCCAGAGTCTGCACACCAACGCCCTCGACGAGGCTATCGCCCTGCCGACGGACTTCAGCGCCCGTATCGCCCGCAACACTCAGATATACCTGCAGGAGGAGACCAATATCTGCCGCGTCGTCGACCCGTGGGCCGGTAGCTACTATGTGGAGAGTCTCACGCACGAGCTGGCCCACCGCGCCTGGGCTCACATCCAGGAGGTGGAGAAGCTGGGCGGCATGGCCAAAGCCATCGAAAGCGGCGTGCCCAAGATGCGCATCGAAGAGGCTTCGGCCCGCAAGCAGAGCCGCATCGACTCGAATGTGGACACCATCGTCGGCATCAACAAGTACCGTCTGGACCACGAAGACCCCATCGAGACCCTCGAAATCGACAATACTGCCGTGCGCAATGCCCAGATCGAGCGTCTGCACAAGCTTCGTGCCGAGCGCGACAGCCAGGCTGTGGAGGCTGCCCTCGACGCACTGACCGAGTGTGCCCGCACCGGCAAAGGCAACCTGCTCGAGCTTAGTATTGACGCTGCCCGCAAGCGCGCCTCGCTGGGTGAAATCAGTTATGCCCTGGAGAAAGTCTACGGACGTTACAAAGCCAAAATCAATCTTATCAGCAACGTGTATAGCAGTCAGACCAAAGAAAGCGATGCCTTCAAGAAGGCACAGGCGATGACCGACCGCTTTGCCAAGATCGAGGGCCGCCGCCCCCGCATCATGGTGGCCAAGATGGGCCAGGACGGTCACGACCGCGGCGCCAAAGTGGTGGCCACGGGTTACGCCGACATGGGCTTCGACGTCGATATGGGCCCCCTGTTCCAGACGCCCGCCGAGGCCGCCAAGCAGGCCGTGGAGAACGACGTGCACATCTTCGGCGCCAGTTCGCTGGCCGCCGGTCACAAGACGCTGCTGCCGCAGGTGATAGAGGAGCTCAAGAAATTGGGCCGTGAAGACATTATGGTTATCGCTGGTGGCGTCATCCCGCCGCAGGATTACCAGTTCCTCTTCGATGCCGGCGTGGCCGCAGTCTTCGGACCTGGCACCCCCGTCAGCACCTCTGCTATCAAGATGATGGAACTGCTCTTTGCCGCCCGCGGCATCGAGGATTGAACTGTACGATGAGAAAACTGCTGCCTTTCCTGCTCACTCTCGCCCTGGCCTGGCCGGTCGCGGCATACAACTTCAGCTATGAGTTGCCGTCGGGCCAGACTATATACCTCACCCTCAACGACGCCAATAGCGTCAAGGTGGTGGCCCCGGCGGCGGTGAGCTGGAATGGCTTTTCCGCGCCCTCCGGACGCATGGAGATTCCCTCCGTCATTGTCCACGAGGGCGTTGCCTATAGTGTCACCGCTATCGGGAGCATGGCCTTCGAGGGCTGCAAGCAGCTGACGGCCGTCAGCATCCCCGGCAGCGTGACCAGCGTGGGCATGCGAGCCTTCGCCGCCGATTCGCTCCTCACCTCGGTCATCCTGGCCGAAGGGGTGCAACGCATTGACATGATGGCGTTCTTCCACTGCGCATCGCTCGACACAGTGGTCCTGCCCACCACCCTGCGCCGTGTGGCAGCGGCGGCTTTCGAAGGTTGCGGATACTATAACAACCCCGACAACTGGAACGACCAACTCTCGCTGGTGATGGGTCAGTGGCTCATCAAGGAGGGTAACCTGGCCAGCGGCAAGGTGCGCGTGCCCGAGGGTGTGGTGGGCCTGGCCAACAACGCCTTCATTTATTGCGACGACGTGACGCTGGTAGACCTGCCGTCGACACTGCGCTACGTGGGCGAAGGCGTCTTCAAAGAGTGCTATGGGCTGGACACTGTGCGGCTGCGCTGCGATGTGCCGCCGGCGGTGTACGACGATTCCTTCGAGGGCGTGACCCCCTTGCCGTTGCTCTTTGTGCCCTGCAGCACCCTGACGGCCTACGCCAGTGCCAGCTATTGGAGCCTGCATCCCATCGAAGAGACCCCCTGCCCCGACTATCCTTATCCGTTGCCACCCATCCCCATCCCGCCCCTGTCCGTCGACGAGGCGACGCTGTCCATGCCCACAGTGGCTGTGGTGGACGGCGGTGTGGAGGTTCGTGATGCCGAAGGGCTGGAGCTGACGGTGGTGGATGTCATGGGTCGTCGGGTGGCCAGTGTGGCACGAGCCACCGCAGCCGAGCGTCTGTCGCTGCCGGCGTCGGGCATCTATGTGCTCCGCACCTCGACGGGTGCTGCGGTGAAAATCAGTTATTTCAGGTAGAGTGTGTCGGCATTCTTGGCCGAGTCCTTCGCCATGCCGTGGATACGTTGTATCAGGTGCGTGGCGTTTTCGCTGCTGTCGCGTTCCGGCAGTTCGGGATGCTTCTGGTGCACCAGCATCGAGATGATGAGGTAGGCACCGATGCCGATGAGCAGTATGCCCACCCCTTTGTTCACCCAGTTCATCATGCGGGCCGAGAATATGTTCTGCAGCAGCGACGAGAGGCGGCACTTCAGTATGCCCACAGCCAACTCGGTCAGCAGCAGGCTGACGAAGAAAATGTAGCGGTCGGCCAGCGACAACTCCAACTCACCGGAGATGAAGGTGATGATAGATATCCAATAAATCCAGACGGTGGGGTTGAGGAAATTGAGAGCAAAGCCCTGCAGGGCCAGCTCGCGGCCGCGGGGCACCCCCTCGAAGACCAGCTTCTTGCCCTCGCGCTTCACCGGCTTGCGCAGCAGCGAGACGATGCCAAGCACAATCACCACCGAGCCGCCGATGGAGGCCACGTAGGGATTGTGCAGCACGCCGCTCATGTCGACATCTTTGAGCAATGTGAGCATCAGCCCTACAATCAGTATATCGCTCGAATTCACGCCCACCTCGAAGGCCACACCCTTGCGGAAACCATAGTGTATGCTATTCTGTATCAGTGCAAAGAACGATGGGCCGACGCTGAAAAACAGCGACAGCACCAAACCGCAGAGTATGCCGAACAGTATCTCCATTGCGCTAAAATTGCGGTGCAAAAATACGAAATAAAACTGATACAGGCGCAAATAAATCATCATGGCTGCCAGACGGGCGCTGGTCGCTAGCCGGAAAAAAGTGGTTTGAGCCACTTTTTTGCCTCGACCAAAGAGGCAATTCCCTGCCGCCCGAAATGTTAAAATGGTAGGATGGTGGTAGGATGGTGGTAGGATGATGGTAGGATGGTGGTAGGATGACCCCTCGTGCGGAGGCAAATTGTCCCCGCCCGTCCGGCGGGAAAAATGACGTTTTTTGCAGCAAAATGAATATTTTTTTTGCCAGTTTCGTTTTTCTTTGTATTTTTGCAAACTCAATAGGAGTGCGAAAATGAGCCAGAATGATGATAGAAAAGTGCGCCTATCCGGGTTGAAGTCAGGTATTTATACCTACGCAATGACACTGGATGACACAAGTCTCGAAAGCTTCAAAAACGAAGAAATCGAGGGTGGAAAGGTGGATTTTGATGTCAAAATGGAGAAAAACGAGCGGGTGACGATGCTCACATTAGCCTTTGCGGGCGAGGTGAGGACCAAGTGCGACAGATGCCTGGGCACGATGACGGTGCCGGTGAGCGGCGAAGAGCACCTCAATGTGCGCTTCAGCGACACGGAGACTACCGACGACGAAGACACCGTGGTGTTGCCCGAGGGAACGAGCGAGCTGGACCTGACTCCGTGGATGTACGAATACGTAGCCGTACGAATTCCGCTGCAACACGCGCACCCCGAGGGAGAATGCGACCCGGAGATGACCAAATACATCGGCGGCGACGAGACACAGCGCGACGACGACTATGTGGACCCACGCTGGGAAGCACTGAAGAATATGAAATAATAAACAAAAAAAAGTAATAATATGCCACATCCAAAACACAGATTCTCGCAGACCCGTACGGCCAAGAGAAGAACGCACGATGCGTTGGAGAAAGCGCAGTTGACCACTTGCAGCAACTGCGGAGCCCAAGTAATGTACCACCACGTTTGCCCCGAGTGCGGCTACTATCGTGGTAAACTCGCCATCGAAAAAGGCGCCGAAGAATAGTACATACGCTTGAGTCACAGACCAAGAGGGCGGTTCCATCCGGAACCCCCCTCTTTTATATTGCCATGCCAGCCGCGTGGCCGGTCGAGAAAGCCAGTTGCAGATTGTAGCCTCCGGTGTCGGCGTCCAGGTCCAGCAGTTCGCCCACCAGATAGAGCCCCTTCACCAGGCGGCTCTCCATCGTCTTGGGATTGACTTCGCCGAGGGCCACACCGCCCTGCGTGACAATGGCTTCGTTCCAGTCATGCGTGCCCGACAGGGTGAATTCCACCCCCTTGAGCCATCGTCCCAGCCGGCGGCGCTCGTCGCCTGTAATCTGATGCAGCCGCTTGTAGTATTCTATATGCAGCTTCTTCAGTGCAAAGGGGATAAGCTCGGCGGGGAGCCAGAGCCGCAACGCGTCGTTGAACACGCGTGTGCCGTTGGCGGCCAGGTCGGCTTGCAGGCGGCGGTCCAGCTGTTCGGGAGTGAGGCCGGGCTTGAGGTCGAGGCGCGCCACGAGGCTCTGTCCGCTGTGTAGCGGGCGCGAGGCCACGCGGCTGGCGCTGAGGGCGATGGGGCCGGCCAGCGCATCGCGCGCGAAGGTCATCTCGCCGATGCCGGATCGGAACAGCGGTGTGCCGGACGACGGGTCCAGCAGTGTCAGCTGCACGTTCTTCAGCATGAAGCCTTCCATGTCTGTCGGGAGCTCTTCGCGGCAGGTGAGCGGCACCAGCGAGGGCACGGGTTCGACCACGGAATGGCCCAGTTCGCGGGCCATGCGGTGGCCGGCACCGGTGGAGCCGGTGGTGGGGTAGGAGAGTCCTCCCGTGGCCAGGACGATGTGGCGGCAGGGGAGCCGCTCGCCGTTCTGCAGTACCACGGCGGTGGCCTGTGGCAGCGGGGCCCCGTCAGCATCGGGCGTCGCCTCGGCGCTGTCGCGGAAGACTTCTATTTGCTTGACGGTGGTGTTCTTGCGTATGCTGACGTTGGGGCGGGCTTCCAGGTCGTTGACGAGGGCCAGGAAGATGTCCAATGCCTTGCCGCTGGCCGGATAGACGCGGTTGCCGCGCTCCACGGTGAGCTCTACGCCGCGCTGCTCGAAGAAGTCCATGAGCTCGCGGTTGAAGAAGCGTCCGTAGGCGTTGCGTATCCAGCGGCTGTCGCTGCCTATGTGGGGCAGGGTGTCGCGCAGGGGGTTGGTGTTGGTGAGGTTGCAGCGGCCCTTGCCGGTGATGCGCAGTTTGCGCCCGGCCTGGTCCATTTTCTCCAGCAGCAGCACGCTGCGACCCCGCTCGGCGGCGGTCACGGCGGCCATCAGTCCGGCGGCGCCTCCGCCTACGATTATGGCGTCATGCACGGTGCTTAGACTTTGGGTACGATATTGATGTAGTCCTCGGGGTGGATGCAGAGCACGGGGATTTGCGATTTGTGCACCACCTGCTGGGCGTTGGTGCCGAGGAAGAACTGCGAGATGAGGCGGTCCTGCTCGGTGTTGATTATCACCAGGTCGGCCTTGATGTCGTCGGCGTAGTTGAGCACGGTGTCGCTGTAGGTGGAGTAGGTGTGGATTTCGAAGTGGTAGGGCACGTTTTCGCGCTCCAGGTAGTCGATGCTCTGTCCGATATAGGTGCGCAGGGCCGACTCTTCTTCCTTGAGGTCGAGCAGGCCGAGGATGTACACTTCGGAGCCGAATATCTTGGCCATAGAGGCTGCGGGCGGCACTTTCTGGCGCGAGTTGGCGTTGACGCGCAGCGGCACCACGATGCGCTCCAGCCGCTTGTGGAAGTCGTAGCCCTGGCGCATGGTGATGACCGGGCAGGGCGAGTCCTGCACGATGCGGGCGGCTTGGCTGCCTATGACGAATTTCTCGAAGCCCGAGGCTCCGTTGGTGCCTATCACTATCAGCGGCGACAGTTCGCGCCGCGCCACTTCGGCAATGGCGGTCGAGACACGGCCGTTCACTATCGTGTGGTGGATGGTGCCGTGCTGCATCAGGGGGTTGTATTTGTCGCAGAGCATCTGGAGCTTGTCTTTGGCCAGGTTGGTCAGCATCTCCATCTGCTCGCCGGTGAAGAGTTTCTTCTCGCGGCGCACCCATACCAGCAGTATGTCGCAGCGCATGCGGTTGGCAATGTCCACTGCCAGCTCCAGCGCCACATACGAGCCTTCCGAGAAGTCGGTTCCTACGATGATAGATTTCATAGTTCGAATGACATTGTTTCGTTGTATAACGACCTTAGTCTGCAAATATTGTACCGCCGGCGAAAAAATCTTTCCGCTGCGGCAGCTGTGGCTCGCATGCCGCCGACACAAAAGTGCACCCGCCTGTTGCGACGCGAAAAACCGCCTTTGTAACCCATTGAACCTCAGATTCCCAACCTACCAACGACTTACCATCGACTTACCAACGACTTACCAACGACTTACCAACGACTTACCAACACCTTCTACGGTAGTGGTTGATAGGTCTTTAGTGTGTCCGAAGCAGGTGCATGCGCGGTCGTTCGGGGCGGGTGTGCCGGTCGGTGGCTGCGGGGTGTCCGGGGGTGTGCCTGCGGCATTCGGCTGCAGGTGTGCAAGAGTCTGTGTGATAGGACGTAATATATTATTTGCCGATATATCCGAAAAAAAGTGTATCTTTGCACTTCCAACCGCAGGTCGACAGCACCTCGCAAACAGAAGACAGACAGTGAGAAATGATGCACTAGACAACCGCCCCGTCTCCGCGCAGGAGAAGGATATAGAACGCGCCCTGCGTCCGTCGGGCTTCGACAGCTTTGCCGGACAGCAGCAGGTGGTGGACAACCTCAGGGTCTTTGTCCGCGCCGCCAAGGAGCGGCGCGAGCCGCTGGACCATGTGCTGCTCTACGGCCCTCCGGGTCTGGGCAAGACCACCCTCAGCAACATCATCGCCAACGAGCTGGGCGTCGGCATCAAGACCACCAGCGGCCCGGTGCTCGACAAGCCGGGCGACCTGGCCGGCCTGCTCACCTCGCTGCAGCCCAACGATGTGCTCTTCATCGACGAGATACACCGCCTTTCGCCCGTGGTCGAAGAGTACCTCTACTCGGCGATGGAGGACTTCCGCATCGACATCATGATCGAGAGCGGCCCGGCGGCGCGCAGCGTGCAGCTCACGCTCAAGCCCTTCACCCTCATCGGCGCCACCACGCGCAGCGGCATGCTCACCGCACCCCTGCGCGCCCGCTTCGGCATCAACTGCCGCCTGGAATACTACGACGCCGAGACGCTCACCCGGATTGTCAACCGCTCGGCCTCGCTGCTGCAGGTGAAGATCACCAGCGAAAGCGCCATCGAGATAGCCCGCCGTTCGCGCGGCACCCCCCGCATCGCCAACCGCCTGCTGCGCCGCGTGCGCGACTTCGCCCAGGTCAAGGGCGACGGCACCATCACCCTCGACATAGCCCGCTACGCCCTGCAGGCCCTCAATGTGGACCGCAACGGACTGGACGACATGGATATCCGTATTCTGACGACCATCATAGACAAGTTCAAGGGCGGCCCCGTGGGCTTGGGCACCATAGCCACCGCCGTCGGCGAGGACGCCGGCACCGTGGAGGAAGTCTACGAGCCCTACCTCATCCAGGAGGGCTACCTGATGCGCACCCCCCGCGGCCGTGAGGCCACCATGCTCGCCTACCAGCACCTGGGCAAACTGAAAACCAGCGGCAACCAACAGGAACTGTTCTGAACATCATATGACCTACGACGTATTCATCAGCTACTCGCGCAAAGACACCGCCATCGCCGACCGCATCTGCGCCGCCTTCGACCGGGCGGGCATCAGCTACTTCATCGACCGCCAGGGCATCGCCGGCGGCATGGAGTTCCCCAAGATACTGGCCCCCGCCATCAAGGAAAGCGAGGTGTTCCTGCTGCTGGCCAGCGAGAACGCCTACCAGTCGCCCTTCACCACGCGCGAAATACTCTACGCCTTCAACAAGAAGCGCGGCGAGAAGATGCTGCCCTACATCATCGACGGCAGCGTCCTGCCTGACGACGTAGAGTTCGTATTCTCCAGCACCAACTGGCGCACCATGCACGAACACCCCATCGACCCCGTGCTGGTCAACGACGTGCTGCACCTGCTGGGCCGCCCGCGCCGCACCCAGACTGCGACATCCCAGTCTGCACCGCGCCGCTACACGCAGGAAGAGCTGGCAGAGATGAATCGCAAAGGAGATGAGTATTACAAGGCAAGACAATATGACGAAGCGGTAGAGATGTATCGAATGGCCGCCGAGCAGGGGAATGTCGATGCTCAAGTGCAACTTGGTCATATTTACTTGACTGGCGATGCTGGTTTGAAGAATGACTTTGTCGAAGCGGCGCGGTGGTACCGCAAGGCTGCCGAGCAGGGGCATGCCCTTGCGCAGGTCCGCATTGGCGCGTTGTACGAGGGTGGGTATGGCGTGTCGCAGGACTTTGTCGAAGCGGCGCGGTGGTACCGCAAGGCCGCTGAGCAGGGGAATGCCTATGCGCATGTCCGCCTTGGCAAGATGTACGAGGGTGGGTATGGCGTGCCGCAGGACTTTGCCGAGGCGGTGCGGTGGTACCGCAAGGCCGCCGACCAGGGGGATGCCTCTGCGCAGTACAACCTTGCGCTTTGCTACAAGAACGGCGAGGGCGTGCCAAAAGACTTGAGCGAAGCCCGCCGGTGGTTCCAGAAGGCCGCCGACCAAGGCCATGAGAATGCCAAAGAACAGCTGCGGAAGCTTTAATACATGGTAAAAAGGAATAAAATAGAAAGATAGAGATATGCAGACACTAATTAAGAATATCAAGGAACTGGTGCAGGTGGAACCCCTCAGTCGCAAGGCGACAGCTCCCCTCGGACAGGGGAGCAGCTACCAGCCCAAGCTGCGCGCCCAGGGCAAGGAGATGGCGCAGATGGAGACCGTCAAGGACGCCTACCTCCTGGTGGAGGACGGCCGAATCAAGGCTTTCGGGCCGATGGATGAACTGCGCAGGCAGGCTGCCTGCGTACCACCGCAGGCTGGCAGCCTGCGCACCATCGATGCCACGGGCCGTATGGTCTTTCCGACGTTCTGCGACTCGCATACCCACCTGGTCTACGCCAACTCGCGCGAGCACGAGTTTGTGGACAAGATACGCGGCCTCAGCTATGAAGAGATAGCCAAGCGCGGCGGCGGCATACTGAATTCGGCCAAGGCCACGGCGGCGGCCTCGGAGGAGGAGCTGTACGACATGGCCCTGCAGCGCCTGGACGAGGTGATGCACCTCGGCACCGGCGCCATAGAAATCAAGAGCGGCTATGGCCTTACCACGGAGAGCGAGCTGAAGCTGCTGCGCGTCATACGCCGCCTGAAGGAGACGTCGCCCATGACCATCCGGTCCAACTTCCTCGGCGCCCACGGCATCCCGATGGAGTACCGCGGCCATCAGGAGGACTATGTGGACCTGGTCATCAACGAGATGCTGCCGCGTGTGGCCGACGAAGGGCTGGCCGACTTCATCGACGTCTTCTGCGACCAGGGCTTCTTCACCGTGGAGGATACTGCGCGAATACTGGAGGCCGGCATCAAGCGCGGCCTGCGGCCCAAGATACACGCCAACGAGATGGCCGTGTCGGGCGGCGTGCAGGTGGGCGTGAAATACGGCGCCATCTCGGTGGACCACCTGGAGCAGATGGGCGACGCCGAGATAGAATGCCTCAAGGGCAGCGACACGATGCCCACCGTGCTGCCGGGTTGCGCCTTCTTCCTGAACCTGCCGCTGTCGCCGGCGCGCCGTATGATAGACGCGGGTCTGCCGGTGGCTATGGCTTCGGACTATAATCCCGGCACCTCGCCGTCGGGCAATATGCAGCTCATCCTCTCGATGGCCTGCATCCGCTACCGGCTGACGCCCGAGGAGGCGCTGAATGCCACCACCCTGAACACGGCCTATGCTATGGGCGTGAGCGACGAGGTGGGCACCATTGCCGTGGGCAAGCGGGCCAACTTCTATATCACCAAGCCGATAGCGAGCTATGAGTATATGCCCTACGCCTACGGTGAGAACAAGGTGGAGCGGGTGTTCCTGAACGGGCAGGAGGTATGAGAATGGTGCCGGGCGCAAGCGCTCGGGCACGGGACAAAGGAGAGGGGCTTGGCAAGGTGACATAACAATAAAGCAAGGATGCTATGATTACAGCACAGAATATCAATAAGAGCTACGGGACGCTGCAGGTGCTGCGCGATGTGAGCCTGGCCATCGAGAAGGGCGAGGTGGTGAGCATCGTGGGTGCCAGCGGGGCGGGGAAGACCACCCTGCTGCAGATTCTGGGCACGCTGGACCGTCCCGACAGCGGCACGCTGCGCTACGGCGACACCGACGTCACGAAGCTGAAAGAGAGGGAGCTGGCCCGCTTCCGCAACGAGAAGATAGGCTTCGTCTTCCAGGCGCACCATCTGCTGCCGGAATTCACGGCCGAGGAGAATGTGATGATTCCGGCCCTGATACGCGGCGATGCCACGGAGGCGGCGCGGCAGCGGGCGCGGCAGCTGCTGGAGATGCTGCGGCTGGGCGACCGGCGGCACCACAAGCCCGCCGCCCTCAGCGGCGGCGAATGCCAGCGTGTGGCCGTGGCGCGCGCCCTGATGAATGAGCCTATGGTTGTGCTGGCCGACGAGCCCAGCGGCAACCTGGACTCGCAGCATGCCCGCGAGTTGCACGAGCTCTTCTTCCAGCTGCGCGACGAGCTGGGGCAGACATTCGTCATAGTCACCCACAACGAGGAACTGGCCGACATGGCCGACCGTAAAATAACTATCAAAGATGGAAAGAACATTTAGACAACGAGACGGCGAGACGGCCCGACCGAGGGAGAACAAGCAGGTGGTCTACGGGTTGCGCCCCGTCATCGAGGCCATCACCAGCGGCCAGCAGGTGGAGCGAGTGCTGATACAAAACGGACTCAACAGTTCGCTGCTCAACGAATTGCGGCAGCAGATGCGCGAGCATGACGTGCCCTTCCAGTATGTGCCGGTGGAGAAGCTCAACCGTCTGACCACGGGCAACCATCAGGGAGTGGTGGCCACCATAGGCGCGGTGAAGTACCACAGCCTGGTGGACCTGCTGGAGCAGCCGGAGCCGCCGGTGCTGATGCTCCTGCTGGATCACATCACCGACGTGCGCAATATGGGAGCCATAGCGCGCACGGCGGAGTGCACCGGCGTAGGCGCGCTGGTGGTGCCCGACCGCGGGTCGGCGGCCATGAACGAGGATGCCATCAAGACCAGCAGCGGCGCCCTGCTGCGCCTGCCCGTGTGCCGCGAGCAGAATATGAAGACGGTGGTCAACCTGGTGCGGCAGTACGGCTACCAGGTGGTGGGTGCCACCGAGAAAGGGGCCGTGCACTACCGCTCGGTCGACTTCCGCCAGCCCACGCTGCTCATCCTGGGCAACGAGGAGACGGGCATCAGTCCCGAACTGATGAAGATGTGCGACGTGCGGGCCAAGCTGCCCATCGTGGGCGAGGTGGCATCGCTGAATGTCAGCGTCGCCGCCGGCGTGTTCATGTACGAAGCCTTGGAACAGCGCACCGACGTACGCTGACCATACCGTCATCGGTGGCCGAAAACGGCTTCCGAAATGTTAAAATGGTAGGATGGTGGTAGGATGGTGGTAGGATGATGGTAGGATGGTGGTAGGATGACCCCTCTCCGACCGGGGGGTGGAATGGTGTGTGGGGGCGGTACGTGCGGACGGATTTAAAACAATCGTGCGCGCGTATTTGGTCGGTTTATAAAAAGTGTGTATCTTTGCATTTCGGATTGTAAAAGCAGAAAAGATGAAAAAACTTGTACTTTCAGTTGTTACGCTGGTATTGTGCGCCACGGCGGCGGCGCAGGTGGGCAACCTGTCGCTGCATGCCAAGGGCAAGGGCCTGGCCCCGTCCAGCTTCTCCACGTTCTACATCAGCGGCGACACGTCGACGATACTGGTCGAGCAGAACGCTTCGAGCATCAATGCGCGCTACGAGCTGGTGCGCTTCAATCGCGAGCAGAAAGAGCTGGCGCGTGTGCGCTACCGTCGCGAGGCCGACCGCTACTATGTGGACGGCTTCGACAACGCCGGCGGAGTGGACCTGCTGGTGGCCGAGCAGCCGTCGCGCTCGGAGCTGCGTGTGCTGCGCGAGCGCCGCAATCCCCAGACGCTGGAGGTGGTGGGCGAGCCCACACTGCTCCACAGTCTGAAGGGGGGCAAGAAGGACCAGACGGCCTTCGTCTACCGCGTGTCGCCCCATCGCCAGCTGGGCGCCGGCATCTACATCATGCAGCGCGAGGGCGAGGGCGCCGAGGCCACCGTGAAGCTCTACAGCCGCGAGTATGAGGAGTACTGGACCATGACCACACGCCTGCGGGCGCTGGACTTCGCCCGCGTCAACGACAGCGGCGAGGTGGTCATCGGTGGCTGGGGACAGAAGAAGAACGAGGACGACGCCCGCTTCGAGGTGACCGTGCTCGACGGCGAGCGCGACCACACCCACAGCTTCACCGTAAGCGAAGGCACCCTGACCGAGGTGCAGCTGGCCAACTATGCCGACGGCAAGGTGTACCTCTTCGCCCTCGTGCGGGAGCAGAAGAACAACGGCAACGGTTCGCAGGTGGACCGTCTGCTCTCCATATGCTACAACACCGCCAGCGAGCAGCTGAAGACCGACGTGCACGAGCTGACGGCCGACGAAATCAACCGCCTGTACAACCGCGACGACGGCTCGCGGGCCCAGCATTCGGTGCAGTTTCTGCAAATCGATGGCGTGTCGGCGGCACCGGACGGCCACTACGATGCGGTGCTCTCGCAGCGGTGGACCGAGGTGGACCGCCAGGGGCTGCCCAGCGGCTTCTTCACGCAGGGCTTGACGCTGGTCACCGTGGACCGCGAGGGTAACATAGCGCGACTGCATTCGCGCCGCATGAACACCGGCGTGCCCATCAACCAGCGCCCGATGAACATCCTGCAGCCCATGCGCACGGCCCACGGCACGGTGCTCTTCTACACCGAACATGCGGGCTCGTGCGACCGGCCGCTCTCCGAGGGCGTCAAGCGCTACCAGCCGATACTGATGAGTGGCGTGCTGACGGTGGTCTATCTGCCCGACCAGGGAGAGCCGCAGGTGCAGCACGTGGAGATACCCAAGTACGGAATTTACGGCGTGCCCAAGCGGATAGACGACGGCAGCTTTATGCTCTTCCTGCGCAATCTGACCAAGGCACAGGTGGGCGTGTTCAGAATGAATGCAGGATTGTAGTGGTATGAAAGGCAGGGACATACGTATAGCGTTAATCGTGGCGCTGGTCGGGCTGGCCATGCCGCTGCGGGCACAACTGCGAAGCGAGGGACCGGTGCCCGCCGACCTGCGCATGAGCTACGAGGAGTTGTGCCAGAGCGACCTGGCGCGCACCAAGGAGTATGTAGGCGGCCGCGTGCGCCACAAGGACGACGTGCGCCGCGCTTCCTATTATGTGAGCAAGATGATGGCCGGCGGCCGCATCGTGTATGGCGACCCGGTGACACGGATGGTGGAGCGCATAGCCGACACGCTGCTGTCCGGCTACCCCGACCTGCGGCGTCAGCTGCGCTTCTATACGGTGCTCAGCCCCGACGTCAACGCCTTTGCCACAGTCCAGGGCATGGTCTTCGTCAATGCGGGTCTGGTGGCCCAGGTGGAGGACGAAGCCCAGCTGGCCTTCATCCTCAGCCATGAAATCATCCACTATTACCGCAACCACAGCCTGGAGAGCATCACCGGACACCGCAAGGAAAAGACCGACGGTGTGGAGCAGGAACGCAGCGAGCTGAACGAGTTCCTGCGTCGCCATGCCCGCAGCCGCGAGATGGAGGCCGAGGCCGACTCGCTGGGCATCGCGCTCTTCTACAGTCGGAGCCCCTACGCCAAGGACGCCGTCGACGGAGTGTTCGACGTGTTGCAGTACAGCGCCTTGCCGTTCGACGACGTACCGTTCGACCGCACATTCCTGGATGCACCCTACTATAAGGTGACGGCCGACTGCTGGCTGGACAGCGTGTCGCCCATCAGCAGCCGCGACGACTACGACGACAGTCGCAGCACACACCCCAATCTGCTGAAGCGGCGCCAGGCGTCGTCGCGCGTGATGGCCGGCATGTCGGGCGGACAGCGCTTTGTGGCCATCGGCAGTGCCGAGTTCGCCCGCGTGCAGCACCTGGCCCGTGTGGAATGTGTGCGGCAGGAGATTGTCTACGCCGAGTTTGCGCGCGCTTTCTACGAAGCCTATCTTCTCTACCGTCGTGACAGCAGCGATGCCGAGGTGCGCAGCCTGATGGGGCGTGCACTCTACGCCACCGCCAAATACCGCAACCGCGGCATCACCGACGTGACGGGCGACTACAAGCGTGTGGAGGGCGAGGTGCAGCAAGTGTATCATCTGCTGCGGCGTATCGACAGTCGTCAGCTATCGCTCCTGGCGGTGCATAAACTGTGGCAGCTGGGCGACGGGTGCCAGCCGATGGCCGAGGATCTGATGGGCGACCTCTACAGCGTGCATGGCATGGGTGCGGCCGACTTCCAGCGTTCGGCACCCCGCGTTGCCACGCAGTCCGACACGGTGGCCGCCGACGAGAGCGGACTGACAAAGTACGAACGCATCAAGCGCAAGCGTGCCGCACAGACCGAGCAGAACCCCGCAGCCTATGCCTTCACCGACCTGTTGGGAGACAGTCTGTTCGCGATGCGGCTGGAGTCCGCTATGACCTCCGCAGAGTCTACGGGCAAGATTTGCCTGAACGACCACCGGAAGCAGCTGGTCTACAGCCCTACCTACCGCGTGGTCAACAGCAAGACCGGCGAACTGAAGCCCGACAAGAGTAGCCGTAAGGAAGCCGAGTTGGCCAACCGCATAGCTGCCGTGGGGCAACGCTTCGGCCTGCAGACGGTGGACTTCTCCGACCAAAGCCTGAGAAAGATGACGTCCGACACGCAGTACAACGACTATGTGGCGGTCAACGAGTGGCTGCAGGAGTTCTGGCAGTCGAAGGGTGAATTCGGGATGCTGCGGTTGTCGCAACCCGCCATGTCCCGCATAGCAGAGCGATATGGCACCTCGCTGCTCAATTTCACGGCGGTGCTCAATCTGGAAAACAGCCGGGTGGCTAATTTTGTAGACGCGTGGTATATCTTGCCCTATTTCCCGTCCATCCTCTACAGCGGTATTGCCGACCACGAACAGACCGCGATGGTGAGCCTGCTGGTCGATGTGCAGCGTGGCGAGGTGGTGAACCGTAGCGAGAGCACTGCCAACCACGACGACACGCGCAGCCTGCTGGGCTCGGCCGTGTACGACGCCTACCGTGGCGGCAAAGTGTGTGGCATCGAGGGCCACCGCCTTGGTCTGTTGGTCGGTGCGGTGCCAATGGTGTATGCTCCCTATGTGCGGCCGTTCGGCTCGGTGGAGTTCGCTGTCGGTCGCCGTAGCTCGTTGGCGCTGACTTATGTGCATGGCTTCGACAACGACGGACTGGACAGCCAGATTTACGAGAAGGGTGCGCAAGTGGGACTGCTCTATCGTGGCTATACGCGTACCGAGTATGCCCCCTTGGGTCACTATTGGGGTGCGGGCGCCACCCTTTTCACACGGCCTTCGCCGAACCGTCCCGCGGTGGGATTGTCGTTCGACATAGGACGCAACTATGCCTTTGCCGGACGCTGGTTGCTCAATATCAACCTGCGCTACAATATAGCCTTTGCCCGTTGGGACAGCGATGTAGTGAGCCATGCCTTGGCTAATGCGCTGCTGTTCTCGGTGGGTATCGGCGGTTTGCCATTTTAGGAAAACAGAATAGAATATATCACAAACCAAAAACAGAACAATGATAAAGAAGATTACGATTATGATGGCCAGTGTGATGGCCTGTCTGACAATGGTGGCCCAACCGGCGCTGCAGCGTGGCACCGAGAGCAAGGCGCTGGATATAGACGACCTGATGAATGGTCGCTATATTGGACGTTCCGAGCGTGCGGACGTCTGGATAATGGAGGGTCGCCGCCATGTGAAGCAGGTGGTGCGCATGGATTTGAATATGCAGTCTGTGCAGAGTACACCGTTGGCCAAGAGTGGCGACCTGCAGGTGCTTGCCGCTACATTGGACGACGAGGGAGACGCCTCGGTGTTGCTGGCCGACCAGAGCGACAACCGCCACAGTCGTGTGCTTGCGGCACGCACTGTCCGTGAGGGGTACGACACGCTGCTGAATTGGGAGCATGGACGTCGCGACAACTGTATGCTGTGGGGCGCTTCGTCGCCAAATGGCGACCGGTTGGCGTTCGTCGCCGTGCTGCAATTGAACGAGACCAAGCAGTATCGCACGTGGATTGCCGTCTATGACCAAAAGCTGCAGCTGCTCTGGGAGCGCGAGTTCGCCCTGGGTTCGCTGAGCGACGTGATGGTTACCGACTCGGGACGTGTGGTGACGCTGGGCATTGAAGAGGACGAAGTGGAGACACACTTCATCTTCAATACGATGGATGCCCGCCATGCCAGCAGCTACGACGCTACGGTGAAGTGCGACCCCATCCGTGAGGTGCATCTGGCTTCCGTGGTGGGTCCTGTGGCTGTGGCCGTAGGCACCTATATGCCCACGGGCATGCGCAAGGCCGACCGTTACACGGCAGGCGTCATCGGATTGGCCTTCGACCTGGATGTTGCCGAGCTGAAAGGGGTGACCATGCGCCCGTTCCAGAACGAGGACATGAATGTCTTCCTGAACAAGAAGACCAAGAAGATACAGCGGAGCCAGGTGATGGACCACGTGAAAACACTGGCAACGATGCCTACGGGCTATGGTGCCGTGGTGGCACTCAGTCATCAGCGTGTGGAAGAGACTTCGGAAGAGGGTGGCACGCGCCGCGACGGATATTCTGTCGGTGTACATCTGGCTGCGGTCGACACCACGGGCCATGTGCGTTGGGTGCGCAATGTGCGCCGTATGGCACATCAGAAGGGTGGCGACGACCAGCTGAAGGTGGGACTTGCCAGCATGGGTGACCGCATCTGCATGGTCATGAATGAGAGCGCGAAAGAGCCGGCGGTGTATGATATAGCCAATGCAGGACGTGAGGTGGAACCGGGCGACAAGGGCAATATCGTCATCTATATGATGGATGAGGACGGCACGACCAACAAGCTCTTGCTCGAAGTCAAGTCGAAGCAGACCGTGATGCGTGCGCTTCCTTCCGCCGACGGGTCGCTGCTCTACTACACGCTCCGCGGCAGCAAATGCCGCGCGGCAGAACTGAAATTCTAATTCTAACGAATGGATTATATTGAAATACATGGCGCGCGGGCCAATAATCTGAAGAATGTGGACCTGCGCATTCCGCAGGGGAAGCTGGTGGTGGTGACGGGCCTGAGCGGCAGCGGCAAGTCGAGCCTGGCTTTCGACACGCTGTTTGCCGAAGGACAACGGCGCTATGTGGAAAGCATGAGCTCGTATGCGCGCCAGTTTCTGGGACGTATGTCGAAGCCCGAGGTGGACTATATCCACGGTCTGGCGCCTGCGGTGGCCATCAGCCAGAAGGTGGCTACTGGCAATCCCCGGTCGACCGTAGGCACGCAGACCGAGATATACGAGTATCTGAAACTGATGTTTGCCCGTATCGGTCGCACCTTCTCGCCGGTGAGCGGTGTGGAGGTGAAGCGGCATTCGGTGAGCGATGTGGTCGACTACATCTACAGTACGGGCAAAGGAACACTGCCACAAGCGGTGTTGGACTCCAAGCGCGTGCTGATACTGGCCCCGCTAGTCGGCACCGCCGAGCGTCCGCTCAAAGGACAGCTGGAGATGCTGCAGCAGGAGGGTTACCAGCGTGTGATGGTGAAAGGTACGGTGGTCCGTATGGACGACCTGGAGGGTGTGGAGCTGGACGACGATGTGCTGCTGGTGGTAGACCGAGTGGAGGTCCGTCCGGACGACGACGGCCAGCGGGCTCGTGTGGCCGAAAGTGTGCAGAGCGCATTCTTCGAGGGGCGTGGCTCCTGTGTGGTGAGCACCGAATACACCGCTGCGGACGGTGAGAGCCCCGCTACGGAATACCAGACCTTCTCCAACCGGTTCGAGGCCGACGGCATCACCTTCGAGAAACCCAACCCCAATTTCTTCTCCTTCAACAATCCCTATGGCGCCTGTCCCACCTGCCAGGGATATGGCAACATCATCGGTATCGACGAGAAACTGGTAGTGCCCAACCAGTCTCGCAGCATCTACGAGAACGCTGTGGTCTGTTGGAACGGCGACAAGATGCAGGAGGTGAAGCGCGAGTTTATACGCCATGCCGCAGTTGTCGACTTCCCCATCCACAAGCCTTATTATGAACTCACGCAGCAGGAGAAGAACCTCCTGTGGCATGGCGACGGGGTGTGGGACGGCATCGACGGATTCTTCAAATGGGTCGAAAGCCAAAGCTACAAGATACAATACCGCGTGATGCTCTCGCGCTATCGTGGACGCACCGTATGCCCCGACTGCCACGGGCAGCGCCTGCGCAAGGATGCGCAGTACGTCAAAGTGGATGGCCGCAGCATAGGCGAGCTGGTAGACATGCCGGTTGCCGACCTGCAGCAGTGGATGCTCGCGCTGGACGCCCGGCTGGCACCGGGCGAGCTGGCCGCGACCGAACGCCTGCGCACCGAGCTCAAGCACCGCCTGGGCTACCTCATGGACGTCGGTCTGGGTTACCTCACCCTGAGCCGAATGAGCAACACCCTCAGCGGTGGCGAAAGCCAGCGCATCAACCTGGCCACCTCGCTCGGCTCTTCACTCGTCGGTTCCATGTATATTCTGGACGAACCCTCTATCGGACTCCATAGTCGCGACACGGCACAGCTCATCGGCGTGCTCAAGCAACTGCGCGACCTGGGCAACACGGTGATAGTCGTCGAACACGACGAGGATATCATACGGGCCGCCGACTGGCTCGTCGATATCGGACCCGAAGCCGGACGTCTGGGAGGCGAAGTCGTCTTCAGCGGCAAGCCTGCCGAACTGAAAAAAGCCACCCGTTCCCTGACGGCCGACTACCTTCTGGGCCGTAAGCATATAGATGTACCCAAAGAGCGCCGCCGCTGGCGCGACCGCATCTCCATCCGCGGTGCCTACGCCAACAATCTGAAGCATATCGACGTGGATATTCCGCTCGGCGTATTCACCGTTGTTACCGGCGTCAGCGGGTCCGGCAAGAGCACCCTCATCCGCCGCGTGCTCTACGACGTACTCCAGCGCCGTATGGAAGGCAATGCCGACTATGTGGGCTCCTGCGTATCGCTGGAGGGCGACGTGCGTCGGCTCGCGTCGGTGGAAATGGTGGACCAAAACCCCATCGGCCGCTCCACCCGCTCCAACCCCGCCACCTACATGAAAGTCTTCGACGAGGTGCGCCAGCTCTATGCCCAGCAGCCACTCGCCAAAGCACGTGGCTACAAGAGCGGCTTCTTCTCCTTCAACGTCGAGGGCGGCCGTTGCGACACCTGTGAGGGCGAAGGCTACGTCACCGTCAGCATGCAGTTCATGAGCGACGTCCACCTCCTCTGCGACGAATGCCACGGTAGTCGCTACAAGGATGAAGCCCTCGAGGTACTCTATCGCGGCAAAAATATAAGCGAAGTGCTCGACATGACCGTGGACCAGGCTTGCGAATTCTTCGACGACGATGCCACCCGCACCATCCACACACGACTCAAGCCCCTGCAGGACGTCGGCCTCGGCTACCTCAAGCTCGGACAGTCCAGTTCCTCGCTCAGCGGCGGCGAAGCCCAGCGTATCAAGCTCGCCTCCTACCTCGTCCACGGCGAAGCCGAGGAGAAACCCATACTCTTCATCTTCGACGAGCCCTCCACCGGACTGCATTTCCACGACATACAGAAGCTCCTTGCCGCCTTCGACCGCCTCATCGAGCGCGGCCATTCCGTTGTCGTCATCGAGCATCACCACGATATCATCAAGACTGCCGACTGGGTCATAGACCTCGGCCCCGAGGGCGGCGAGGGTGGGGGACACCTCGTCTTTGCCGGCACCCCCGAAGACCTCATGCACTGCAAGGAATCATACACAGCCAAATACCTCAAGCTATGAACAACGAAAAACACCTCAAAACCATACGGCGCGCCTCGCGCGTCGGCCTCTGGGGCTCCGTCGGCGTCACCTTGGCCACCGTACTCTTCCTCTATGCCAGCCACTATCGCTTCTACCAGAACGAATATACCGTGCGGTGGATGGTCATAGCCGGCGTAGTGCTGGCCGTGCTGGCCGTCAGCATGACGTTGCTCAACGTGCGCCGCCAGGTGCCGCGCCTGCGCCAGGCCGAGGACCTCGACGCCAAGCTGGCGGGCTATGCCGCCTTTGTGCGCGAGGTTTACACCAACATGCTCGTCGTAGTGCTGCTGCTCTGTGTCTTCACTGCCCTCACCGCCCGCAGCCCACTGCTGATGCTCGTCATCGTATGTGTGCTCGTGCTGATACTGAACTTCCCCAATATCTACAAGATAAAGAACGACCTCGGACTGAACGACGAGCAGATGCGCGCCCTCTTCGGCGACCGGTATATAGCCTGACGATGAGCGAGGAAAAGTGGAGCGTGGAAAGTGGAGAGCGGGCTGCCGCACATCGAAACTGAGCGCTAAACCTTAAACCTTAAACCATAAACTTTAAACCGATGAACACAGATACCATTGTGGCCGTGGTCACACCTGCTGGCGTGGGCGGCATCGCGGTGGTGCGCCTCAGCGGACCCGACGCGCTCGCCATAGCACTGCCGCACCTCTCTGTGTCGACGCTCCAAGCCCGTCGGGCCACCTATTGCCGCTTCTACAAAGCCTTCTCGCGGGTGGAAACCGAACAGTATATCGACGACGGCATCGCCGTCTACTACCCCGAAGGCTACACTGGCGAGCCTACCGTGGAGTTCTCCTGCCACGGGTCGCTCTATGTGCAGCAGGCTGTGGTGCAGGCATTCATCGACAGCGGTGCACGTATGGCCGAAGCGGGCGAATACACGCTGCGGGCTTTTCGCAACGGACGCCTCAACCTCTCGCAGGCCGAGGCGGTGGGTGACCTCATCGCGGCCGTCACCCCCGCACAGCACCAGCTGGCAGTCAGCCAGCTGCGCGGCGGATACGCCGAGGAGCTGAAGGCTTTGCGTCAGCAGTTGCTCGACCTCACCTCGCTGCTCGAACTGGAACTGGACTTCAGCCAGGAGGATGTCGAGTTTGCCGACCGTGCACAGCTCCGGCGGCTTTTGGAAGTGGCCAGTTTCAGGATTGCTGAGCTGCGCAGCACCTTCCGGATGGGCAACGCCCTGAAACGAGGCATTCCGACCGCCATCATCGGCCGCCCCAACGCCGGAAAGTCCTCCCTGCTCAACGCGTTGCTCGCCGATGACCGCGCCATCGTCAGCCCCATCCCCGGCACCACACGCGACACTGTGGAGGAGTCCTTTATCATCGACGGCGTCACCTTCCGGCTCATCGACACCGCAGGCCTGCACGAGACCGCCGACCCGCTGGAGAATATGGGCATCCACCGCGCCATCGCCGCTGCTGTTCAGGCCGACATGATTCTATATGTCCACGACGCCACGCAGCCTTGGACCGACGCAATAGAAGACCTGCAGGCGCTGCGCGACCAATCCAATGTGCGCATCGACAGCAAGCATCTCTGGATTGTGGTCAACAAAATCGACCTGCCCGAAGCCATAGAATCTACACAGAAACTTGGCATCGCCGTCTCGGCCTTGCGGGGCACAGGTCTCGAGCAACTGCGCAAACACATGCTCGAAGCGGCAAGGAAAGACCTTGCAGACTCCGGTCAGGTGCTGCTCGCCAACGAACGTCACTACGACGCACTCGGCCGTACCAACCAGGCGCTGTCTCGCGTATATCAAGGTCTCGTGAACGACGTCCCGGCCGACCTGCTGGCCGTCGACCTGCGCGACGCACTCTACCACCTCGGCACCATCACCGGCGAGGTGACCAACGACGAGGTGCTGGGCAACATCTTCTCGCGTTTCTGCATCGGCAAATAAGGAGAGTGGAGAGCGGAGAGTGGAGAGTGGAGAGCGGAGAGTGGAGAGTGGAGAGTGGAGAGTGGAGAGTGGAGAGCGGAGAGTGGAGAGTGGAGAGTGGAGAGTGGAGAGTGGAGAGCGGAGAGTGGAGAGCGGAGAGTGGAGAGCGGGCTGACGCTCCTTGGTACGCAGGTGGCCCGCCTGCGGGATGAGAGCGGAGAACGGAAAGCGGGCTGACGCTCTTTGGTACGCAGGCGGCCCGCCTGCGGGATGAGAACGGGGAACGGGGAGTGGAGAGCGGGCTGACGCTCCCTGGTACGCAGGCGGCCCGCCTGCGGGATGAGAACGAGGAACGGGGAGTGGAGAGCGGGCTGACGCTCCTTGGTACGCAGGCGGCCCGCCTGCGGGATGAGAACGGAGAACGTGGAATGGAGAGGGGGAGTGCATTCTATATAATGATTATCCGCAACCATCCGACAGTCGGCCCGAAAGGCCAACAGTCTATAGTCCAGGGCAATGTCCTGGGTATGAAGGCAGCGGTAGCCTTGCCCTGAAAGTGCAAAATCTCTATTCTGCGCCTGGCAGTAGCGGATAATCATTTCTCTGTTATGTGATTGTTTGAATTTGTTTACATGTAATTATCATCTAATTAACCATTGATTTATGGATAATTCGTGGCAATTCGTGTTATAAAACATGTACATCAATTCTGATTAGTTACTTGGCGAATATATCTGGCCCGTAGGGGGGCTGTCTATTGAAAGGGAGCTCCTGTCGGAGCAGGCCTGCCATGTGGGATTTGCCCGTAGGGCCTTTCTATTGAAAGGAAGCTCCTGACGGAGCATCAGTCTGTGTGTGCATGGTCTGCAGGGCTGTCTATTGAAAGGGTGCTCCTGTCGGAGCAGGCCTGCCATGTGGGATTGGCCCGTAGGACCTGCCTTTCAATAGCATCCCAATATTAGCGAGTAATTGTTCAAATTTATTTTATATGTAATTGAACACAGAACACTATCCGGAAGGGGTCATCCTACCATCATCCTACCATCATCCTACCATCATCCTACCATCATCCTACCATCATCCTACCACCATCCTACCACCATCCTACCACCATCCTACCTATTTAACATTTCATTAAGATACCTGGTGGCAGGATTGTGCCAGTGTTTTGGTGTCTTGGTTCGGGGAAAAATATATAAATAATGTTAAACGGTGAGCCGTTCGGAGGTCGATTTCCGTCTAGGGCAATAAATGAAACCAAGCTGCGTTATGCAAACAATATGAAGATGAATATGCGACATATTACACTGCTGGTCATGATGTGCCTGCTGCCGCTGGCGGCTGGCGCCAAGGACGGATACAAATTCACCCTGCAGGTCGACGGAAGCAAGGACACGATGCTCCTGGTGGGCTACTACCACGCACAGAGTCTGCGCGTGATGGACTCGGCCTACAACAACGGACGCGGCCGCTTCGTGTTCGAGGGCAAGCGCGAGCTGAAGCCCGGCCTATACTATTTCACCGACGGCAACGGTCGCTTCGTCGACTTTGTGGTCTACGGAGAGAAGCCTTTCTTCAAGTTCCGCACCGACGACCGCGACTGGCGCAAGAATATGGAAGTCAGCGGTTCGCGGCAGAACACACTCTTCTTCAACTTCAACCGCTCCACCGAGTCTATCTATACCGATATCGCTACCGCCAAGTCGACGATGGATTCGGCGGCGTTCATTGTCTATCGCGACTCGATGTACCACGAGCTGGACACCCTGCGTATGCGCTTCATCCGACAGCATCCCGACGCTATGCTCTCGCACATGATGCTGGCCACCCTCGACCCACCCCTGCCGCCCGACAGCCTGAAGGGCAACGACCGCTACTTCCACTTCATGCACCACTACTTCGACAATATACCGCTGGACGAGGATTTTATCATCCGCACCCCGCGCTCGGTATTCTACGACCGGGTCAACGACTACGTGGAGAAGCACATGCAGGGGCTCACCCCCGAGTTGGCCATACCGCTGCTGGACACACTCATCGACCGCTCGGAACCGGCACCCGAGGTCTTCCGCTGGCTCGTGCTGCGGCTGACGGAGAAATACCTGCAGAGCAACGTGATGGTCTACGACGAGATATATGTGCATCTGGTGCAGCGCTATTTCGCTACCGGCAAGGTGACGTGGCTCGCGCCGTCGGTGGTGGACGAGCAGGTGGAGCGTGCCGCCAAGTGGGAGCGCCTGCTGGTGGGACGCGAGGCTCCGGAGCTGATACTCTTCGACACCCTCGACCGCGCCTGGTCGCTCCACCACATGCCCGGACGCTACACGCTGCTGCTCTTCTGGAGCCCCACCTGCGGCCATTGCCGCACCATCATCCCGGCCATCTATGAAGTGTTCGACCGCGTGGCCGACTCGCTGAATATGACCGCCTTTGCCATACTCTCCGAGCCCGACGAGGTCACCCTCGGCAAGTGGAAGCACTTCTTGGCAGAGCATAAGATGGACAACCGCCGGTGGGTGAACCTCAACGGAGGCCAGGCCAACGTAGACTGGCGCGAGGTGTACAACGTGGAGACCACTCCGCAAATCTACCTCATAGACAACGACACGCACAAGTTTCTGGCCAAGAAACTCAACGCCGAATTGCTGGAGTTAATATGCAAACAATTATAATTCAATGAAACGATTACTAATGGTAGCCGCCGCGGCACTGGTGCTGACGGTGGGTTGTAAAGACAAAAAAACTATGGATAACCCCTTTTTCGCGGAGTGGAACACCCCGTATGACATCCCCGACTTCGGCCGTATCAAGACCGAACACTACCTGCCCGCCTTCCGCGAAGGCATGAAGCAGCAGAAAGAGTGGATAGACGCCATCGCCGACAACAGCGAGGAGCCCACCTTCGGCAACACCGTGATCCCCTACGAGTACAGCGGCCAGCTGCTGCAGGAGGTCAGCGCCGTCTTCTTCAACCTCAGCGAGTGCGAGAACAACGACGAGATGGAGGCCATCGCCGAGGAGGTCACTCCCCTGCTCTCGGCCCACAGCGACGACATAGCGCTCAACCAGAAGCTCTTCGCCCGCATCAAAGCCGTCTACGACCGGCGCGAGACCCTCGGCCTCAACGCCGAGCAGATGCGCCTGCTGGAGGAGACCTACAAGGGCTTCGTGCGTGGCGGGGCCAACGTGCCCGAGGCGCAGCAGGCCCGCTTCCGCGAGCTGAACGAGCAGATAGCCTCGCTCACCCTCCGCTTCGCCCAGAACGTGCTCAAGGCCACCAATGCCTACAGCAAGGAGCTGCCCGACGGCAGCAAGGTGACCCTCGACATCCCCACCTGGGAACCCTTCATGCAGACCTGCCCCGACCGCGCCCTGCGCGAGGAGGTGTGGCACGCCTACGCCGACCGCTGCCGCGACGGTGAGTACGACAACACAGGAATCATCGACTCGCTGGTCAACCTGCGCCTCGAGCGCGCCAACATACTCGGCTACCCCACCCACGCCGACTACGTGCTCGACGACTGCCTGGCCAAGACGCCCGCCAACGTGTACAGCTGCCTGATGGACATCTGGGGACCCGCCCTCAAGCTCGCCAAGCAGGAGCGCGACATCTACCAAAAGATGCTTGAGAAAGATGTGGCCGGCGCCAAGCTGCAGCCCTGGGACTGGCGCTACTATGCCGAGCGCTACCGCATGGAGAAATATGCCATCGACGACGCCGAGGTGCGCCCCTACTTCTCGCTCGACAGCGTCCGCGAGGGCGCCTTCATGGTGGCAGGCCGCCTCTATGGCCTCACGTTCACCGAGCGCACCGACCTGCCGACGTATGACAAGGAGGCCCGCTGCTTCGAGGTGCGCCAGGGCGACAGCACCGTCGGCATCCTCTACATGGACTTCCACCCGCGCGCCAGCAAGCGCAGCGGTGCCTGGATGACCGAGTTCCGCGGCCAGCACCGCGACCGCAAGACCGGCGAGAATGTCATGCCCGTCATACAGGTGGTCTGCAACTTCACACGCCCCACGGCCGATGCCCCCGCGCTGCTCAACTTCGACGAGAGCGAGACCCTCTTCCACGAGTTTGGCCATGCCCTCCACGGCCTCCTCTCCAACTGCACCTACCCCTCGCTGGCCGGCACCAACGTGCCGCGCGACTTCGTCGAACTGCCCTCGCAGGTGATGGAGAACTGGTGCCGCCACCCGCAGGTGATGAAGATGTATGCCCACCATTACCAGACCGGCGAGGCCATCCCCGACGCCCTCATCCAGAAGATTGCCGCCGCGCAGACCTACGGACAGGGCTTCATGACCACCGAACTGCTGGCCGCCTCGCTGCTCGACATGGACTATCATAGCCTCCGCGAACAGCAGGCCATAGACCCGCTCGCCTTCGAGGAGCAGGCTATGAACAAGATTGGCCTCATCCCTGAAATCATCAGCCGCTACCGCTCGCCCTATTTCCAGCACATCTTCACCACGGGCTACGATGCCGGCTACTACAGCTACACCTGGACGGCTATCCTCGACGCCGACGCCTTCAGTGCCTTTGCCGAGAGCGGCGACCTGTTCAATCTTGAGCTCGCCGCCAAGTTCCGCCACCTGCTGGAGAGCGGCAACACCGTGGAGCCGATGGAGCTCTACCGCGCCTTCCGCGGCAAGGACCCCAGCCCGAAAGCGCTGCTTGCGCGCAAGGGTTTTATCTCTGTACAGTAATAATATAATAGATATGGCTATGGAAAACAATACTTATCGTCGCCTGACCCGTAGCACCACCGACCGCCGCATCGCCGGCGTCTGTGGCGGTCTGGCCAAGTACCTCAATGTGGACCCCACCGTAATCCGCATTCTGTTCCTCGTCGCCCTCCTTTGTGGCAGCCTCGGCTTCTGGGCCTACCTCATCGTTTGGATTGCCGCTCCGGAAGACAACCGCATCGAGAATTGAACAAGGGGTAGAGAACGATGCAAAAAAGACGCCAGTCGTGATTGCGACTGGCGTCCTTTTGTTGCAGGCTATTAGCCTAAAAGAGGGTTAGAAGAAGTTCTCGCCCGACGAGTTCCATGTGCTGTGCTCGCTCCACTGCTCTTGTGTCTGGCTCTCCTGCATCTCGGCATAGTCGAACAGCTGGAAGAAGTCTGCCAGCGGTGTGCCGCCGCTCAAGGCATAGCCTCGCTCGGCCTTGAAGGTAATTACCGTCAGTTGCGGTGCTGTGTATTCTTTTTTCATATCGTCAGTGTTTTTATTTGTTTCCATAATTCTCTTGTTCACCATAGACGTTGCCAAGGTGGTCGTTGGTGCTGCCCTCGTTGGTGACGGTCAGCGTCATGTCGGCACTGTTGCCGCGCTCGGTGTCGTTCCAGTGTATCAATGGGCTTCCACTGCCGACAACCATACCCATTTTGCTTGTGTGGTTGCTTTTGCCTTTTGTCAAAACAATGCTCCCGCTAACAATGCAGTTGGTAAATGTTTTACCATTTGTGCCACCATCATTTCCTATCATTCCTCCAATACGATTGACAGCAGAAGAGCCCGTATGATTGCTGACAACGTTTATCTCTATTGACTGTGCGCTACAGTTTTCATACGAACACGGATATCCACTGCCTTGTCCAATCAGTGCTCCCGCAGTATTTTGGTCTCTACCTGTCACTGTCAGGTTGGTGCCTGCTTTAACAGTGACATTGGTGTAGGTTGAAGTGCTTCCATCGGCCCCTGTAACTCCTCCGGTGTTCACTCTTGCCGTAGGCGCATAGACCGATATGTCGGCGTTTACTTCACAATCGGTCACCTTGAAACGCTGGGTCGAAATGGCAGCGTTGCCAATCAAACCTCCGAAATTCAATGTTCCCGTACACGAAGACGTCTGTTCGGAGGTCAATACAAGGGGTTGCTCGATGCTGCATCTGTCAAGCACCACCTCTTCTCCGTTAAGATACTTGGACGTGTAACCCACCAAACCGCCAATGTCTGCCGAAGAAGAAAAGATGGGAAATGTTATGTGGCCGAGATGGCAGTTTGTCAGTACCAGGTAAGGTCTGTTCACGTATCCGTTGCCCACGAAGGCACCCACTTTGGTGCCGGTGCCGCTGAAACTGACGTAGTCGAGTGTAAGGTTGCGTATGGTGTCATGGGCGTCGGTATAAATGGTGGCGACCATCCCAAGGTTCTTGCTGTTGTCGCTGTTGCCGAAGCAGATGTTGCTGATGGTGTGGCCACGGCCGTCGATGACACCGGCGAACGAGCGAAGGCCGTCGACAGTCTCGCCACCCATGTCGATATTGGCGGCTATGTCGTAGTATTTGGTACGGTAGGTGGCGGCGCTGGCTCCGTTGACGCTGTCGACCATGCGCAGGTAGTCTTCCTTGGTGTAAATCTGGTAGGGTGAAGCGTAGGTGCCGTTGCCCTCGAAGGGATGGACCTGAGCATTGTTGCCCAAGCTGATGTTGGCATAGCCCACCTCCGCGGCAGCGATGTGGCTGGTGTGTTCGGCACTCTGTGTACGGGCGAACAAATAGCGGCTCACCGTGCCGTTGTGGGCATATACGGTGATGGTGAATGGGGCGTCGGTGGCGTAGGCCGGCACGGGCACTAGGAACTGTTTGACTGCACCTGAGGCCAGTTCGTAGCCGTCGTTGAAGAGCAGCGACACCCGCTTGCGTGCCTCGTCATCGCCGCTACCGGTGAAGGTTCGGTCCCCTGCGAGGAAGTCGTCGGTCACAGCAGAGAGGGCAAGGGTGCTGCCATTCATGTAGTGCGTTGCGTTCTCCACGGTCACGCGGTCGAGAAGCACAGTGGCGCCCGTGTTGTTGGTGACGGTGAAGTAAAGGCCGCCGGTGAGATGGCGGAAGAAGAGGGCTCCTTCGCCGTTGTAGCGGGCAGCCATAGGCATGTCTATCACCTGACGGCCGCTGCCGTCGGCACGGTACTGGTAGCTGTCGGGCAGGGTGAGTGTCCAGTTGCCGTCGCCGTCAGACGTGACGAAGCTGGCGGGGTAGACAGCCGAGGTGCCGCTGACGATGCCGCTTTGGCTGATGTAGTAATTACCGCCGGAAATGCTGACGGTGGCCAGAGTGCCGTTGCTGAAACGTATCTGGTCGCCGTCTATCCAGGAGGAAGTCGCCCCGTCGAGCACGGCCTTTGAGTGGCCGTGCAACGGTTCGGCGGTAATCCGGAGCATGTTGTCCGGCAGCGGGTTTTCAGGTTGGCATGCGGCTAGCGCTAGTGTGAACGCCAGCAGCGTTGCTGTTGGGGGGGATAAATGTTTCATGTTTATTTTGGTATTTTTAATTGATGGTGGCTATATCTGCTCCATCACCTGCCGGGCCAGTTCGTTGGCGCGTGCTTCGTTGGCGGCTTCGCTGTAGATGCGGATGATGGGTTCGGTATTGCTCTTGCGCAGGTGCACCCATCCGTCGGCGAAGTCAATCTTCACGCCGTCGATGGTGGTCACCTTCTCCACGCCGGGCATGCCGTTGTAGAGTTTGGCCACCTTGGCCAGCAGGGCGTCGACATCCATGTCGGGTGTCAGGTCCTTGCGGTTCTTCGAAATGATATACTCGGGATAGGTCTTGCGCAGCTCGCTCACCTTCTTGCCGCTCTTGGCCAGCAGGGTGAGGAAGAGGGCCACGCCCACCAGTGCGTCGCGGCCGTAGTGCAGGGCGGGGTAGATGACGCCGCCGTTGCCTTCGCCGCCGATGACGGCATGGGTCTCACGCATCAGGGTGGTGACGTTCACCTCGCCCACGGCGGCAGCGTTGTACTCGCAGCCCGCATAGCGGCGTGTCACGTCGCTCAGCGCGCGGCTGGAAGAGAGGTTCGAGACCGTGTTGCCCGGCGTGTGCTGCAGCACGTAGTCGGCCACGCTGACCAGCGTGTATTCCTCGCCGAACATATCGCCCGTCTCGCACACCAGGGCCAGACGGTCCACGTCGGGATCCACCACAACGCCCAGGTCGCAGCCGTTCTGTCGCACGCAGTCGCTGATTTGGGTCAGGTTCTGCGGGATGGGCTCGGGGTTGTGGGCGAAGTGGCCGGTGGGCTCGCAGTTGAGTTCAACCACCTCTTTCACCCCCAGTGCACGCAGCAGGCGCGGGATGGCCAGGCCGCCGGTGCTGTTGACGGCGTCCACGGCCACCTTGAAATTCGCTTTGCGGATAGCCTCTACATCGACCAGCTCCAGGCCCAGCACGCGCTGCACATGGCGGTCGATCCAGTCTTCCTCGATGGTCACCTGACCCAGGTCGTCAACTTCGGCGTAGTGTACTTCGCCGCTCTCGGCCAGACGGAGCACCTCTTTGCCCTCGGCATCGGAAATGAATTCGCCGCGGGCGTTGAGCAGCTTCAGTGCATTCCAGTGCTTGGGATTATGGCTGGCGGTGATGATGATGCCGCCGTCGCAATGGCCGTCGATTACGGTCATCTCGGTGGTGGGGGTGGTGCTGAGGCCGGTCTCCAACACGTCGACGCCCATACCCTGCAGGGTGCCGACAACGAGACGGTCCACCATAGCGCCGCTCAGGCGTGCGTCGCGACCCACGGCCAGGCGCAGGCGGCGGCCGGGATTGGCGCCCTTGAGGAAGGTGGCAAAAGCAGAGGTGAATTTCACTACATCGAGCGGGGTCAAGCCCTCGCCAGCGGGACCGCCAATGGTGCCGCGGATACCGGAGATGGATTTGATAAGACTCATAGTTATATTATTTTTCTATTTATTTTTACCCACATAACGCACCTGCGGCCGTATTATTGTCCGAAGTGTTTGAAAAAAAATATTTTGCCAGTTTGCAAAAAGGTTGTATCTTTGCAAATCGTCGAATGACTGAAAATTATTTATAAACATTTAAAAAACAAACAATTATGCCTGCAAGAATTAGACTACAGCGTCATGGTAAAAAGAATCAACCTTTCTACCACATCGTTGTTGCGGATGGTCGTGCACCTCGCGATGGAAAATTTATCGAGAAGCTGGGCACCTACAATCCGCTGACCAATCCCGCCACCATCGACCTCAACTTCGACCGTGCTGTCGAGTGGGTGAAGAATGGTGCTCAACCTAGCGACACTGTGCGTCGCATCCTTTCCTACAAGGGCGTGCTGCTCCGTCGTCACCTCCAGATTGGTGTCGAGAAGGGTGCCATCAGCCAGGAGACGGCCGATGTGCGCTTCAACGAGTGGCTCCAGGCCAAAGAGGCCAAAATCAACGGCGTGAAGAGCGACGCTGAGAACGCTGCCCGCAACACCCGCAAGGCCCGCCTCGAGGCTGAGAAGAAAGCCAACGAAGCCAAAGCCGCCGCCGTGGCCGCCAAGCGCCAGGCTGCCGCCGAAGCCGAGGCCGCTGCCAAGGCTGCCGCCGAGGCCGAGAACGCCGAGGGTGAAGCTCCCGCCGCCGAAGCCGAGGCTCCCGCCGAGGCATAAGCTCAAAGAGTGGAATCAGACACGACAGAGTGGAAAGAGTGGCTGGCGCACACCGCGTGTGGCAGCTCTTTCCGCTCTTATTTTATATATTTGACATGAATATCAGCGACTGTTTCTATCTGGGGCGCGTCACCAAGCCCTGGGGCACCAAGGGCCAGATGGCGCTCTATCTCGACGTGGATACGCCTGACGACTACCGCGAGTTGGACTCGGCCTTCGTGGAGCAGAAGGGGCGTTTGGTGCCGCACTTCTTCCATATCGACCAGCTCAACGGCAATCGGGCGGTGGTCACCTTCGAGGAGCTGACGGCCGACCAGGCCGCCGCTCTGGCGGGCCACGAGCTCTATCTGCCGCTGGACCTGCTGCCCAAGCTGGAGGGCAACCGGTTCTATTTCCACGAGGTGGAGGGCTTTCGCGTGGTCGACAGCCAGTATGGCGACATAGGAGTGCTGCAGCAGGTGATAGAATACCCCGCGCAGCCCCTCTTTCAGGTGATGAAAAACGGCACCGAAGTGCTCATTCCCGTCATCGATCAGGTCATAGACCGGGTGGACCGCGAACAAAAAACGCTCTATATCACCGCCCCTAACGGTTTGATTGAGTTGTATCTCGGAGAAATAAACAGCTAGTGTTGAAATATTTTTCCGCACCATGTCGGAAAAAGTATATAATTTTGCTCCCAAAATAGGAGGACAACATGGAAAAGAAAGAAGCCACCCCCGTAGAGAAAAACCGCTATTCCGCAGAGGAATTGCAAGAGTTCAAAGCCTTGATACTCGAGAAGATAGCCAAGGCCGAGAAGGATTTGGAGATGCTGCAGCAGGCTGTGGCCGGCAGCGAGAACGACGTCAATGACACGGCTCCCACCTTCAAGACGCTCGAAGAGGGCAGCAATGTGCTGCTCAAGGAGGAGAACCAGAAGTTGGCCGCCCGCCAGCAGAAGTTCATCCGCGACCTGCGCGCCGCCCTGATACGCATCGAGAATGGCACCTACGGTATCTGCCAGGCTACCGGCAAGCTGATTCCCAAGGAGCGCCTGATGATAGTGCCCCACGCCACCATGACCGTCGAGGCCAAGGAGGCGAGCAAGAAGCGCAGATAGCCATACCGCGACAGCCTCTGTCGCATAGGCCGAAGTCGGAGCGTAGCCATGTCGTTCTGTGAGCCAAGGAGTTGGCCATTAGTATTGTCTTCCTAAGACCGCTTGGCCTCCGACTTGATGATAGTGCCCCACGCCACCATGACCGTCGAGGCCAAGGAGGCGAGCAAGAAGCGCAGATAGCCATACCGCGACAGCCTCTGTCGCATAGGCCG
>JAZNHG010000045.1:0-21399 GCA_045576855.1 Bacteroidales bacterium | reverse complement strand
GGACCTCCCGCCCCTTGGTACGCAGGCGGCCCGCCTGCGGGATGAGATTGGAGAACGTGCAGTTTTGGTACGCAGGCGGCCCGCATGCGGGATGAGAGTTGAGAGTGGAGAGCGGGCTGCCGCACCCGGAGGCTGCCCACTGCCCACCATGCAGGCGGGACGCCTGCGTTCCCACTGCACACTAAACACAGCACACAGCCCTCAGCCTAGCATCTGAAATGTTAAAATGCAAGGATGGTGGTAGGATGGTGGTAGGTTGATGGTACGTTGGTGGTAGGATGACCCTAATTAGGGCGGAGGGTGGAAGGCGGAGGGTGGAGTGATGAATGATGAATGATAAATGATGAATATCAACCGACTACGAACTGCCAACTACCAACTGTCAACTGACAACTGTCAATTTTCAATTCTCAATTCTCAATTTTCAATTCCCATTCCCTCAGCGTGCAGTTGGATTTTGCAAATTTATTTTCCTAATAATTGTTAAGCAACCCTCCGCCGCCCCCGGCGTCACATACGCAAAGATGCCCGCACGGCCGCTGTCGCGGACTGTGCGGGCATCCCGCAATTCCCGATTCTCGTTCTCAATTCTCGATCAAAAATCGTCGTCGGACGAATAGACGGTGCGCGAGAAGTTGTTCAGCCACGAGGTGACGTCGTTGCGGTTCTGGCCTATCATGTAGCGGAAGGTGCCCAGGCCGTCGCGCTCCACACGGCGCTTCTCGGACGGCAAGGCGCGCACGGCATCCTCGAAGGTGCCCACCGACGAGTGGATGGTCAACTCCTGCGACATGAAGTCGTAGCGCATATAGTACCAGTGGTCGCGCGCCGCCTCGAGGTAGAGGGTCAGTTGCTGCGCGTTGCCGCGCTTGCTGATTTGGGCCTTGAGGCGCATGTCGAGGCCGAGGGGCTTGTCGCCTATGGCCACCAGGCTCACCTTGCCGTCGGTGTAGTAGCCGAAGCCCTGCAGGTAGTGCCAACGCACCTGGTCGAAGAGCAGCATCGAGCGCATGGCATCGGGTATGGTGTTCAGCTTGCCCTCCTGGCTGTAGGCGGTGTAGACCTTGGCCCCGCGCTCGGCACCGAGGTGGTGCATCAGCGCGCGCCGCATGACGCCGACCGACTGCGGCGCCGTGGGGTTGAGGCGCAGGTCGTCCTTGATGGCGGCCAGCATGGCCTGCATCACCTCGTCGGCCAGCGGGAAGCTGACGCCGTAGACGGTGACAATCTGGTCGTTGCTATTGTCGCGGATGCCGATATTGGCAGTGCCATAGGTATAGAACCGGGCCTGGGTACGCTTCAGCGTGAAGTCCATCTCGCCCTCGCCCTCGACGTGGCAGTCGGCAGTGGAGAGACTCAGGTAGGGCTCGACCACCGAACCGGGGTTGGCCACCTTGGCGGCAGACCCGATGATGTACTCCTGGCTCTCGTTGCGGAAGGTGAGCACCCCGTTGGCCGAGAGGAATTCGTTGTCGGCGGCACGCTCGTTGGTGAGGAAGGCCGGACGGGGCTCCAGGGTGGTCTTGTCCAGCAGTATGGCGGCGCTGATGCGCTTGCCGCGCCAGTCGGTGGGCAGTTCGGGCACGGTGACGTGTACCGAGTCGGGCCGCGTATAGGCTGCGTAGGCCAGCAGACCCATCTGCTCCTGCGGCACACAGTGGTGGAGCAGGCGCACGCCACCCTCGAACCAGAGGAGCTGGCGGTTGCCCTCGAGGCGCACCTTGCCGGCAAAACCGAAGGCAGAATTGAGCAAGAAGGAGGTCTCTTCGTTGACGTTGCCCTCGCCCACGGTGACGCCGTCGCGCACAGCTATGTCGCTGAGGTAGATGCGCTGGGGCTCGGAGGTGGGCATCAGCAGCTTGGCACCGTCGCCTTCGGGATAGAGCACATAGCCCTTGCCGGTGTAGCTGTCGGAAGCTTGGACGAGCAGATAGGCGTCGGTGACAAGGTGCCAGGCGTGCTGGCGGTCGCAGAGGAGGGAGGCACCGTTGAGGACACGCATGTCGCCGCCGCGGGAGATATGGATGCTGTCGCCCGCCGGGGCGATGGCGGCATCGGCCACGGGGATGAGGAATACGCCGTCGGCACGCAGGTCGGCACGGTCGTAGAGGTAGCTGGCGCGGAGGGTATTCCAGCCGAGCTGGCGCCGCGCCGGGTCGGTGCTGACGAAGCGCGCGCCCGGCATATCGGACAGGCGGGGCAGACGCAGGCGCACCTCGAGGGCATCGAGGCCCTCGGCGTCGGGCCGCTGCGAGTTGACGATATCGAGCTGTCGGGCGTCCATATTCCACACAAACTGGTCGGCCCACGCCTCGTAGCGCATGAGCTCGAGGTCGGTGCGGCGCGGCCCGTCGGGGGCTGTGAGGGTGGCTGTGTGCTGGTCGTAGTCGACGTGCGAGCTGACGTCGTGTGCCTCGAAGGCGGTGGAGGCGAAGGTCTGGCTGCGGAGGGTAAAGTTGCTGATACGGGCATCCATCTCGCGGGCCAGCAAGTCGAAGCGGCGGCTGACGAAGGTACCCTCGCGCACGGTGGCGGTACCGGCGGCCATAGCGCCCTGCGGCATGAGGCCCAGGTGGCCGCGCAGGGTTGCCTCGTCGCGATAGAGGCTGAGGGGGTTGCCCTTGGCCAGGGTGGCTATGTCCATAGAATCGAGGTAGGGCAGCCAGCGCAGCTGCGTGATGCCGCCGCGCACGGCGGGGAAGCCCTGCTCTTCGCGCACGACGACGGTATCGGTGAGGGCGACGACGGAGTCGGGCAGGAAGAGGAAGTTGGACGAGGTGCTGTGGGAGGTGAGGTAGTCGACATGTCCAGGGCCGTGCAGACCACCGGCGTCGAGGCGCAGCTCGTCGTGGTAGACGCCCTTGCCACCGTAGGCAGGCAGACCGCCGCGCGGGGTGTGGGTGACGAAGCCGAGGTAGTAGTCGCGCTGGACCTTCAGCGGCTCGTGGATGTCGGGGAAGATGCCCGCCGAGGTAAGCACGCCGGCAAACTGGAGGCTGTCCACGTTGAAGTCGGCCAACTGCGGCAGCGAGAAGGGGTGAATGGTGTAGTAGAACGACTCGCGCTTGTACTGTCCATCCTGGATGGCCTTCCTATTATAATATACGTAGCAGTTCTCGCGGCTGGTGAAGATAGGATACTCCTTGTTCTTGGTGAGGCCACTGTGGTTGTCGGGCAGATCGACCTGCAGGCTGCCCACGAGATGGGCCAGCGGGGTGCGCACCAGCTGCTCGAAGTCGGGATTGGTGAAGTCAGGCACATAGAACTCCATGCGGTCCACCTGCGGCATCTCGAAGGTGTGCTGCTCGTAGTTGTAGTCGCAGTCTGTGACCTGGAGGATAAACTTGTTGCATTCCACCCGCCCGGTGAAATGCAGGGCACGATTGCGTCCCACATGCACCACATAGCCGCTGGCCGAGTCGGGATAGACGACCACCTGATGGGTGTCGCTGACGACGAACTGCTGCACTCCGCGCACAACCAGGTCGTTGTCTGCCAGATTCATGCGCGCATTTACGCCACGCGTGGTGCTCTCGAGGGTGAGGGCATCGTAGTCGAAGCCCTTGGCATGGGCGTTGGCTTTCACGTAGTCTTCCAGCTTGTCCTTGACGAGGACGCGGTTGGTAATCTCGTTGTAGGTGACCAGTCCGTGGCGGCAGAGGGTATGTATCATGAGCAGCGTCTGGCTCATATCGAGACCAATATAGCTGGAGAAGCCTTTGATGCCGAAGTTCCAGGTGTTGCTCTCGGCATAGTCGTAGACCCGGCGCACGGGGCTGATTTCGTCGATGCCCTGGATGTCGCGGTACTTGCGGTAGGTGTAGCAATTAGAGCTCTCGAAGGTATTGCTGCTGATGGCACCGGACGAGGCCAAGTTGGAGAACTCGAGGCGGTCCTGGTTGGTAATCCAAACGATGCTCTCGCTGTAGATATCCAGTTGGTGATAGGTGTCGATATAGGGGCTGTAGAACTTGCGCTGCTGGTCGTTAACCAGGGTGACGCGATGCTCTGCGGGGACATAGCGGACCGTGATACCGGTGTTGGTGATAGAGTCGTCGGCACCGAGGTAGAGGGCCACCTGGGCATTCTCGGCCAGCAGGCGGTCGGGGGTGATAGTGAACTTGAGCGAAGTGACTGTCAGCTGGCGACGGTCGCCGTTGCGGAATACGAGCTGGGCCGGGTGTTTGCTGCTGGCAGTGATAAACTTGGAGCCATTCATCATGAAGCTGCCGCTATAGTCAACGCCGGGCATAATGTCGCGTATGACGAAGTCGCGCTGGTAGGAGCGGAACCGCGGGTAGGTGTACTTCTCGGGTTCCATAGTGCCCTGCAACGACTCTTCCACACGGCCCTGTATGGGTGCGCTGAAATAGTGGGTATTGACAAAGCTGACACTGTCTGCCTTGAACTTTGGGAACTTGACTTCGGCCTGATAGTCTTTCAGGTCGGCATAGCAAGCCTCGGCCCCAAGGCCGGTGCGGGCCCAGTCGAGCCGTCCGCCGTTGCCGTGCCACACACCCTCGCGGTAGTCGAACCAGCCACTGGTACCGTGTATGGTGTTCCAGTCCTTGCTCGAAGCGTAGTTGAGGTCCGTAGCGCCATCGACGCGCACCACTATGGCTCCGTCCTCGACAGCCAACCGGTAAGCGCTCTGGGCTGCCAAGGCCCACTCGCTGCTCGACGAGCGATAGAGGACCCGGTCGCTCAACAGCAATTGGCTCCACGAGACAAACTCGTTGATGTACTTCACCTTGGAATTCTTCTTGCGGTAGGTCTCCATCGAAGCCACCCACCCCTCGAGATTGGGGGTGGCGGCATAGGTTGTGAGCGTGCGAGTGAACTCCACCAGGTCAGGCACAGCCTTAATCTTCACACCTACAGCATAGGTGTAGAGGTCGGCGACACGTTTCTGCATGTCCGGCGACATGGCGCCGAAAGCCGTTCCAAAGGCATCGACGGCCTTGGTGTTCTCCTTCTGTACACTCTTTTCGGAGGTGCCCTGATTGAGAAAGGCCAACAAGTCGGCCGGCAGCGTGGCGGCGTCGAACTCCACCGCCTTGGGTTTCTGGGCCACGGCCGCCAACGGCAACGCCAGCAGCAGAAGGACGATTAGGTATCTTGCTTGTCTCATAGTCGCAAAAGGTAATTGATAGATGTTTGGTTCAGCCGACGCTTGCCTTCAGCTTCTCGGCGTTTTCGGCCAGTTGTAGGGCCTCGATACACTCCTCGATATCGCCGTCCATGAAGGCGGGCAGGTTGTGCATACTCCATCCGATACGGTGGTCGGTGACACGGCTCTGTGGGAAATTGTAGGTACGCACCTTCTCACTCCGGTCGCCCGTGGCCACCATCGTCTTGCGTTTGCTGGACATCTCCTCCATGTATTTGTTGTATTCGCGCTCATAGAGTCGTGTTCGCAGCAGGGCCATCGCCTTCTCCATATTCTTGATTTGTGACTTCTGGTCCTGCATCGAAACCACGATGCCCGTGGGAACGTGGGTGAGGCGGACCGCACTGTAGGTGGTATTGACACTCTGTCCGCCGGGACCGCTGGCACAGAATATCTCCTTCTTGATATCGGCCGGGTTGAGTTCCACATCGAATTCCTCGGCCTCGGGCAACACAACCACACCGGCAGCAGAGGTATGTATGCGTCCCTGTGTCTCTGTGGCGGGCACACGCTGTACCCGATGCACTCCACTCTCGTATTTCAGCAGACCATAGACGCCGTCGCCGCTGACGGTGAAGGTGATGTCTTTGTATCCACCCGAGGTGCCTTCGTTGAAGTCGGTGACCTCCACTTTCCAGTGCTTCTTCTCGCAGAAGCGGGTGTACATACGGAAAAGGTCGCCGGCAAAAAGACACGCCTCGTCGCCACCCGTGCCACCACGGATTTCCACGACGGCATTCTTCGAATCCTGCGGGTCGGCCGGGATAAGGAGGATACGTATCTCTTCCTCCATTGTCTCCTTGCGGGCTTGACTGGCGGTCAGTTCCTCCTTGGCCATTTCGCGCAGCTCGGCGTCCTTCTCGTTCTCCAGCAGTTGGCGACATTCGGCTATGTTATCGAGCAGCGCCGTGTAGTCGTGGTAGGCTTTCACCACGGGCTGCAGGTCCTTGTAGTCCTTCGACAGCTTGACATAGCGTTTCATGTCGGCAGTGACCTGCGGGTCGTTCATCTGTTGTTCTATCTCCTGATATCGAGCGTAGATGGCTTTTAATTTATCCAGCATATGTATCTTTATTTATTCTTTAACTATCTATTTCTGTTTCTTTTGTTTCCGTTGCAAGCGGCGCACCATGTCGTCAATCGACGGACTCACGTGCCAGGCCACCACACCGACCACAAGCAGTGCCGTGAGCACCACCGTCTTGACTATCGCATCGGCCACCAATCCCAGCATCGATGCCGAGGGGGCTATCAGCGGACTGACCCATGTCGACCAAAGGGTCCCCAGCGCGAAAGCTGCAACCATAAGCACCACTACCTTCATGTGCCCCCGCGAAAAAAGGCCCACCCGCAGTCGCCACCAGAGGTAAGCCAGCAGCACGACGAAATAAAGCAGGTAGGAGCACAAGGTGGCTGTGGCGGAGCCGTCGATGCCCCATAGGTCTATAAACCATGTATTCAAGAGCACTGCGCTGAGCGTCAGCAGTCCAATAAACAAAAGCGAGCGGGAATATAAGCGCGAGTAGTTGAGCACGTCGGTAGCAATAGAGAATGACGAATTGACCACCTTGGCCAAGCCCAGCAGCAACACCACACCCACCCCTCCGGCATAACTGGCCCCGTTGGGGATAAAAGCATAAAGCGTAGGCAGATTAATCCAGATGACAAAGAAGATGGTCAAACTGACCAACAGCTGATGAAGGCTCACCTGTCGGGCCAAACGGTTCACCTCGCCCCAATCGCTCTCCTTTACAGCAGTAGCCACCACCGGTCGAGAGATGGCCCCCAAAGAGCGGTATGGGACCTCCACTACATTGGCAATGTAGCTGGCTATGGCATAGACACCCGTCAACGCCGCACCCGCCTTGGCCCCAAGGAAAAGACTATTCACCAGAGGTATGTTGCCCGCCAGCACGGTAGCTGTCATAAAAAGCGTATAACGCCCCATCTCCTTCACCCTCGGACGCGTCAGGAAGCGCCAATCAACCCTAAAGATATCCCAACGATAACCCGATATGCGAAGCAGGTACCATAGGTTAAGCAACATTGCCGCCCCATAACTGGCACAGAAAAGCCAGACGAATTGATCTATATTAATCAAACGGTGCCCATACAGCAAATAGGCCGCCAACGTGAAAATCCGCACTCCAACTTCGCGCACCATCTTGGGCACCGTGATACGCATCAACACCGAAGCATTGGTTTCGAACACCGTCATGTACAATGCGAAGAAGGTGAGCATGGGCAGCAGATAGAAATAGTCTGCCATCAAGGGCGACTTCTCGCTATAGAGCGCAATCAGTGGTTGGTGAAACACCAGCACCGCAAGTGCCAGCAGTGCAAAGCCCGCCAACGGTAAGAGCAGACTCAGCCCGAAGATGCCGTGATGCGACAAACGCTCGTCCTTAAAATGGGGGAAGAATCGTACCACCGACGCATTGGTGCCAAGCTGCGCCAAACCTGAGAAAAGCATGGCGGCATCAACCATCACACGCGTCAGTCCCACCTCCTCCTCGGTCAGATAGCGCGTCAGCACAAAAAAGGTGACAACGAATCCTATCGCCACTCCTAGGTAGTTTGCCAACGCACCCTTGATGCTCTGCCGTGCTATCACGCCCATACGCTTCTCTGCAATATATAATAAATCTTTCTGTTAACGGCCTTTCCTTTTTTTTATTGCCCAAATGCAAAATAAATCGTACTTTTGCCGCCAGATATGAAACATTTTGCCTTGATAGGAGCCACCTTGACGCACTCATACTCAAAGCGTTTATTCGACAACCAGCATTTCCCGGATGCCGACTACTCCCTCTGGCCGATGGCGTCGCTCCAGGGGCTCCGCGCATGGGTGGCCGACTTTGGCATCAATGGCTTCAACGTCACCAATCCACACAAGCAAACCATCTTGCCCCTGCTCGACCATGTCGACGAAGTAGCCAAGGCCATCGGTGCAGTCAACTGCGTCGTCGTAGAACCAGACGGCACATTGGTTGGCCACAATACCGACGCCCCCGCCTTCCTACACACTCTCGATGGTTGGCTATCAGCCTCTCATCCGCCGACCCGAGGCTTTATCCTCGGTACCGGCGGTGCAGCACAAGCAGTCAAATGGGCACTACAACAAGTGCATATCCCCGGCATTCTGATCAGCCGCCACCCAGAATGCCATCCCGATGCCATCGGCTACGACACCTTTGATCCACTCTTGGCACAGCACGATACCCTTATAGTCAATGCCACCCCCGTCGGCACATGGCCCGATGTCGACCGGTCGCCACTCCCACCCCTCCAACCGTCACGCCACATACTCTACATTTATGACCTCGTCTATAACCCCTCCCCGACCCTACTGTTACAACAAGCCGCCGCTATCGGTGCCCACACACACGATGGACTCTCCATGCTCACCCTCCAAGCCGAACTCAGTTGGCGCTTTTGGAACCTTCGTTAAGCACCCCTAATTTTACCATTCACAGCCCACTTCTGACCAGAAAACATAGAGCATTCTATACGAATATCACCCCATCCGCACAAACATATAGCAATTGATTTACAACAGAATAAGAACCGAGACCTCTTTTTTTTGAAAAATAATTTTGCCACATTGGAAAAAGTTCGTAATTTTGCACCCGCTTTCGAGAGAAAAAAGAGAGAGTTTGCCCAGGTGGTGGAATTGGTAGACACGCTACTTTGAGGGGGTAGTCGCCATAGGCGGTGCAAGTTCAAGTCTTGTCCTGGGCACACCTGAAACAAACAAAACAAAAGAAAGCCCGGATGGCGGAATTGGTAGACGCGCACGTTTCAGGTGCGTGTATCGAAAGATGTGCAGGTTCAAGTCCTGTTCCGGGCACGACGGAGGGTAAAGCGCAAGTTTTACCCTCCATTACTTTTTTTGACCCTCGTAATTCATTGGTTTGTTGATAGATTAGGTCGAGCACACTATTGAAGGCTGCGGTTCGATAACTTTCACCGTCATACACGATTTTCTGGGGGAACATTGAACTTAACAGCCTCAACTTTGCCTCTGTGGGAGCATCCTCAACAACCCATTTCATATTGTCTATCAGTGATATTGCATACCCCAGTTTTGGTTCGAGTTTGGTCTTGTTCGCGGTTTTCAAGGTCTCTAACTGCTGCTCTTTCCTCGCTATATCACGGTTGTAGCGTGTTACCATCCCTTGTTTTTCCTCGGCAGTTATCTCGTTGTCAAGGTATGCGTCCATTGCCTTATCAATACGCCCTTGTAACTTGGATATATCGTCTTCTATGCCCTTAATGGTCGTTCTCACGTCGCGTTGTTCCTCCATACGTATATCGTTCAAGGCTTCCTCATAGTATTTCAGTACCGTTGCGTTTGGTTTGAGAGACCCGACATATCGGGCGAAACCCTCATTGACCTGCTCTGCTCTTACTCGTAGGTGCTTTTGGTCGTGCGAACAGTGGTAGTAGGCATACTTGTTACCGTTTCTGCTTCGACTGTGTGAGGCGGTGATGGCGTGACCGCAAATCGGACATACAAGATATGGGCGAAGGAAAAAGTCGGGGTGTGGTAGTTTGGTTCTCAACTTGGGAGTGTTCTTCTTCCTGCCACTTATAACGTCTTGCACCTTGTAGAAAGTCTCAAAGTCTATCAACGCTTCGTGCAACCCATCCACAATCTGCTCTGGCTCTCCGTTGTAGGCAGGCACACGTATTTTCCCAATATAGAAAACATTGTGAAGCATATCGGTAAAGGTGGACTTGCCCATCTTGGGGAATAGCCGTTGTCTAACTCTGTTAGGGCACTCCGTGCCAGTCGCCACCGCAGCAAAAGCCTCTTTCACTTTCGGTGCAGCGATGGGGTCAAAGACAACTTCAGTATCGTGTTTTGCATACCGCACGTTCTTATACCCTCTCGGTGCCTTGTTGCAGCATTTCCCCTTGAGGAGTGAGCCGTGGATGCCGTCTTTCGTCCTTTTGGCTATCTTCTCGTCCTCGGTGTGGGCAACACCACAATAGATGCCAAGCATCGTACTCCATTCCGTGCCGTGAAAGTCGATTGGGTTTTCAACGGCGTTTATCTCAACGCCCAGTTCGTCTATAAAGACACGCTTGTATTTCGAGGCAAACTCAAGGTTACGAGCGAATCTGTCCCATCGTAGGAACAGAACCTTGCTTACTTGCCCCTTATGATGTCGGCAATAGTCAAGGATGCCTTTCAGTTCGGGACGGTCGAGGTTGTACGATTTCGCGGAATGGTCTTCCTTCTTCGTCATAATAACGTTGTAACTATGGTTGGCACAGTATGATTTCAACGCCATTTCTTGATAGTCGAGAGAACTGCCCTCGGCTTGCTCCTCACTGCTCACACGGCAGTAAAGAATAACGTTTTCTGTTTCAAATGTATTAAACTGTCTCATTTTCAATATTATTTAGATTACCGTTTTCTATTTCAACTTGTATCTTCGCAACAAAGTAAACATACTCTCGAATAAGTTTGATTTCCTCGTCCGTATATTTCCTGTCACCTGCGTTTAGAATCCTCTTCGATTCAGTTATATTCAGCATTTCAGTAAAATGCTAATCTCCGCTCTTCGGCGGTTATTCGCTTTTCCACCTCTTCAGACAAGTGGTCGCCTGTCTGGAGTCTTCTGGTCGGTGTGGGTAAGCATCAACCCGTTTTCTTGCCTCGATGTCTATGGGCTGTTGTTCTTTGTTGTCATACTACTAATATACAACATTTTTTGGACTTCTGAAAAAAATTCAAACAAAAGCCTGTAACTTTCTCAACGTATTCACACTCGTACCTGTAAGTTTGCTGACGTTGCGGAGGCTGTATGACTTCTTCAGCAACTTGATTTCCTCGGTGTATTGGGCTTTCATATCCTCGTCACTCTTACGATAGCCAGCCTTACGACCAACCTTGCCACCCTCGCTGCGGTAGTGGTTGTAACCGCTCTTCATCCGTGAACGAATCAAGCCACGTTCCATAGAGTTGAACTGTGCCATAATGCCGAGAACCAGTTGGGCAATGGGATTGACCGTGCCGTCGGGTTGCAAGGTCTCTAAACCGTTTTGATGGATATACAGACTTACTTTCAGTTCGTTCAACTGCTCGACGATGGATAGAAAGTCCACGATGCGACGGCTCAAACGGCTGCACTCGTAGATAAGCACCTTGTCAACCTTGTGTGTCTGTACGTAGTTCATCAACTCGCTCAACTGCTCACGCTCGGCAACTTTCTTGGCTCCGCTGACCTTCTCGCTGAATTCTTTGACTATCTCATAGTCCATTCTGCTGGCATATTCCCGTAAGTCGGCTATCTGTCGTTCATAGTCTTGGCTGTTGGTTGAAACCCTTGCGTAGATGATTGTCTTCATATTGCTAACCTTTATTATCATTAATTCAGTTGCAAAATTACAAAATAATATCAATACAGCAAAATAAAAATGATATATTTTATCATTTTTAACTTTAGGTATTGATTGTTCGCGTTATCTTTGTATCTTTGCAGTACAATTCGCAGCAATATGAACGAGAATATCAGCCACAAAGTGAAAGAGTTATGCCGAGATAAGGGCATAACAATCAAGGAACTCGCCGAAAAGATGGATATCGCACCCGAAAGCCTGTCAAGAGCCATCAACGGCAATCCTCAACTGTCAACTATCCGCAAAATTGCCGAGGCTTTGGGAGTTTCTGTTACCGACCTGTTCGACCGCAGCGAGGATGAGTTGCTGGCGATAGTCGTTTGTGCTGGTGTAACTCACACCGCAACCACCAAAGCCGAACTGAAAAAGATAGCCGATTCACTTTAACCTTTTAGGTTAGATTGACACAAAACACTGTGTGAAAAAGCACCGCTACAAAGATTAAATTGACACATCGGTCAAGTTGATACATCGCTGCGGTGCTTCCTATGGGGAGTGAGTCGCGTATCCCCTGCTTCATATAGGGTGGTATTGATATATATTGGGGGTGGTCTGTTTGCTGCATGAGCCTCTCCCAGCCTCCAAAAAATAAAATTTCACCCTTGGGGTTACTGGTTAGGTCTTCTTGTTGTACTTGGTGATGCCGTGTTTCTTCCTCCACCGTTTGATAGTTGATACGCTGACTCGCTGTCCAAATTTTGCCATCAACTCGGCGTTTTCCTTGTCGGTCAGTTGACAGTCGTAGAGTTCGCCTATTCGTTCGTCGTTCCACACCGCCCTTGCTTTCGCCACCGCAGCCTTCGGTGACACTCCAAGGTTCTTCCAGTAGTCCATATCCACCTTGTACTTGCGTTTGTCGTGTCCTTTGATGGTTATCTCGTCGATGGTTTTTTCCAACGTCGCTTCTGCTACTCGCAGGATGAGAGACTTATTGAGTACACCATCAATGTTGCTGTAATAGTGTACTACCTCATATGCGAGACAGTAGATAAGATGTTCGGCGGTGATGTCGGGCTTAATCTTGCGGATGATAAGTGCTGCGGTGGCAAGTTTCTTTCTGCGACCCTCGCCATCCTGCCACTTGTGTATGCGTCGTGTGTCTGCGTTCCAACGTCGGTATATGCGTAGATAGTTCTCGTCGATAGGTGCGTAGCCGTTGCTGTAGGTCAGTTCGCTCTCCTCGATGGGTTGGTACTCGCTGTTGTAGGTTGAAACAAACTTTCTCAAAGACATACTATCAAAGTCGTTTCGGAAAGTGTCATTGCATATAATATCGCTCTCCCCTCTCTTATTTTTTATCTGCTTTGACACTTTCTCTCGCTTCTCCGTTGTCGTGCTGGCTGCGGTGGGTATGTTGTAGACGTAGTTTGTACACACCATCCGACAAGTGGGCAAGGCGTTGCCAAAGAAAGCCTGTGCTGGGTTGTGTGTGCAGTTGTCTTTCAGTTCCCCGATGCCACTCTCCACTTGCATCGTCTCAAACATTGCCTCATACCGTGCATCGCCCGTTATCTTACCGTCAAAACAATAAACCAACCTATATCTGTTCCCCTTGATGCCGTCACTGGTGGTTGTGTAGGCTATTGTCGGCTGATAGGTCAACGTGGTCAAGTATTCGTCCATCGGCAAGGTGCTGTCGTCGATGTCGTAGGGGATGAACGAGGTGTAGCGGAAGTTTGCCTGTGTCTTTGTGCTGTTGGTGAAAGGCTCGTCGTTGTCGTCATAACAGTGACAGAACGAGTGACCCTCTTTGATGAGTTGGCACATCGACCCGATATCCACAGGCTGTTTTCGGTACACCAGTTTCTTTGAAGCAGCCACAAACGCCTCCTTGCTCTCGTAGGTGGTTGTCGACACGCTCACGTTAAAGGTGTAGTCACTTGGTGCTATGCAGTATGTTATCATATCGCTTTGTCTTTTTCTACTAATATACAACTTTTTTCCGAACAAATTAAAAGTTGCGACTATTTATAAATATCAATATAGTCCAATAAGTATCAAAAAAACAAACACGATGGCAAAGAGAGTATCACGGCATCCATCGGATGCGACCCGACAAAAGATGTCAGCAGCCCACAGGGGCAGCAAGAACGGTATGTACAAACGAAAACACACCGCAACCACCAAACGCAGGATAAGCGAGGCATTGAAGCGGTACTGGCAGCACCTACCCAAAGTTTGACCGATACCTTTGTAATATGGGCGAAACTTTCAGTATGTTGTTATGTTGCGGTTACTTCCATCCAATGTGCTGTGGATAGGCGAGACAACCGCAGCAAGACAACCCAAGAAGCAGAAGAAACCATCAAAACCTACAATGCTCTATGGTTTGATGGCTGTATCTTGCGTAAAACAAAACGGGCTTCCTTTTGGGAAACCCGTTGTTGTTTTTGCCCTGTTTGTCCGTGTTGTCAGCGGAGCACAACCACTTTACGGGCAGGGAGCTGACCTATCTTGACGATATACACGCCCGATGGTAAGGCACGGTTGTCCGTGATGCGCCCTGTGATGTCGTACACTTGTATGTCTTTTTGCTCAACACCCTCAACGCTGATACACCCATTGAATACGCTTATATGGATGTCATCTTCTCCGACCTCGCCGATGCCTTCTGTACCACCGTTTGAGACGAAATAGGCTATAACAGTGGTGTCGCTGGTGACGGTCAACGTATATGGGTTGTCTATGCTGCCCGTGCTCCAGTGGTCGAAACTATAGCCGTCGGCAGGTACGGCGTAAAGCACCGCGTTGGGGTTGGAACAGGACGGCTCAGTCAAAATCTGCACTGACCCCATACTATCATTGTCAGATATGGCAGAGAACCCGACCTGTTGTTCAACAAAGTTGGAGAATTGTGGCATTTGAGCTACATAGTACGCCAACCTTCCACACGGTATATAAACAGGAATATCTGTCTGTATTCCCACGAAAACATCAGTGCCAAGTTGCGGTGGCATTTGACCCAAGAATTTCATTGATGTCATTCCGACACAGCCACTAAAGGCAGAAGCCCCAATGCTGGTAACGGAGTCCCCAATTGTCACCGATGTCAATCCGCTGCAACTTTCAAAAGCTGCGGAGCCGATGCTGGTAACGGAGTTCGGAATTGTCACCGATGTCAATCCAGTACAACCGCTAAAGGCAGAACTCCCGATGCTGGTAACGGAATTTGGAATGGTCACTGATGTCAATCCAGTACAACCAGAAAACGCAGATTGCCCGATGCTGGTAACGGAGTTCCCGATTGTCACAGATGCCAATCCAGTACAATTATAAAAAGCAGCATCCCCAATGCTGGTAACGGAGTTTGGGATTGTCACCGATGTCAAACCCGTTAGACTATAGCATAAGCAGGCGGGGATTACTTTTACATTGTTGCCAAAAGTGAAACTGGTGATGTTTGTACAGTCGTCAAATACTATATTTGTATAACTACTACTATACATAGCGCCTGCATACATACAACTATCGGCGTTGAACACCACCGATGTCAAGCCTGTACAATTGCCAAAGGCATAAGCGCCAATGCTGTCAACAGAGTTCGGAATTGTCATCGAGGTCAATCCTGTACAACCATAAAAGGCAGATTGCCCGATGCTGGTAACGGAGTTCGGAATGGTCACCGATGTCAATCCAGTACAACCGCTAAAGGCAGCATACCCGATGCTGGTAACGGAATTTGGAATGGTCACTGATGTCAATCCAGTACAACCGCTAAAGGCAGAACTCCCGATGTTGGTAACGGAATTTGGAATTGTCACCGATGTCAATCCAGTGCAACCATAAAAGGCAGAATTCCCTATGCTGGTAACGGAGTCCCCAATTGTCACTGATGTCAATCCAGTACAACCAGAAAAGGCAGATTGCCCAATGCTGGTAACGGAGTTTGGGATTGTCACCGATGTCAATCCAGTACAACCATAAAAGGCAGATTGCCCGATGCTGGTGACGGAGTTCGGAATTGTCACCGATGTTAAGCCTGTACAACCCCTAAATCCAGAAATAGCGGTAACAGAGTTCGGAAACGTAATTGAAGTCAAGCCTGTACAATTACCAAAAACAGGATAATAATCATCGCCATAGGAACCTATCACAGACACATAACCGTCAATGTGTGTAACGGTGTTTGGAATTGTTACCGAAGTCAAGCCACTACAACCAAAAAAAGCCCCAGTCCTAATCATTGTAACAGCGTATGTAGTTCCATTATATGTTACACTATCAGGAATAACAAGGTTTCCTGTGGGTTTTGCGTAACTATTCCAAGGAGCATTCCAACCACTACCACCACTGGGGGCGATGACAGCAACCGTTGTGGTACTACCAATTATTGTATAATGCAATGTCTGTCCCGAAGGTGCAACAGCATTAAAATCGCCGTAAACATATGCGAAAGCCGCTTGACTGAATACCAATGCGGCAAACAAAAGAAATACTTGTTTTTTCATAGCTGAAGTTTTATTTTTGTTGTTTTACCCATTCAGTCACTTCTGCAAAAATATCGTCGAGCGGTGCTTGCTGCTCCTTGGGAAGTCTTCTCTGCAACTCTTCATAGAAGTTGACAATCAAGTCCCTCCCTGTTTTGTTTTTGGACATTTGCTCCACCATTTTTTTGTCAATATCAATACTCCAAAGAGCCTGTATTACTAGTCGATGCTCATCATCAAGGAGCAAGCCTCGGTCACTTGTGACTTGCTCAAGTAGAATTTTCAGTAACTTGGTGTCCACAGTGCCTGTTTTCACTGCATCTTGAGCAATACTCAACATTGAATCCCAGTCGTTTTTCATTTTTTTTGTTGTTTGTTCACGGCTCGGTGAGGGTAACCAAAACGAAGAAAGTGGAGCCATTCATTATGTCTCTATTTCCAAGTGTGAGGGCTGGACTTCCCTGCTATGCAAAATTTTGATGTTCTGAATTGCTCCACATGGATATATTCAGATAAGAATATTATCCAACATGAGCGTCTTCGTTACCCTATTCCTGCATAGCTTCCGTTGTGAAGTGTCCAGTTTCACACTTTGGAATACAGCACAAATGCGCTTTCTAACGACAAACGGATTTCTCCCCGTTTGCAAGTGCAAAAATACGCTTTTTCAGTGAACTGGCAAAATTTAGTTTTGTATTTCCTTGTGTTTGTGATGTTAAACATCTGAAATGTAGTTGCTTTTGTATGTCTGTATTATCCATGATTTCTATGTTTTACACCACTATAACCAAAACCAGCATCCTTTTTCCACAAAAAAACCACTCCGTTTGAAGTGGTGAGGAAGGAATAAGTTATAGTCTGCTGGGTGGCAGTATTGGTCTCGTTGGGTCTGGTATGTACTCCCGTAGTGCCCATATCTTCTCCAAGTCTTCAAGAAAAGTGTTCGAGAATAACACGGCTGCGGGCACCAAGAAAAGAAGACCTTAATGGTCTTCTTTTCTTTTTTATTTGGCGGTGGGCTGGAGGAAGGCGTAGCGGACTATGTTGGAGCCCATGCGGAGGGCTTTCTGGCGGGTGGCTTGGCTGTCGCCGTGCACGTCGGAATCTTCCCAGCCGTCGCCGAGGTCACACTCCCACGTGAAGAAACAGACCAGACGGCCCTCCCAGATAAGACCATAGCCTTTGGGCGGCAGGTTGTCATGTTCGTGAATCTTGGGCAACCCATTGGGAAAGTCATACTTCTGATGGTAGATGGGGTGGCTGAAAGGCAATTCCACAAACTCCAGCTCGGGGAATACCTTCTTCATCTGCGGCACCACAAACTCGCGCAACCCATAGTTATCGTCGATATGCAAGAAACCGCCACCGATGAGATAATTGCGCAGGTTCTGTGCCTCGCGGTCACTGAACTGCACATTTCCGTGGCCTGTCATGTGTACGAAGGGGTAGTTGAACAACTCTGTGCTGCCCACATCCACCGTAGCCGGCTGCGGGTTGAGCCCCATCTGCTGGTCCTGGTTGCAGAATGCCACCAGATTCTTGAGCGACGTGGGGTTGGCATACCAGTCGCCCCCGCCACCATATTTGAGCAGGGCAATCTGGGGCTGGGCTGCTAAAATGAAAAATGAAAAATAAAAAATGAAAAACAAGACAGTCTTTTTCATAGGATTCGGTCGTTGACAAGGTTGAAAGCACAACAAACATAGAGTGCGGCCGTCTCGGTACGGAGGCGGCTGGGTCCCAGACTGACGGGCTTGAATCCGCATTGGAGGGCCAGCGTAATCTCTTCCTGCGAGAAATCGCCCTCGGGTCCGATGAGCACCACCGCATCATGCGCCGGTGCCAAAGCGTCGCGCAACGGGACACGCGGCTGGTCGGCCTCACAATGGGCGATAAACCTCTGCACGGAACCTGAAGACTGGAGGCCGGCGACCCAGTCTGACAGCCTCACGGCAGGATTGATGCAGGGCAGCCATGTGTGCAGACTCTGCTTCATGGCGCTGACCGCCAGCTTCTCCAGCCGGTCGGTCTTGAGGAAGGTACGCTCCGAATGGTCGCACTGCAGCAGGCTTATCTCCCCCACCCCAACCTCGACGGCTTTCTCCACCAGCCACTCCATGCGCGAGGGGTTCTTGGTGGGCGCCACGGCTAAGTGGAGAGTGGGTAGTGGAGAGTGGGTAGTGGGTAGCGAACCGACGCTCTCTACCACACAGGCGCGGTCGTCGGCGGTGACGATGCGGCACTCGTACAAACTGCCACGTCCGTCGGTGACGTTGAGCCCGTCGCCCACACGCAGACGCATCACGCGCACGGCATGACGGCTCTCCTCGGCATCGAGGGTACAGAAGCCTGCGGCAGCGATATCTGGTGAGTAAAAGAGTTGCATAATTATCGTTCTATAGTATATTCCAATGCGTTATACGTCTGAAACTCGCGCGACCCGAGGTGCAGCGGCACCTCCACCTCGCGTCCGTCGGGGCGCACCATGCGCATGCCGCCCACATACACCTCGCTGATATAGCCGAAACGGCGTCGCAGCTCGGCACGCGTGCCGGTAGGCTGAAAGAGGTTCATCGCACCGACGGTCCACGGCACCACCACCGTCATGCGGTTCACCCTAAGGTTGGGCCAGCACTTCTCCTTCAGTTCGGGACGTGGATTGTCGGCCGTGTCGAGCAGCATCACGTTCACCAGCGAATGGTAGCGCGGCGTGAGCTCGAAAGTGCAGTCGTTCATCTCAATGTCGAACGGCGTATAGGCGTTGTAGCTGGAGCGAATGCGCACGGGAATGCAGTCCACGAAACGGCACGAGTCGAACTTCACCGTGCCATACATCGAAGAGAACTGCGTCTGCCGCTGGCGCAGGGTGCACCCTTTGAGCCATGCGTCGCGCCCATAGCAATGGATGTCGAAACGGTTGATGTCGCAGTCTAAGAGTTGCGTACAGCTCATATTGTTGGTGCCGAAAACACCCCAGTTGCCGTCGGCCCGCACACGCTCGAAGTGCGTCATCCACAGGTTGTTCAGCGAGAAAGCATAGCCATAGTTGCGTGTAGCGCCATAGCCGCTGTAGGTACCCTCGACGGTCACATCTCGGAAGGTGATGCGGGCCGAGTTGGCGACCGAGAACACGCCGTCGGCAATCATCCTGCTGCGCGGCGTGGTGACGTGCACCTGCTCCAGCAGCACGTTGTACTGCCCACTGACCGTGACCACATTCGTGCGGTAGGTGCACCCCTTGGTGCGATGCATCGTCAGGTTGCGGAACACCTTCTGCGCCGTGTCTATCTCGACATACGATGCCTTGAGGCGTGTGGAGTCGCTATTCCAAGGCATGACGGGCGCGTTCACACCCCGCCCGTGGTCCACCACCACCAGGTCGCGCCTGTACTGCATATAGCCATAGCCACGCCGTTCGGTCCACGGAGTCTGGTCGCTGAGAATCAGCAGATGCCATCCATCGGCCAACTCGGGCACGGCGCGGTAGTCGAGCCCGTCCACCACCTGCTTGTCCAGTGCCAACGGTGCGGCGGCCTGCTCCATCGAGAACAGCGACCCGTGATGCCCGCGATTGGTTACATAAAGCACCAACCCGCCGAAGTCGGTATGCGGCCCCAAAGGGATGGACTTCCAGCTGGGGGGCAGCTCCAGCTCCAGCGTGTCGATACCGCTATAGTCCACCTCCAGGCCACGGTGGAGCGCGTCGACATGTGCGTTGTAGAGCGCATAGTAGCGACCCATGCCACCACTGGCCTCGCGCAGCCCATAGTCCAGCGGCGACACCGTCTGCGCGGCCGCCGTCGGGGCAAGCGCCGCCCACAGCAGACACGCACTTAGGAGCCGCAGCGTGTGTTTCATATATCTCTTATCCATTGTTTACACCGTATCATGCAATCATACCCGTGGCCACCACCAGGTAGGCGTCGTTGTCGTAGATGGTGGCATACTGCCCGGCCGCGATGCCCTGTATCGGCTCGTCGCTCTGCAGCAGCACCATATCGCCCCCGAGGTGCGTCAGATGCCCCTGGTGGAATTCCGGCGTATGGCGTATCTTGAACTTCACGTCCGTCAGCGGCAGCTCGGCGCTGAGCCAGTGGAACCCGGCCAGCCGCATCTCGCGACCGTGAGCCGCCGCCGGTTCGTAGCCCTGGCTGACGTACAACACGTTGGCCTCTATGTCCTTCTTCACCACGAACCAGGGGCCGCCGCTGAGGTAGAGCCCCTTGCGCTGCCCGATGGTGTGGAACCAGTAGCCCCGGTGGGTGCCCAGCACACGGCCCGTCTCCAGCTCCACAATCTTGCCCTCGCGCTCGCCCAGATAGCGGCGCAGGAAGTCGTTATAGTTTATTTTGCCCAGGAAGCAGATGCCCTGCGAGTCCTTGCGGTCGGCCGACGGCAGGGCGGCCCGGGCGGCTATGGCGCGCACCTCGCTCTTCATCATCCCCCCGATGGGGAACATCAGACGCCGTATCTGGTCGTAGCTCAGCTGCGACAGAAAGTCGGTCTGGTCCTTGACCGGGTCGACGGCGGTGGCCAGGAATGTCAGCGGAGAGTGGAGAGTGGAGAGTGGAGAGCGAGCTTCCGCATACATATACTCCCCACTTTCCACTTTCCACTTTCCACCTTCCACTCTCCCACTCTCCACTCTCCACTCTCCGTTCTCCGTTCTCCACTCTCCACTCTCCACTCTCTGCTCTCCACTCTCCACCTGCACCGTACGGGCGTAGTGGCCGGTGGCGATGCGGTCGTAGTCCTTGCCGCGGCGCTCCACAAAAGCACCGAACTTGATAAGCTTGTTGCACATCACATCGGGGTTGGGCGTCAGACCGCGGCGCACAGTCTCTATGGTGTAGCTCACCACCTGCTCCCAATACTCGCGGTGCAGGTTCACCTCCTCGAAGCGGCAGCCGTAGTGGTGCGCCAGCCACTGCGTGATTTCTATATCCTCCTCGGCCGGGCAGTCGATATAGCCCTCCTCGTCCTCCATGCCTATACGTATATAATATATGTCGGGCGTGATGCCCTGCTCCTTGAGCAGATGCACCACCACCGAGCTGTCCACGCCTCCCGACACCAAAGCTGCTACATTCATACCTGAATCAATATAGTATATACCCGTCTTAACGGACAACCCTCACATTTATTGCCCGCCCACTGGGGAAAAAAGAAAGCCGATGCAACGGGCAATGAAGCAGTAGCGTGCCTCCAGTCCCCCTCCGCAAAGCCTCCCGGCCGTGGACTGCAATCCACCAATCTATGGAATCCCCGCCCGCCGCAGGCGGAATAATTTATAAGATTTACCAGATTTCGTGAGCGCAGCGAGCAGGCCACCCCCGACCCGGCACCCCGACAATCCACAAGATCCACAAGATCTCGCGAGCGCAGCGAGCA
>JAZNHG010000044.1:0-4399 GCA_045576855.1 Bacteroidales bacterium | reverse complement strand
TGTCAAAGGCAGAAATCATGCTTATCATGATATTGTTTCATGATTCCGGTTATCGGTGTCTTAAACACTTCTATCTTGAAAAGGTATGACTCGTCGGTGACATTGGATACACAGCTGACGCTATTTTGAATTCATCGAACTCACGTTAAATAAGAAACTTTCCAACATCTAAAGGCAGAATAATCAAATATGAAGACAAGAACAATTATCACCACACTTTTGATAGCTGCATGCACAAATGCAGCATATGCTACAGATTTTGTAACCTTTAAGCGGCACTCACTATCCGATATTGAACTGACAAGAACATCGGACACCATTACATACGACCCTCTCGACTGGAAGGGGGTAAGAATGGCGGTGGCGAATCTGCGCAATGATTTTAAAGCCGTCACAGGCAGCGAAAATGCACCTATTGTGGTGGGCACCATAGGGAAAAGCAAGCTTGCCAAGAAATATAAGTTGCAATCAAAAGAACTGCAAGGTAAATGGGAGCAGTATTTGATTTTTACGGACAAAGGCAAGCTCGTCATACTGGGCTCCGACAAGCGCGGCACCATCTATGGCATCTATGAACTGTCCAGACAAATAGGAGTCTCACCCTGGTACTGGATGGCTGATGCACCCATACAGAAACATGGACAGCTCTTTGCCAAGAGCGGCATCTATACGGACGGTGAACCTAAAGTGAAATACCGCGGCATATTCATCAACGACGAATGGCCATCATTCGGCACATGGTGCAATAATCAATTTGGAGGAATCAATTCAAAAGCATACGCCCGCATCTTTGAACTCATGCTCCGTCTGAAAGCCAACTACTTCTGGCCCGCCATGTGGGACAGCCGTTTCAACGAAGATGACCCTCTCTCGCCTCAGCTGGCCGACGACATGGGCATCGTCATGGGTACCAGCCATCATGAGCCGATGATGCGTGCCCACAAGGAGTATGTATATCGTAAAGACAGTATAGGTGCGTGGGATTATGCGACAAACAAGGCCAATCTTGACAGATTCTTTGAAGAAGGGCTGGAGCGCAACAAGGCATACGACAATCTGATCACCATCGGTATGCGTGGTGACGGTGATGTGGCAATGGGAAATGGCAATGATGAGGACAATATGAAGACGCTGAAAGATGTGGTGGATGGTCAGCGCGAGATTATTGAACGTGTGTATAAGAAACCTGCCAGTGAGGTTCCGCAATTGTGGGCCATCTTCACCGAGGTGCAACGCTATTACGATGCTGGTTTCACAGTTCCTGATGATGTCACCCTGCTCTTCTGCGACAACAACTGGGGATACATCCGTCGCACAGGACCAGAGAAGGAACAGGCACGCAAAGGAGGCATGGGCATGTACTACCACATTGACATGAACGGTGGACCCTGGAATGACCGGTGGATAAATACTACGACTGCCGCAAAGATTCGCGAGCAACTGAATCTGGCATACCAGACGGGCATTGACCGTATCTGGATTATCAATGTAGGCGACCTCAAACCAAAGGAAATGCCTATAGACTTCATTATGCATTATGCCTGGAATCCTGACGATTATCCTGCCGACAAGATAGACCAGTATATGGTAGATTGGGCACGAAGCATCTTTGGCGGCGAATATGCAAGAGAAATTGCAGACATCGTTACGGAATATTCAAATATGAATCTGGAGCGCAAGCCAGAGGTACAGCGTGTGGGTATCTACAGCGTTGAGACTGGTGAGGCACAGCGTATGTTCAACCGCTGGGATGAGTTGGAGAAACGCACCCTTTCACTCAGCAAGAAGATGCCTGCGGAAATGCAGGATGCCTTCTATCAATTGGTAGAATACCCGGCTGTGGCAAGTGCTGGAGTAGCGAAGATATATCTGGCGGCAACTTTGGGTGATTCGATTACAATGCAGACGCTTTTTGAGCGTGACAAGCAGATGACCGACAAATATAACAAGGTCATTGCTGGAGGCAAGTGGGATGGCATGATGCTCGACAAGCACATCGGCTACCGCATGTGGTCGATGCCAAACGAGAACACCTTGCCTCAGGTGGCCAAACCATCGGACAAAACTGGCATAACCGCCAGTGAGACAGCCATCATGGCTCATGACTACACACGCCGAACAGCCACAGATGATGTCCGTTGGGTGTTTCTGCCAGGACTGGGACGTGGCAAGGGCAATATGGGCATTGAACCCGTTACGGCAAAAAGCCGTCCTCTGGGTGATGGTGCAACATTGGAATATGACATCAACTTCTCACAATCAGGCAAGCAGAAACTGGCACTGGGAATCTTGCCCACCAACGATGTCAACCCTGCACGCGGACTCCGTATCGGTGTTCGTGTCGATGATGGCGAGATGCAGACCATTGATGCGCGACAAGGTTATGTGGACACTTTCAATGAATATACAAAAGAGAATATTGCACGTTCGAAGGTGCTGAAACCACTACCTCGACCTGCAAGCGACATCTATCTGTCTGGCTCACGTCAACGGATGCGTAGCGAGATTTTCGACAACCTCCGATGGCTCAGCATCGATTTCGACATACCTACAGCAGGCAATCATACCGTTAAAGTTGTTATGATAGACCCGGAAATCGTAGTTGAAAAATTAGTCATTAATCCTGATAATGAACATCCATCCTATCACGGCAAAGAATAAACAATTATGAAGAAACTATTTATCACATTACAATTCGCGCTTGCACTAACTTGCGCTTATGCACAAAAAGTATATACCCTCCAAGATTGGAACATAAAGGATTATGAACCAGGCAAGGAGTTACGTCTGAATGTCAGCGAATACAAGATTGACGACAAGAATCCACTCTTCTATCAAGATATGCAGAAAGAGTGGCGATTGAAGGCGGAGGTGAAATGCGGTACTTTGGGCACGGAACAGGTCTTTGTCTGCAAAGAGGGGAAAGGCAGTTTTCTGATAGGCAAGAATTCGCTAACAGGCGACATTTCCCTCGGTTTTGACAATACGGCTCAACGTTTCTTCGTGGAAGTTATTGACAAGAATGAGCAAGGCCATCGTCTCTGGGCTGGTAATAAGGTGGTCAAGGACCGCTGGTACACACTGGAAGCTAAGGCTACATACGATACGAAGAAAAAGCAATCGGTACTTTCGCTGAACGTTGACGGACAAACAGAAACACTCACTTATCCTGGGAAGGCATTGCGGCATAATGCCTCAAATTGGGTTGTGGGCCACGGATTCCCTGGTGGTTTCCCCAATGCGCTACAGGTACGCGAAGGCGCTATCCGCAACCTTGAAATCTCAGGTTCTCCACTTGAACGTGTGGAAGGACAGAATCCCCTGTTTACAGACAGATTCACCGCCGATCCTGCTTTTACCATAGTAGGCAACACGGTCTATGCCTACGTAGGTGAAGATGCCACAAGAGTTGGAGGATGGTTCTATATGCCTCGTTGGTTCTGCTATTCAAGCACAGACATGATTCACTGGAAGTCACACGGTCCCGTCCTCTCTGCTGCTGATTTCCCCTATGCCCAGCCTGGTGGCTCGTGGGCTGGTCAGGTGGTAGAGGCAAATGGCAAGTTCTATTATTATGTGACACTTGACCGCAAGGATAATCGTCAGCACACAATTGACGTAGCAGTCAGCGATTTGCCAACAGGCCCTTTCAAACCGGCACGTGCGGATGGCACACCTCTTATCACCGATGATATGACGCCCGACTCACATCGTGGCAATGCAGATATTGACCCGACTGTTCTTATTGATGATGACGGAACTCCTTGGATGGCCTGGGGCAATGGTGACTGCTATATGGTTCGCCTGAAAAAGAACATGATTGAACTAGATGGAGAAATCAAGAAGGTGCCATTGCGCAACTATTCCGAAGGACCTTGGCTCTTCAAACGTGGCAATCTTTATTATAATGTATATGCAAGTGATGCACCAGGCGTACAGACAGAGCAGATGGCATATTCGTATGCCACAAGCATCGAAGGTCCTTGGACATACGGCGGGTTTGTAAGTACATCGGCCAATTATGGATTCACCATTCATCCTTCTGTCATTCAGTTCAAGAACCAGTGGTACTACATCTATCATGACGGTTCATACATGCAGAACGGGGAACCTGGTGGACAATGTCGTCGAAGTGTTTGTGCGGAATATCTTTATTTCGATAAGGATGGAAAGATTAAGTTCGTTCCTCTTACCCAAGAGGGTTTAAGTGAAAAGAAAGCAAGATGAAGAAACTATTATTCACAATCTCTATCGCTGTTATAGCGTCTTTGAACATTCTGGCTCAGGGCTATCGCAACCCTGTGCTTCCCGGCTTTCATGCCGACCCAAGTGTGTGTACAAACGGAAAGGACTTCTACCTTGTCAACAGCACGTTCCAGTATTTTCCAGGAGTACCTGT
>JAZNHG010000043.1:0-32519 GCA_045576855.1 Bacteroidales bacterium | reverse complement strand
GGGGCGGGTATCGGTGCCCCAGTGCCGCGGGCGTCAGCCCGCGGGTAGCCCCGCCCTGCCGCGCTGCCGCCCAGGGGGGGATAAAAAAAGGCAGGGGCGACACGCCTGTGTCGCCCCTGCGGGTATTTTTGGGCCCCTGTGTGGGGGGCGCCGTGTGCTTACGGTACCGTCACCGTCAGGGTAGCCACGTCGCTGTTCAGCTTGTCGGCCTTCACGGCGATGGCCTTGACCACGGTGCCGTCCGTGAGGCCGGTGAGCGGCGCGCTGTAGACGGGGCTCCCGGTGGTGGGGGTGCTGCCGTCGGTGGTGTAGTGGATGGTGGCGCCGACGGTGGTGCTGCTGATAGTCAGCTCGTTGCTGCTGCCGATGGCAAGCACGGGCGTGGCGGCCTTGGCGATGGGGTATTCCACCACCGGAGTGTTGGCGTAGCCCTTGTCCTCCTGGGCGGCTATGACCTTGAGGGTCTGGCCTTCGCTGACGGCGAAGGGAGCCGAGTACTGGGTGGAGGAGGTGGTGGGATCGCTGCCGTCGGTGGTGTAGTGGATAGCGGCGCCCTCGCGCTGGGTGAGGGTAGCCTTGAGGGTGCTGTTGTCGATAGTGAGCACGGGGAAGCTCAGGCGCGGGTCGGGGCCGATCTCGACGTCGGTGTTGCCGGCCACACGGGCTGCGTTGCCGCCGCCGTAGACGTTGTGCCACACCTTGGTGTCGCTGCCTTGGATGATGACCTTGGTCGAGCCGTTGACCGGACCGGCGTTGCCGCCGCCGAAGACGTTGCCTGCCAGGGTGCGGCCCAGCTCGTTCTTGGCGCGGCCGATGCGTACGTGGTTGTTGGGCACGGGGTTGGCCAGGTCGGCGCCGCTGTGGTCTTTGACGCGGTCGGCACCGATGACCACCTTCGGGTTGGCGTCGATATGGGCGTCCTCCGTGGTGGCACTGCCCACGCCGAAGCCGCCGCCGAAGACGGCCGTGTCCACCGTGGCCTGGATGATGTTCACCACGGGCGTGAAGTTAGTCACCACGCCGCTCGTCACGGGGCCGTAGCCGGTCTGGGTGGGCTCGTAGGGGGCTTGGTAGCCGCCGCCGAAGACGTAGCGCAGCAGCGTGTCGTCCGGGCAGGTGTTCAGGCCCCAGTCGACGTTCACCTCGATGGTGCCGTCGATGTTGCCGCTCACGTCGTTGCCGCCGAAGAGCTCGTCGATCGAGCCGCCGTAGACGTAGACGTTGATGTTGCCGCTGATGTTGGCGCTCTTCGAGCCGCCGAAGACGCGCGCCAGCGTGCCGCCCTCGATGATGAGGGTCACGTCGCCGTCGATAAGGGCTTCGTTGGCGCCGCCGTAGATGGTCTTGCTGCCCTTGAAGCCGCAGGGGATGGTGACCACCGTGCTGCCGCCGTCGGCTCGGTTGCCGCCGCCGAAGGCTTCGTCGAGCATCAGGCCGCAGCTGTTGACAGGTTCGAAGTTGACGCTGGCGGTGCCGTGCACCATGCCGGTGGTGTTCGAGCCGCCGAAGACCTGCTCGATAAAGCCGCCTTCGATGGTGACGCTGGCGTCGCCTTTGATATTGGCTGCCAGGTAGTTGTCATCAGCATCTTTGGTGTGGCCGTCGCCGCCGGCGAAGACCTGCTTGATGTGGCCGCCTTCGATGTAGACGGTGGTGCTGGCCGGGATGACGTCGGTTCCGATGTCGGCCGCGCGGCCGCCGCCGTAGACATACTGGATGGTGTTCTCTTCGCACTCGTGGATGGTGACGGTGGTGGTGTTGGTGGCCAGGGTGGGGATGTAGTCGGCCTTGTTGCCGCCGCCGTAGACCTCGGCCAGGGCGAAGCGGTCGGCCGCCTTCAGGGCGGTCTGGTTGGCAGCGCTGAGGGCCTTCAGGTCGAGGCTGTCGAGCACGTCGAGCGGAGCGGCCTGGGCTTTGAGGCTGGTGGGGAAGACGTTGCCGGAGGTGATGCCGTTGCCGGGCTCGTGGGCGGTGCTGTAGACGTCGACATGCACGTCGGTCTTGGGCGAGCCGGCGATGTTGTTGCAGCCGAAGACGTTGCCCAGGACGGTGGCGCCCACAGCGGGCTGGTTGTACTGGCTGCTGCTGCCGATGTTCACCTGGACGGTGTTCAGCACGTCGGCGTCGCGCTTGCTGTCGGCGTCGGGGGTGTCGGTGCCGTCCTCGTAGAGGGTGACGGCCTCGGCAGCTCCGCTGGCGCCGGCGTCGCCGTTGCCGCCACCGAAGATGTTGCCCTTGAGGGTACTGTTGGCGATGTAGTAGTAGCTGGAAGTGCTGCCGATGGTGCCGCTGAGGATGTTGACGGTGGTGGTGTTGCCGTCGGTGCCGATGGTGCCGAGGGCCGAGCCGCCGAAGACGTCGCCCCAGATGGTGAAGTCGGCCGGGCTGCCGGTGGCGGTGCCGATGTTGACCTCGGTGTTGCCCTTGACAGAGGCCATGAAGCCGCCGCCATATACGTTGTTCTTAATAGTGCCGCCGGTGATGTTCACCTGCGTGTTGCCGCGCACGCGGCCGGCCATGGGGCTGTACCATTTGTTGCCTGTCTCGCCAGCCTTGTAGCCTCGGTCGGCGCCGCGGCCGGAGCCGAAGACGTTGCCGTTGGTGGGGCCGCCGTTGTTGTAGCCGATGGTGCCGCCGCTGACGTTGACCACCGTGTTGCCGCTGACGTGGCCGTTGTCGCCCGAGCCGAAGACGCAGCCGTGAATGTCGGCGCCGGTCTCGATGTTGACCTCGGTCTGGTCGACGAAGGTGTAGAAGTTGAAGGCGTTGCCGGTGCCGTCCTGGCCCGCGATACCGCGGCCGGCGCCGAAGACGCTTCCGTTGTTGGTGGCGTCGGTGCCGATGACACCGCCGCGGACGGTGACGGTGCTCTTGCCCCAGCTGGCGATGCCGGGGGTGATGCCCGCGAGGGCGCCGCCGGCCGCAAAGTCGCTGGCCACGGCCGCACGGATTACGTAGTCGGCGTTCGTATATTCGGCCGATGCCTGCTCGGTAGCGGAAGCCTGGTCGTAGTGGACGTAGCGTCCCACCGAGGCCAGCGAGCCGCCGCCGAAGACGTTGTGGTAGATGGTGCCGCCGGTGACGAGGACCTCGGTGTTGCCGTAGACGGCGCCCGAGGTGCGGCTCACATGGCTGGCGTCGGTAAGGTCGATACCGCGACCGCCGCCGTAGACGTTGCCCGGGTAGATGGGATCGGCGAGCTCGTCCACGTTGGAGTAGCCGATGGCGCCGCCGGCGATGGTGACGTGCGTGTTGTGCCACACGTGGCCGTTCTCGCCGCCGCCGAAGACCGAGCCGTAGACGGTGCCGTTGTTGATGTTTACATAGGTTTCGCGCACGAAGGCCATGTTCTTGACCAGGGTTTCGTTGGCCGAGAGGCCGCGGCTGCTGCCGAAGACGTTGCCACCCCACTGACCGCGCTGGGCGCCGGTGCTGGCGATGCTGTACACCTCGCCGATGGTGCCGCCGTTGATGTTGACGGTGGCGGTGCCGGTGGCGGCATCGAAGGATTTGAGCTCCTGATTCTCGGTGCCGTCGGTGGTGCCCTGGCCCACACCGGCCATGTTGCCGCCGCCGTAGACGTTGCGCATCACGTAGCCGCCGGTGATGTTGACCACCGTGTGGCCGTAGACGCGGCCTGCCGTGGGCGACATTCGGTTACCCACGTTGGTGAGGTCCAGACCACGGCCCGAGCCGTAGACCGAGCCGGACACGAGCACCATGCCGTTGCTGGCGATGTTGGCGCTGATGTTGGCACGGTCGGCCGCGGGGTATTTGGCTACGTAGGCGTTGCGCGCGGCGTCGTCGGCAAAGGTCATGCGGTTGCCGATGGTGCCGCTCTTGACGGCGACGGTGGCGATGTTCAGCACGTGGCCGTTATCGCCCGAGCCGTAGACCGAGCCGCAGATGCGGTGCAGCGAGGTGTCGCTGTTGCCGGCGGCGTAGTTGATGATGACCTTGGCGTTGTGGATGTTGGTGCGCTCACTGAAGTCGTGCTGGGTGGTGACGGCGTTGTTGTGGGCATCGTTGAGGACGTAGTAGATGCTGTCGGTGCCGTCGATCTTGGAAGGTATGCGGGCCAGCCAGATGCTGTCGGCTGTGTTGGCCCGGTTGCGGAGGGTCCAGACGGCGCGCGAGGTGCCGCCGATGGTGACGTCCGTACCCTTATTCTGATAGGTGCAGACGTTGCTGCAGAGGTGGTAGACGGTGTCGACGTTGACGCCGGCGCGGCCGCGGCCGCTGCCGAAGACGTTACCGCCGTGGAGGCCGTCGCGACCCACGCGGCCGCCCGTAATCTCGACCCAGGTGCGGCCGGTGTTGACGGTGGTGTCGTAGGTGTCGGTATATTCAGGCGTCACCAGCGGGCCCACCGAGGCCAGCGAGCCGCCGCCATAGACGTTGTGCCACACGCGGCCGCCGGTCATCTCGACATGGGTCGACTTGCGCACCCAGCCGGCCGTGGCGCTCAGCGTGTTGTTGTGGTCGAGGTCGATACCGCGGCCGCCGCCGTAGAGGTTGCCGATGTAGGTGCGCTTCCAGTCGTAGACCTTGCCGCGGCCGATTTCGCCGCCGTGCATCTGCACCAGCGTGGAGTCGAGCACATGGCCGTTCTCGCCCGAGCCGAAGACGCAGCCCATAATCTTGGGACCGGTATGGTCGGATGCCTTACCAATAATGACGCGCGTAATGTTGACGTAGGCCAGGTGGTCGTAGCCCTCGCCCGCGGTACCGCGGCAGGAGCCGAAGACACGGCCGTTGTTGCGGCCTTCGCCGCCCTGGCCGGCCCCCATGTTGATGGAGGCGTCGCCTGCTTTGACCAGGGGATAGGTCTTGCCGTCGCCGGAGGCGGTGGCATAGTCGAATCCTTTGGCCTGCAAACCGACGTAACCGCCGGTGATCTCCACCCAGGCGCGGCCACACTTGGTGTTGTCCTTGCCTTCCTTGAGCCCCTTGACGTCGCCCTTCTTGAGGTCGAAGCCGTCGTAGGTGCCGTCAGAGGACAGGGTGTCGTAGTCGCCCACCGAGGCCATAGAGCCGCCGCCGAAGAGGGAGTGGCGCACCCAGCCGCCGGTCATGTTGACGTGCGTGTTGCCGTAGACGCGGCCGGCCGTGCGGCTCAGCTTGTGGGGTCCCAGCGGGTCCACACCGCGGCCGCCGCCGTAGACGTTGCCACGGAACACGGTGCGCGGGGCGTAGCCGTAGATGGTGGCCAGCGTGTCGGCCTCCTCGAGGGGATGGCCCACGATGCCGCCCGTGATGTTGACCAGCGTGCTGTCGAGCACGTGGCCGTTGGCGCCACCGCCGAAGACGCAACCCATGATGGCGGCACCGGCCTCGATGTCCACCTCCGAGGTGTTGACATAGGCCAGGTGGGTCACCTGCCAGGTGCGGTCGCCTGCGATACCGCGGCCGCCGCCGAAGACGGAGCCTTCGTTCCAGCCCATCGAGCCAATCACGCCGCCATTGATGGTGACGTTCGTGTGGCCGGTGTTGTAATACTGGGCGCCCTCGGTGCGGTTGGCATCGGTGACGCGGTCTTTCAGGGTGTTGTAGTAGAATGCCTGTTGCATGGCAGTGGGGGCGCCGTCGGAAGCGGTGTCGTAGGTGCCCACCGAAGCGATGGAGCCGCCGCCGAAGACGTGGTGATAGATGGTGCCGCCGCTCACCTCGACATTGGTGTTGCCGTAGACGCGGCCGGCCGTGGTGCTGAAGCCGTCGGTCAGCGTGGTGCCGAAGTGGTCCACACCGCGGCCGCCGCCGTAGACGTTGCCGCGGTAGACCGCCGGGCCCACACCGCTCTCGTCCTCGATGTCTTCGTAGATATGGTCGAGGGTGTGGCCGGCGCCGGTGCCTTTATAGAAGCCTGCGGTCTTGGTCTGGAAGCCGGCGTTGTGCATCGGTATGCCGCCGATGGTGCCGCCCTTGATGCGGACGTCGGTGTCCTTCTTCACGTGGCCGTTTTCGCCGCCGCCGAAGACGGAACCGCACACCATAGCCGAGCCGTCGATGGTGACGTAGGTATTGTTGGTGAAGGCAGCCTCGACGTATTCCTCGCCGATGGAGCCGTCTTCCTTGGACGACACGCCGCGGCCCGAGCCGTAGACCATGCCGCAGATGGAGCCCAGATAGCGGTAGTTCTCCTCGATGAGGTCCTGCTCCGTCTTGCCAGCGCCGAGGAAGTACTCGGCGCGAGTGTCGTTGGCGTGGTCCTCCAAGTCGGCGCCGGTGTGGCCGATCCAGGCGGTGCCGCCAATGGTGACGTGGGCGTCGCCGGTGCCGTTGATATAGTAGTGCTTGATGTTGAGCGGGCTGGTGCTGAGGGTATCAAGGTTGTAGGTGCCCACCGAAGCAAGGGAGCCGCCGCCGTAGACGGCGTGGCGCACCTGGCCACCGCTGATGACGGCGTAGGTGTTGCCGTAGACACGTCCCTCGGTAGCCGTGAAGTGACCGCCGTTGGTCTCGATACCGCGGCCGCCGGCGTAGACGTTGCCTAGGTAGATATGGTACTTGGGGGCGCCGGTGGTGGCGTCGACCTTGCGCTCGGCGTAGGTCATCAGCTGACCCACGGTGCCGGCGGTCATGTGCACGCCGCTGTTGTGCAGCACGTGGCCGCTCTCGCCGCCGCCGAAGACGGAGCCGACGACGTAGGCCGTGCCGCTGATGTTCACCTGGGCTGTGTCGACGAAGGCGTAGGCGGCGTAATCGTCGCCAGCCTTACCCAGGCCGCCGCCGAAGACGTGGCCCTTGTGGTTCACGGTGTGGCCGTATTCGCGGGTGTGCGTGCCGGCAAGTACTTGCGCCGGGGTGCCCACCTTGGTGTAGTCCAGTTCCTCCACGCCCACGGTGCCGCCGTTGACGTTGACCGTGGTGCGGCCGATGTTGGCGGTGTTGTCGGTGACGGCCTTGCCGCTGGCGTTGTAGGTGTATTCGCCCACCGAAGCCATCTCGCCTCCACCGTAGATGTTGCCCTTCACGGTGCCGATGGTCATGTTGACGGTGGTGTTACCCTTGACGAGGGCCACCGTCTGGTCGCCGCTGGCGGTGGTTATGACGCCCTTGCCGGCGCCGAAGACGTTGCTGTCCACCGTGGCGTCGGCGCGGCTGATGTTCACTATCGGGTTGCCGACCACCGAGGCCAGCGAGCCGCCGCCGTAGACGTTGTGGCCGACGGTAGCGTGGCGATTGGCTACGGCCGGGAGTGAGAGTCCGGTGGGGAGGGTGGCGGGGGCGTCGGCGCCGATGGTCACCAGCGGGTTGGCGGTGACGGTGGCCGTGCGGCCCAGGCCGCCGCCGAAGACGTCGCCCGAGACGCTGTTGCCCTGCTTGACATGCACCACGTTGACCTTGGGACTTGTCAGGGTCGTGGTGGTCGGGCTGTAGGCCGTCAGGTTGCCGCCGCCGTAGATGTTGGTCACATAGAGGGGGCAGGTGGCGTTCTCGGCGTCGAGCACGTTGACGGTGATCAGGTTGGTGATATTGCCGTTGATGTTGGAGCCGCCGAAGGCGTTGGTGATGGTGCCGCCCATCAGGTTGAGGGTGACGTCGCCGTTGATGTCGGCCGCCTTCTCACCCAGCGGGTCGCTGGCGGCGCGGCCCTTGGAGCCGCCGTAGACGTTCTCCACGGTGCCGCCCCACATGTTGAGGGTGACGTCGCCGGTGAGGTCGGCCAGGTTGCAGCCGCCGTAGACTTCCTTGATCTCGCCGGCGCCGCACTCGATGGTGAGGCTCACGTCGCCGTCGACGTCGGCCATGTTGTTGCCGCCGAAGAGGGAGACGATGAGCTCAAACTGCTGCGAGTGGCAGGTGGCAGTATTCTCGTTGCTGATGTTGAGCGCTTTGTCACCGCTGATGGTACCGCTGGTGTTCGAGCCAGCGAAGGCGGCGGTGTAGTAGCCACCCAGGATGGAGGCCGTGGCGTTGCCGTTGATATTGGCGGGACGGTAGGTGTTGCTTGCGCTCTTGGGCAGGCCGTCGCTGGTGGTGTGGCCGTCGCCGCCGGCGAAGAGGGTGTCGAGGCGGCCACCTTCGACGGTGACGAAGGCATCAGCATTGTTGCTGGCGGTTCCCACGTCGGCGGCGCGGCCGCCGCCGTAGACCATCTTGACGGTGTTCTCGCAGCCGTAGATGTAGACGGTGGCTTTCTTCTTGCTTGTCGTGGTGGGCTCGTAGTTGGCCTGGTTGCCGCCGCCGTAGACGCCCTGCAGGGCGAAGTCGGCCGGGGCATGCTTCTGGGCGTCGTTCAGCTCATCGACGGTAGCAAAGGTGCCCACCATGTTGACCAGGGTGTGGCGGGTGTGGTAGACGTTCACCTTCACCTCGCCGGCGGGGGTGCCGTTCTTGTCGTTGGCGCCGAAGACATTGCCGCCGATGACGACGGTGTTGTAGCTGGTGACGCCGGTGGGTTCGCCTGCGATGGGGGAGTCCTGGCTGGCGGAGCCGATGTTGACTGTGGCGTCGCCGCCCACGAGGGCTGCCACGTCGGCATCGTCGCCGAGGGCTATCTTTTTGCCCAGACCGCCGCCGAAGACGTTCTGCTGCACGGTGCCGCCGAGGATGTCCACGGTGGTGCTGCCGCTGACGTTGGCCAGAGCGCCGCCGCCATAGACGGAGCTGTCGACCACGACCTGGGCCTGGAGGCTGGCCGTGGCGCCGATCAGCAGACAGAAAATGAGTGCGCGGGTCGCCATGTTGCGACCTTTCAGTTTGCGTAGTAAGTTGCTCATATATGCTTTTTTATTCTTTTCCATTATTGCGCAATTTGTATTAGGGTATTCAGTATCATTGTATTGCATGGTACGGATACCCTTGGTTTTAAAGTGCAAATATAGTAAAAAAAAGCACACATTGTGGATAAAATTGTTAAAAAGTTGTTGCCAACACCTTGGTTTAACAAATTTTAAGTCTTGGCTGTCGGCAGGCAGAAGGGTGGCCAAAGGTAGTGGAAGAGCAAAAAAAGGCGTCCGCCGACCCGTGTGTGGGCTGGCGGACGCCGGGAGTGTGGCTTAGTGTGAGCCGACAGCTCAGCCGAGGCGGCGGAACTGGCAGGTGAAGTGGCGCATGAGCTCGGCCTCCCAGGTGATTTCCAGACCGCGCTTGATGGTGTCGCGGCGGTCGTAGACGTTCTTGAGGGCGGCGGCGATGACGTCCATGTGGTTGTTGGTGTAGACGCGGCGGGGGATGCAGAGGCGCACGAAGTCGTTGCCGCCGAAGCGGTTCTGGCGGGTCACGGGGTCGCGGTCGGCCAGGACGTAGCCGATTTCGCAGGCGCGGATGCCGGCTTCGAGGTAGAGTTCGCAGGTGAGGGTCTGAGCGGGGAACTCCTCCTTGGGCACGTTGGAGAGCACCTTGTCGCCGTCGACGAAGATGGCGTGGCCACCGGCGGGACGCTGGTAGGGGATGCCATACTCGTCAAGCTTGTCGGCCAGGTACTGGACCTGCTTGATGCGGGTCTCGACCATCTCGAACTCGATATTCTCCTTCAGGCCGACGGCCAGGGCGTCCATGTCGCGGCCGTTCATACCGCCGTAGGTGAGGAAGCCCTCGAAGGGGATGCAGAAGAGCTTGGCGCCCTCGTACCACTCCTTCTTGTTGGTGGCGATGAAGCCGCCCATGTTGACCAGGCCGTCTTTCTTGGCGCTCATGGTCATGCTGTCGGCATAGGAGAACATCTCCAGGGCGATCTCGCGGAGGGTCTTGTTCTCGTAGCCTTTCTCGCGGGTCTTGATGAAGTAGGCGTTCTCGATGAAGCGGGCGCTGTCCACGTTGACGGGCACGCCATAGCGGTGGCAGAGTTCGCAGGTCTCGCGGATGTTCTGCATGCTGACGGGCTGGCCGCCGACGGTGTTGTTGGTGACGGTGAGCACCATGAAGGGCACGTTGCCCTTGTTCTCCTGCAGCACCTTCTCCAGCTTGGCCAGGTCCACATTGCCCTTGAAGGGCACCTCGAGCTGGGTGTCGTAGGCTTCGGCGACGGTGACGTCGACGGCGAAAGCCTTGCGGCTCTCGATGTGGCCCTTGGTGGTGTCGAAGTGGGCGTTGCCGGGCACCACCATGCCGGGCTTCACGAGGTAGGAGAACAGCACGTTCTCGGCGGCGCGGCCCTGGTGGGTGGGGATGACGTACTCGAAGCCGGTGAGCTCGGTGATGGTGTCTTTCATGTGGTAGAACGAGCGGGCACCGCCGTAGCTCTCGTCGCCCTGCATCATGGCGGCCCACTGGCGGTCGCTCATGGCGCCCGTGCCGCTGTCGGTCAGCAGGTCGATGTAGACGTAGTCGCTCTTCAGCATGAAGACGTTCTGGTGGGCCTCGTTGAGCCATTTCTCACGCTGCTCGCGGGTGCTCTTCTTGATGGGTTCCACCATCTTGATTTTCCAGGATTCTGCAAAGGGTAATTCCATAATTGTGTGATTTTTGTTTATTTATTTTTGTTTGATTTTGAAATGATGGTTCATGGGACAGACAAAGCCACCTGCCGTAGGCGGCGGGCCTGGGGAGATGCGGTGCGCCCGCTCGTTTTCACCCTCGCGCGCCTCCGTTGCTTCTAGATAAAGTAAACGTCTCTCTTCTTGATGTTTAAGAAGAGCTTATGAAGTGTCATATTGGGATTGAACGCAGTCATAACTCGGATGCAAAGATACGAAAAAATATTTATCCGACTGCAAAAAAATGTTAAAAAGCAGTCCGCCTCCCACCGTCGGCAACCCCACCCGGCGCCGACCGCATGCGGGCTTGCCGACCGCAACCGTCGCACTGCCTAACACCTTGTCAACTACTACTGTAGTAGGTGTTGGTAAGGTGTTGGTAAGGCGTTGGTAAGGCGTTGGTAAGGAGATGGTAGGTTGGATGCCTGACGTTCAGTGGGTTACAAGGGCGTTTTTTCGCGTCACAACAGGAGGGGGTAATTTTTGCTCCACGGGCGGAAAAAACTTTTCGGGGGCGGCAAAATAAATCGCGTGCCGTGCCGTTATCCTCACAACCCTAACAGAAAACAAACCGGCAACGACATGGAATTGAAAGAATCACTCAAAGAACTGGTATTCAACAAAAGCGCACTGAAGCAGCACGTCTACCGCGCCACCAAGGAGACCTTCGAGATGTTCCGCAGCGAGACGCGCGAACTGATCGAACTCTTCCGCCAGCGCAGCCGCGAAGAGGGTAAAGAGGTGGCCTTCGAATTCACCGACCGCGGCGACTTCGAATTCGAGGTCAAGTTCGCGGGCGACATACTGCTCTTCATGATGCACACCAACGTCTTCGAGTTCTCGCGCGACCACCAGGTGATGAAAACGCCCTATGTGCGCGAGGACACCAACCGCTCCTACTGCGGCGTGATACACATATACAACTTCCTGGCCGACTCGTTCGCCTACCAGCGCGACAACGATATGGGTTATATGATTGGACGTGTGTTTGTTAACAACGAGAGCCACTACTTCATCGAAGGCAAGCGCGAGCTGGGTATGATGTACACGAATTTTGGTACGTCGCTGATTACCAGCGAGTCGGTGCAAGGCATCATTGAGAGTGCCATCGAGTACACCACCAATTTTGACCTTTTGACCCCTCCCTACGACGAAGTGAAGCTGGTCTCTGTGGGTGAAATGAGGAGCAATTTTGACAAAAAATCGCTTGTCACGGGCAAGCGCTTAGGCTTTCGTTTCCAAGCAGATAACGAGTAGCGACGGCAAGTTTTCAACCGCGGGCGTTGAAAAAAATTTTGCCATGTCAGAAATTGTTAGTAATTTTGCACCCGCTTTTTGAGCGGCGAGGGGGACCGGACCACTCACAAAAGAAGCGATGCCGCGTTCGTCTAGTCGGCCTAGGACGTAAGATTTTCATTCTTAAAATCGCGGGTTCGAATCCCGCACGCGGTACCAAATAAATTAAGAATACGAAATTAGAAATCAAAAATGGCACACCACAAGTCTGCAAAAAAAAGAATTCGTTCGAACGAAAAGAAGAGAGTCGAGAATCGCTACTATGCCAAGACCATGCGCAACGCACTGCGTGATTTCCGTGCTCTCGAAGACAAAGGCCAGGCCACCGAGCGCCTGCCCAAGATGCTCAGCATCATCGACAAGCTGGCCAAGCGCAGCGTGATCCACAAGAACAAGGCTTCCAACCTCAAGTCGAAGCTCATGCGCAAGGTCAACGCTATGTAAGCGTTGCCGCGGCAAGCAGAGAGAAAGATTGTGGCCGGCTCCCTAGTAAGGGGCCGGTTTTCGTTTTGGCGCCCATTCATGAGCAGTAAGACTAGTTAAAGCAGTCAACGCTCGCTGCGCTCGCTGGTAGTTAGAGACAAATGTGCCGTATGGCAGTTTTTTTTTGCCATTTCGATTTTTTTGCATATCTTTGTACGCTTATTTAAAGTATAAAAAGTATAATAATAATTAAAAATCAAAGTATTATGAGTCAGATTATAGGCATCAGGGGCCGTCAGATTCTCGACAGTCGCGGCAATCCCACAGTGGAAGTCGAAGTGTTTACCGACCAGGGCGCGATGGGTCGCGCCGCCGTACCGAGCGGAGCCTCGACGGGCGTGCACGAAGCCTGCGAGCTGCGCGACGGCGACAAGAGCCAGTACCTGGGCAAGGGTGTGCTGAATGCCGTGAACAACGTGAACACCGTGCTCAACGAAGAGCTGCAGGGTATGTTCGTCAGCGAGCAGAAAGCCATCGACGACAAGATGATAGAGTTGGACGGCACGGAGAACAAGAGCCGTCTGGGCGCCAATGCCATACTGGGCGTGAGCCTGGCCTGTGCCAAGGCAGCGGCTCAGGAGAGCGGCCAGGAGCTGTACCGCTACCTGGGTGGCGTGGGTGGCCACACCCTCCCCATCCCCATGATGAATATCCTCAACGGTGGCAGCCATGCCGACAACAGCATCGACTTCCAGGAGTTTATGATTATGCCCGTCGGCGCACCCACATTCACCGAGGCCCTGCGCATGGGTGCCGAAGTGTTCCACAACCTGCGCTCCGTCCTCAAGAGCAAGGGCATGAGCACCAATGTGGGCGACGAGGGCGGCTTCGCCCCCAACCTGGGCAGCAACGAGGAGGCCATCATGTGCATCCTGCAAGCTATCGAGAAGGCCGGCTACCGTCCGGGCGAGGACGTGTACATAGCCCTCGACGCCGCCGCCTCGGAGTTCTACCTGCCCGAGGAGAACGTCTACCACCTGAAGTGGAGCAGCGGCGAGAAGTTGACGCCCAGCCAGATGAGTGACTTCTGGAAGGACTGGGTGGCCAAGTACCCCATTATCAGCATCGAGGACGGCATGGCCGAGGACGACTGGGACGGCTGGCGTCTGCACACCGATGCCATCGGCGACCGCTGCCAGCTGGTGGGCGACGACCTGTTTGTCACCAACGTGCAGCGCCTGAAGATGGGTCTGGAGAAGAAGGTGGCCAACTCGATTCTCATCAAGCTGAACCAGATTGGTACCCTCACCGAGACCATCGAGGCAGTGAACCTGGCTATGCGCAACCAGATGACCGCCATCATCAGTCACCGCAGTGGCGAGACCGAGGACACCACCATCGCCGACCTGGTGGTGGCCATGAACGCCGGCCTCATCAAGACCGGTTCGGCCAGCCGCACCGACCGTATCTGCAAGTACAACCAGCTGATGCGCATCGAGGAGGGTCTTGGCGACCAAGCCTACTACCTGGGCAAGGACTTCAAGTTCCTCAAGAAATAGGATTATGAAACTAGCAATCATAGGCTACGGCAAGATGGGCCACGCTGTTGAGGCTTTCGCCTCGGAGCGTGGCCATGCTGTCGTCTGCCGTTTGGACAAGGATGACAAGTGGCCCGAGCGGATGGATGCCGATGTGGCCATCGAGTTCAGCACGCCTGCCACGGCGGTGGGCAATATGCTGCGCTGTTTGGAGCGCGGCGTGCCGGTGGTGTGTGGCACCACGGGATGGTACGACCGCTACGACGAGGTGGCGGCCCTCTGCCGCGAACGCGGCGGACGCATGTTGACAGCTACCAACTTCAGCCTCGGCATGAATATCATGTTCGAGCTGAACCGCAGGCTGGCCGAGCTGATGCGTGGTCGCGAGAGCTACCGTGTGAGCATCAGCGAGACCCATCATATCCACAAGTTGGACGCCCCCAGCGGGACTGCCATCACGCTGCAGGAGCAGATAGTGGCCTGCGGCGGGCGGCCTGCGGCGGAGGTGCCCATCGCCTCGTTCCGCGAGGGCGAGGTGCCGGGCACCCATAGCGTGGTCTACGACAGTGCGGTTGACACTCTCACTTTGACCCATGAGGCACACAGCCGTGCGGGTCTGGCACAGGGTGCCGTGCTGGCTGCCGAATGGCTGGCCCAAGCCCGGACGGGAGTCTACAAGATGAAAGACGTGCTGGCCTGAGGTTCTATAAGTCCTATAAAGTCCAAGAAACTCACACACTATGCCCGATAAGTCATATAAGTCGTCGCGGGCCAACCCTTGGGTGTTGGTGGGATTGTCGCTACTGCTGCTGGTGGCGATGGCGGCGAGTTGTCTCTTCGGTGCTGTCGATTTCAAGGCCGACGAGATACTGCAGTCGCCCATCTTTTGGCGCCTGCGTCTGCCGCGTGTTGTGATGAGTGTGCTGGTGGGAGCCGTGCTGAGCGTCTGCGGTGCCGCCTACCAAAGCATCTTCCGCAACCCGCTGACGGACCCCTATGTGTTGGGCGTCAGCAGCGGGGCCTCGCTGGGTGCCGCGGTGGCCATACTGCTGGGGCTCGAAGCCTGGCTGTGGGGTGTTGGCGGCATGGCGCTGATAGCAGCTTTGCTGACGGTGCTGTTCATCTACCGCATCGCCTCCATCGGCAACCGCATGCATACCACCACCTTGTTGCTGACGGGCGTGTGTCTGACGCTGCTTATCTCGGCGCTGATATCCTTCCTGATGGTGCTGAACCAGGAGAAGATGGATTCCATCATCTTCTGGACGATGGGCTCGTTCGGCTCAGCAACGTGGACCGATGTTGCAGTGCTGTTGCCCGTGGCATTGGTGGGTATTGGTGTGGTGCTTTGGTACGGGCGAGACCTGAACCTATTGCTGGCTGGCAGCGAGTCGGCCCGCAGCATGGGTGTAGAGGTGGAGCGTGTGAAACGGATACTGCTGATATTCACCACACTGATGGTGGCTTTTGCCGTCAGTTCGTGCGGTGTGATTGGTTTTGTGGGGCTGATAGTTCCGCATGCGGTACGCCTTGTGACTGGGCCCGACAACCGGCGTGTGGTGCCCTATTCGATGCTGTGTGGTGCATTGTTTGTATTGGTGTGCGACACGTTGGCCCGCACGGTGTTGCGTCCCAGCGAATTGCCGGTGGGTTCTATCACCTCAATGGTAGGTGCGCCACTGTTCATTTATTTGTTGTACAAAAACAAGAAGAGCTATTGATTGAGCTGGAGCATATCGGGGTTTCGTTTGGGTCGCGTACCATTCTGCACGACGTGTCTGCACGGCTGCGGGAAAGACGTATCACGGCTGTGATGGGTCCTAATGGATGTGGCAAGACCACCCTGTTGCGCTGCATCGGGGGATTGTTGCATCCGACCGAGGGGCAGGCACTCATAGACGGGCGGCCGGTGGACGGCTATTCGGCCCGCCAGAGGGCCCGCCAGGTAGCTTTCGTGCGTCAACATGCGCAGACGGATTTCGAGTTTTCGGCTTTCGAGACCGTGCTGATGGGGCGCAACCCATACCAGCATCGCCTGCAAAATGAAAGTCAGGAGGATTGGGACATCGTGGAGCGTTGCATGCGCCAGACAGGCACATGGCATCTGCGCTTTGCCCAGCCCAACGAGATGAGTGGCGGCGAGTTGCAGCGTGTGATGATAGCGCGGGCGTTGGCACAGACCACGCCGGTGCTGCTGATGGACGAGCCGGTGAGCAATCTTGATATTGCCCATCAGCTGGAAGTGATGCGTCTGTTGCGCCGGGCCGGCAAGACCACCGTCATTGTCATTCACGACCTCAATCTGGCGCTTCATTTTTGTGACGATGTGGTGCTGCTGCACGACGGCGGCATGCTCTTCCACGGCCCTATTGCCGAAGGGCTCACGCCCGACCGTATCCAGTCGGTCTATGGTGTGCACACCCATATGGTCGACGGGCAGGTGGCGTTCGATTACGAATAGTTCCCTTAACCGGGGGGGCGGAAGTCTCTGTCGTATTGCGCTTTCTGGTAGCAATCTCGGATCTGAAGACGGCCGTTTAACAGAATTTAATTTTGCCGTTAGCAGAATTATTCGTATCTTTGCAACACTTTTTGCTATTATAAAATCGGAATATATATATGAAATATATAAAAGGTATTGTATTGTGTATCGGAATGTTGGCTCTCCCATTGTGGGCATCGGCGCAGGTGACTAACCCGCCCAAGAAGCAGGAGGTGAAGGTAGGGAACCTTGAGGTAATCTATGATGAAGACGAATATAAGGGGGTGGTAAGTGAGCCAGAGGAGGAAGAAGAGGACGACAATCTGATGTATCAGGTGCCTTTCTTCCGTGAGTCTTCTGACGGCGATGACGAAGAAGAAGAGATGCCCGAGACATTCCCGCTCAATGACGAGGGCGCCGTGAGTGAAGATGAGATACTGCTGGAGGGATTCGACACGGCGATGATACACTTGCCCAAGTTTGACGTCAGCACCATCACTGAGCCTATTTACATTGAACTCCGGAACGAGGCTGCAGGACACAAGTTCACCTGGCCCACGCCTTGGACAGCCCGTCCCACAAGTCATTTCGGCCCCCGCCGTCGCCGTTTCCACTATGGACTTGACTTGGCGCAACCCACGGGGGAACCTATCTATGCAGCCTTTGATGGTGTGGTGCGCATCTCGAAGCGCAACAAGAGTTATGGTCACCTCGTTATCCTGCATCATGCCAACGGATTGGAGACATACTATGCACACATGTCGAAGCGTCTTGTTTCCGTCGGCGATCAGGTGAAGAGTGGTGATATCATCGGTCTTTGCGGCAATACCGGGCGCTCATTCGGCAGCCACCTCCATTTTGAGGTGCGCTATATGGGCAATGCCATCAATCCCGAACATGTCATAGACTGTTCGACTCATGACCTGGTAAGCGACCGTCTGGAGCTCACATCCAAGTCGTTCCGCAAGGTGTCCAAGGGTGGACACAGTAGTGGCAGCGTGAGTGGGTCGTCGACCGGATGGTACCGAGTGCGCAAAGGTGACACGCTGGAAAAGATAGCACGTCGCAACGGCACCACTGTCAAGCGCTTGTGCCAGCTCAACGGCATCAAGCAGACAAAAATCCTGCATCCGGGTGACCGTCTGAAGGTTAGCGGTAGCGCCAGCGGTGGCTCGACGGCAGCGCCCAGTAAGTCTGGTACGTCCAACCAATCGAGCGGTGATGCCACCTATACTGTCCGCAGCGGCGACACCTTGAGCAAGATAGCTAAACGCCACGGCACCACGGTGAAGCGCCTGTGCCAGCTCAACGGTATCAAAGAGACCAGTACTCTCCGTATCGGACAGAAGTTGAAGGTGAGATAGGTTAGAATCGAAAGGCAGGCGTATGAGGATAGATATATTGACGCTGTTTCCGAACATGATGAACATGTTCTTTGAGGAAAGTATTCTTAAGCGGGCTCAGAAAAAGGGTCTGGCCGAGGTGGTCTTTCACGATTTGCACGACTATTCGCTCACTCGTTATGGCTCTGTCGACGACTATCCCTATGGCGGTGCTGCCGGCATGGTGATGGCGGTGGAGCCCCTGGCCAATTGTATAGAGGAGTTACAATGCCAGCGCCGCTACGACGAGGTCATATATACTGCCCCTGATGGTGAGATGTTCTGCCAGCCTATGGCCAACCAGTTGTCGATGGCACAGAATTTGATAGTGTTATGTGGCCATTATAAAGGAGTGGACGAACGAGTGCGCGAACACTTTATCACACGAGAGATATCGGTCGGCGACTATGTGCTCACCGGTGGTGAATTGGCTGCTGCGGTTATCTGCGATGCTGTCATCCGGCTCATCCCCGGGGTGATAGGTGACGAGCAATCGGCGCTCGCCGATTCGTTCCAGGATGGCCTCGTGGCTCCGCCGGAGTACACACGTCCGCCCGAGTTCCGCGGATGGAAGGTGCCAGAGGTGCTCCTCAGCGGCAACCACGCCAAGATAGAGCAGTGGCGTATGGAGCAGGCCATCCAGCGCACCAGAGAGAGAAGACCTGGACTGCTGGCAGACCTGAAGTCCTGCCCACAGAACAAAGGAAAGAAATAATAACATATCAACATATCAACAACGATTATGACAGAATTTGAGAAATACGCCACCCGCCACCGTGGCATCAGCAGCACCACCATGGCCAAATACACTTCGGCCATCAATAACTCGCTCACACCCTACATCGTCGAGGAGCGCCAGCTCAATGTGGCCCAGATGGACGTCTTCAGCCGCCTGATGATGGACCGCATCATCTTCCTCGGCACCGCCATTGACGACTACACGGCCAACGTCATCCAGGCCCAGCTGCTCTTCCTTGAGAGCGTCGACCCCACCAAGGACATCCAGATCTACCTCAACTCGCCGGGAGGTTCCGTCTATGCCGGCCTGGGCATCTATGACACCATGCAGTACATCCAGCCCAAGGTGAGCACCATCTGCACCGGTCTGGCTGCCTCGATGGCCAGCGTGCTGCTCTGCGCCGGCGAGAAAGGCCGTCGCTGCGCCCTGCCGCATGCCCGCGTCATGATCCACCAGCCCATGGGCGGCGCCGACGGTCAGGCCACCGATATGGAGATCACCGTCCGCGAGATACTGAAGCTCAAGAAAGAGCTCTACGAGATCATCGCCAAGCACAGCGGCCAGCCCTTCGAGCAGGTGGAGAAAGACAGCGACCGCGACCACTGGTTCACCGCCGAAGAGGCCCTCCAGTACGGCATGATAGACGAGGTGCTGACCAAGAAGTAAGCAGCCCCCAATGGTTCCTGTAGACAACAACTCCTTCGTCAGCGACATAAAACAGCTCATCGAGCATAGTCGCCGTGCGGCATACGCTGCCGTTAACTCCATCATGATCGACACCTACTGGCATATCGGCCAGCGCATTGTGGAGCAAGAGCAGCAGGGCGTGAAGCGTGCCGAGTACGGCAAGCAGATAATCAAGATGCTGTCGAAGGAGTTGACACAAGAATATGGAGAAGGGTGGAGTGAACGGAATTTGCGGAATTTCCGTTTGTTCTACCTTACCTTTAACGATTTGGAGATTTGGCACACGCGTGTGCCAAATCTTACTTGGTCGCATATTCGTACTACCCTCCGCGTTGACGACCCTGTCGCGGCGCGGTGGTATCTGCAGACCGCCTCGCAGGAGATGTGGAGTGTCCGCACCCTTGACCGCAACATCAGCACGCAATATTTCGAGCGGCACTTCAAACAGCCGCAGCTGATTGAAGACAGTCGCAAGAACCCACCTGCCGACAAGCTGGAAGTGCTCAAAAGTCCTGTCGTAGCCGAATTCCTCGGATTCAACCCGGGCGCCGACTACACGGAAAGCGACCTGGAGAAAGGTCTCATCTCGCACCTGCAGGAGTTCCTCGTCGAGATGGGACGGGGATTTGCCTTTGTCGCCCGACAGAAACATATCTTCACCGATGCCGGCGACTTCTACATCGACCTGGTCTTCTACAACTACATTCTGAAATGTTTTGTCCTCATCGACCTGAAGAAAGGCCAGATTACCCATCAGGATATCGGACAGATGGATATGTATGTGCGCATGTACGACGACTTGCAGCGCACCGAGGGCGACAACCCCACGATAGGCATTGTGCTCTGCAGCGAGACCAGCAAGGACATCGCCCGCTATTCAATCCTGCACGACAACGACCACCTCTTCGCAGCCAAATACATGGCCCTTATGCCCACCGAAGAGGAGCTCCGTCGCGAGATTGAGCAGCAAAAAGAACTCTACAATCTGCAAAACAGATAATACCTAATCCGCAAATTTGGTATATTTTTTTGGATTATAATCCCGAAAATTATATAGATTTTGTGGATTAGTCATAAGTTGTGCCCAAAAGATGCAGCTCATCTTGTCGCAAAAACATGTGCATCTTTGCAAACAATCATGCTCATGATTGGGGTATCATCATAAGCATGATTTCAAGACTTCATGCACCTGAGGTTTTATTATTTTTTGTAGTCTTCAGATAGATATGATAGAACACTTTCCAAATATTGGAACAGCATTATTTTACCATCACATAAGTAGTCATTATGACTGACATTCTCACCGTCACTTGCAATGAACGAGTGATATGGGCATCCTCCGTTGCAAATGTAAAAGTATCCACAGTTTTTATTTTCGCACCTGTTGATTGCAGCGACACGTTCATCAATCAGCTTACTCATCTGTGGAGAATCAGGCGAAAGTATGTCCTTGATTGGTTTTTCGTTGATATTCCCAAGTATCATATTGTTAGAGCCCGTGAATTTGGGACAATTGTACGCATCTCCGTTGGGAGTAAGGGCGATGAAGTTTGTCAAGCATCTCCCGCCGTAGGTGCATATTGTGTTATGTGACGGACTATGTGTTTTCAAGCATTTAAGAATATCGTCAATGGTAATAGGAACAGGCTCCAGTTTCCCATTTTCAACCCACGCATTGAATTCCGCAATGAAGTATCTTGCAAAATCTTCAGCAGATAAAGCAATGGATTTGTCCTTCACTTTATTCTTCGAGTAATAAATATATGGGTTACTATGGAATGCATGAGAACCAAGTCCTCTGAAAAACTCTAGCATTTCTTTTTCGTGGCCAAGATTGTTCTTTGTGATAGTACTGATGAAACCGCAACTTTGACCTTTATCCATAATATATTTTCGTGTCCGTTGCACATTGTCATACGAAGGTTTGTTGTCGTGTGTAGGACGGTTAGCATTATGGATTTCTGGTGTTCCATCTATTGTTGTTGAGATACTAAAATCGTTCTCAATTAGGTAATCAAATAGTTTCTCATCATACAAATTTCCGCTTGTTTGTACGCCGTTTTCATAACTTTTCGTGGCATATTTCTTTTGAAATTCAACAACTTTCCTGAAGAAGTCCAATCCCACAAGCAATGCTTCACCACCCGTCCATTCAAAAACGACATGGTCATGGTCGGTTTCGAATGCTTGCATTATTGCCTTTTCAAGTATGTCTATTTGGAATGTTGAGAGGTTTCCTTCATGAGCGCCTCTTGCAAAACAATACTTGCACGAAAGTACACATTTATCAGTTAACTGAAAAATAACATTCAGACCATTGCATTCATATAGGCGTGAAATATATTGTCGTCTTGTCATAATGATTGTTGTTTTAAAGGGAGGATGGGCAACCACCCTCCCTCAATGCAGTTATTAGTTGCTCGGGCATTCTGTGTTGATCGTCCTATCTACATGTTCATCTGTATGGTATCGATCTCCTGTATTAGTGTGCTTGTGCCGATTTTGACCATAATCTGTATGAGAATTTGAGTGAGGTATACACTGTCCCGTATTACTTTGATTATATGCATCCCTATTGCTGTGATAATCAGAATGAGATTCATCTGTATAGCGGTCAGTATGTGTGTTACCTTTGTTCTGATGCCTATTTGTATGGTCAGGTGTTAGCTTGTCTGATGAATAATTCGTTGTGTTTGCCATCAAATGGGAAATAACATCATTTCCCTTGTTCATTTTGACACAAACAGAAGGTACATCGCTGTTTCTTGTTGGCATTGTGGTCGCTGCATTGGCAGCTCCGAGTGTGAGCAGGCAGGCGGGGAGCACTACTCCTAAACCTTTTGCAATTTTCTTAAAATCTTCGTTCATTTTTCTGCAGAATTAAATGATTTAACTATTTTTTTCGTGCCTGTCCAAATATGCACATAAAAAGAGCGTGGCACTTGTTAGTCTTCATCGGTACTTTTGAGGTCTTCGACTACCTTTACACTCCAATTACAACGTACAAGTCCACGCTGAACACGTGAAGCCGTCGCTTGGGTCTGGAGTGTAATTTGAAAGTGTCGAAGTTCCAAAAGTACCAGATTTCAGCTATTCGCTTTTTCCTATTCTATGATGTGCATACTAATCTATGCGCTATGCTTCATTGGCAATATTTTTCGTTTATACTATGTTTAAAAGCGACTGCAAAAGTACGAATAAAAATCCATCCAGCAAAAATTATTTTGCCAGTTTCACAAAAATATGTACTTTTGCAACGTGATTGAGTAAAATTACTCAGTACATTGAGTAAAATTACTCAATTGATTTAATAAAGAATGTATATATGTTCGAACGCGTTTATTGTAAGGTAATTAAGGAACGCTTGGAAGAGCCAAGAAAGTTCATCCAAATTGTCACTGGACCCCGTCAGGTGGGTAAGACAACAATGGTGAAACAAGTGCTGTCGTCACTGAAAACTCCATGGTTGATATTTTCTGCCGACGATGTGCCGACATCGCAGCGCGAGTGGATCTCGGATTGTTGGGAGAATGCCCGTATGAAACTCCGCTCAAATCCTTTTGAGAGTATCGTGCTTGTGATAGACGAGGTGCAGAAGATTGCTGGATGGAGCGAAGTGGTGAAAAAAATGTGGGACGAGGACTCCTTCCATGACACACCTATAAAGGTTCTTTTGCTTGGCTCGTCCAGAGTGTTGCTCGAGCGTGGATTGGCCGACTCGCTGGCCGGGCGGTTCGAGACTATCCGTGTGCCACACTGGACTTATGACGAGATGCACAAGGCTTTTGGGTTTACTCTGGAGCAGTTTGTTTATTTTGGAGGTTACCCAGCTGTAGCTGAATTGATTGCGAATGAAGACAGGTGGGCAGAATATATCCGGTCCTCCATCATCGACGCCACCATTAACAAAGACGTGCTTGTGGACGCTGTGGTCAACAAACCTGCCCTGCTGAGGCAGACCTTCGAGTTGGCAGCCGCCTATTCGGGAGAGATATTGTCGCTTACAAAGATGATTGGTCAGCTGCAAGATGCCGGTAACACCACCACTTTGTCCTCCTATCTGCGCCTGCTCGATGACAGCGGTCTAGTGTGTGGCCTTAAAAAATACGCTGTCGACAATAGCCGTCGCCGTGCATCAATCCCCAAATACCAAGTGTACAACAATGCCTTGAAGAGCATTTTCTGTGAAGCATCGTTCAAAGAAGCCTTGGACAACAGAAAACTTTGGGGGCGTTTGTTCGAATCAGCCGTTGGCTGCCATATCGTTAATGCTGCCTATTCTTATCGTATGCAGCCTTACTATTGGCGTGATGGTGACAATGAAGTGGACTTTGTTCTAAAATCAGGTAGTAAGATTGTCGGAATGGAAGTAAAGTCGAGCCATGAGAAATACACCCATGGATTGACACTGTTCCGTGAACAATTCAAGCCTCATGCCGCTTTTGTAGTTGGCTATGAAGGCTACCCCGCTACAGACTTCCTAACCGCCGACCTACGAACACTATTTGATTAGACTGCAACAATCAATCGGTAAAATATTTTCATCATGTCGTGGAAAATGTGTAATTTTGCAGGCGAATTTAAAGCGTGACAACTATGCAGATAAAGATAATCAACCGCAGCCATCATGCGTTGCCCAAGTACGAGACGGCGCAGTCGGCGGGGATGGATCTGAGGGCTTATTTGCCCGAGGGACCGATAACGTTGAAGCCGATGGAAAGAGGGCTTGTGAAGACGGGGCTCTTCATGGAGCTGCCGGCGGGCTACGAGGCGCAGGTGCGGCCGCGCAGCGGCCTGGCGCTGAAGAAGGGCATCACGGTGCTCAACTCGCCCGGCACCATCGACGCCGACTACCGCGGCGAGATATGCGTCATCCTCATCAACCTCAGCAACGAGGACTTCGTCGTCGCCGACGGCGAGCGTATCGCCCAAATGGTCATCGCCCGCCACGAGCAGGCCGAGATCATAGAGGTGCAGGAACTCACCGACACCGAGCGTGGCGCCGGCGGCTTCGGACACACGGGAAAGAGTTGAGAATTGAGAATTGAAAAGATTGGTTCATATCACGGTTCTGTGTGTTGCGATGCTGTCGCAAATAATTTGTGCATGTCATGCACAACAATCCACAACGGAGCATGGAATACCCTTACGAACGGGTGCCGAAATACTGTTGGACTCTAATTCTCAATTCTCAATTCTTAATTTTCAACTTTCACGTGTGGCTGTGGTGGGCAACCAGACTTCTATCGTGGGAACCACCCATTTGGTGGACACGTTGCTGGCCAGCGGCGTCCATGTGACCAAGATCTTCTGCCCCGAACACGGCTTCCGCGGCACGGCGGCGGCGGGGGCACACATAGACAACAGCACCGACCCCAAGACGGGACTGCCCATCATCAGCCTCTACGGCAAGAACAAGAAGCCCACGCCGGAGCAGATGGCGGATGTGGACTACGTCATCTTCGACCTGCAGGATGTGGGCTGCCGCTTCTATACATATTTAAGTACATTACATTATGTGATGGAGTCCTGCGCCGAGCGTGGCATACCGCTGATAGTTCTTGACCGACCCAACCCCAACGGACATTATGTCGACGGCCCAGTGCTGGATACCTCGACGTACCGCTCTTTCGTCGGCATGCATCCCGTGCCGGTAGTTTATGGTATGACCATCGGCGAGTATGCGCAGATGATCAACGGCGAAGGCTGGCTGCAAAGCGGTGAAAAGTGTAACCTCACCATAGTGCCTATGCAGGGCTACAAGCGAGACTCGGTGGGCTACGAGCTGCCTGTTCCACCGTCGCCCAACCTGCGCAACGCCCATGCAATTGCCCTTTACCCCAGCCTCTGTCTCTTCGAGGGCACCCATGTCAGCGTCGGTCGCGGTACCGACTACCCTTTCGAGGTCCTAGGCCTGCCCAACGAATACAACCGTTATTGGGACCTCAACACCGTCTTTACTGTTGCCGACAGTCAGAAAGTCCCGGCCTATCATTTCAAGTTGCAAGACGGGACGCAGTTATACGGTATCGACTTGGAGAGAGTAGTGGTGCCGGCCAAATTTGACCTCTCTTACCTGCAGCTCATGTATTGGCACTCCAGGAGGTACAACTTCTTTCTGGACAATGGCTTCTTCGAGAAACTGGCCGGTAACGGAGAACTGCGCCATCAGATTGAGATGGGTAAGTTCGAGTGGGAGATCCGCGCCACCTGGCAGCCCGCTCTCGACGAGTTTAAGGAGGTGCGTTCCAAGTACCTGATTTACTGATATGGCTGTCGTTTGCTCAACGCCGACTGACGACCAGACGCTTGTGGGTTGTGCCGTTGTGGGTTCGGATGGCGACAATGTAAGTCCCTTGTCGCAGGTCTTCCAGATTTACTTCGATGTTATGTCCGGTGGCATTCTCGCTGTAGACGAGCACACCGGCAGTGGTGTAAAGTTCGATATTGCTCAAAGAGAACGAGCTGGTGATTGTCACCGATTCCAATGCTGGATTGGGGAACAGGAAGGTTTGTGCGGACAAGATTGTCTGCGGTGAGGAGATTCCGGTGGTAGTGTCAGTCTCATAGATAAAGAATGTGATGGTTGGTGACCATTGCGTTTCAGTTTTGTCGCACAGGGCCTTGAGTGATACACCATAGCGGGTGCCAGGCATCAAGTCCGTCAGTGTGTACAATGTGTTGCCCGACACATCCACCGTCGACCATTCTTCCACCGGAGCAAAAGCAGGACCATATCTCAGCTCTACCGAGGTGTAATTGGGAAAGTCGTCCCATGTGACGGTCGCATTTGTTGATTCGGCAATCACCTGTATATTTCCGATATCCACGCAGGAGTTTTCGGGAGGTACTGTTGTGTCGACCTGGATAATGGGGTAGATAATCACAGGGGCTAGCCAAGAGCCACTTTGCGTATTGTTGTACCACTTCCACTGCAAGGTGTCGAACCGTCCATAATGGGGGGTGTACAGGAGTTCTTTATATCTGATTTTTACGCCGTTCACTGGTGTGCATCGACCCACGTGCAGGTATTGTGGGGGGTCCTCGGAATCGCACAATATGTTGAACCCCATGTCAGCCGTCCAATAGCCTGTTCTGATATTGCTTTGCATGATCCAATTCCCGAAGTAGCTTCCGCCGACATAGAAAGAATCTGTCACATAGACTGCTGAATCAAAATAGTATTCGTATATTGGGATGTACCAGTTTTTCGGGGCAAACCTGCAGCAAGAATCTTGCATCTGTCCACCGATGAGGGGTTGGTGGGTTTTGAGGTGTAGAGTCCGGTGGGGGTCGAACGGATTCCACTGCACTTCGGCTTTTTTCACGAAGCTGCTACTGTCGGCATCGTAGATGCAGAGCCATTCTTTCCATTGGTTGGTGTCCGGTGTGTAGACGGTGGGGATGCCGCTGGCGATTCCTCGGAAGCAGGCTCCAGCCACGCCTATGATTTTCAGAGGTGTCGGGGTATAGTAGTATTGCAGTAGCATGGCGGAATCTATAAATCCATATATTATGCCGCTGGTGACATTTTGACTTTCTGGGGTCAATCTGATAACTTTGTTGTTGTTGTAGTAGTTTTCAAAATCCCACCAGGCATAGTATCCAATCGGAGACTCCCATTCGATGGTGTCGCCTACACGGTGGTAGTACAGATCCGAGTATTGCCCCATTGCCGTATTGCTGCCGACAGCCAGGGAGAAGAGCAAGAAATATAAATAATGCCTTTTCATATTTTGATATTTTGTCGGTTTATTCACAGATTGTATTTGCGTTTATGGTGAAGACGTTGGGTAGTATTGTGAATAAATGATTGAAGAAAGAGGCGTTCTCGCGCGAAGCGACTTCTGTCACTTTCGCCTTGTCGTACTTGGTGGTTATTGGTTCAAATGATTGGCAATTAGTTGATACTGTTTGCCAGCTTGGTTGATAGGCAATCAGGTTGTTCGCTACCCCAGACAAGCGGGGAACCATCTGCGTACAATCCAAGTCCATGGAGTGCAGCATGCCTGCGGGCAACATCCATGCGGGATGCGATGCGGTTGCGGCGATGTGGTGGTGCATCAGCAACCAGTTGGCGATACCTGGGAAAGATGAGGAACGGTATGCCGATTGCTGTAGAAGCCAGGTTTCGTACTGGGAGTTCGTGATTATCTCGCAGAGTTTCCATTGCCCATCAAACGGCAGAGTGGAAGCCGGGTCTGTAAACCATGTGTCGACAGGTGAAATGGGGCGACCGCTTGTGCCGTTGATTGTCACATCATGGAACACAGTCCGGATGCCTTCGTTTTTGTCATAATGAGCCAGGGTGAGGGTTCTCCCGTCAAGTCTCGTGGCCAATACTTCGCCGATAGGGCTACTGAAAACAATTTCCGTGACAGTGTTGGGAACCATCGGATGTGCCGGGAAATCAAGTGTGGGGGAAAAGGTCTTCAGATAACAGCCGAGACTGTCCGAATCGGAGCCGACAGCGACAATTGCCGAGTCAAGACACACGATGTCAGTAAATATTGGGGCTTTTTTTACCGAATAATACCACTCGTGCCAGTGATTGGTTACAGAATCAATATATGCCGCGGCTACAGTGTGTGTAGGTAGAATTCCTTTGTATATTGCATCGCCCACCATGGCCATAGCGGTGGTTTTTCCAACGTGGAATAATTTGAGCCTCTTCAAATCGGTAACCGTAACCAGCGAGTCTGGCATGTATCCATAGGTTCCCCATTGAATGCTTTCTCCATTATAAAAGACTCCGGAGATGTCAAACTTTCCAACCAGACCTGTTTTATGTCCAATATTGGCGCTTCCACAAATATAGGCATAGCGGTCTTGATCGATGCGCATGTCGTTTATTCTGCAGAAAGTCGGAATGCGAAATGCCAAAGCAGTGCTTGAATTATCTGCATGAAGTATGATATAGGCTTCGGTGTCAGTCACTTCTGTATAAATCAATTTATGATTGTTTCGGAACGACCGGACAATAGAATGGTTGTTTGCCCCGAGAGAGAGCTCTTCTACCTGTGCTGATGAAGCGGTTGCTGAAAATACGCATAACAGGGTAAGAATCAATCTATAATAGATTTTCATATCATGTAAGGTATATGTTGTTTGACGATGCAAATATACAACTTCTTTTATTTTATTCCAAAAAAATTATATCTTTGCCGATGGATACAGAGTGTTCTTACTCTTGTAAGTCAGTAAACTATAGGTGATTATAAGAACTAAAGCATCATGAAAGCCAACGGAAAAAGCATCTGCAAAGAGCTGAAGGCCATACGCAAGCGGGTGGCCGACGAGAACCAGATCCCTCTGGAACAACACGAATGTAGCTATGACGGCCCGTGCGACGGCACCTGTCCGCGCTGCGAGGCCGAGGTGCGCTACCTGGAGGCCGAGCTGCACCGCCGCATGACCCTCGGCAAGGCTGCCGCCGTGGCGGGCGTAGCCCTGGGGCTGGCGGCGTTCACCAGCTGCACTGAAGGGAAGGTGGTCGAGGGCGACGTAGGACTAGACCCGCTGACGGGCGAGCCTGTGCCCGAACAGGTGGACTCCACCGTCAACCCCGCAACCGATGCAAACCCAACAACAACAATACAGTACCAATGAAGAAAGCAACCATCCTTATGGCAGCCGCCGCGATGATGTTCGCCGCCTGCTGCAACAAGCAAGAGACCGCCACCGAGGCCAACACGGCCGACGTGGTGATGCAAAACATCCTGAGCCGCAAGAGCGTGCGCCAGTACACGGGCGACAGCATCCCCGCCGCCACCCTTGAGCAGCTGCTCCGCGCCGCCCAGGCCGCCCCCACGGGCCGCGACTGGCGCCCCTGGAGCTTCGTCGTCGTCACCCCCGACCAGGACCTTGAGGCCATCTTCGGGGCCGACAACCACAACATGCGCATGTACAAGCAGGCCGGTGCCATCGTGGTGCTCTGCGCCGACACGGTGCACATGGGGCCCACGCGCGACAATCCCGACGGCCCCGCCGTGGCCCAGGTGAACCACCTATGGCGCGACGACCTCGGCGCCGCCACCGAGAACCTGCTGCTCGCCGTCGAAGCCTACGGCCTCGGCGCCTGCTGGACGGCCTGCTATCCCTACCCCGAGCGCATGAATCCCGTGCGCGAGGCCCTCGGCCTGCCCCCGACGGTGGTGCCCTATGCCGTGGTGCCCGTCGGAGTGCCTGCCGGCGACACCCAGCCCAAGGACAAATGGGACCCCAGCCGGGTGCACTACAACCGCTGGTAAGGTGCTCCGATGTCCGACTCTGGTCCGTGTCATGTCCGTGTCCGGTCCGTGTCCGGTCCGACAAAAGTCGGAGCTGACGCGGCGGTGACGCGGGGCTGAAAGCGGGCTGTCCGGACGTAAAAAGACGGAGCCCCGCCGGGTGGACACGCTGTGTGTCGGCCGGCGGGGCTCCGCATGTGTGTATGGCGGGGGGCTAGCGCTCGCGAATCACCTCGCCGTGGTCGTCCACAATCTGGCGGAGGAACCATTCGGGGTAGGGGGGCTGCTGCGGAAAGCGCACCACGCCCGTCTCGGTGGTCTCGATGCGGCCGTTGGTCTCATGCTTGATGTTGCCGTCTATGTACTTCATCAGCAGCAGTTGGTCCAGTTCGTGCCAGCGGCGCATCATGCGCTCGGCGCGCTCGTTGCTGAAGCGGTTCAGCGCGCCCACCAGCCGGGCCTCGTTCTCGGCCTGTGCCCAGCGTTCGGCATGTTGGTGTTCGTCGGCCACGAAGGCATCCTCCAGCTCGCGCTGTGCCCGGACAACATCCTGTATCATAGCGTCGTAGCGCAGGTAGCAGAAGTTGCTCACGCGGTTGAAGAGCCAGAAGGCGGCCGTCTCGCTGTAGCGGCTCATGCTGCCGTTGCCCTCCTCGAAGCAGAGGGGCACCTGGGTGACGCCGCAGTAGACGGGGCAGTAGACGGTGGAGTAGGTGTCGTCGACGCCGAACCAAAGCACGCCGCCCAGCTTCGACGGCAACCACCCACGGCACTGGGCCACAAAGCTGAATCCCGTCTGCTGCGTGCTGATGGCGCGCTCGTGGATGTACTTCTGCCCGTCCACCTCGAAGTCCATCGGGCGCCAACGGTAGGGGCAGTGGAAGGGGCCGGCGCCGACATCCTGCGTCATGTCCATCGGCGTGCCCTCGTAGTGGTCGCGCATCAGGGCCATGCAGTCCTGCACGGTGAGCTTGCGGCTGGGCTTCACCCACAGCGGCAGTCGCTCGGCGGTGGGGTCGCCCATAGCGAAACGCTCGTAGCGCTCCATGCCGTCGGCGGCGCGGCGGAACATGGCGTAGACGCGTGCCTCGCAGGCGCGCAGGCCGCTGAAGGTGAGTGGATTGTAGGTGTCGGCATAGGAAAAGTCGGCATCCGTGTGTTTCGGTTGGCCGGCATAGGCGGCAAGGCCCTGGCGTTTGGCGAAGGAGATGACGTCGTCGCTGTACACGCACTCCACTTCCTTATCGAAGATACAATCGATATGCTTGCTGCTGATGGCGGGGTGCGTGGCCTTGCGGTCCCAGCGTGCGGGCTCCTGCGGGAAGGTGGTGATGCGGGCCTGGTTGGCATGGCCGCTGATGTAGCCTTCGGGCACGCGGCGTGCCACCCACACGGCGCCCTGCTCGCTGCCCTTGCTGGTGATTTCGAAGAGCCACACCTCGTCGGGGTCGGCCAGCGAGAAGGTCTCGCCGCCGTCGGCATAGCCGTAGGTGGAGACCAGCTCGTGCATCACACGTATGGCCTCGCGGCAGTTGCGGGCCCGCTGCAGGGTGACGTAGATGAGGTTGCCGTAGTCGATGCCGGTGGCGTTGCCCTTGTCCAGCGGGCCGACGCCGCCCCAGGTGGTCTCGCCGATGGCCAGCTGGTGCTCGTTGATGAAGCCCACCACCTGGTAGGTATGGGCCGGCTGCGGCAGCTCGAGTTGGAACCGGAGGCTGCCGTAGTTGTAGAGGCGCAGCATCTCGCCCGGCTGGTGGTCGGCGGCGGGACAGTAGCGCAACTGGCCGTAGCGCGTGTGGCTGTCGGCGGCATAGGTGATGAAGGTGCTGCCGTCGGTCGTGGCGCCGCGCGTCACAAGCAGGTTGGTGCAGCCCATAGCCTTCATACCGAAGGCCAGCATAAGAAGCAGAAGAGTCTTTTTCATCGCGGTACAAATTTTTGCCTGCATAACGCACAAGAGGGAAAAATATTATGTGGCGCATATAATAGATGTATCAATATATCAACAAGTAGACGTCCCTGCCGGGGCCGAAAAAGCGGCTGCCGGCGAAAAATATTTTGTCAGTTTGCAAAATGTTCGTACTTTTGCAGTCCGAATTGTAAACAAAAAAGACTATGGGAATCACGATACCTGCCCTGATAATCGGGGCCATACTGGTTAACAATGTGGTGCTGGCGCAGTTCCTCGGCATCTGCCCCTTCCTCGGAGTGAGCAAGGATGTGAAGTCGAGCGTCGGCATGAGCGGCGCCGTCCTCTTCGTGATGCTGCTGGCCACGATGGTGACCTGGCTCATCATGACCTACGTGCTCGAGCCGCTGCACCTGGAATATCTGCAGACCATCGCCTACATCCTGGTCATCGCCGGACTGGTGCAGATGGTGGAAATCGTGCTGAAAAAGATTGCCCCCTCGCTCTATCAGGCGCTGGGCGTCTTCCTGCCCCTGATTACCACCAACTGTGCGGTGCTGGGTGTGGCCATCCTGGTGATACAGAAGCATATGAACTTCCTCGAGAGCGTAGTCTACTCGGCCTCCATCGCCGTCGGCTTCGCCCTGGCGCTCATCCTCTTCGCCGGCATCCGCGAGCAGCTGGAGCTCACCGGCACGCCGCGCGGCATGAAGGGTGTGCCCATCGCCCTCGTCACGGCCGGCATCCTGGCTATGGCCTTCATGGGATTCAACGGCCTGGTGCCCCTGCCCTGAGCACCCCGCCTGCAACCGGAAAAACAGCTAGGCGCCCTCGGCTTCGGGGGCGCCTAAATGTTAAAAACAGTGACCGTACCGTACCCTTTTGCAGGGCGGAAACCGAGTGAACCGGGCTCAGAAAATGGTTTTGTACAATACTGTAACGCAGGTGTTTATGTAGATTTTAACATTCTTTACAAATATATTTTCGCGCCGAGCGGAAAAAAGGATGTACTTTTGCACCTCGATTTTGAGCTCAAAGAGTCAAAATCAAGCATTAAAATAGAAAACATTAACAAACCTAAAACAAGAAAAAAAATGAAGAAAGTGTTATTTGCTATGGCCATCGCCGCTATGTTCGGTTTTGTGGCTTGCAACAACAACAAGACCGCTGAAGAGCCCGCACAGGACACCGCCGCCGTTGAGGCCGCTGCTTGCTGCGAGGAGCAGACCGCTTGCGACACCGCCACCGTCGAGAACATGGTGGAAGAGGTCGTCAGCGACGCCGTCGAAGCTGTTGTCGCCGAGTAAGTTTGCTCGAGCTTGACGCTCAGACGAAAAGAAAAGAGAGCGACGGCCCGCAGGGGCGGCGCAAGTCGGGGGCCAAGGGGGCTTAGGAAGACAATACTTATGGGCA
>JAZNHG010000042.1:0-40232 GCA_045576855.1 Bacteroidales bacterium | reverse complement strand
AGCGCAATGTGCTGTCCGTCAGCTTCGACCGCAACGGCGGCGCACGGCTCAGCCGTCCGCACGACTATGTGTATCTGTACGTCTACTGCCCTGATTTGCAGGACGGTCTGCTGGCGGCGCCGGTCTACCGCCGCGACCGCGTGGTGCGACTGATGCTGCCCGAGACCTTCGTCGGACGCGAGCTGCTGCTCTACGGCTTCGTCCAGGACGACAAGGGTGTCGGCTCCACCACCTGCTTCATCGATATAAATAGTGAATACAACACAATAAATGACGACACGGTGCGTTATACGGAACATGAAAGTACTACTATTGGGAGCCACTGGGCTACTGGGACACAACGTGTTGCGCCAGCTGACGGCCACCGGCCACGAGGTGGTGGCGGTGGTGCGGAAGGGCAGCTCGCTGCACCTGCGGGTACCTGAGCGCATGGTGGTGGAGGGCGATATATCGCGCCCCGAGACGGTGACGCGCTACGCCGCGGGCTGCGACGCCATCGTGAACTGTGCCGGAGTGACCGACATGAGCCTGCCGGGTCGCCAGTACTACCACGAAATCAACACCCTGCTTTGCAGCAGCATCATAGATGCCATGAACACTCATGGAATCAAGCGGTTGGTACATGCCTCGACCGTCAACACCATTGGCAACGGCACCGAGAAGCGGGCGTCCGACGAATCGGCCCCGATACGGAGCCCCTTCAGGGAGAGCTACTACGCTGATTCCAAGCTGCAAGGCGAGCGTATATTGCGCCAAGAGGCATCGCGCCACGCAGACTGGCACCTGGTGGTGGTAAATCCGGGATATATGATTGGGCCTATGGATGTTAAGCCCTCGTCCGGACGAATGCTGCTGATGGCCTATCGCCACTGGTTGGCGGTGGCGCCCAAGGGCGGCAAGGCGTTTGTGGATGTGCGCGACGTGGCGGCGGCGATGGTGAATGCGCTGGAGCGTGGCACCAACGGCGAGCGATACATTGCCGTAAACAGCACGGCACAGCTTACTATCAAGCAGTTGTATCAACTGCAGGCACAGTCGATGGGCTACCGCCAGTGGGTGCTGGAGTTGCCCAATTGGCTGCTGCGCACCGCCGGTATGGCGGGCGACATGCTGCGGAAACTGGGCGTGCGCACCGAGTTGTCGACGAACAATGTGCAGCAACTGATGGTGCGCGAACACTACGACAACCGGCGCGCGATAGCCGAACTGGGGATGACAGAGACCGATATAGCTGTAGCTATCAGGGACTTTCACCAATGGAGAGAGACACAACAATCAAAACAATAAACCCTATGAAACGCATTGCACTGCTCATGACTGCAGCCCTGATGCTGCTCACCTCGTGCCATTCGAGGCAGAACGAGGCAATACTGAAGAAATCGTCGTCGGGCAAGACCTGCGAGGTGCTGCTGGCTGCCGATAACAATGTATATATCGGTGATAACAAGGCACTTATAGACTCCATACTGCGAGAGCCGCAGCCCGGGCTGCCACAGCCGGAGCCGAGGTTCGATGTGGTGAATGTGCCGGTGAGTTCGCTGCGCAAGACACAGATGTTCCAGATGCACAGAAACATCATCCTGTGCGATGTGAATCCGGACAACCCCGACAAAGTGTACATCAGCCACGACCGGTGGGCCTCGCCGCAGACGATGGTGGACATAGCCGCCAGCAGCGACAGTGCCCTGCAAAGCCTGCTGAGACGCTACGAGCGCCAGATTAAAGAGGAGATATACCGCGATGAGCACCAGCGCATTATCAATGCCTTCCACAACATACGCAACGTGGAGCTGATGCAGCGTGTGGAGAAGAAATTCGGCTTCAAGATGACCTTCAGCGAGGATTTCCGCTGGGCTGCCGAGGACGGCGACTTTGCATGGATACGCAAGGAAACCAAAGACTTCAGCCTGGGCGTGCTGATACACACGATGCCCTACCGCAACGAAGAGCAGTTCCTGGCGGAGAAAATAGACAACCGACTGGACACGCTGATGCGGCGCAATGTGCCGGGACCGGCCGAGGGTAGCTACATGGGCACCGAGCGGCGCGTGGAGATAGAGCACCGCCGGGTGGAATACCCCGGCAGCGAATACTGCGTGGAGACGCGCGGCCTGTGGCGCGTGTTCGGCGACTTCATGGGTGGCCCCTTTGTGAACTACACCGTGCTCTCGCCCGACAGGACACAAATTGTGGAGGTGACAGGATTTGTCTACTGCCCCCGCTTCGAGAAACGTGACTACCTGATGCAGGTGGAAGGCATCTGCAACTCAATTAGATGGGAGGAGTGAGGCGACACTGGCTCATAGTCCTGGCAATGATGCTGCCCCTGCCGGCGGCGGCCCAATTCGACCTGCTGAAGCAGAGCGAACTGGTGCTGAGCGGTGGCGGGATGAACTACCTGGGCGACCTGAATAACCAAAGCATGCTTGGCGAGGTGCACCTGGCCTTCGGAGCCGGCGTGCGCTGCCGTATCGACAACCGATGGTCGGTACGCCTGCAGGGGTGCCACGGCAGCATCTCGGCCCTGACCGACTGCCTGCCGAGCCGCAACCTGACCTTCCGCTCGCAGGTGACCGAAGGGGCGCTGATTGCAGAATTTGACTTCCGGCCCTATGGTCCCGGGGCTACAGAGAGCCGCTGGACACCCTATATCTTCGGCGGCGTGGGAATATTCCATTACAATCCCGAAGCATTGTACACCGACCCGACCGGCAACACGGAATGGGTGGCGCTGCAGCCGCTGCACACTGAGGGACAAGGCACTAAAGCCTACCCCGACCGGCGGCCCTACAAGCTGACCGAACTGGCCATGCCGTTCGGCGTTGGCGTGCGACTAAGGTTGAACAAACACCTCTCGCTGACCGCCGAATACGGTTTCCGCAAGACCTGGACAGACTATCTGGACGACGTGAGCACCAGCTATGCCGACCCGGAAGTGCTGCGTGCACAGGGCGACAACGGGGCTGTGGCGGCAGCAATGGCCGACCGTAGCAATCCGCTGAATGCCACCGGTATCAAGCGTGGCGACGACTCGCTGGACGACTGGTACAGCTACTTCAACGTGACGATGGGCGTCAACCTGGAGGTACTCTTCGGGTGGATGCGCTCAAAACGATGCAGAAATTGAATTAACCAAGATACAATATGACAACACTGGAACAAATAGACCGCAGCCGCGTGCCGCAACACGTGGCCATCATCATGGACGGCAACGGACGCTGGGCCATGAAGCAGAAGCACGAACGCATCTTCGGCCACCAGAGCGCCCTGAAGGCTGTGCGCCAAGCAGTGGAGGCTGCACAAGAGCTAGGGGTACGCTACCTGACACTATACACTTTCAGCACCGAGAACTGGAACCGCCCCAAGGCCGAGGTAGAGGGGCTGATGGAACTGCTCATCACCGCCGTACGCGACGAGACCAAGACACTGATGGAGAACAATGTGCGCCTGCAAACCATCGGCGACATGGGCCGCATACCCGAGCGTTCGCGCAAGAAACTGGAGGAATGCATCGCAAAGACAGCCTCCAATACCGGCACCACGATGGTGCTGGCCCTGAGCTACAGCGCACGATGGGAGATTACAGAAGCCATACGCCAGATATGCCGCGAGGGACTTGGCCCGGAAGAGATAGACGAGCAGACCCTGAGACGCTATCTCACCACCCGTGACTACCCCGACCCCGACCTGATGATACGCACGGGCGGCGAGCTGAGAGTCAGCAACTTCCTGCTCTGGCAGATTGCCTATACCGAGTTTTATTTCAGCGAATTGCTGTGGCCCGACTTCCGCAAAGAGCACTTCTACGAGGCAGTGCTGGACTATCAGCAGCGCCAACGCCGTTTCGGCAAGACGGAAGCTCAGGTGGAAGCGGAAGCAAAAAAGTGAAAAAAAACGCACACTATATAATAAAACATAAAAAAGAGAGTTATTATTAGGTTCCGGATGACCGGTCCTAACAAAGAATAACTACGATGAAAGAAAGCAAGAAACTACTGTTGTTCGCGGCCCTGCTACTGTTGGGAGCCTTCGGATTGAAGGCCCAGGTAGTGGTGGGCGGAGGCAACGGATATGACTTCGACTACCTCACACCCAAGACCTATGAGATTGGCGGCATCACCTTTGAGGGAGCCGAGAACTTCGACACCCGCGTGGTGCAACTGGTGGCTGGCCTACAGGTGGGCGATAAAATCAAGCTGCCGGGCGACAAGGTGTCGGCCGCTGTGGAGAACCTATGGAAGCAAGGCATGTTCGAGGATGTGCAGATTCGCGTCACACGCCTGCAGGGCAACATCGCTTTCTTGAAGATAGTGCTGCAAGAGCGTCCCCGCATGGAGAGCTTTCGCTTCACGGGTGTGAAGAAAGGCGAGGCCGATAAGCTGAGAGAAGAGATGAAGCTGGTGACGGGCGACGTGGTGACGGAGAACCTGCTACGCACCAGCACCAACAAAATCAAAGGCTACTATATCGACAAGGGATATACCCGCGTGGAGGTGACACCCACCACCGAGGCCGACAGCAACGGCCGACTCATCATCACCTACAACGTCAAACGCGGCAAGAAGGTGAAGATAGACTCCCTCATTTTCGTCGGCAACGAGAAGATATCCTCGCCCGAACTGCAGAGCAAGATGGAGAAGACACACGACGTGAACTACCGCAAGCGTCTCTGGTCCAACCCCAAGAAGCCATGGAACCTGCGCATATTCACCAAGCCCTTCTGGAAGAAGAGCCGCTATATAGAGAACGACTTCCGCGAGGACCTGGACAAGGTAATCGAATACTACAACGAAGAGGGCTACCGCGACGCACGCATCGTGAGCGACACGGTGTGGGATGTGCCGCAAGAGGAGCTGGCCCTCAGCAACAAAAAGAAAGCACAGCAAGAGCGCGTGAAAGTGAAAGTACAGGTCTATGAAGGCCAGAAGTTCTACTTCCGCAACATCACCTTCAGCGGCAACACCGTGTACGACGACGAGACCCTGCGCCGTTCGCTGCGCATCGAGAAGGGCGACCCCTACAACCGCACCACCCTCATCCAAAACCTTACCTACAACCCCTCCGGCACCGACATCACGTCGCTCTACATGGACAACGGCTACCTCTTCTTCAAGGCCACTCCGGTAGAGGTGGCTGTGGAGGGAGACTCCATCGACATTGAGATACGCATTGTGGAGGACAAGCAGGCCCGCATACGCAACGTGTGGGTGGAGGGCAACACCATCACGAACGACAAAATCATCATGCGCGAACTGCGCACCCGCCCGGGCGACCTCTTCAGCCGCGACGCACTGCTCCGCAGCCACCGCGAGCTGGTGACGCTGGGCTACTTCAAAGAGGAGAGCATCAAGCCCGAACCCATACCCAATCCCAAAGACGGCACGGTGGACATCGTCTACCGTGTGGAGGAAGGCCCCACCAGCCAGCTCAACCTGCAGGGCGGCTACGGCGGCGGCATGTTCATAGGCCAGGTGGGCGTCAACCTCAACAACTTCAGTGTACGCAATATCTTCAACAAGGACGCCTGGGTGCCCCTGCCCGCCGGCGACGGACAAAAGCTGAGTTTCAACGCGGCAGCCAACACCTACTACTACACGCTGAACGCCTCGTTCACCGAGCCGTGGCTCGGCGGCCACCGTCCCCAGTCGCTCACAGGCTCCGTCTACTACAACCACCTCAGCGCGCCCTACACCCGCCGTTCCGACCCCGACTACTACAGCATGGGCATCGCCGGCGCCGGCGTCAGCTTCACACGCCGCCTCAAATGGCCCGACGACTACTTCATCCTCTCGCACGGCATCAGCTACAAGCACTATGTGCTCAACAACTATACGCAGCTCCGCTCACTCTCTTTCTCCGACGGCACCAGCAACGACATCAGCTATGCCTTCACCCTCTCGCGCAACTCCTTCGACTCGCCCATCTATACCCGCAGCGGCTCCGAGGTGAGTCTGAACGCCTACATCACGCCTCCCTTCTCGCTGATGAGCGGCCGCGACTACAGCACCGCCAGCGAGCAGGAGAAATTCCGCTGGATAGAGTACTATAAAATCAACCTCAAAGGCTCGTGGATGCTCAACCTGGTGGGCGACGTGGTGCTGAGCACACGCTTCCGCTTCGGCTTCATGGGCTACTACAACAAGGACATTGGTCTCTCGCCCTTCGGCCGCTATATGCTGGGTGGCGACGGACTGACCAGCTGGAACTTCGACGGCCGCGAGATAGTCCCGCTGCGAGGCTATGAAAACTACTCCATAGGTGCCAGCAGCGACGGCGGCGGTTCTATCTTCGACCGCTTCACCATCGAGTTGCGCCAGCCCATCATCGAAAGCGCCAGCGCCACCATCTGGGTTGTAGGATTCCTGGAGGGCGGCAACTGCTGGAACAGTTTCCGCGACTTCCAGCCCTTCAAGATGTACAACTCCGCCGGTCTGGGCGTGCGCCTCTACCTGCCCATGCTCGGCCTGATCGGCGTCGACTGGGGCTATGGCTTCGACGGCGCCAACATCGGCGGCAGCCACTTCCACTTCTCCATCGGTCAAAGCCTCGACTAACCATGCGTAAAACACTCATCCTTGTCCTGCTGACCCTGGCACTTGCTCCCGCCGCTGTGGCGCAGAAGTATGCCTGCGTCAACACAGACTACATCCTCAAATCCATGCCCGACTACACCGCCGCCCAGCGACGGCTGGACAAATATGTAGCCGACTGGCAGAAGGAGCTGCAGGAGAAACAAGACGAACTGGACGCCCTGCGCGACGAATACGAACAGGAGAGCTACCTGCTGCCCGACAACCTGAGGCGCCGCCGCCAGGAGGAGCTGAAGGAGAAAGAAGCCGCCCTGAAGGCCCTGCAGCACCAACGCTTCGGCCCCGAAGGCGACCTGGACAAGAAGCGCGCCGAGTTGCTGAAGCCCGTGCAAGACCGCGTCTACAACACCATCGAGCGCGTGGCACACGAGAAAAACTACGCCTTCGTGTTCGACAAGGCCGGCAGCGCCACCCTGCTCTTCTCCAACAAGAAATACGACATCAGCGACGAAGTGCTCGAACTGCTGGGCATCAAACCCGGCGCCAGCGCCGAACCGCCCAAAGGCGCCGACGAGAAGGGCGGCAAGCGCCCCACCAACCCCGAGATGCGCTCCAACCGCGACAGCAAAGACCGCAATATGCTTCCCCCGCTGGGTGGCAAATAAAAAAGTACCAATAGTAACAGAAAATAATAAATTAACCCAACAATGAAAAAGACCCTAATTGCAATCGCCATCTGCCTGTTCGCCTTCGGCGGCAGCGCTATGGCACAGAAGAACGTCAAACTCGGCCACATCAACTCGCAGGAACTCATGCAAATCATGCCCGGCCGCGACTCCGTACAGACCGTGCTCCAGAAAGAAGTGGCCGACCTCGAAGACCAACTGAAGATGATGCAGAGCGAAGCCGAGAAGCGCTACAACGACTACGTGGCCAACCAGGCCGGCTGGACCGACCTCATCCGCCAGACCAAGCAGCGCGAGATACAGGACATGAGCGCCCGCATCCAGGAGTTTCAGGAGAACGCCCAGAAGCAGCTCCAGGAGCGTGAAGCCGAGCTGACCAAGCCCATCATCGACCGTGCCAAGAAAGCCATTGAGGACGTGGCCCGCGAAGGCGGCTACACCTACATCTTCGACGGCGCCGGCCTGCTCTATTCGCAGGACAGCGAAGACATCATGCCCGCCGTGAAACGTAAGCCCGGCACCTGACCCAGACGCCAGCCTCGCCCCATCGAGGCCGCCCGACAGCCGTCGGCCGGCCTCTTCTTTTTGCCCCCTCCACCCCACCCCTGACCACCCAAACCGACACCAACGAAGGGTATTCTTATAGCCTTCTACAACCATTCCACTAGGCAAGCACTACTTATCGCCTACTCGACTCGGAGATGGGTAGGCGATGAGTAGGCGTATAGTAGGAGATGAGTAGGAGATGGTAGCTGGAGAACCTCAGTTTGAGTGGTTTGCGGGGGCATGTTTTCCCGTGCCGAAGCCAGTGCTGTCGATTTTTGCAGAGCGAAATAATCATGTCAGAAACGGATGGAAACAAAAAAAGACGCCCCCGAATGGGGACGTCTTGGGAATGTGTAATCGGGAACGAAGCCCGAGGGATGACTACTCTTTCTTGTCGGCGCTCATGGCGGGTGCGTTGCCGACCACGAGGTCCTGGTATTCGCGCATACCGGTACCGGCGGGGATGAGGTGTCCGACGATGACGTTCTCCTTCATGCCCTGCAGCGTGTCGCGCTTGGCATTGATGGCGGCCTCGGTGAGCACCTTGGTGGTCTCCTGGAAGGAGGCAGCGCTGATGAACGACTTGGTCTGCAACGAAGCGCGGGTGATGCCCTGCAGCACCTGACGGCAGGTGGCGGGATGGGCGTCGCGCGCGGTGACGAGCTTCTTGTCCTGACGGCGCAGGGCGGAGTTCTCGTCGCGCAGTTCGCGGGCGGTGACAATCTGTCCGACAGCCAGCGTGGTGCTGTCGCCGGCGTCCTCGACCACCTTCATGCCGAAGATCTGGTCGTTGACATCGTTGAAGTCCAGCTTGTTGACCAGGTCGCCTTCGAGGAAGCGGGTATCGCCCGGATCGAGGATTTCGACCTTGCGCATCATCTGGCGCACGATGACCTCGAAGTGCTTGTCGTTGATTTTCACACCCTGCAGACGGTAGACTTCCTGCACCTCGTTGACGATGTATTCCTGCACCTTCATCGGGCCCTTGATGGCGAGAATGTCGGCCGGAGTGATAGCGCCGTCGCTGAGCGGGGTGCCAGCCTTGACGTAGTCGCTGTCCTGAGCCAGAATCTGCTTCGAGGTGGGGATGAGGTAGGAGCGCTGCTCGCCGGTCTTGGAGGTGATGATAACCTCGCGGTTGCCGCGCTTGAGCTTTCTGGGGATGCTGACAATACCGTCAATTTCGGCCACGATGGCGGGGTCGCTGGGGTTGCGGGCCTCGAAGAGCTCGGTGACGCGGGGCAGACCGCCCGTGATATCGCCGGCCTTGCCGAAGGAGCGCGGTATCTTGACCATGATGTCGCCGGCACGGAGCTCCTGACCCTGGTCGACACCGATATGGGCGCCCACGGGCAGGTCGTAGACCTTAAGGATATTGCCCTCGCTGTCGACAATGTTGAGGGTCGGGTTCTTGGTGCGCTGGCGGCTCTCGATGACCACCTTGTCCTGCAAGCCGGTCTGGGCATCGCTTTCGACACGGTAGGTGACATTCTCGATGATATTCTCGAACGAAACCTTACCAGCCACATCGCTGATGATGACTGCATTGTAGGGATCCCACTCGGCAATGACGTCGCCTTTCTTGAGCATGGCGCCGGCAGCCTTGTAGAGCTTGGCGCCATAGGGCAGCAGCGAGGAGAAGAGGGTGATGTCGGTGCTGGGGTCGACGATGCGCATCTCGGCCGAACGACCCATGACGATGTGATAGGTCGAGCCGTCGGCATCGGTGTAGGGGATGGAGCGGAGCTCGTCGATGACGAGGCGACCGTCGTATTTGGCCTGGAGACTGGAAGCAGTACCGATGTTGCCACCGGCCACACCACCGACGTGGAACGTACGGAGGGTGAGCTGCGTACCGGGCTCGCCGATAGCCTGAGCGGCGATGACGCCGACGGCTTCGCCTTTCTGCACCATCTTGCCGGTGGCCAGGTTGCGGCCGTAGCACTTGGCGCAGACGCCATGCTTCGACTCGCAAGTGAGCACGGAACGGATTTCGACCTCCTCGATGGGCGATTCCTCAATCTTGCGGCAGATTTCCTCAGTGAGCTCTTCACCGGCACGGGCGATGAGTTCGCCGGTCTGCGGATGATAGATGTCGTGGACCGAAGTGCGGCCAAGAATCTTCTCGCCGAGGCTCTGCACGATATCCTCACCCTTCTTGAGGGCCGTGGTGGGCAGACCGCGCAGGGTGCCGCAGTCCTCTTCGTTGATGATAACGTCGTGGGCCACGTCGACCAGACGGCGGGTGAGATAACCGGCATCAGCCGTCTTCAGAGCGGTATCGGCCAGACCCTTACGGGCACCGTGGGTGGAGATGAAGTATTCGAGCACCGAAAGACCCTCCTTGAAGTTGGAGATAATGGGGTTCTCGATAATCTCGTTGCCCGAGGCACCGGCTTTCTGCGGCTTGGCCATCAGACCACGCATGCCAGAGAGCTGACGTATCTGCTCCTTCGAACCACGGGCGCCCGAATCGTACATCATGTAGATGGGGTTGAAGCCCTGGTTGTCGGCCTTGAGCTGCTTCATGAGCGTCTCGGTGAGCTGGTTGTTGGTATTGGTCCAGATGTCGATGACGTGGTTGTAGCGTTCGTTGTTGGTAATCAGACCCATAGCGTACTGGGCCATGACCTCCTCGACCTCCTCGTTGGCTTTCTCGATGAGCTGCTCCTTCTCGGCGGGGATGATAACGTCGCCCAGGTTGAACGAGAGGCCGCCACGGAATGCCTGACGGTAGCCCATATCCTTGATGTCGTCGAGGAAGGTGGCGGTGACGGCATTGCCGCACTCGGTGAAGATATCGCCGATGATGTCGCGGAGCGACTTCTTACCCATCACCTGATTGATGTAGCCGTACTGGGCAGGCACCACCTGGTTGAAGATGACACGGCCCACTGTGGTACGGAGACGGTTGGTCTTGATATAGTGGCCATTGGCATCGACGATGACATTACCCTCGGCATCGCGCTTCACCTCATACTCGGTGCGGCTGTGCAGGGCGGTCTCGGCGGGCGTATTGCAATCCACATCGGTGAGCACATTGCCCTTCTTGTCCTTGATGACCTCCATGAAGGTCTTGTCGGTCTTCACGTAGGAGTACTCGGTCATACCCTCGGGCACAGGCATCTGCACGCTGATGCAGGCATTGAGGTCGACACGTTTCTCGTTGTAGGCAATGATAACCTCTTCGGCCGAATAGAAACGCTGCCCCTCGCCACGGACTATTTCGTCGGCGGTGGTGCGGCGCGGTTTGGTCATATAATAAAGACCCAGCACCATGTCCTGCGAAGGAACGGTGATAGGTGCACCATTAGCGGGATTGAGAATGTTGTGGGTGGAGAGCATCAGCAACTGAGCCTCGAGGATAGCAGCATTGCCCATAGGCACATGGACAGCCATCTGGTCACCATCGAAGTCAGCATTGAAGCCGGTACACACCAGCGGGTGGAGGCGGATAGCCTTACCCTCGACCAGACGAGGCTGGAATGCCTGGATACCCAAACGGTGCAGCGTAGGAGCACGGTTGAGCAGGATAGGATGGCCCTTAAGAATGTTCTCCAGGATTTCCCACACGACGGGTTCCTTGCGGTCGACAATGCGCTTGGCGCTCTTGACCGTCTTCACCAGACCGCGCTCGAGGAGCTTGCGGATGACATAGGGTTTGAAGAGCTCGGCAGCCATATCCTTCGGCAGACCGCACTCGTGCATACGCAACTCGGGTCCGACCACGATGACCGAACGGCCAGAGTAGTCGACACGCTTACCCAGCAGGTTCTGACGGAAGCGGCCTTGCTTACCCTTAAGGGCATCGGAGAGCGACTTGAGGGCACGGTTGCTTTCGGACTTGACGCTGGACACCTTGCGGCTGTTGTCGAACAGCGAATCGACAGCTTCCTGGAGCATGCGTTTCTCGTTGCGCATGATGACCTCCGGAGCCTTGATTTCGACCAGGCGTTTCAAGCGGTTGTTGCGGATGATGACACGGCGATAGAGCTCGTTGATATCGGACGTGGCGAAACGGCCGCCATCCAGCGGAACGAGAGGACGCAGGTCGGGCGGGATGACAGGAATGATATTCATAATCATCCACTCGGGACGGTTGTCCATGCCACGGGCCTGCATGGAACGCTGCGACTCACGGAACGACTCGATAACATTCAGGCGCTTGAGGGCCTCCTGCTTACGAGCCACGGCTGTCTCGCGCGAAGCCTTGGCACGCAGCTCGTAGCTGAGTTTGTCAAGGTCAAGCTCAGAGAGCAGGGTGTAGAGAGCCTCGGCCCCCATACCGGCGATGAACTTGTCGGGATCGCTGTCGGGCAACTGGGCGTTGTCCTCGGGCAGCGAGTCTTGGATATAGTAGTATTCCTCCTCGGTCAGCAGGTCGAGCTTCTGCACGGGCATCTCGTTGAGCATAGCCTTGCCGGGCTGCAACACGATGTATTTCTCGTAGTAGATAACCTGGTCGAGTTTCTTGGAAGGAATATTGAGCAAAGTGCCAATCTTGTTGGGCAGCGAGCGGAAGAACCAGATGTGGGCAATGGGGACTACCAGCTCGATATGACCCATACGCTCGCGGCGCACCTTTTTCTCGGTAACCTCGACACCACAACGGTCGCAGACGATGCCCTTGTAGCGGATGCGTTTGTACTTACCGCAATGGCACTCCCAGTCGCGGGTAGGACCAAAGATGCGCTCGCAGAACAATCCGTCGCGCTCGGGCTTATATGTGCGATAGTTGACGGTTTCAGGCTTCGTCACCTCGCCATAGGAGCGACGCTTGATGGACTCGGGCGACGCCAGGCTGATGGTGATGGAGTTGAAATCGTTCTTTAACTGAGATTCTTGTTTAAAAGCCATGTTCTTTCTACTTATACAACCAAATTAATCAAATGTTACCTCAAGACCGAGACCACGGAGCTCGTGGACGAGGACGTTGAACGACTCGGGGATGCCGGGCACCGGCATATTGTCGCCCTTGACGATAGCCTCGTAGGCTTTGGCACGGCCCATAACATCGTCGGACTTGACGGTAAGGACCTCCTGCAGCACATGAGAAGCGCCGTAAGCTTCGAGTGCCCAGACCTCCATCTCACCGAAACGCTGACCACCGAAGTTGGCCTTACCGCCAAGGGGCTGCTGAGTGATGAGAGAGTACGGTCCGATGGAACGAGCGTGCATCTTGTCGTCAATCATGTGGTGCAGCTTCAGGTAGTAGATATATCCCACAGTAGCCGGCTGGTCGAAGCGGTCGCCGGTCTCACCATCATAGAGGTAAGTACGGCCGTTTTCAGGCAACCCGGCTTCACGCATGTAGCCGTTGATTTGCTCGAGGGTGGCACCGTCGAAGATGGGTGTCTTGAAACGCTTGTTGAGCTTCTTGCCAGCCCATCCGAGTACGGTCTCGTAAATCTGGCCGAGGTTCATACGCGAAGGCACACCCAGCGGGTTGAGGACGATATCAACCGGCGTACCGTCGGCCAAGAAAGGCATATCCTCGGCACGGACAATCTTCGACACGATACCCTTGTTACCGTGACGACCGGCCATCTTATCGCCGATGCGCAACTTACGCTTCATGGCGATATAGACCTTGGCCATTTGCACGATGCCGCTGGGCAAGTCGTCACCCACAGTGAGGGCGAACTTGTTGCGCGTGAAGCGGCCGGAGATTTCGCGGAATTTGATGTTGTAGTTGTTCAAAAGCTCTTTGATGAGCGCATTGGTCTCCTTGTCGGTGGTCCACTTGTTGGGGCTGACCTCGGTATAGTCGATGGTCTTGAGCGTTTTGGCGGAGAACTTTACCTTCTTGGGGATTATTTCTTCGCGGTGGTTGGTGTAGACACCGTTGGAGAGTTTGCCGTTGAGGAGGATGAGCAAGCGAGAGATGAGTTTGTCTTTCAGCTCCTCGCACTCAAAACGATACTCCTCTTCAGGCTTGGCCAGCAACTCTTTCTCGCGTGCACGAGCCTTGCGGTCGCGGATGACGCGGGCAAACAGTTTCTTGTCAATGACCACACCGTGGAGCGAAGGCGGCACTTTGAGCGAAGCGTCTTTGACATCGCCAGCCTTGTCGCCGAATATGGCACGCAGCAGTTTCTCCTCGGGAGTGGGGTCGGATTCGCCCTTCGGGGTAATCTTACCGATAAGGATATCACCCTCTTTGACTTCAGCACCAATTCGGATGATACCATTCTCATCCAAATCCTTGGTGGCGTCATTACCGACATTGGGAATATCACGAGTGAGTTCCTCATTGCCGCGCTTGGTCTCGCGCACCTCAAGGGTAAATTCTTCCACGTGGACCGAGGTGAAGATATCCTCGCGCACCACACGCTCTGAAATAACGACGGCATCCTCGAAGTTGTAACCCTTCCAAGGCATGAATGCCACCATCATATTGCGGCCCAAAGCGAGTTCACCACCCTGTGTGGCATAACCCTCACAAAGGACTTGGCCTTTCTTGACCTTGTCGCCTTTCTTAACGATGGGACGAAGGTTGATAGCAGTGGAGTGGTTGGTACGCTGATATTTGGTGAGACGGTACTCCTTGACATCGTCGTCAAACGATACCAGACGTTCCTTCTCAGTACGGTTGTGTCGAATAACAATCTTGGTGGAGTCGACAAACTCGACAACACCATCGGCTTCGGCGTTGAGCAGCACACGGCTGTCGTGGGCCACAGCCTCCTCAATACCAGTTCCGACGATGGGAATCTCCGGATTGAGAAGAGGAACAGCCTGACGCATCATGTTCGAGCCCATCAGTGCACGGTTGGCATCGTCATGCTCCAAGAAGGGAATGAGCGAGGCAGCAATCGAAGCAATCTGGTTGGAAGCGATGTCCATAAGGTCTATTTCCTCTGGCGCAACAATGGGGAAGTCTGCCTGACGACGAGCTTTGACACGCGGCTCGGTGATGTGACCTTCTTCGTCCTGCGGAGTGGTAGCCTGAGCCACAGTCTTATTCTCTTCGGCTTCAGCCGAGAGATAGATGGGAGGCTCATTGAGTTGAACCTGACCTTCGACCACACGCTGGTAGGGGGTCTCAATAAAGCCAAGCTCGTTGATTTTGGCGTACACACAGAGCGAAGAAATCAGACCGATATTCGGTCCTTCAGGGGTTTCAATGGTACAGAGACGGCCATAGTGAGTATAGTGCACGTCACGGACCTCGAAGCCTGCACGCTCACGCGACAGGCCACCGGGACCAAGAGCTGATATACGACGCTTGTGCGTCAACTCGGCCAAAGGATTCGTCTGGTCCATGAACTGGCTCAACTGGTTGGTACCAAAGAACGAATTAATGACCGACGAGAGAGTTTTTGCATTGATGAGCTCGGTGGGGGTGAAATCCTCATTGTCTCGCACATTCATACGCTCGCGAATGGTGCGGGCCATACGAGCCAAACCGACGCCGAACTGGTTGGAGAGCTGCTCGCCGACGGTGCGGATACGACGGTTCGACAAGTGGTCAATATCGTCAACCTCCGCCTTCTGGTTAATCAGCTCCACCAAATATTTGATAATCGACGTGATATCCTCCTTTGTCAACACACGGACATTGTCGGCCACATCGAGATTAAGTTTCGTATTGATTCTGTAACGACCCACATCGCCAAGATCGTAGCGTTTCTCCGAGAAGAAGAGCTTCTCGATAATGCTGCGGGCAGTCTCCTCGTCTGGTGGCTCGGCATTGCGGAGCTGACGATAAATGAATTCGCAGGCTTCCTTGGCATTGTTGGCGGTGTCCTTCTTGAGTGTATTATAGATGACAGAATAGTCAATGCCATCTTTATCCTCAGTCTTAATCAGAATGGACTTGATATCAAGATCAAGGATTTTATTAATGTGTTCCTCGGTAAGTTCCACATCGCGTTCGATGACCACTTCGGTACGTTCCATGGAAACGACCTCACCGGTATCTTCATCCACGAAATCCTCGGTCCATGACTCCACCACACGGGCGGCCAGCTGTTTGCCGAGGGCTTTCTTCATGTTATTGCGAGTCACCTTGACCTCTTCGGCCAGACCGAAGATATCGAGAATATCCTTATCGGACTCGAAACCGATGGCACGGAGCAGGGTGGTAATGGGGAGTTTCTTCTTGCGATCAATATAGGCATACATCACATTGTTGATGTCTGTCGTGAACTCCATCCACGAACCCTTAAAAGGAATGATACGAGCCGAATAGAGCTGAGTGCCATTGGAATGGAACTGCGTGCCGAAGAATACACCTGGGGAACGATGCAACTGTGACACAACAACACGCTCTGCTCCGTTAATGACGAAGGTGCCTTTCGGCGTCATATACGGAATCATGCCCAGATAGACATGCTGTTCGAGCGTATGGAAATCCTCATTCTCGGGATCTTTGCAGCTGAGTTTCATCTTGGCTCTCAGCGGGACGCTGTACGTCAGACCGCGCTCAATGCACTCCTCGATGCTGTATCGGGGAGGATCGATGAAATAATCCAAGAATTCGAGCTCAAAATTGTTTCGCGCATCCGTGATGGGGAAATTCTCTTTGAAGACTTTGTACAAGCCTTCATCCAGACGGTTGTCCGGATTGGTTTCAATCTGGAAAAAGTCTCTGAACGACTTGACCTGAATGTCGAGAAAGTCCGGGTAATCAAACTTGCGTACCGACGCGAAATTTACTACTGTGGGTTCTTTTTTTGCCAAGGGACTAAAGTATTTTCGTTTTTATTAACTTACCGCTAGTTAAGGAGAGGTAACCCAGTGTTTACGGGTTGGGGAGGGTGGACGGAACTATTTTCCATAGCAACAAGGAATAGGCACTCCGGACGCTGCCGGAGGCCCTATTCCTCGTAGGTTGCAGAAGGTTGGGACCTTACTTGACCTCGACTTCGGCACCAGCCTCTTCAAGGGCTTTCTTCAGGCTCTCAGCCTCGTCCTTGGAGACACCCTCCTTAACGGGCTTAGGAGCGTTGTCAACAAGCTCTTTCGACTCCTTCAGACCCAGCGAAGCCATATCCTTGACGGCCTTCACAACGGCGAGCTTCTTGGTCATGTCGGGAACACCCTTCAGGATGACATCGAAGGAGGTCTTCTCCTCGGCAGCGGCGGCGGCACCACCAGCGGCGGGGGCGGCGACTGCGACAGCAGCAGCGGCGGGTTCAATGCCGTACTCCTCTTTCAGGACGTCAGCGAGTTCTTTAACTTCTTTAACGGTAAGGTTAACCAGTTCTTCAGCGATAGCTTTAATGTCTGCCATGACTTTATTGATTTAAATTGTTTTTTACTTTGTTTGTTTTGTTTGTTTTATGGCCTTTTCATGAGGCGGGCCGGGCCTTTTTTTATTGCACGGGCTTAAGCCTCGCGCTCCTCCAAAGTTTTCAGCACACCGGTAATGGTATTGCCAGCCGACTGGAGCTGCGACAGAACGTTCTTGACGGGCGACTGCAGCAGAGCCACGACATCGGCGATGAGCTCGTTCTTGGACTTGATGTTGACAAGTTCCTCAAGATGCTCGTGACCGATATAGAAGCACTCCTCGACAAAGGCGCCTTTGAGAATGGGCTTGGTAGCGTTTTTCTCGGCAGCGCGGAAGTCCTTGATGAGCTTGGCGGGAGCATTGTTGGTGTTCGAAAGCATTATGGCGGTCTCACCCTTAATCACAGGGAAGAGCTCGCTGTAGTCGATTCCCGACTTTTCGAGCGCCTTGATGAGAAGGGTGTTCTTGACGACTTCCAACTTCACTTCTTTGCGGAAGGCGGCACGACGCAGCTTGCTGGTCTGCACCGAGTTCAGACCGCCGATGTCGGCGATATAGAGGCTCGGATAGGCCTTAATCTCCTCGCACAGAGAGTCGATGTGTTGGTCTTTCAGTTCTTTTCTCATAATGTTTCTTTACATTTTAAAGGTTACAGAGTGGCCGCTTTAGTATCCACCTTGACGCCGGGGCTCATAGTGCTGCTGATGGCGATGCTCTTCACATAGGTGCCCTTGGCGGCACTGGGTTTGAGCTTCATAATCATCTGAAGCACCTCGCGGGCGTTGTCAACGATTTTCTGGTCGTCGAAGGAACACTTGGCGACGGCGGTGTGGATGATACCGAACTTGTCGACCTTGAAGTCAATCTTACCGGCTTTGGCCTCTTGGACAGCCTTGCCGACTTCCATAGTCACGGTACCGGTCTTGGGGTTGGGCATCAAGCCACGGGGACCGAGGATACGGCCCAGGGCACCCACCTTCGGCATCACGTTGGGTTGAGTGATGATGACATCCACGTCGGTCCAACCGCCCTTAATCTTGGCGATGTAGTCGTCCAGGCCGTAGTAGTCGGCGCCAGCGGCTTTGGCTTCTTCCTCCTTGTCGGGGGTGCAAAGCACAAGCACGCGGACGGTCTTACCCGTGCCGTGAGGCAGGGTGACGCTGCCGCGCACCATCTGGTTGGCCTTGCGGGGGTCAACACCCAGACGCACGTCGATATCCACCGAGGCATCGAATTTGGTGAAGGTAATCTTCTTCACGATGCTCACGGCCTCCTCGAGCGAGTAGACTTTGCTGCCGTCAAATTTGGCGATAGCCTCTTTCTGTTTCTTTGTAAGTTTTGCCATGATGGTCTGTTTTTGTGGTCAACGCATGGCTCTCAGTCCATGCTACCACTGTTCATAAATCTTTTTACTTCTTCAGGGGATTCTCACCCGTAACAGTGATACCCATGCTGCGCGCGGTGCCAGCCACCATGCTCATAGCGCTCTCAACCGTGAAGCAGTTGAGGTCGGGCATTTTGGCCTCGGCAATCTGGCGCACCTGCTCCCAGGTGACGGAGGCGACCTTCACGCGGTTGGGCTCGCCAGAGCCTTTCTGCGCCTTGGACATCTCTTTCAGCTGGACAGCGACAGGAGGAGTCTTAAGTACAAAGTCAAAGGACTTGTCCGTGTACACCGTGATGATCACAGGCACGATTTTACCGGCCTGGTCCTGGGTACGGGCATTGAACTGCTTGCAGAACTCCATGATGTTCACACCCTTGGCACCGAGAGCCGGTCCGACGGGAGGAGCGGGGTTAGCAGCACCGCCTTTGATTTGCAATTTAATCAATCCTGCAACTTCTTTTGCCATTGATTTAAATTTTAGTTGGGTTAATTAATCGGTTACTGTTCTTTCTCAACCTGCGAATAGTTCAGCTCGAGGGGGGTGCGACGACCGAAGATCTTGACTGTGACCTTCAATTTTTTCTTCTCCTCGTTCACTTCCTCGATGACACCCGAAAAACTGTTGAACGGGCCGTCGATGACCTTGACTGATTCGCCGACAATGAAACGCTCCATAGCATCCAGGCCGTCCACCTGCTCATCCATCTTGCCGAGGATGCGGTTGACTTCAGACTGGCGCATGGGGATGGGTTTGCCTTCGCGTTCACGCAGAAAGTCGAGCACATTGGGCAGATTCTGTATGACGGGGATAATCTCGTCACGCAAGTCAGCTTCAATGAGCACATACCCCGGGAAGTAGTTGCGGTCCTTGACCACCTTTTTCCCGTTGCGGATAGAGACCACCTGCTCGGTAGGAATCAGCACCGTGGGCACATCGTTGCTCCAGCCGCGTTTGGCCATTTCGCTTTCGATGTACTCCTTGGCTTTCTTCTCCTTGCCGGCGATCGCACGCACGACATACCACTTTTTTTCCTGCTGTTCCATTGTTAAATGTTAAAAAAGGACAGTGAAATATACTTTAATCGCGTTCTCGAACTGCCTGCCAGTGCCACGGGTCTCAAAAAGGATTTGGGAAGCAAGACCTCGGCAAATCGGCATTTAGGCGAAAATCTGATAGAAGTATCCAAGCAATCCCTTCCAGCCCCAAGCCTGGACGCCGAAGACGACATCCATGACGAAGACCACAAGGGCGATAACGATAGCTGCGACAGCGACCACCACGGCGCTGCTCTGCAGCTCTTTGAACGTAGGCCACGACACTTTGTGCACCAGTTCGTCGTAGCTCGACTTCACATATTCACCAAATTTCGACATTTTCTTTTAAACTAGTTTTTCTTGGCAGGGGCAGAGAGAATCGAACTCCCAACCACGGTTTTGGAGACCGCCATTATACCATTTAACTATGCCCCTGTAGCAGGGGCGTACCTGGGCACGCCCCTACGGCTTATTCCGAACTTATTCGATGATCTTGGTCACCTGGCCGGAACCGACCGTGCGGCCACCCTCGCGGATAGCGAAGCGGAGGTTCTCGTTCAGGGCGATGTCGGCGATGAGCTCCACGGTGATCGTCAGGTTGTCGCCGGGCATGACCATCTCGCGGCCCTCGGGGAGGGTGATGGTACCGGTGACGTCAGTGGTACGGAAGTAGAACTGGGGACGATAGTTGTTGTGGAACGGGGTGTGACGACCGCCTTCTTCCTTCTTGAGGATATAGACAGCAGCCTCGAATTTGTGGTGAGGTTTCACCGAGCCGGGCTTGGCGATAACCATACCGCGACGGATCTCGTTCTTGTCGATACCGCGGAGCAGCAGACCCACGTTGTCGCCAGCTTCACCCTCATCGAGGATTTTGCGGAACATCTCAACGCCGGTGACGGTGCTCTTCAGTTTCTCGGCACCCATACCGATGATGTCGACGGGGTCGCCGGTGTGGATGACACCGGTCTCGATACGACCAGTGGCGACGGTGCCACGGCCGGTGATGCTGAAGACGTCCTCGATGGGCATCAGGAAGTCCTTATCCACAGCGCGGGTGGGCAGGGGGATCCAAGTGTCGACAGCGTTCATCAGCTCTTCGACAGCCTTGACGCCGCTGGCTTCACCGTTGAGGGCGGCCAGAGCGGAACCGCGGATGATGGGAATATTGTCGCCATCGAAATCGTAGGAGCTGAGGAGCTCGCGGATTTCCATCTCGACGAGGTCGAGCAGCTCGGGATCGTCGACAAGGTCGCACTTGTTCAGGAAGACAACCAGCTGGGGCACACCGACCTGACGGGCGAGCAGGATGTGCTCACGGGTCTGGGGCATGGGACCATCGGTGGCGGCGACGACGAGGATGGCACCGTCCATCTGGGCAGCACCGGTAACCATGTTCTTCACATAGTCAGCGTGGCCGGGGCAGTCGACGTGGGCGTAGTGACGGCTCTCGGTCTGATACTCGACGTGAGCGGTGTTGATGGTGATACCGCGCTCTTTCTCTTCGGGAGCGGAGTCGATGGAGTCGAAGCTCTTCACCTCGGAGAGGCCCTTCTCGGCGAGGACCTTGGTGATAGCGGCGGTGAGGGTGGTCTTACCGTGGTCGACGTGGCCAATGGTGCCGATGTTGACGTGCGGTTTGGAACGATCGAATTTTTCTTTTGCCATTTTAATACGTATTAAATGTTAACAATTAATAAATCTCATTTCACGTTCAAAGAGGGCGGGCTCTGGGCTTACGTCCTCTGTTTTGTTTGTTTTCTCCTGTGCGTTTTGCACAAGAAGAGAGCCACAGACGAGAGTCGGACTCGTGACCTCTTCCTTACCAAGGAAGCGCTCTACCACTGAGCTACTGCGGCTTGTTTCTCTTTAAGCACTCTCTCTTTTTGAGTACCTTTCTTTCGCGAAGCGGGGCTTTCGGTGTCTGGCCGGTCTCCGCTTTTGTGGAGCGGAAGACGGGGCTCGAACCCGCCACCTATAGCTTGGAAGGCTATCGCTCTACCAAATGAGCTACTTCCGCTTTCTGAAGTGTTGGTATTTCGTGGGGGAGGGTGGACTCGAACCACCGAACTCTTCCGAGGACAGATTTACAGTCTGTTGCAATTGCCGCTATGCGACTCCCCCTGTATGGTTGTCCGACTGCTCAGTTTTCTGAGTGCCGGTCTCGAGCCGATGAAGGGACTCGAACCCCCGACAGGCTGATTACAAATCAGCTACTCTACCAACTGAGTTACATCGGCTTCTGTCATTGTTTCAATCCACTCTCTCTGTTTTCTCGTTTTGAGGCTGCAAAAATACTACTTTTTCCGGAATGTGCAAAGTTTTTTTTCGTTTTTTACTGCTTTTGTTCATAATTTGTTGAAAAATAAGGTTATATATTTTCAACTTTTTTGCCTCTACCGTAGCTGTACGGCCGCTAAACGGGCTTCGACGAGGGGTATTTGGGTGTTTTTCGCCCCTGTTTGCTTTGCCTGCTGTGGCCAATATTTGTTAAAACACTGGTATTCAACAGCATCATACATTCCGGACTCTTTTTGGGGCACACGTGGGATGCCAAGGGGGCTGCGGGGCGTGGTGGGTGGGGTGTGGGGGTATTCTTCACTCCGTCACGGCGGCGTCCGAAATGTTAAAATGCAAGGATGGTGCATGGTTGATGCATGGTTGGTGCAAGGATGACCCTTGTCAGGGCGGAGGTATGAGGTATGAGGGCGGAGGTATGAGGTTCCGTCCAGCTTCCGACCTCCGCCCTCCGAGTTCAGACCTCCAATCCGACCTCCGACCTCAGACCTCAGAGTTCCGACCTAATCAAGATTGCTTCTGAAATGTTAAATAGGTAGGATGGTGGTAGGATGGTGGTAGGTTGATGGTACGTTGGTGGTAGGATGATACCCTTCGGGTCAGTGTTCAGTGTGCGGTGTGCAGTGTGCATCCTTCAGCGAAAAAAGGCTGCGGCATGCATCCTGACAACTTAACACTGAACACTTAACACTGAACGCTAAATAAAGCCCACTGCCCGCTGCCAGTTTTCAATTCTCAGTTTTCAATTCTCAATTTTCAATTCTCAATTCAAAGCCTCTCAACGTGCAGTTGGATTTTGCAAATGTTTTTTCCTAAAAGTTATAAAAAGGCCAGCCGCCCGGTATCGGGCGGCTGGCTGTGAAGGGTGTTGTCTGTAGCGCAGGCTTACTTGACGATGAGCTTGCGTACAGCGCTGGCGTTCTCGCTGGCGACGCGGACGAAGTAGGCGCCGCTGGCGAAGCCGCTGAGGTCAACGTCCACCTTGCCCTGGTCGGTGCTCCACTGGCCACAGGTGCGGCCGTTGAGGTCGACGATGGTCACGCGGGCCGTGCCTTCGAAGCCGCTGAGGCTGATGGTGACGGCGGTGGTGGCGGGGTTGGGGTAGAGGGCCACGCCGCTGGCGGCGTCGACGTCGTCGATGCCGGTGGTGCGGGTGGTGAAGGTGGCGGAGGCGCTCCAGTCAGAGGTCACGTCGGTGCCGCATACGGCACGTACACGGACGGTGTATTCCGTGTTGGGCGTGAGGTCGGTGAAGGTGTGCGGGTTGTCGTTGACGTCGCTGACCGTGCCGTTGAGTTCAATCTGCCATTCCGAGGCCGAGCTGGTCCAGCCGATGGTGGCGGCTGTGGCGGTCACGTTGGTGGCCTCGACGGCGGTGGGAGCGGTGCAGGCACCGGTGGTGAAGGTCACGCTGGCGCTCCAGGCCGAGCGCAGGGTGTCGTTGCAGGCGGTGCGTACGCTGACGGTGTAGGTGGTGCCAGCGGCGAGGCCGGTGAGGGTGTAGGGCTTGGCGTCGACGGCGATGATGCTGTCGTTGACCTTAAGCTCCCAGCTGTCGGCGTCGCTGTCCCAATCGAGGACGGCGCTGGTGAGGGTCACGTTGCTGTAGGCCAGTGCGGTGGGCACGGGGCAGCTGGGCGTGGTGACGGTCAGTGTGGTGCTCCAGTCGCTGATGTTGGTGGCGCTGCATACCGAGCGGACCATGATGTTGTAGGTGGTGCCGGCATTCAGGCGGTCGAGCACGACGGAGTTGGTCTGCGTGGCGACGGTGTCCACTTCATCACCGCTGCTGACGCGCACCTGCCACTGGCTGGCGTTGCCTGCCGTCCAGGTGACGGTGGCGGAGGTGTAGCTGAGGTCGCTGTAGGCCAGGTCGGTGGGCACGTCGCAGGGGGCATCGGTGGTAGTCACCACCTGGGTGGCCCAGGCGGAGTAGTTGCCGTTGCCGCAGTCGGTGCGCAGACCGATGGTGTAGGTGGTAGCGGGCGCCAGATTGGTGAAGGTGTAGGTGTTGCCGGCGACCGGGGTGCCCTGGATGTTGTTGTTCCAGTTGGTACCGGTGTTGATGGCCACCTCGGTGGTGCCTTCGGAGCTGAAGCTGACGCTGATGGCCTCGTGGGTGGCGCTGACGTTGGTGATGCTGGGAGCGAAGCAGCCGGCATCGGAGCTGACACTGATGTAGAGGCTATCAATATAGAGGTAGTAGAGGCTCGACGTGGGGGCGTAGTTGACAGCCACATACTTGGTGTTGGCCGGCAGGGTGGCCGAGAGCTGGCTCCAGCTGTCGCTGACGTTGACGGCGGGGTTCCAGGCAAAGTCGGTGGCCACATTGGTGCCCGTGGTCGAATAGCCGATGCGGAGCGGAGCCGTGGCGGCAGCGGTCTTGGCCCAGAGGGTGACGCGCATCACGGTGTCGCTGCTGAGCATCGGGGTGACGAGGTACTGGCTGTAGTTGCTGGACGCGGTGACCGAGCTGAAGCGGAAGCTGCGGCTGCCGCTGTAGTGCTGCGAGGCGTCGTGAATCATCGTGTTGGTCGTGGCGTCGCCGTCGCCGTAGACGAGCGTGAAGCACTCGGCGGGAGCGGTGGCATCCTCGAAGTCCTCGAGCATCGGGGTGCTCTCGGTAATCACTATCGGGGCGCAGGCGGTGGTAAAGGTCACGTGGTGGCTGGCATACGAGCTGTCGGTGCTCGAGCAGACGCCGACGACGTAAGCCTCATACTGCGTGGCAGGGGTGAGGCCCGTGAGGGTGGCGCTGCTGGTGCTGACGCTGGCCATGCTCCAGGCGGTGGCCTCCTCGGCACGGTAGTAGACGTGATAGTCGGCAGCATTGCCGCCGTCCCAGGTGATAGTGGCGCCATCGTGGCTGTAGTTGGCCACAGCGACATTGTCGGGACGATAGCAGGTGGCACCGTCGACGCAGCGGATATAGAGTTCGAAACCAGTGTGGGCCATGCCGCCCGTGGCATTGAAGACGATGGTCATGGCACCCTCGGTCGAGGTGGCCAGCACGGAGTCGATGCGGTCGTTGTTGGTGTTGAGCGTATTGTAGGTGTAGAGGACCGTACCCGTGGTACCCTCGCCATCGTAGATAATCAGTTCGGTAGTCGTGGCACCGAAGCCGAAGAGACCGCCGAAGACCTGCAGCTCGTTGTTGGCCACGGTGGGACGCAGCACAAGGGCCGAGTTGGAGGGCGAGAGGTAACCGGCATCGTAGCCGTTGTCATAGACCACAAAGCCGCAGCCGGTCACGGTGTCGGCGGTGGTGCTCTGGTTCATCTTGACGGCACCGGCGCCGAACTCGTAGCTGGCCCAGGGGCTCTTCACGAGGCCGCAGTCGCCGCGCACCCAGAACTTGTACTTGCCGCCACCGATGACAGTACCGGCGGGCACAGTATAGAAGGTGTCAGTGACGGTGGTGAAGGAGCTCTCGGGCATGCTGTCGAGGGCAGCCTCGGTGACGGCGCCAATGGTGTCAAGGTAGACCTGCCACTGGCTGGCATCGCCGTGGCGCTTCCAGTTCAGGGTGAGGCCGTTGGCGGGGTCGCCCATATAGACGGTGCCCGTGTTCTGGGCCACACTGTTGATGTCCATCGTAATCACCGAGGGCTCCAGCGGCGTGTAGCAGTTGGGCATCTCGATAACGGTGATGCTGTCGACCAGCGCCCACTCGCCCCACGAACGCAACTGGGCCAGAGCAATACGGCTACCGGCACCCTGGTAGTCCAGGAAGTCGTAGGTGACCAGCTTGTGGGCATTGCGCGAGAAGTCGGAACGCTGGATGGTGTCGAGCCATTCGATGAGGACACCGTTGTTGTCGGCGGCACCGATGAGGATACCGTCGCTCTCGGCCGGAGTGCCCACCTTGGTGTTGAAGGTTATCTGCACCTTGGAGAGCGGGGCCTGCATCGGGGGCATCACAGCGTAGTTGTTGGCGCCACCGTAGCTACGGAAGAAGAGGCCGCCGTCCCAGTGGGTGACGTTGGCGGGAGTGTTGAAGTTCCAGCAGGGAGGCAACACATCGTTGGCATAGGCATCGAAGTCCTCATAGTAAGGCAGCGCATAGGGAGCGCAGCCGGTGGCGAAGGTGAAGTCGTTGCTCCAGAGCGTATCGGCCGAGCAGACAGCACCCACGCGGACAACATAGTTGCTGGCACCGCTGAGGTTGTTCAGCACAATGTCGGTGGTGGTAGCGGAGGCAGTGCTCCAGGTGTTGCCACCGTTGTTGCTGTACATCACTACGTACTCGGTGCTGTTGCCACCATTGTCGGACCACGAGAGTTCGGCATAGGTGACATCTACGCTGTCGAGACTGATAGTCGTCGGACGGCGGCAACCGTCGTCGCGGCGGATGAGAATATCGTCAACGTCGGAGTAGTAGTAGCTGTAGGTACCATTGTAGCGGAAGGCCACATAGTAGGTGGTGTCGGGGCTCAGCGTAGCGGTATTGTACTCATAGAAGTTGTAACCGTTCTGGCTGGCGGAAATCAAAGAGACAAAGGTGCCGGCATCGGCGGGGTCTGTCATGACGCCGGCGTCGACACTGGCATAGTAGTTGTTGGCCCAGAAGCTGACGCTGATGGAGTCGCCGGGCAGGGGCACCGAGTCGCTGACCATGTAGTAAGTCTGCGCGCCACCGAAATGGACGGCACGGTCGCTATTGTGGCCGTTGTCGCCGATGGTGGGATTGCCGTCGATGGAGGTCCAGCAGGCAGGGCTCGTACCCTCAATCTGGCCCTCGAAGGTCTCCATGTAGGGAACCTGCATCGCGCCGCAGGCGGTGCGGACCATCACCTCGCTCCACAAGGTGTCGGTGCCGCAGATGGAACCCACCCGGATGATGTAGGTGGTGCTGGGCGTCAGGCTGGTGAAGTAGAAGGTTCTGTCGCCCTGGGTACCCTGGTTGGTCATCACGGAATCGCCGTAGACGCTGGTGAGCACAACATAGCTGCTCTCGGTACCGACGGCAGGCCACTCGAGGGTGATATTGTTGCTGTCAGCCTCCAGCACACTGAGCATGGGGGCGTAGCAGGTGGGCGCCTCGCAGTCGGCCACGAAGCGGATGTCGGGCACGGTGCTGCTCGTGGAGGTGGCAGTAGTCATATTGGAAGGCGTGTAGGAGGTGTTGTCGCGATAGCTGTAGAGCGAAGCACCCGGATGCGCGGCAAACGTGGCGGCGCTGCTGTAGCTGTTGGTCTTGTCGTTGACAGTCACCACCAGGTTGCCACTGGTGTAGACAAAGTTGCTGTCGAAGTCGATGGTGTTCCAGCCGGCAGTGCCAAGGGCGTAGCTGTAGTTGCTGGCCACAAGGGTCATACCGCTGACGGGGAAGTAGTTGTTGCCGTTGAAGGCAGTGGTGTCGACCGTACCCATATAGACATCGAACGTGCGTGTGTCGCTGACGGAGTTGACAATGTTGAAGGCAATACCGCGGATGGTGTCGATAGCGGTCAGGTCGGCGGCATTGTACATCATCTGCGTGTAGCTGTTGCCATAGTAGGAATAGGTGGGCACGTAGCTGTTGGTCTGGCTGCCGCCGCCAATCTCGCTGCACGAGCTGGTCATGAACGTGAAGTTGACCGCATTGGCGCTGTCCACGCTGATGGTGGTGGTGCAGGCGTTGCGCAGAACGGCGGTGTAGCTGTGGCCCGAGGTGAGGCCGGTGATGAGCAGGCTGGTGCCGGGCACATCGCTGTAGCTGTTCACAGGCTGGCTGTTGTCGGCATTGTCATACACGTCGATGGTGATACCCGTGCTGGGGAATCCCACGGTGGTGTTGTAGCTCCAGCTGATCTGGGCGGCGACATAGGTGACATTGTCCAGCGTGACGTTCTCCACCGGGGCGCAGGTGGTCTGCGTGGTGAAGTAGCCGGCGGGGCGCAGGTCAGACTCGGCGCTACCGCAGCGGGTGGCCACCCAGACATAGTAGGTGGTCTGCGGAGCCAGGTTCTGCAGGGTGATGGTGGTGTCGCCGTAGACATAGTCGAAGTTGATGTCGGCGTCGGCGGGATTGTTCACCGTGCCGTAATAGACAGTATAGTCAGCGGCATCCTCGACAGCCGACCACACCACCTCGGCGGTGTAGGGGCCCACCTCGCCGATAGTGGCGGTCTCGGGACGGGCACATCCGGTGAACTCACTGATGGTGACATCGTCGAAGGAGCCAATCTGGTAGTTCGAACCGTAGGCGTGCCACACCACATAATAGGTAGCAGTGGGGTCGAGCGTGCTGGTATTGAAGTCATATTCGTTCCAGCCCGAGGAGACGCCCGTGATGGTGAGCAGGGGGACGAAGGTGCTGGTGTCGCTGAGGTCGGTCATCACACCGGCCTCGATGGTGCTGCCAGAGTTGTTGAGGTAGGCCCAGAAGGATACCATGATGGAATTGCCAGGCAGGGGCACACTGGGGCTGGCCACCATGTTCTCGCCCTGGAGGTACATGGAATAGGTGCCGCCGCTGGTGTGGTTGCGCACATCGTTGACCGAGGGGTCGGTGTTGTAGTGCAGCACGCTGTCCCAGCAGGGATACCAAGCGCCGTTGTAGGCCGCGTCCTCGAAGTCGACCGTGTAGGGCAGGCTGATGTCGCCGCAGGCGGTACGGGTGCTGATGCTGGCCAGGGCCGAACTGTCCTCGCTGGAGCAGATGGCCTGCACACGGAAGGTGTAGGCGGTATTGGTCTCCAGGTCGCCGAAGGTGTAGAAGGTGTCGGTGACGGCATCGTAGACCAGCGAGTCGCCCTGATAGACGGCGAAGAGCGAGGCATCGCTACGGGCAGTCCAGTGCAGGGTGACGGCATCCTGCTCGACATCGTCCACATAAAGGGCCGTCGGGGGCAGGCAGCTGGGGCAGACGTCGCTGATAGTGACGGGCAGACCGCTGTTGCCACCGTTATAGACCTCCACACCGCCGCCGTTCTTGACGACAATAGTGGCGTAGCTGTCATAGTAGGAATAGGAGCCACCGTTGTAGCTCACAGTGATAGGAGCCGAGCCACACACCTCGACGGTGGTGGTGCTGCCATAGGTGCCCAGCGAGCCGCCGTTCTGGGTCAGCTCGACCGTGGCGCCGTAGCCCCAGGGGCTGGACCAGGTAGAGGTGGAGCCGAGCTCGAGCGTCAGGTCGCAGGTGCTGCCCTCGCAGGCGGTGCGGAAGCTGGCGGTGCGGGCGCTCGAGGTGTCGGTGCCGCCGCAGTAGGCGCGGATGCCGACCGTGTAGGCGGTGTTGGACTCCAGGTTGGTGAAGGTGTAGCTGGGCGAGGTGACCTCGGCCACGAGCGAGTCGTTCAGGTAGACGACCCACTGGCTCTCGCTGCCGCCGGCCAGCCAGCTCACAGAAGCGCCGTCGGTGACGATGTCGCTCAGCGTGACGCTGTCGGGACGCATGCAGGAGGGGCACGGCGAGGTGATGAGGCAGAGCATGTCGCCGTTCTGATAGGCGCTCATACTACTGGTGGTGAAGACTTCGGTGCCGCCGCCGTCAAGGACGGTAACGCCCATCTCGCCGGGGTAGCTGCCGCGGTTCACAAGGCGCAGCTTGTAAGCCGCGGTGCCGCATACCTCGACACTCACATCGTTGGAACTGCCGCTCAGCGTCCAGGTGGCCATCTCGGCATCACCTTGATAGAGGCCGATGGAGCCGCCGTTCCAGCCGTCGCCGTAGGAGTCGACCATCTGGAGGGTAATGTTGCAGGTGGTGCCGGCGCAGGCCGGGGCACCGGTGGTGAAGGTGCCGGTGACAGCCGCCGAGGCATCGGTGGCCGAGCAGTTGGCCACCACGCTGAAGGTGTAGGAGGTGAGAGGCGACAGGCCAGTCAAGTCGATGCTGGTCGTCGTGCTGGTGAGGGTCTGCGTCGCGCCTTCGGCATCGACGTAGGTGATGGTGTAGCTGGCGCCGTCGTTGCTGTTGTCGGTCCAGCTGAGGGTCATGCCACTCTCGGTGACATTGGAGGCTGCCAGCCCGCTGACAGGCAGGCACGAGGGGCAGTTGGCCTCGAACGAGACCACCACGCCGCTGGGGGCATAGTCGTGCCCTTGCGCATTGGTAACCACAGCCTCCACGCAGTTGTAGATGGTGAAGGTGTTCTCGTTGTACTGGTCGTTGCCAGACCACTCGACGCGTATCGAGTCGCCCTGGCACACAGTCAGTACCAACTCGTTCTCGTCCTCGTCGACAGTGAATGTCGACATCTGCACATTGTTGCGATAGATGGTCAGGCTGCCCTCCCATCCGTCACCGTAGCTGTCAATGCCACTGATGGTGACGTTGACGGGGGTGCCACTGTCGCATTGTGCCTTCGCTGTCGCCGGCAGCAGGATGGCCATCGCTGCCAGCAACCAAACTAGGAATTTTTGCTTCATGGTTGCTTCTTTTTAGTTTATACTTAATTTATTAACGTTTTATTTCACATACCGTTAGCCGCCGGAAGTGCCTACTTTCGACGATGCAAATATACGACTTTTTCCATAATATAAAATATTTAACAGATTTTAACACCGTGTGCAGATAACCACTAAACGGGGCTTCGTCACCCCCGGCGCCAGCCCCAGCCAGGCACCCCGCCGGGCCACCCGCAGCCTCCGCCGGACGCAGGCTCCGCCCTGCCCCGCCCCAGGCAGACGCCGACAGCAACAACCGCACATACAACCACCGCAGAAACAACACACTAAAAACATACCAACACCTACCGCAGTAGGTGTTGGTAAGGTGTTGGTAAGGCGTTGATAAGGCGTTGGTAAGGAGATGGTAGGTTGAGGGCCTGGTTTTGAGAGCGTTGCAAGGGCGGTTTTTCGCGTCACAACAGGAGGGGGTACTTTACCCACCTACCCGCCTGCACCAGCCACTGCCATCTAGACAATCCTAGCCCTCTAGCCGAGGTGCAGCTCGTGGCCCATGCGCTCCTGCTTGGTCTTCAGGTAGCGCTCGTTGTAGGGGTTGGGCTGCACCACGATGGGCACGATGTCCGTCACCTCCAGTCCGTAGCCTTCCAGTCCGGTACGCTTGACGGGGTTGTTGGTGATGAGGCGCATCTTGCTGACCTTCTGGTCGCGCAGTATCTGGGCGCCGATGCCATAGTCGCGCTCGTCGGCCTTGAAGCCGAGCTGCAGGTTGGCGTCCACGGTGTCCAGGCCCATCTCCTGCAGATGATAGGCTTTCAGCTTGTTGACCAATCCGATGCCGCGGCCCTCCTGGCTCATGTAGACCACGAGGCCCTTGCCCTCGTGCTCTATCATCTCCATAGCGCGGTGCAGCTGCTCGCCGCAGTCGCACTTGCACGAGCCGAAGATGTCGCCCGTGGCGCAGCTGCTGTGCACGCGCACCAGCACGGGCTCGCCATCCTCCCATTCGCCCTTGCGGAGCACCATGTGGGTGCTGCCGTTGTCGAGCTGCGTGTAAGCAATCAGCTGGAAGCTGCCCCAGCGGGTGGGCAGGAAGACCTCCTGCTCGCGACGGATGAGCGTCTCGTGGGCCACGCGGTAGGCAATGAGGTCCTTGATGGTGATGATTTTCATGCCGAAGCGGCGGGCCACCTCCTGCAGCTGCGGCATGCGGGCCATGGTGCCGTCGTCGTTGATGATTTCGATGAGGGCACCGGCGGGATAGAGACCGGCCAGGCGGGCCAGGTCGACGGCGGCCTCGGTGTGGCCGGCGCGCACCAGCACGCCGCCGTTGCGGGCGCGCAGCGGGTTGATGTGGCCGGGACGTCCCAGCTGGTCGGCCCGCGTGGCCGGGTCGGCCAGGGCGCGGATGGTGCTGGCGCGGTCGTGCATGCTGACGCCCGTGGTGCAGCCGTCCTCCAGGTTGTCCACCGTCACGGTGAACGGGGTGCCCAGCAACGACGTGTTGTCGTGCACCTGCATATCGAGGTTCAGTTCGTGGCACCGCTGTTCGGTGATGGGGGCGCAGAGCACTCCGCGTCCGTTCTTGAGCATGAAGTTGACATGCTCGGCGGTGATTTTCTCGGCCGCCATGATGAAGTCGCCCTCGTTCTCACGATCCTCATCGTCTACCACGATGACAAATTTGCCTTCGCGAATGTCCTCTATGGCTTCTTCGATTGTATTGAGTTTGAATTCCATTATTGATGTGTGTGTATTACAGTTAACTAATGCTTGTTGTCAGTGGGAGCGTAGCGCTGCCGGAAGCGCCGGTTGGCGTCGCAGAGGGCGTCGTCGGCGTTGATGCCGTGGCGCCGTGCCCAGTCGACGAGCGAGAAGAGCAGGTCGCCGAAGTCGGCCTCGGACATGCCTTCGGCCACGGTGGCGGGGGCCTCGATGCCGATATCGCCGGCGGGGCTGCCTGCCGTGCGCCCGGCCACCTTCTCCTGCATGCGGATGGCCTTCACCAGTGCGGGCAGCGAATCGGGCACTCCGTCCAACACTCCCCGGTGGTCGCCCTCGCGCTGCTTCAGCTGCTCCCAGCTCTCGCCGTGGTAGTCGCCCTTGCGGTAGATGAAGGGATGGCGGCTGATGAGCTTCTCGCAGATGGTGTTGTAGACGTCGGCCGTGGTGAAGAGGCCCTCGTCGGCGGCTATCTTGCAGTAGAAGAGTATGTGCATGGCCAGGTCGCCAAGCTCCTTTTTCAGGTCGGAGGTCAGAGGTTGGAGGTCGGAGCTTGCGGCGCCCGCCGCCGGGGTGTTGCCACCGCCCGCCGCCCCGTCCAGGGCGACGATGGCCTCGCTCAGCTCGTGCACCTCCTCGATGGTGAGGTAGCGCAGGCTCTTGAGGGTCTGCTGGCGGTCCCAGGGGCACTCGCGACGCAGGGTGTCGAGGATATCGCTCAGCCGCTGGAATGCGGTCTGGTCGGCGCGCATGGCTTCTGTCTCCCCTCGCTTGGCAGTGTGCTCAGATGCGGTGTACGTCTTCGACTCCATCTATAGATTTCAGTTTGGCAATCAGCCCATTCAGGGCTTCCACATTGTTGATATAAAGCATGATGATTCCCCGGGCCACGCCTTCGGAGGCTTCGAGGGTGATGGCGCGCATGTTGAGGTCCATCTCGTCGGAGATATTGCGCGTGATTTCCTGCAGCAATCCCTTGCTGTCGATGGCGGTGAGGGCTATGCCGGTGAGCAGCGATATCTGCTCGCCGGGACGCCACTTAGCGCGCACCACGTGGTTCTCGTGGTTGGCCATCTCGTCCATAGCCACCTTGCAGTTGGTGCGGTGCACCATGATGCGGTCGCCCTGCACCACGCCTACCACCTGGTCGCCCTGCACGGGCTTGCAGCAGGAAGCCGTCTCGGTGGGCAGCGACTCGTAGTCCTTGTCGAGCAGGAAGGGGTTGGTGCGCGTTTCGCGGAAGAAGAAGTTGGGCTCGGGGCGCGCCTTGCCGAAGCATTCGGCCACCTGATGCTCCGTGATGGTGCCCACAGCCAGGTCGTAGTACAGGTCTATGTCCGACGGCTGGCTGAGGAAACGCTTCAGCTGGCCCACGTTCTGTGGGTTATTACGGATTTTCAGCTTCTTCAGGTATTCCGACAGACGGTGTTTGCCTGCGGCAGTAAACGATTTGCGCTGGGCGCGCAGGGCTGTCTTGATGGCCTCGCGGGCATGGGGTGTCTGGCATTCGGCGAGCCATTCGGCGGTGGGCACAGTGTTCTCTGTGGTGAGCACCTGCACCTGGTCGCCTGTGTGCAGGCGCTCGTTGCGGCCTACCACACGGGCGTTCACCTTGGCCCCGATGCAGTGGTGGCCCAGGTCGGTATGGATGGCATAGGCAAAGTCGAGCACCGTGCTGTGGCTGGGCAGGGTTATCGTCTTGCCGTGGGGGGTGAAGAGGTATATCTCTTTGGTGTAGAGGCTCTCCTTGAACTCCTCGACCAAGTCCAGCGCACTCTTGTCGCTCTGCTCGAGCGAGGTGCGAATCTGCTGCAGCCACTCCTCCACCGGGTTGTTCTCCACCTCCTCTTCGGGGTGGGCCTCTTTGTATAGGAAATGGGCCGCCATGCCCTTCTCGGCGATGGTGTCCATGCGGGTGGTGCGAATCTGGATTTCCACCCAGCGGCCGATGGGGGTCATCACCGTGGTCTGCAGGCTTTCATAGCCGTTGTTCTTGGGATGGTTTATCCAGTCGCGAAAACGCTTGGGATTGGGGGTGAAGCGGCTGGAGATGAGGCTATAGACGCGGAAGCACTCCTCTTTTTCGCGCTCGCGCGGCACGTCGCTCAGCACGATACGCATGGCATAGAGGTCGTAGATTTCGTCGAAGTCTATATGCTTGTTCTCCATCTTCTTGTAGCAACTGTAGACCGACTTGATGCGTGTCTTCAGCGTATAGTGGTAGCCTGCGGCATCCAGCATCTCGCGCACCGGTTGGTAGAGGCATTGCTCCAACTTCTCATTGGTACCGGTGGTGGCTGCTATGCGCGCTTCTATCTCGGCGTATTTGTCGGGGTTGGTGTAGCGCATCACCAATTCCTCCAGCTCTGTCTTGATGCTGTACAGGCCCAGACGGTGTGCCAGCGGGATATAGAGGTAGGAGGTCTCGCTGGCTATGATGAGCTTCTTGGTGTCGCGCATAGAGCCCAGCGTGCGCATGTTGTGCAGACGGTCGCAGAGTTTGAGGAAGATGACATAGGCATCGTTGCACATCGAGAGCAATATCTTGCGGTAGTTCTCGGCTTGCTTGCTCTCCGTCTGCTGCATGAGCATGACGTCGTCTATCTTGGTGACGCCGTCCACAATGCGGGCCACGCGTTCGCCAAAGACGATACGCAACTCGTCGAGGGTGATATCGGTATCCTCGACTACATCGTGCAGCAGGGCAGCAATGACGGCCGTGGGACCCAAGCCTACTTCCTTGACGGCAATCAGTGCCACCGCCAGGGGATGGAAAATATAGGGCTCACCACTCTTGCGACGGGTACCGGCATGGGCATCGCGCGCCATGGTGTAGGCCCGCAGGATACCGGCCTCCTCCTCGCGCGACAGCGGCTTCAGTGCCTGGCAGGCAGCCACCAGCTCCTCGTAGCGGGCTTGCATATCGCGCGCCTCACGTGCCTCGTCGATTACGTATGCACTCTTCTCTCCCATCTCCTGCTAGAACCAGAATATAAACGCCATCTCGGGGGCCAGCAACAGACTGAGTCCAAAGGTCATGTACCCATGTCCGTGCACATATCCGCCACCCAGTGACAGGGACGTCCAGGCAAAGCCCGACTGCGACCGCGGTCCGGCAATACGCATACCGCCCTCGAAGCCCACGCGGCGGTCGAATGCCAAACCGCCGTAGAGCTGCCAGTCGAAGTAGTCGCCGCAGTCAGAGAGGCGCAACGCGGGACCAATGGAATAGTGGCCATAGTCCCAATTGACCAAAGCGCTACCATAGATGCCCCAGCGCTGAGGAAGCCATGTCAGCATCGCACCGGTGGCAAAGCCCTGGCGACCTCCGAGGAGCGCCTGGAACTCGAAGAAGAAATTGTTGAAATCGTTCTCCAGACGGTTGTGGAAATGATGGCGCGGGCGACGATAGACACCGTCGGACGACTGGCGTTGCCCGATGACATTGCCCAGAGTGTCGTAGTAGACCGGCGCACCCAGCACATTGCGCTCACGCTGTGTGCGCACTTGGGGTTCGTCGCCCAGCACGCGCTCGCCAGCAGATGCAGTGCTGTCGACAGTCTGCGCACATAGGCTTCCTCCCAAGGACAATAGCAATATAAATATCAGTCTTTTCATTCGTTCATAGATTTCTCTTTCAGGGCTGCGCGAATCTTGCCTTCCAGCTCCTCGCACAGTTCAGGATTATCACGCAACAACTGCTTCAGCGCCTCACGTCCCTGGGCCAGCTTGGCGTCGCTGTAGCTGAACCAAGAACCGCTCTTGTGAATGATATCCAGCTCCACTCCGAGGTCGATAATCTCGCCCAGCTTGGAGATGCCTTCACCAAACATCAGGTCGAACTCACACACACGGAAGGGAGGTGCCACCTTATTCTTGACGATACGCACTTTGACGCGGTTACCAATATTCTGGTCACCGTCCTTGATGGCCTGGGTGCGGCGAATGTCGATACGCACCGAAGCATAGAACTTCAGCGCGTTGCCACCCGTGGTAGTCTCGGGGTTGCCAAAGAGGACACCTATCTTCTCACGCAGCTGGTTGATGAAGATGCAGCAGCAGTTGGTCTTGCTGATGGTAGCCGTCAGCTTGCGCATGGCCTGGCTCATCAGGCGTGCCTGGAGGCCCACCTTGCTGTCACCCATATCGCCGTCTATCTCGGCCTTGGGCGTCAGGGCAGCCACCGAGTCGATGACTATGATGTCTATGGCACCAGAACGGATGAGGTTGTCGGCAATCTCCAGGGCCTGCTCGCCATTGTCGGGCTGCGAGACCAAGAGGTTCTCGATATCCACACCCAGTTTCTTGGCATAGAAGCTGTCGAAAGCATGCTCGGCGTCGATGAACGCAGCGATGCCACCCTTCTTCTGGCACTCGGCAATGGCATGGATGGCCAGCGTGGTCTTACCGGAACTCTCCGGGCCGAAAATCTCAATGACACGGCCTCGCGGCAGTCCGCCCACGCCCAAAGCATTGTCGAGGCTGATGGAGCCCGTCGAGATGACCTCCAACTCCTCGTTCGGTCGGTCACCCAACTTCATGATGGAGCCCTTGCCGTAGCTCTTCTCTATCTTGTCAAGCGTACTCTGCAGTATCTTCAGCTTTTCCAGCTTCAATGCATCGGCCTCGTTCACTTCTTTTGCCATAATGTTCAATTTTTTAATGTGTTATTAATAATAAACATGTATATTCTAAATGTGCAAATATACAACAATTATTTCATCTGGCAAAATAAATTTGCCCACTCACAACAGAAGTGCCTTGCCACTTTCGGACAAGGCACTGATTTGCTTCCGCTTATATCTATCGATCCTCCAAAGGGTGTCAGAAGCGGTACTTGCAGCCGAAAGTGAGCGTAGAGGGCTGGAAGTGGAGGTCGGCCACCTCGGTATCGAGGCCGGTGATGTGGGTGGTGCCTATCTGACCGACACCGATGATGTACTGCAGATAGATGCCTACATCTCCTCCGCGCATATCGGTCAAAAAGTTGACGGTCAGCGGCACAATATAGTTCACCGTGGAGAACGAGTTGACATAGTCGGCACCACCGCGCGAGGTAGAAAGGAAGAGGTCGCTCATAGACACCCCAAAACCTGCCGTGGGCTCGAGTGTGAACAGTTTCCCAAGAGGGATACGATAGCCAAGGTCGAGGTGGAAGTTCCTGTCATCCTTCTTGACAAGCTGGTTCTTCACCGCGGCACCACTGCTACCCAGCGCTGCATCGAGAAACAATCCAAGGGTAAAACCACGGTACTCCACCCCGTACCCAAGCCCGACCATCTCCCAGCCCAAGTAGGAACTGCGGTAGTCGAGCGATGGAAAGGTGCTTTGCATGTAGTCGGTGAAGCCTCGGCTGCCGTCCATGAAATTGGCGCCGAAGTGGACGTCAATCCAGACTCCCCACTTCGACTTCCCCAGTTCGCTTTCCTGCGCGTTTGCCGCCCCAGCTGCCAGCAGGCACGCCAGCACAACGATACATTTTGCCCCGACATGAGGCTTTGTTCCATGAAAAAATACTTTCATAACAGATGCTTTTTAAGGTTAGTAATAAGTCGATCAAGTATTTTTTCTTCAATAAGCGTATGGGGTTTTATTGATTCTTGTGTTTTAGTAACGAAGTAATACAGGAATTATTGCACAAGCTGCAAATTACGGATACGCATAGCACTCTGTGCTATACGGTCCGCACTGATGGTACCGTCCTCCACCATCTGCCTGATGACCCCGACGGCGCGCGGCACCATGTTGACGTCGTAGGTGCCGCCGTTGTTGCTCAGACACAGCATGTCGGCACCCGCCAGCACTGCCATGCGCACCGCCTGCTCGAAGCTGTACTGCTGCACGATAGCCCCCATAGCCAGGTCGTCGGTGACGATGACCCCCTGGAAACCAAGTGTGTCACGGAGCAGGGAAGTAATCCTGGGCGACAGCGAGGCAGGAAGACCCGAGGGGTCGAGCCGCCGGTTGACGACGTGGGCTGTCATGACCATGAGGGGTGTGCGGAGTGCGGAGTGCGGAGTGCAGAATGCGCGGTAGGGGGCCAACTCGCGGCGCTGCCAGGTGTCGGTGACGTCGACCAGGCCCTTGTGGGTGTCGCCGCGGGCACTGCCGTGGCCGGGGAAATGCTTCATGCAGCTCGTCACACCACGCTGTCCCTGCTCCTCGACCCACACGGCGCAGCAGGAAGCCACCGCAGCGGTGTCGGCCGAGAACGAGCGCTCAATGGCACCTATGACGGGACATGCCGGATTGACATCAACATCGGCCACCGGGGCAAAGTTGAGGTTGATTCCAAGGTCGGCCAGCATCCGGGCAGTGACCTGTGCCTGCCGGCGCACGCTGTCGATACCCAGGGCGGCGCTGCGCTGGGCGGACATCACTTTGGGGAAGCCGTAGCGCGGACTCAGACGCGAGACATAGCCACCCTCCTGGTCTATACCTATCAACAAGTGGGGATTGTAGGCCCGCAGCTGGGCACACAAGCGCTCTATCTGCCCGGCACTCTGTATATTGCGCCCACGCTTGCCAGTGGGGGCATCATAGTCGAACAGTATCACGCTGCCCACATGGTAGTCGCGCAGGGCACAGATAATCTCGGGGTTCTTCGTACTGTCCACCTCTGTGCCGCGGAAGCCCACAAGGAGCATCGCGCCGATGTTCTCTTCCAGTGTGTATTCCGGAAGTTCGTGTTCGGCGAAATCAACGCTGTCGATAACATGGGAGGAGGAAGTCTGTCCACATGCGGTCATTGAAAACAGAAGCATCACGTAGACGAAAGCCCTAAAAAACGACCTGCCACAGACATGTCTGGTAGCTCCTTCACAACGAAAAGCCCGAAGGGCTGACGCATCACAGGCAGGGGCCTGCGCGGCGCAGCCCCTGCTATCACGGCGACCTCGCCACCGGAGCCCCGAAGGGGCGACCCTGCCCTCTTCAGTCGGATAACATATATTTCTCATCATACTCTATTTGATATGCTTCTAAAAACATTTTGTATTCTTCAGCAAAAGTGCGTTTTCGGTGGTGCTCAGCCTGCGCGCGGATGTAGTTGACGGTCCTGTCCAGCAACGAGGGGCTCACAGAGAACGCCCCGTAACCCTCCTGCCACTCAAACGCTGCATACGGCTGCCCCTGGGTTTTTATCCACTTGCTACTCACCGCCTTGATATCGCGCACATAATCGGAGAGGCTCATCGTTTTGGGCAGGGCGGTTAAGATATGTATATGGTCAGGCATGCCGCCAATTTCTATTGCCAATCCGCCTCGCCTATTGATAATACCACCGATGTACCGGAACAACACGGGGAGCAAGTCGACACCAATCCTCGGACTGGTGGTCTTGACATGGAAGACAATGTGGATGTCGTTCTTTACTAATGTGCTTGCCATATTACAGGGTTATAGGGCGCCCCTTCGGGGCTCCATTGTATGCTGATTGGTCATTATTACAGGGGTTCTCTTCGTTCACCCCTGCCTGTGGTCGGGCGCCCCTTCGGGGCTCCGGCTGCTTCTTCCTCCGTTCGACACAGGGGTTTCGCTACGCTTCACCCCTGCCTGTGGTCGGGCGCCCCTTCGGGGCTGCTGCCGGCCGACTACCCTTCGAACGGTATGCGGCCCGCGATGCTGCGGCCCAGGGTTATCTCGTCGGCGTATTCCAGGCTGTCGCCCACGGCCACACCGCGGGCCAGGGTGGTGATTTTCACCCCCAGCGGACGCAGCTGGCGGCTGAGGTAGAAGTTGGTGGTGTCGCCCTCCATCGTGGTGGGCAGGGCCAGCACGACCTCCTCCACCGGGTACGGGTCGCCGCGCTCCACACGCCGTATCAGCGACGCTATCTCCAGGTCCTGCACCCCGACGCCGTCGATGGGCGATATGACGCCCCCCAGCACATGGTAGAGGCCGCGGTACTGCTGTGTGTTCTCCAGCGCCATCACATCCTGCACGTTCTCCACCACACACACGATGCCGCGCTGGCGCTTCTCGCCACTGCAGATGGGGCACACCTCGGTGTCGCTCACATTGTGGCAGTAGCGGCAGCGGTGCAGGTCGGTCTTCAGGCGCAGCAGGCTCTCGCTCAGGTCGCGCACCGCCGGCTCGTCCTGCTTCATCAGGTGCAGCGCATACCGCAGCGCCGACCGCTTGCCCACGCCCGGCAGCGTGCTCAGCTGCTCCACAGCCTGCTCCAATATCCTGCTAGGAAGATTCATAACGGCATAACAACGCGGGGCGGCACATTTTTATTGTGCCGCCCCGCGGAATAATTGCCTGCGGTGAGGCTTTTACAGGCGGCGGCCGACGGCACGGCAACGGGGGGCCGACAATTAGGTCGCGCACGACCAAACAGGCACCCCCACGGGCCCTTCAGCGCCCCACTGCCGAGTCCCATTCCGCCGGCGCCGGGGGGGGGCCGGGGCCGGCCCCGGGCAGGCCACGGGGGGGGACGGGGCCGGCCA
>JAZNHG010000041.1:0-16453 GCA_045576855.1 Bacteroidales bacterium | reverse complement strand
GGTACGGAGGGGGGTCGGGGCGGGGTCAGAGGTCCGGGTAGAGGCGGAGGCACCGGGCGATGACGTCGGCGTGGTCGAAGGCCAGGGGCGGGAGGGCGGCGAGGGGCCACCAGCGGAGGGCGGCGGCATCGTCGCCGGCGGCGGCTTGCACGCCGGCGCCTACCCGAACGGCATAGACCAGTGTGACGGTGCGCCCCCGCGGGTCGCGGCCCGGGGCGCTGAAGGGGCCTATCAGCCGCAGGGCGTCTTCGGGCACCAGGAGGCCCGTCTCCTCGTGCAATTCGCGCACTGCGCAGTGCTCGATGGTCTCGTCCATCTCCATGAATCCGCCCGGCAGGGCCCAGCATCCGCGGTAGGGGTCGTTGCCGCGCTGCACCAGCAGCACTTCGCGGCGCGGATTGAGGGCCACCACGTCGGCGGTCAGCATGGGGCGGGGATAGGGGTAGCTGTACATTTTCGGGAGGTGAGGGGTTACGGGTTGGTGTTTATGGGACTTATAGGGCTTATAAGACTTATAGGGCTTAGGGGACCTAGAGGGCTCATGGGCTACGGACGGGGCGGCGGCGTGGCGGCGCGGCTCTGGTTGACTACCCATACGCCGGCGAAGACGAGCAGGGCGGCGAGCACCTTGGTGGGCGTCAGGCGGTCCATGCCGGCCCAGATGGCCGCGACGATGGCGATGATGGGTTGCAGATAGCCGTACATGCTCACCAGCGTGGGCCGTATGCGCTTCTGCCCCACGGGCACCAGATAGTAGGCCACAAAGGTGGAGAAGAATATCATGAAGGCAATCTCCCACCACACGCGTCCGGGCACGGCGCCGAAGTCAGAGGCCGGCAGATGGGGCAGCGCGAAGGGCACCGCCAGCAGGAACGAGGCCAGGAACATCCACTTCATGGAGGTGACAACCGAGTAGCGGGCTATCAAGGGTCGGCAGGTGCCGAGGTAGAGGGCGAAGACGATATAGTTGGCAAAGCAGTAGACGATGCCTATGGGCTCGGTCTGCGACGCGCCGTGGCCGGTGATGGTGCTCTGGAGTATAAGCCAGAGTATGCCGCCGAAGCTGAGGGCCACGCCGAGGGCCTTCTTCCAGGTGATAGGTTCGCGCAGGAAGATGGCGGCCACAAACATAGTGAAGATGGGCGTGGTGGTGCTCATCACCGAGAGGTCGACGGGTGTGGTGTGGGCTATGGCATGGAGGAAGGTGAGCTGCGGCGTGAAGAGACCCAGCACGCCGGCACCGGCCAGCCGCAGCAGGTCGCGCGGGGGCACATTCTCGCGCGGCGCGAAGAGCGACACGAGCCAGAACAACGCGCCCGCCACCAATGCGCGCATGGCGAAAAGCACGATGGGATGCAACCCGCCCTCGGCGGCGATATCGCGGCACACCACCACATTGACGCCAAAGATGATATAGGCCGCCGCGCAGGCCAGATGTCCGACGGTAGTACTCTTCATTGCTGGCGGACGAAAAGGCGACCGTCGTCGAGCACCATCGTGTGGAGCACGGGGTCGTGGATGAAGGAGTAGGTGAAGAGCGTGTCGGTATCGGTTCGCGGGTTGCGCGCCTGGGTGCGGATAGTGCCGTGCGAGAAGCCGTCGAAGGTGTAGTCGCCCGGCAGGTCGACATCGGCTTGCAGCTCGCTGGCACGGCTGGGCATGGACACCACGACATGGGTGTGGCTGAGCAGCGAGGAGTCGCCGCGGAAATAGAGGCTGTGGTCGAAGGCATAGACGACATCGCCGCTATCGGTAGCGGCCACCGAGTCGACATGGCAGGTCCAGCTGCAGCGGTCGAGCCGCAGGGGGACGACAGGTTTGTCCGACTCGTAGTCGCGGCAGGCCGCGAGCAGCGGCAGCAACAGCAGCAGGGGCAGCAGGCGGAGCAGGGATTTGTTCATTCGGTACACTCTTTGTAGGTCAACATTTTGCGGATGCAAAAGTACGACTAAATTTCAGAATGGCAAAATAAATTTTGCCGTGTGGAATAACTTTTGTACTTTTGCAAACCGAAAACAACCAACGAAAAACAGGAAACAATGAATATACTGCTACTGGGATCGGGCGGCCGCGAGCACGCCATCGCATGCAAACTGGCTCAGAGCGAGCGCTGCACCAAACTATATATTGCTCCCGGCAACGCGGGCACCGCCACCGCAGGCGAGAACGTGAACCTGAAGGCCGACGACTTTGAGGCGGTGGGCCGCTTCGTGCAGGAGCACCACGTCGAGATGCTCGTCGTGGGCCCCGAGGCACCGCTGGTGGCCGGCATCGCCGACTACTTTGCCGAGACACCCGCGCTGAGCAACGTGATGGTCATCGGTCCCCGCAAGCAGGGCGCCATGCTCGAGGGCAGCAAGGACTATGCCAAAGCCTTCATGATGCGCCACCGCATACCGACGGCCCGCTACCAGACCTTCACCCGCGACACCCTGGCCGAAGCCGAAGCCTTCCTCGACACGCTGCCGGCCCCCTACGTGCTCAAGGCCGATGGCCTGGCGGCCGGCAAGGGTGTCCTCATCGAGCCCGACCTGGCCACCGCCAAGGCCCACCTGCGCGAGATGCTGGACGGCAAGTTCGGCAGCGCCTCGGCCAGCGTGGTCATAGAAGAATACCTCAGCGGCATCGAGCTCAGCGTCTTCGTGCTCACCGACGGCAGCCACTACATGCTGCTGCCCTCGGCCAAAGACTACAAGCGCATCGGCGAGGGCGATACCGGTCTGAACACCGGCGGCATGGGGTCGGTGAGCCCTGTGCCCTTTGCCGACAAGGAGTTCATGCGCCGCGTCGAGGAGCGCATCGTGAAACCCACCGTGCGTGGCCTGCGCGAGGAGAAGATAGACTACCACGGATTTATCTTCGTCGGCCTGATGAACTGCGGCGGCGACCCCTACGTCATCGAGTACAACGTGCGCATGGGCGACCCCGAGACCGAGAGCGTCTTCCCGCGGCTGAAGAGCGACGTGGTGGAATTGTTCGAACACACGGCCCACGGCACGCTGGACCGCGCCAGCCTCACCGTCGACCAGCGGTCGGCAGCCTGCGTGATGCTGGTGGCCGGCGGCTATCCCGAAAGCTACCGCAAGGGCGACGTCATCAGCCTCGGCGAGGAGATGACGGACGTGCAGGTGTTCCACTGCGGCACCAAACAGGTCGACGGACAACTGACGACCAACGGTGGCCGCGTGATTTGCACCACCGCCCTCGCCCCCACCCTGCCCGAAGCCCTCCTGAAGAGCTACAACCGCGCCGGCACCATCCAGTGGGACGGCCGCTACTACCGCCGCGACATTGGCCAGGACCTGCTCAAGCTGATGCAGTAGCCCCAACATACGAAACGCACGATATCCATCGTGTTCCCGCTGCCGCCAAAGCCTTTCTGTTGACCTGCACGGTGGAAATGCACGAATGAAACAATAAACACAGACAGACAATGAAGAAAGTATTTTTGCTCGGCGCGATGGCGTGCGCCCTCGGAATAATGACTGCCTGCAAGAGCGGCCTGCCGGAAGAAAATGTTCCAAAAGAGTACCTCTCCGTCGCCGACTTTTCGTCGGATGAAACAATAGTTATGGGAACCTACGACGAACTGATTGCCAAGATGGGGGAACCTGAACATTGTTCCGACAGCGGGTGCGTTGCAAAGTGCAACGACACCAGCGTATATATTCCGGTGATGTACTACCCCGGCATCTGGTATATCCGCAAAAGCGACAGCGTTCAGCTCTTTTTTGTCGATTTCCGAATATCGGGAGCCAAGTTTACCCTCAGAATCGGCAATGAAAAGCCGCTGGCCATCGACAGCAATACCATCTGCGATGACTTCTACGCGTATATGGACAGGTTTGTCTTTGCCGACGGCAACAGCAGTATATTGCCCGACAAAGAGCGAATGGCGTTCGATGTACACTATATGACAGATGGACTCTATTATGTGCTGGGGTTCCCGTGCGACACCATCGACAAGAGATTCGGCAACATCATCACCCCTGTTTTCACACCGGGTGACAAACGGCTGTGGTATATACAATTCGGTGCAATAGATATGGACGGATTGTATAGAAACAAACAATAGTGACAATCAATGCACATCTCAGTCTTCTGCGGGGCGTCGCTCCCGAGCGCGGGGAAAATGCTCGAATGAAACAACAGATTGCATAGAAACAATAACCACAGACAATGAAGAAAACGAAACAGCAGAAAAAGAAACAGCCGCAGAAAAAGAAGAAACGCCTTTCCTGGGAAGTATGGTTTTTGCTGATTTTTGCTGTGGCCATCGGCATAGGAGTTCTGTGGACGGAAAAGTGTATTTATGCGGAATCGACAACCGCCAAGGCTGTCATCACGGACATCCGGCAAATGCATAGGGGTAAACGTGGATTTGTGTGGAATGTGGAGTATCGGTATACCGTTGATGGCAAAACATATACAAACGACGACGTTTTTTTCAACAAGTCCGACTACGGCGACCATAAAATTGGAGATACCATCACAATTGAAGTCAGCAAAAAGAATCCCGAAGCCGGCAGATATATAGAACACAATTGGCTTTATGGAGGCAAAAAAAGATAAAAATCAATGAACATCTCAGTCTTCTGCCTTTAGTTGTCGGCTAGCCGACGGGCACACCACTCCGCTACGCTATCGAAAGTTTTTAACGACTTTGTTCCATTTGGTCACCAAGTCCGCTGGACTTTCTTCACTTCGCTCCCGCAAAAAGCAATATTTTCAGACTAATAGCGTTATAACGATATTATGACTAAAGACAACAACGGAATCAATCACACCAACGGCGAGGAACACCAAAGCCTCGTCGTCTCGATGGCACCGTTCCTCGACAACGGCAAGCCCAAACTTGGTATCTTTTGGTACGACGCAGCCAACCAGTCGCTCTTCGGCGTGGAGAAAATCGATGCCGAGCAGGCTACATTTGTCAACGGTCGCGCCACCATCTCAAAGCTTCACAAAACCTATTGGCAAAAGCAACACCACCGTGCCGAAGCCAAAGGCGACACACGCTCCATATTTTATCAGGAGCACAACTACACGCTTATTCCACGTGGCCGTGTATTCCTCGACGAGAAGACCGACCGCTTCTACGTCTGCGTCGGCAGCTGGCTGCATCAGGTGGATACCGAGAAATTGCACGAACTGATAGAGGACGAGTTCAACCTGCCAATCGACTTCGAGTTTGTCGAAGACTATCACTGGGATCTTGGCCACGGCTGGTCTGAGGAACTAATTTAACACTCCACACCCGTGCGAGGTGAAAATGCAGAAATGAAACAACAAATTGCAGACGAACAATAAACACATTGAGACAATGAAGGCACTTGCGACAAACAATGCAAAAAACGAGTTGTACTACGAACGCTCTTGGGCGGCATACCAAGGCTACATGTCCGTTATCGCTTGCATATGCATGATATTCATATTATGCCGATACGGCTTCGGAGCGTCGGAGACCGCTTTGGTTGCGACGATTTTTTTGACGCTTTTGTCTGTCTCGGTGGTGCTGTACAATTTGGAAATCTATCTGCAAAACAAACGTGCGACGGAAACAATATCGGTTCAGCACGAGATGCTGGTCGTTGAGTATCGCAACCTCATGTTCAGGCATCGGAAAGAGATACCGCTGTCGGCCATCACCAAAGTGGAGTATTGCGACTACGAGAATCGTGACGTGTGGAATCCTTACACCTTGCGGGTCATCCATTCCGGAGGGCAGAGCTACCGCATCGGAATCAGCATGACGCAGGAAGAGACCAAGGCATTGGCGAAGAAGATTACAGAATTGGCAGAACAATACGTATAAACGGTGCACACCCAAATCAAGACCCTGACGATATGCGCGGCGAAACTGACCGGATGAAACAACAAACACCAATTATCTTATGCACATAGCAGTCTTCTGCGGCTCGTAGCTACCGAAGAAACAAAAACAATAAACACTATGTCCCACAACATCAACCGCCGTCCCAACTACCCGACAAAGGGCAGTAATAAAAATCTGCAGGCCAAAGCCAAACGTAAGAAGATTGGACGCGGCATCCTGCGCTGGTCCCCTGTATGGATTTCAGGGCTGGTTGTGTTGGTGGCTATAGTTCAGGCACGAATACAATTCCATAGGATTGAGCAGGACTCAGTCAAGACTACTGCACGCGTTGAGAAAACATATACTGTTAGCGGTGGCCGCAAGTGTGATTACTATGTGTCGTATTATTTCTACGTTGGCGACAGCTTGTATCACGGTGAAACACTATTGAAGAAGTCGGTCTGGGAGAAGTTCGCCCCTCACTACCCAATAGAGATTGCCTACGAGAAAGGCAACCCGTCCAACAGCAGCTGGGCAGGCTATCACAAGGATTGAAACAAGTAAATATGCACATAGCAGTCTTCTGCGGGACGTTGCTTCCGAGCGCGGTGAAAATGCTCGAATGAAACAACAGATCGCATAGAAACAATAACCACAGACAATGAAGAAAATACTATTAGCATGCGCGGCGATGATTACCCTCGTTGTAATAGGATGTCAAAGCCTAAAACCATCCGCTATATATTCTGGATTGCCTCAGAGTGCTGTTGATTACATCGAAAGATGTGGATTAGAAGATAGCATCATGTCTGTAATCTATGGAATAGACCACACCATGTTATATACCATGGGATTCGATGAGCCCCAAAAAGGATGGACGGTGATAATGAGCGACAGCACGCAGATAGTATTCTCTGAAAAGGGAGCGTGGGTTTATTCTGTTATTCACTACAGCAGAGCAGACCTTTCCACAAAATGCCTTTCCCAAATTGAGAATGCGGATAGAATGCTGTTGTTGTTACGTAACAAGGAAGGTATGGACATTCGCGTCGTGGGTGTGTCAAAAGAAAAAGACTGGTGGATTATCGCTTCATATAAAACTCATGATTCCTATCTGGGACCACCTAGTTATCATTATTTTGGAAAAGATGGGCGCTATTTCGGTGCAAAAAGAATTGTTTAGTTCTTATACCATGCACATCTCAATCTTCTGCGTGATGTCGCTCCCGTGCGCGGTGGAAATATATGTGCCTACACTCTCTTGGCCTCGTAGGTGAGGAAAACCACGAGCCAGCCGTCGGAGCAGAGGGAGACCTCGGCTCCGACAGCTTCGTTCAATGTGGCCTGCCACCAGCGGCGGGCATGGAAGCCCTCGAGGGGCCAGCGGAGGCCCTGCCCATAGATGGGCTGCTCCGGCGTCAAGGAGAGGATGGAGACCTGCTGCCGCGGGAAGGTGGCGAAGGTGCGCCGGCCGCTCATGGCCACGAAACGGCCGTAGTCGGTGAGCATCTCGATGTCGGCACCGGGGTACTCCTCGGCAAAGGTGACGAGGTAGGAGATATTGCCCAGCGTGTGGTCCTCGCGACGGCCGGTGGCGGCAAGAATTGTGAATTGTGAATTGTGAATAGAGAATCGAGAGGCAGCCCAGGACATGGCCTTGTGCAGGTCGTTGTAGTCCTGCTCGTCGACCTGGACCCAGTGGTCGCCAAGCTCACGCTTGGCACACAGGGGTAGCGAGTCGCCGTCGCCGATGACCACAAAGGGGATTGAGTATTGAGAATTGAAAGTAGAGAATTGGCAATATGCCGAATCGCAGCAGACCACGAAATCGGCCTCGCGCAGGGCGCGCAGCGGCACGGGGTGCGTCGGGAAGTCGCCCGCCGCCAGGATTACGATATACTGAGTCTTTTCCATCGGATAATCCCCATGATGCAGAACACCTCGTAGACGACGTACATCACAGCCGAGGCCGGGTAGCCGGAACGGAGGTAGATATAAACCAATATGGGCTCGCTGACGAGCCAGAAGAGCCACTGCTGCCAGTACTTCTGCGAGAGCATCCACATGCCGACAATGCCAAGGGCGGCGCTGAGGCCGTCGAGCCACGGCAGGGTGGCCTCGCCCAGCAAGGCAAGGAGGTAGCGGAAGGCCACCGTCAGGGCCGCAGTGGCGGCGAGGAGCCACGGCCAGTAGCGCGCAGGGCACGAACCAATGGGGCGCCCCTCGGCAGACGCGGCACGCCGCGTCCCAGCCAATAATCCACGCCAGACGAGCAGCCCGTAGACCGACATGACGAAGTTGTAGACGCAGATGCCCGCGTTGGCATACCAGCCGATGCGGAAGTTGATGACGGCATAGAAGGCAGCCATCAGCAGACTCGACGGCCAGAACCATCGGCTTGCCCTGTATTCACTGAACACATAGACCAAGCCGATGGCTGCGCCGAGGATATCCAGAGCTGAAAGTTGAAAGTTGAAAGCTGAAAGTTCAAAATTCATCATTCATCACTCATCATTCATCATTCAAAACCTGTATATCACGCGGCCCATGAAGTTGATACCGGGCTGCTGGAGCCAACCGCGATAGTGGTCGTAGTAGTAGGCCACCTTCTCGCCGTTCTCCTTGCGCGACCAGCGGTCGTCACCCACCCAGGCACTGAGTCGATAGTCATGGTTGAGCACGTTGTTGACCAATAACTGGGCCTCAATCTCGTTGGTGCCCTTCAGATGCCATGTATAGCTGGCTCTGAAGTTGAGAAGGAAATAGGGGTCGATAGCGTAACACTCACGACTGGTATTGTCCGCATACTGCTTACCTACATATTTGCCGATTAGCTGAATCTTGGCACCCTTGCAGGGGGTGAAAGTGGCGATGGCGGCACCCACCACAGAGGGAGAGAGGGCCAGATTGGTGTTGGCAGTCACATGATGGCCACTGGCCAAGGTGGTCCAGCTTGTGTCGTTGTTGGGATTGCCCGAACCGGTAATAACACGGTTGATAGAGTCTCCAACCGTAAAGTCATAGTATTGGTGGTTGATAATTTTATTGGTGCTGAGGGTAAGGTTGGCATCCATGCGGAACCAATCCGTGAACTCGTATCCTGCCTCCAACTCGATACCCAGTCGGTAACTCTTATCCACATTCTCCATCAGGGCATATCCGCTACCCGAAAGAGACCCGTTGGGGGTGAGCTGGTCTTTGTAGAGCATAGCATAAGCATTGGCATTGAACGCCCATCGGCTGTATGCCAACTGATAGCCCAACTCGATGTCGAGCATTGTCTCGGCCTTAATAGTGTCGCCGTTCAGATGAGCGTCTTTGATGTCGCTGCGCGTGGGTTCACGGTTACTGACACCTGCCACAAAGTAGGTACGCTGGTTGTCGTTGATACGGTAATTGATACCCACCTTGGGATTAAAGAAAAGGTAGTTGTTGGTATAGTTGTCAAGTTCGTCCCAGTCATCGGTACGCCCATCGAGGGTATAGTTTACGGAGCGCAACTGCAGGTCGGCATAGGCGTTAAGATTGGCGTCAAAGTCGTAGGTGGCCTTGGCATAGACGGAGTTGTCTATCTTGTGGCCGGTGTAGCTGTACCAGTCATCAAAGGGGGTATTGAAGTGGGCCGAGGTGTCACGGCTCCAAAGCACATTGCCGTAGTGGTCACCGTCGAAGACCAGCAGATTGTCTCCGAGCGAGACGTTAAGCTTCTCACTGTAGTACCGAAGGGCCAGATTGCCCGTATAGGCATTGTTGGCCATAATCTTGCGAGTGATGAAATCACTGTTTCCTGCCAGGGGGATATTGAACGAGCTGAAGTCCTTACCAACCTTGTAGTACTCGTCATAGCCATAGCCGTGAGTGTAGTCGAGGGCTCCGTTAATACTCCAGCGGTCACTCAGTATATGACTGACGTAGAGCTGGTAGTGCTGCTGCCAATAGTTGTCCGTGGCATTGGGATAGTAGAAAACGTTGCCATCCACATAATATTCGCCTGCCGAGTTGTAGTGCGGGTCGGCATCAAGGGTGGCGCTGTCGGCGCCATCCCATGTGATACCGGTGTTCTGCTGTCCTATGATGGCAAGGAGTTTGATCAGCGTCCGCTTGCCATACCAGCTGGCGCTGGCGAAGAGGCTCTGCTGGTCGGTCTGTCCGCCGCGCAGGAAGCCGTCGCTGGTCAGACCGCTGTAGGCCACATCGAAGCTCAGGCCGTTCTTCAATATGCCCGTACCGGCGCTGACGCTATACTGCTTGGTGTTCCAGCTGCCATAGCCGATGTCGGCGCTGCCATAGGCCGAATTGCGGGCGTTGAGCGTCTGCATATTGATGGCTGCACCGAACGCCGGACTGCCGCCCGTTGAGGCACCCACACCACGCTGTATCTGCAGGCTCTGCGCCATGCCGCCCAAGTTGGGGATGTTGGCCCAGAAGACGCTTTGGCTCTCGGGGTCGTTCAGCGTGATACCATTAATATTCACATTGATACGTGAGGCATCCACACCACGGATACGGATGCTGGTGGCTCCCACGGCACCGTTCTCCGACGAGGCCACCACCGAGGGCTGCGTCTCCAGCATGTAGGGCACACTCACCGACGTGCGGGCGTCGTCGAGCTGCTCGCGGTTCATGGTGCTCGTGGTCAGCGGGGCCTTGTTGCTTACGCGCACATCCTGGATCATCACCTCGTCCAACGTGCGGACGGTGTCCTTGGTCTGTGCCTGCGCCGTGGTGGCGCCAAATAAACTTGCGATTGCCAGCACACAGCAGGCTATCATCTGCCGGCGGCTGTTCCTGGTGGCCTTGAAAAAGCGATAGCGGCCACAGCTATTGTTGCGTGTTACCATATTCATTCCTTACGCGGGCATTACCCCGATCAAGTTTTAAGGGTGTAATCTCAGCTGATCATGCACGGCACGATCGCACCCCTTGGTTACTTTGTGTGCGTGTGGCTACCCACACGGTGTATGTCTTGGTGACCCTGCTGCGACTCGAACGCAGGACCTAGAGTTTAGAAGACTCTCGCTCTATCCAGCTGAGCTACAGGGCCAATCAGCAATTTTGAACTTTGAAACCCGAATTTCGAAATTCACAATTCGCCATTATCTTGGTCGGGACACCCAGATTCGAACTGGGGATCTCCTGCTCCCAAAGCAGGCGCGATAACCGGACTTCGCTATATCCCGGGGCGGTATCAAAAAAAAGACGCCTTGCAGGGCGTCTTTCTGGCGGAGAAGGGGGGATTCGAACCCCCGGTACCCTAATCGAGTACGACAGTTTAGCAAACTGTTGGTTTCAGCCACTCACCCACCTCTCCGTGGTTTTCGATTGGACTAAAAAGCACCGCTTTTTCTCTCTCGAAAAGCGGTGCAAAATTACAAACATTTTTGATACTGACAAAATTATTTTTCGTTTTTTTATCTCTACCCGTGAGCAACTGTCTATATTATAACTGATTTACAATTGCTTGCAGGAACAAAGCCACACTCGTTCAGTGCAGTTCACTATGCTCGGCACTCTGCTCAAACGGCAGACTGGAACGGTCTCTGGCGTCAAATTTGACCATAAATTGAAAAGGTCGGACGGGCAGCAGAATCCTCTTTCCGTCATTCCTTCGCCCCATGCACCGACCTCCCGAAATGTTAAAATGCAAGGATGGTGCATGGATGGTGCATGGTTGATGCATCGTTGGTGCATGGATGACCCCCTTGGGGGAGGTACGAGGGCGGAGGTCGAAGGTTGGCCCCTCTTGTCCGACCTCATACCTCATACTTCCGCCCTAGCCTACAAAATGCGCGCGGACCGCGCCCGAAGGGTGCGGTCCGCGCTGTATGTGTCACTCGTGCACTTATTTCTTCTTCGCCTGGTTGGCCACACTGGCCTGCTTGGCGGCGATGACGGCGGGGTCGCCGAGCATCTTGTCGCTGACCAGGTTCATCTTCTCGTCGAAGGTGAAGACGTAGGGCACCGCCGTGGGCAGGTTGAACTTGATAATCTCTTCGTTGGACATGCCCTTGAGTTCCTTGACGATGCCGCGCAGCGAATTGCCGTGGGCCACCACCAAGAGGGTATTGCGGTTCTCGAAGGCGGGCATGATGGTGCCGCGATAGTAGGGCATCAGGCGCTCGATGGTGTCCTTGAGGCTCTCGGTCAGCGGTATCATATTGTCCGGTATCTCGTTGTAGCGGGGGTCCATACGGGGGCTGCGCTCGTCGTGCAGGTCGAGTGCCGGAGGCTGCACGTCGAAGGAGCGACGCCAGAGCAACACCTGCTCGTCGCCGTACTTGGCAGCGGTGTCGGCCTTGTTCAAGCCCTGTATGGCGCCGTAGCTCTTCTCGTTCAGGCGCCAACTCTTCTGCACCGGCAGCCAGTCCATATTCATAGCGTCGAGCATCTGGTTGAGGGTCTTGACGGCACGCTTCAGATAGCTGGTGAAGCAAAGCTCCGGGCGGTAACCTTCGGCCACCAACAGCTTGCCCGCCTCCCAGGCTTCCTGCATGCCGGCCTCGGTGAGGTCGACGTCGGTCCATCCGGTAAAGAGGTTCAGTTTATTCCACGCGCTTTCGCCGTGGCGTACCAAAATCAGTGTCTTCATTTCTGTTGTCTCCTTTCTGTGTAAATTGTTTTTGTGGTCCACCCGCTCTGGGCCGACCTTCGGCAGACCTCAGCCCTTCTTCGCCTTGGCCTGCTGCTGCTTCTCCCGCTCCTTGCGGCGTCGCACTATTTCGGGGTCCTCGCCCTGCGGGAAAGGGCCCTGAGGCAACTTCTCCCTGCGCGCCAGCCAGGCCACCGCCAGGCCGCCCACGATGAAGGGCAGGCTGAGCCACTGGCCCATCAGCAGCGGACTGCCGTCGACCACACCGTTGGTCTTGACGAACTCGATGAGGAAGCGCACTCCAAAAAGTGCCACCAGCCACCAGCCGAAGATGCTGCCCGTGCGGAACTGCCCGTTCTTACGACGGTAGTAGCACAGCGACACGGCGAAAATAACCAGATAGGCCAGCGCCTCGTAGAGTCCAGTGGGATGCTTGGGCACGGTCTCGCCCTCGCGCTCGAAAATGAAGCCCCACGGCAGCGAGGTCTCGATGCCGTAGATTTCGCTGTTGAAGAGGTTGCCTATGCGCACAAATGCACCACCCAACGCCACCACGATGACCAGCCGGTCGAGGAACCACCAGGCATTGAGCTTGTACTTGCGCTGGTAGAGCCACAGGGCCAAAAGAATACCGATGGCGGCACCGTGGCTGGCCAAGCCAGTGAAGCCTGTGAAATGGCCGTTGCGGAAAGGCCAGAATATCTCGGTCCAGTGCTCGGAGGTGAAGAAATAGTCGAAATCGTAGAAAAGGCAATGACCCAGTCGGGCGCCGATGAGCACCGCCAAGAAGATGTAGACCACCAGGCTGTCCAGATAGTCGCCGTGCACCCTTTCGCGCTTGAACATACGCGACATAATCCAATAGCCCAGCGCAAACGCCAGGAGGAAACCTATCGAGTAGTAGCGCACACTGAAAGAGCCGATATGGAACATGACGGGGTCGACATTCCAGTGGATGGCAGAAGGTATCATACTTTAAACCTTAATCCTTAAACCTTAATCCTTAAACCTTAATCCTTAAACCACAACCTACTTGGCATAATTGATGGCGCGGGTCTCGCGGATGACGGTCACCTTGATTTGGCCGGGGTACGTCATCTCGTTCTGGATCTGCTTCGAGAGCTCGAAACTCAGCTTGTTGGCCTCGACATCGCTCACCTTGTCGGCACCGACAATGACGCGCAGCTCGCGGCCGGCCTGTATGGCATAGGTCTTCACCACTCCGGGATAGCCCATAGCCATCTGCTCCAGCTTGTTCAGGCGGTTGATGTAGGCTTCCACCACCTCGCGGCGGGCACCAGGACGGGCACCGCTGATGGCGTCGGCCACCTGGATAATGGGGCTGATGAGGTTGGTCATCTCCACCTCATCGTGGTGGGCACCGATGGCATTGCAGATGTCCGGATGCTCCTTATACTTCTCTGCCAGGCGCATACCGAAGATGGCGTGCGGCAGCTCAGGGTCGGTCTCGGGCACCTTGCCTATATCGTGCAGCAGACCTGCGCGCTTGGCCAGCTTGGGATTGAGGCCCAGCTCGGCGGCCATCGTGGCGGCCAGGTTGGCCACCTCGCGGCTGTGCTGCAGCAGATTCTGTCCGTAGCTGGAACGGTACTTCATGCGGCCCACCATGCGCATCAACTCATGGTTCATATTGAGGATGCCCAGGTCGATACAGGTACGCTTACCCACCTCGTTGATTTCCTGCTCTATCTGGCGGCGCGTCTTGGCCACCACCTCCTCGATGCGGGCGGGGTGGATACGGCCGTCGGTCACCAGCTTGTGCAGCGACAGACGTGCTATCTCGCGGCGCACGGGGTCGAAGCCACTGATGATGATGGCGTCGGGCGAGTCGTCGATGATAATCTCCACTCCGGTGAGGCTCTCCAGGGTACGGATATTGCGGCCCTCGCGGCCGATGATGCGGCCCTTCACCTCCTCGTTCTCCAGGTTGAACACGCTCACCGTGTTCTCCACGGCGGTCTCGGTGGCGGTGCGCTGTATGCTCTGTATCACCACCTTCTTGGCCTGCTCGGCAGCGGTGATTTTGGCCTCCTCCACGATGTCCATGATGGTCGTCGATGCCTCGGCGCGGGCCTCCTCGGTCATGGCATCCACCAGCTGCTTCTTGGCCTCCTCGGCACTCATGCCGGCAATATGCTCCAGCTTGTCCACGCTCTCGCGGTAGACCTTCTCCACCTCGGCCTGGCGCTGGTGCAGCGCCTCAATTTGCTTGTTCAAGTTCTCGCTCACCCCCTTCAGCTCGGTGCTCTTTTTCTGCAATTCGTCCACCTTCTGATTGAGGGTCTGCTCGCGCTGCTTCAGCTTGTTCTCCTGGTCACGCAGCTTGTTGTTCTGCTCATTGACGCGCTTGTCGTGCTCACTTTTCAATTGCAGGAACTTCTCTTTGGCCTGTAACTCTTTCTCTTTCTTGATTACTTCGCCTTTCTCTTCAGCGTCTTTGAGCACTTGCTGACTCTTGGCCAGCAGCTTGTTGCGCAGCGAACCGGTGGCGAGCCATACGCCCACGCCGCCGCCGACAACCACTCCGATGATAATCCACAGTATTTCCATTGTGTGTTTGAGAGTTTTGTTTTTGCGGGAACGCCTGTCGTCAGGAAAGAAATCGGCGTTGTGCCGGGCGAGCGATATCGCGACTGGATGAGGTGTAAAAGACTGCATCCGGTGGTCCTCCAGGAGTTGTGGTAAACTCTGGGAATGTAGGATTTGAGCGCCGGGCGTATCAGCTTGTTCAGCCTCCCCCTTGCGGGGGTGCCAGCCTACCCGCCCCTGAGCCGACTCGGTTCGTAAATGGTGTTGAGTTTACAAACTGTTTTGGACCGGTACAGCCGCGTCAGCGACCGTGTCCTTCGTCGGATGCAGTATTCCTTCCAGCACGCTGTCAATCAATTGCAGCCGCTCCGCCAAGGCTGTATCCTTGTAGCGCAGCGAGTCTTGTATCTTCGTCAGTTGTGTTATCTGCGTCAGTGCCACCATCGCCAGCAGGTCCTGATGGTCGTGATAGGCATACATTCCTCCATACTGTTTGGCCTGCGACTCTATAGTCTGCGCGGCCTTGCGCAGGGCTCCTTCGTCGCCCGGCGCCACCCGCAGGCGGTATGTCCGCCCCAGTATGTTCACCGATGCCGCTATCGTCTCCATCATTCCATCCCTTTCATCAACTCCAGACTCCTGTCGATGGTCCTTATCATCTGATTGATCTTGAGCTTCAGTTCAGCGCTGTCGTTTCCTTCCGCCAGCCTGTTCCCTAATTTTACTAATTTGTTTTCTTCCTTTAAACTATTAATTGTTATTTCACTATTTTTCAACGCTTCCTCCAGTTCACAGACGCGGTCGTTGCGTTCCTCCACCAGCGAGCGCAGCCGTTGCACTTCATCAGCTAACTGTCTCACCTTAAACTCTATACCACTTACGGTTGTCTCGTAGTCGAACATCGTTTCCTTGCGTCTGTTACACTATTAAAAGCGGTGCAAAAGTACATATTTTTTCCAAACCACACAAAAAAACTTTTCCGGCCGACCCTTCAGCGGGCTATCAGCAGGCGCTTGTGGGTGGTGCCCCCTTCGGTGCAGACGGTCACGATGTAGGTGCCCGGCAGCAGCTCGTGCGTGCGCACCTCCGCCTCGTGGCCCAGCTTCGGCTCGCTGTACACCAGCACCCCCTGCAGGTCGTGCATCTCTATGCGCCGCAGGCCGAAGCTCGACGTCACACGGAACCCGTCGCGCGCGGGGTTGGGCGAGAGGCTGGTCAGCCCCGACAGCGCCGTCGCCTGTTCCACGCCGGTGCCCGGTTCGCCACCACCCGTGGTGTCGCCCTGGCGGAAGTACACCGGCGACGACCAGTCCTGCACCTTCTTCTCGCACTCCACCTTCAGGCTCACCCCGTAGGTATAGTCCGGGTTGAGGCCCGTCAGCGTGTACAGCGAGCTGCCCGTCACGTCCTCCACCGTCCACTGCGACTCCGCCACCCCGAACGGGCCGTAGCGCAGCAGCACGCTGGTGTAGTTGGCCATGTCGTCCCACGTCACCGTG
>JAZNHG010000040.1:0-12073 GCA_045576855.1 Bacteroidales bacterium | reverse complement strand
CTCCGGCAGCGTTCCGGCATCACACATTCTCCGACCCGTCAAAACAGCTTCCGAAATGTTAAAATGCAAGGATGGTGGTAGGATGGTGGTAGGATGGTGGTAGGTTGATGGTAGGATGGTGGTAGGATGACCCTTGTTAGGGCGGAAGTGTAGATAATGATGAATGATGAGTGATGAATGATGAATACCAGACAATTACCCACTGCCCACTGTCAACTGAACACTGCCAACTGCCCACTGCCCACTGCCAACTATCAACTGCCAACTCAACTCCCCTCAGCGTGCAGTTGGATTTGTCAAGTGGAAAATTATTAAATAATGTTAATGCGCCCCAAATACTCCCCCGAGGCAGGCTGGCAAGATATTATTGGGGACGGAGCGGTAATCCAAATGCTCCCCTGAGACAGGGGAGCTCCCCGCAGGGGTGAGGGGTGGATATGCATCTGTGCATGCCTCGGGGCCCGCATGTGTCTTTCCACCCCTCAGTCGCTTCGCGCCAGCTCCCCTGTCCCAGGGGAGCATTCTGTTTGCACAAAATACACAATAGTCCGGCAGTACATCTCCAAATGCCCCTCCGAGGCAGGCTGGCAAGATATTATTCGGGACGGAGCGGTAATCCAAATGCTCCCCTGAGACAGGGGAGCTCCCCTCAGGGGTGAGGGGTGGATATGCGTCTGTGCATGCCTCGGGGCCCGCATGTGTCTCTCCTCCCCTCAGTCGCTTCGCGCCAGCTCCCCTGTCCCAGGGGAGCATTCAGTTTGCACAAAATACACAATAGTCCAGCAGTACATCTCCAAATGCCCCTCAGAGACAGGGGTGCATTCAGGATAGCGACCCGTCGCAGAAAGCTCGCAATGGGCTGGCGCGGAGCCCCGAAGGGGCGACCCAAAGGGTGGCTGGCGCACGCCGCCGCGCGCCGCACTCCTCGGCTTACTTGTAGGCTATATCGCCTGTGGGCATGCGCTCGTTGCTCTCCACACAGCCACGCGTGGTGGTGTTCATGGAGTTGCAGGGCGTGTCGGAGTTGAGGTACAGTTCGCTTTCGTAGACTCCCTGGGCGGTGCTCTCGTAGCAGTAGCACAGTTTGCCGTCGCACGAGGCCAGCATCAGGGCCGCGCAGGCCACCAAGGGCAGTATCAGTTTCTTCTTCATATTCATTTTATTATTATTTCATCGACGAATATCCACGCCTGCTCGCCGGCACTGACGTGCCAGTCGGGCAGCGGGCCATAGTTGCGGGCAGTAATCTTGATATATTTGGCCCGGGCCGAACCCGTCACCTCGAAGGTGTGCTGCGTGCTCTCCTCCTGGCGCGGATGGATGGCTGGGAAGCGGTTGTTCAGCACGCTGCCGTAGGTGCTCCACTGCTCGCCGTCGAGACTGTATTCCACCGTGACGCCGCGCGGGAAGAAGACCCACGAGCGCATCTGCTCCAAGCAGTCGACCCCTACGGAGCGCACCGTCTGCGACTGCTCCAGTTCCACCACGGCCACCATGTCCTCCTGCCAGCCCTGCCAACCGCCGATGCGGTAGTTGGTGGTGCCGAGTATGCCGTCCACCATGCCCTCGGGGCCGTTCTCGGTGTACTGCGGCGCGGGCTGCGTGAGGTAGGTGACATGCTTGTCGGTCTGCACGCGCGAATAGCGCATGTCCACATGCTGGCTACGCAATCGGCCCTCGCTCTCGGCATAGGCCGACAGCATGTTGGCCGTAGCCACCGGTCCGCTGTACGGCTCACGGAAATACTTGTGGTCAAGGGTGGCGTAGTATATCTTGGCCTCGGGGCAATGCGGCACCGCAAGAGATACATCGTGGCTCTCGCCCGTGTAGCGCATCTGCCAGTCGCCGGCCACAGGCACCGGGGTGATGCGGAGGCTGTCGGGGCACTTCTGGTCTGTCAGCACCACGGCCAGGGGCTTCCGCTCGAAGCCCTCCACCTTGAGCAGAGGCTCTGTCTCCACCCACACGTCGCTGCCGGGGCACACCTCGTACATACCCATCGCGGCCAGCACATACCAGGCACTCATCTGGCCGCAGTCCTCGTTGCCGCAGAGGCCGTCGGGCGCACTGGTGTAGAGCTCGTTGAGTATGCGGTGCACATACCGCTTGGTCTTCTCGGGCTGGCCCAGCAGCGAGTAGAGCCATGCGGCATGGTGTGACGGCTCGTTGCCGTGGGCGTACATGCCTATCAGCCCAGTAACGTCGGCCTGGTCGCGTCCACTCATGCTGTTGTGCCCCTCGAAGAGGCTGTCCAGGAACGCGATGGCCTCGGCCTTGCCACCGATGAAGTCCACCCAAGCGTCCACATCGTGCGGCACATAGGTGCTGTACTGCCAGCTGTTGGCCTCGGTGTAGTGGTTGTTGACCTCGGTGGGGTCGAATGGCGTCACCCAGCCTCCGTTGCGCCTGGCGTGGGCAAAGTTGTTGCTGTCTATGATGTTCTGCCAACTCTGGCTGCGTATCCAGTAGGTGCGTGCCGTGGCGCTGTCGCCAGCCAGCTCGGCCATCTGGGCTATGCACCAGTCGTCGTAGGCGTACTCCAGGGTTTTGCTTACGCTCTCGTTGTCTATCTCGGAGCTGAGGTAACCCTGCGCTCCGTAGGTGCGGTGGGCCTCGGTGCGGTTGCTGGTGGCCACCATTGCTTCGAGCATCTGCTTCGGCGTGTAGCCGGCCAGGCTGCCGTCGGGCTCGGCCAGATGGATATAGGCTTCGAGCATCATCGGCATCGCGTGGTAGCCAATCATACAGTGCGTCTCGTGGCTGGCCAACTCCCACATGGGCAGTTCGCCGCCTTGCTCGTAGTTCTTCATGGCTGTGTAGACAAAGTCCACCGTGCGCTCCGGCTCAATCTGCGTCAGCAGCGGGTGCAGCGCGCGGTAGGTGTCCCAAAGCGAGAACACGGTGTACACTTCCCTGCCCTCGTCCACCACGTGTATCTTGTTGTCGGTACCGCGGTAGCGGCCGTCCTCGTCGCTCCACAGGTAAGGAGCCGTCATGCAGTGGTAGAGTGCAGTGTAGAAGCAGCGGCGCTGCTCCTTCGAGCCACCGTCCACCTTCAGCCTGCCCAGCGCCTGTTCCCAGGTGCGGTCCGCGGCGCGGCGGGCGCTCTCGAAGTCGCTGTGCTTGGCGGTGATGAGGTTGCCTATGGCGCCCTCGATGTCCACACCACTGATGGCCACCTGCAGCTCCAGCCGCTTGGTGCCGTCGGGCAGGAAGACAACGGCGCCGGTGGAATCCTCGTTGAAGAGCACATTGGTCAGGTCCACATTGCCGCGGATGGCGAAATGCAGGTGCTGGTCAGGGTTCCACGCCGAGCTCTCGCGCCAGCCCACCAGCATGCCGTCCCGCAGCATAATCCTGCCGCTGAGCAGCACATCGCGGTGTCGCAGGTCGATGACGAAGGCATTGCTGTGATCGTCCATGAAGGTATAGGCGTGGTACGCCACACGGCGGTCGGCCGTCAGCTCCACGATTGTCTTGTTCCTGTCGAGGAGCACCTTGTAGTATCCGGCCTTGGCGGTCTCGTTCTTGTGGCTGAAATGGCTCTTGTATGCCTCTCTCCACTCTCCGCTCTCCGCTATCCACTCTCCACTCACCGGCATCAGCAGCACATCGCCGTAGTCCTCGCAGCCGGTGCCGCTGAGGTGGGTATGGCTGAAGCCGTAGATGGTGTCGTCGCTGTAGTGGTAGCCGCCGCAGCCGTCCCACCCGCTGAGTCGTGTGTCGGGACTGGGCTGTATCTGTCCGAAGGGCACAATGGCCCCCGGGAACGTGTGTCCGTGCCCGTCGGTACCCACCAGGGGGTTGACATAGGAGGACAGCGGCTTGTCGCTGCACGAGGCTGCAAGCAAGGCTACAGCCAGCAGAAGTAATGTACGTTTCATCTTGTTTCCGGATTATGTAGTAGCTCCAGCGTGACGCTCCCGCCTAGTTTCTGGGCATCTTAATCAGTGCGGCGGCACCCAGGATGGCCACCTCGTTGGTTTTCAGCTCGCTCATACGGATGGAGCACGAGCCCTGGAAGATGTTGAGCAGGTAGCGGTCGAAGGCTTCGCGCAGGGGTTTCAGCAGGGGTTCGCCCACCTGGGCGGGGCCGCCCATGAGGAAGATAGCCTCGGGTGCGGAGAAGGTGACGGCGTTGGCCATCGCCAGACCCAGCTGGTCAGCCACGGTGGCCCACGTCTTCAGTGCCACCGGGTCGCCCTGGTGGGCCAGCTCGCCAATCATCTTGCTGGTCACATCGGGGCTGACAGGAATGCCCTTCAGCTCGCAATAGGTCTGCACAATACCGCGGGCCGAGGTGTAGGTCTCCAGACAGCCCTCGCGGCCGCAGGTGCATTTGCGCCCGTGCTGGTAGAGGATGGCATGGCCCAGCTCGCCGGCGGCGCCGGTAGAGCCGTGCACCAACTTGCCGTCGATGACAATGCCGCTGCCCACACCGGTGCCGAGGGTGAACATGATGAAGTGCTTCATGCCGCGGGCGCCACCGTAGACATATTCGCCATAGGCGGCTGCATTGGCGTCGTTGCTGAGCACCACGGTCACGTCGCGGTACTTGTGTATCTCCCGGCCGAAGTCGAGCACACCCTTCATCGTCAGGTTGGGGGCGTTGTCCACGCAACCGGTGTAGAAGTTGCCGTTCGGGGCACCGACGCCGATGCCGTCCAGATGCACTGCCTCGCCGTCGATAGCACGCTGGGCCTCAAGCATTTCATCCACTACGTGCATCATATCCTTGATGTAGGGTTCAAACTCAGTGTAAGCGTTGGTCGGCAGGTTGCGACGCTGCACGATATTGCCGTTTTCGGTCACCAGACCCAGGTCGGTGTTGGTGCCACCCATGTCTACTCCAATAGAATACTTCATATCTTACATTAAATTTTTGAAATGCAAAGATACACACTTTTCGCGACATGGCAAAAAAAAGTTGCCCTCCCCGCACGGGAAGGGCAACATGTGTTGTGCGAACGTGTCGCTTAGAAGCGGTAGCGGATACCGAGGGCAAGGCCCCAGCCGAAACCGGTGTGCTCACCAAGGAGATGCCAGGCGGGACGCACATCGAGCGTGAACTGGAAGGGAATTGCACCAGGATTCCACTCAATACCACCCTGCACATTGACGGCCAGGCCGAAAGCATCGTCAACAGCGTCGCCCATGTAGAGACCGAGGTTGGCACCGAGACCGGCAAACCAGCCAAACTCACCGGCGATGCTGCCAGTCCACTGATAGGTGCAGGAGAGGCCGATGTGCGACCAGTGGTCGGCGTAGCTGTCCCAGCCGAGGTCGGTCTCCAAGCGGTTGCCACCGAGGCCCCACATGGCGCTGATTTCACCGCCGAAAGAGTTACCGCCACCAAGACGGAGACCCAAGTCCTGAATCTGTGCGTTGGCCGCAGTGCTCATGGCAAAAACGGCGACGATTGCAATGATGATTTTCTTCATTTCTGTTTGATTTTTAAAATGTTAATACTTTCTTTAATTGTACTTTTTTTCTTTTTTCCAAATGCAAAGATAAGTTAAATTTCCAAAATGGCAAAGAAAAAATCATTTTTTAACTTTTTTGACCTGAAAGCGGTCTGCCGTACCGGCGTTGTCCCGTACACCACCCCCCGCCACGCCCCCTGCCAGGGGTCGGCCTGCTGGATACGCCCTACGTTCGACTTGCCATCCCCTACCCTACGCCTACCCATCTCCTACTCGGCTGGGGGATGGATAGACGTAGGGTAGTCGATGAGTAGGAGATGGTATCTGGAGAGCCTTATTTTGAGTGCTTTGCGAGGGGTGGTTTTGTGGGCGAAATTCGTTTTTTGAGGGTGAATGAATGCATTTTTTCATGGTGCTGACAAGGTGCTGGCGCCGGCACAAAAGGGGTTGTTTATAACATTACTTCGCGCGAATCATTTTTTTTGTGTATTTTTGCACCCGATTATGACAACTATTCTAGCCATAGAATCGAGCTGCGACGACACGTCGGCAGCAGTACTACAGGACGACCTTCTGCTGTCGAACGTGATAGCGAGCCAGAAGGTGCACGAGCAATACGGTGGCGTGGTGCCCGAGCTGGCATCGCGTGCCCACCAACAGAATATCATCCCGGTGGTCGACGCCGCCCTGCGGCAGGCGGGTGTGGCGCGCGAGGATATCGACGCCGTGGGCTTCACGCGCGGTCCCGGCCTGCTGGGGTCGCTGCTGGTCGGCGTCAGCTTTGCCAAGAGTTTTGCCACGGCGCTGAATATTCCCCTGGTCGAGGTGAACCACCTGCAGGCGCATGTGCTGAGCCACTTTATCCGGAGAGTGGACGGTGGGCAGTTGGCAGTTGGCAGTAACGCCACCGCTTCGGACAGTTCCGACCTCCGACCTCCGACCTCCGACCTGCCGCAATTCCCGTTCATCTGCCTGCTGGTCAGCGGCGGACACACACAGATACTGCTGCTGCGCAGCCATTTCGACATCGAGTGCCTGGGCACCACCATCGACGACGCGGCGGGCGAGGCCATAGACAAGGCGGCCAAGATTATGGACCTCGGCTATCCCGGCGGGCCCGTCATCGACCGACTGGCCAAGGAGGGCAACGCCGACGCCTACCGCTTTGCCACCCCCCATATCGAGGGCTACAACTACTCCTTCTCCGGCATCAAGACCTCGTTCCTCTATTTCCTGCGCGACCGCCTGAAGGAAGACCCCGACTACATAGAGCACCACAAGGCCGACCTCTGCGCCTCCATCCAGAAGACCATCGTCAGCTTCCTGCTGAAGAAGGTGGAGCGCGCGGCGCTGGACCACCACGTGCACCAGGTGGCCATAGCCGGTGGCGTGAGCGCCAACTCGTTCCTGCGCAGCGAACTGCAGCGCATCTGCGCCAAGCATCACTGGCAGGCGCTGATACCCCCATTCCAGTTCTGCACCGACAACGCCGCTATGGTGGGTATAGCGGCCTATTTCAAATACCGCAAGGGCGACTTCGCCGACATCAGTTTACCACCCTACACACGATGAGACTCAAGCTTATAGGACTTATAGGACTTATAGGGCTTATAGGACCTATAGGCTACAGGCTGCAGGCCCAGGACATCCACTTCTCGATGCTGGACCTGGACCCGCTGCTTTTCAACCCGGCCTATAGCGGCTTCTTCGACGGCACGGGCCGCTTCGGAGTGGTCTACCGCAACCAGTGGGCCTCGGTGAGCACCCCTTTCCAGACCGTCACCGCCACTGCCGAGCTGAGCCTGATGCGCAGCAAGCGCAACGGCAACGGGCTGAGCGGCGGCCTCTGGCTTTCGACCGACCGGGCCGGCGCCCTCGACTATGGCGCCTCCACCGCTTGCGCCATCGTCTCCTACTTCCAGGCACTGGGCAACGGCGACAATCTGGTATCCCTCGCATTGGAAGGTGGCGTGGGACAGGTGGGGTTCAATCCCAACAACTTAGCACTGAGCGAGGGCACGGAAAGCTTCCGGTCCACCCACGCCTTCTACCCTACCCTGGGCGCCGGCACCGCCTGGTTCTGCGAGTGGAGTCCCGTCCTCTACACCAAAGCGGGCTTCTCCATACGCAATATCAACAATCCGGAAATCAGCTATCTGGCCACCGGGAGCTCGCGTCTGGCCCGCCACTGGAACCTCTACCTGCGCGGTGAATGGCGCGCGTGGCCGCAATGGAGCATCATGCCCGTGGCCGGATTTCAGCACCAGGGGGCCTACAGCGAACTGGTCTATGGAGCCGACGTGCGCTGGTATGCCAACGAACGCCCGGCAGACTACCTCGTGTTCAGCGCCGGCGTGACGGCTCGCCATGCCGACGCGGCCAGTATCAACCTGGCTGTGCTCTGGCGCGAATGGACCTTCGCCTTCAGCTACGATGCCAACCTCTCGCAGTTGGCCGAAGCCAGCCATACCCTGGGTGCCTTCGAGCTGGGGGTAATCTACATGATTGGCAAAAAAGACAAATCCAAACGAGCACTGCCATGTCCCATCATATAACCCGTCCGAACACACCAACCTGTGGCGCACACCTGCGTCTATTGGCACTGCTGGCGCTGCTGCTCACCGCAACCCAAGCCGACGCACAATACAAGGTGGTGCACCTGGGGGCGAATATCAACACGATGGGAAGCGAGACCGCCGCCCTGCAGGTGGGCGATACAGTGCTGGTCTATGCCTCGCTGCCCCCCTCGAACGGCAGCGGCGCCTTCGGCATGAAGCACCCGCTGACACGCCTCTACCAAGCGCGCATAGCCAAGAGCGGCAAACTGACACGCCCCAAGGCCGACCGATGGGGCTTCAGCGCCGGCAAGGACCATACCGGCAACGTGGCTTTAGACCCCACCAATCGCGACGCCTACTTCACCCGAGCCGACGTGGAAACACTGCGCTGCGACATCTGGTGGGCACCGGCCAAGCGGCGCCGCGGATGGGAGAAGGCTATGAAACTCGGTGGTTCAGTGAACGATAAGCAATACACAGCCACCCACCCCTCCGTGGGACGACTGGCCGACGGGGCCGTGATACTCTATTTCGTCAGCGACCGGCCCGGCGGCTATGGCGGCATGGACATCTGGTATTCTGTGGTCAGCGACGGCGTGGCTGGCGAGCCCGTCAATCTGGGTCCGATGGTCAACTCGCCGTCCGACGAGATGACCCCCTACTACGACCAGCGCAACGGCACGCTCTATTTCAGCAGCGACCGCGAGGGCGGACTTGGCGGATTCGACATCTACTGCGCTGTGGGACAGCGCAACACCTGGCAACAGGCCGAACCCGTATGCGGATGCCTCAACAGTGAACAGAACGACCTCTACTTCACCATCGCCCATCACGACTCGGCCTCCGGCATCCCCACGGCAGGCTATCTCAGTTCCAACCGCAAGGATAGCTATTTCCTCAGCGACTCGATGTGCTGCAACGACATCTATCGCTGGGATATCGACACCGCGGCCCTGCTGGCCATGACGCAGAAGCCCGACACCGCTCCCGCACCCGCGCCCCCTGCGCCGCCAGCGCCGTGGTTCCCGCTGTACCTCTATTTCCACAACGACGACCCCGACCCGTGGAGCCGCGACACCGCCACACGGGCCGACTATAGTGACTGCCAACTGCGTTTTGCACTACTCCGCTCCACATATATGGCCCACCAGCGGACCGCAGCCGACTCGGCACGCATGAAGGAGTTCTTCGACAGCTGCGTGGTAGGCAACTTCGAACGGGTGAACGAACTGCTCGACCATGTGGAACGCGCACTGAACGAAGGTCATAGTGTGGTGCTCACCGTGGCTGGATATGCCTCGCCAGTGTTCCACAACGAATACAATCAAGTGCTCTCGCAACGCCGTATAGGTTCCTTTATAAATATGATACGCGCGTGGGAGCAGGGGCAACTGGCCGAAGCACTGGCCGAAGGACGGCTGCAAGTGAAGCAACTGCCCCTGGGTGCAGTCGACGCCTCGGCCGTAGGCTCTACCGACGACCCCGTCTACAGCGTGTCGGCTGCCCGCGCCCGCCGCATCGAAATCCGCTCGTGCGATATTTTTTGATTCTTTTTTGTAAGATTTTCGTCACTGATGCGTCATTATTGTGTAACGACAAGACAATAAGATGAACCAGGAGACTTTCCTACACACCCTGCTACCCCTGCAACCCGCCATGCAGCTCACCGCCGAACGGATGCTGCACTCGGCGTCGGATGCCGAAGACATAGTGCAGGACGTATTCCTGGAGCTGTGGGAGAAGCGAGACAAGCTACGGCACGTGCTGAGCCTGGAAGCCTATGCCATGCAGACCGTCAAACATCGCTGTGTGTCGCTACTGAGAAGGCAGAGAGATGTAACTGTTGATGATATCGAGCGGATGGGCGACTTCAGCGACCAGGAGGTCAACGCCGAGTGTGCCCGACTCGAAGAGCAGTCGGCCCAGCTGGACCGCATGCTGGAGAAGTTGCCCGAACGGCAGCGCGAAGCAGTGCGACTGCGATACATAGAACAGCTGAGCACCGAAGAAATCCAGCAACGCATGGGTATGACCAGCACACACGTCTATGCCACCCTGTCGCGCGCGGTCAGCGCACTAAAATCAATGGTAAGAAAATGAACAATATGAACGATAAAGAACTGCAAGAGCTGTTCGCTGCCAAGCGAACCACCGAGGCCAACCGGCGCCGACAGCAAGAGCTGAGACAGCTCATAGAGAAGCAATCCATGCCGCGCGCAAAACGCATGTGGCCCGTCTGGACCGGAGCCGCTGCGGCAGCTGTGGCCCTGTTGCTTCTGGTACGTCCCCTGATGCAGGGCTCCACCGAAAGCCCCGCCCCCACCCAGATTGCCAAGACCGAAGTGCCCACCCCCACCGAAGAGCCAATAAATACTATAGAAACAATAGATACTATAGGTCCTATAAGCCCTATAAGTCCCATAAGCCCTATAGGTCCTATAAGCCCTACAAGCCCTACAAGTCCCATGACACCCGACACCACCTCCCTGCCTGAGTCCGAAGAGGCACCCATCATCGAAGAACTCTCCGCGCCAGCCGAGGTGGAGCAAGAGACGCTGGTCCCCGCCACACGCGTCATGCGCCGACAGAGCACCCTGCTGGCCTGCACCGAAGGTTGCAAAGCCCCCGAGGGCAGCGACGAGGCCAAACAGCGCAACGTGCAGGTCAACCTCTTCAGCAACGACCAATACGCCGACGCCACCATCCACACCTTTGTAATCAGCAAATAACACACCGATATGAGAACCTTCATCTTCATCACCCTCCTTGCCCTGACGGCCTTCGTCGCCCAGGGGCAGAACGACTACGAAATCGAGCAGCGCATTGACGGCCGCATCGAGAAGATGCAAATCAACCGCGGCTGGCAGGTCAACCTGATACACGACACGGTGAACGCCATCATTATTCATACGCCCTGCGAATACTACTTCACCGAGGGCAACGAGCCCAACGTCTGCCGCCTGATGCCGGACGGCACGCTGGCCGTGTGGCAGAACCGCACCATGCCGCAGGGCACGCGTCTCGACATCCACTACCGCGAGCCCTTCGAGCAGCTCTACCTGCACCCCGAAGCCACCGTCAGCAGCGACTGCCTGCTCATCCACGACACCAACCTCAGCAACCACTACGGCGACATCGACGTCAAGCGCGGCGCCACCCTGCGCGTGCGCAGCCTCCGCAGCAACGGTTTCCTGAGCATCAGTGCCGACACCGCCGCCACCGTGCGCATCGACACCGTCCATGCCGGCCACCTGATGCTCTGGAGCTGGCAGGAGGCCACCCTGACGCTGGACAGCATCGACGCCCGCGAGGTGGACTACCGCCGCGACCCGCTGGCCCACGGCACCCTCTGGACCAGCAACCCCGCCCGCAACATCAAGGTCAGCACCCGCAACCGCTGGTTCATGAAGGGGCTGAAGCAGCTGAACAACACCATCGGCCTGGCCTTCAACGCCCCCTACGAACAGCGCTACAACAACCCCTACGCCTCCAACTTCGACATTGCCGTGATAGTCGGCCTGAAGACCAACGTCATCCCCATGAACCAACGCCTGGGCCTCTCGCTCGGCATCGACTTCGGCATCCCCATCATCGGCCTGCAGAACAACGTCAGCCGCAGCGGATGCATACTGACGCTCGACACCGTGAGCCCCGGAGTGAACCGGCAGCACTCGCTGATGTACTTCTATTTCGGGCTGCCCGTGAAGCTGCACTACATCCCCCGCGGCAACTACTTCGCCGACCTGCACCTCGGCCTGGAACCCCGCTGGAACTTCTTCCAACGCTACCACCACAGCCTGTTCACGGGCGACCGCATCCAAGCCAACAACGCCAACAACAGCGGCTTCGGAGAGAGCCTCAACGTCTACAACCCGTTGCAGATCAGAGCCGGGCTGGGCTTCAGCATCAACCCTTTCAGCAACATCGAGTTCAACTTCCACTTGGACCTGCTGCCCACCTACCGCCGCGAGACGGGCATGGGCAAGATACACGCCTTCGGCTTCCAGTTACGCTTCTGATTGGACAAACACTACAAAAGGTAGGAGGGGGGGCGCCCCGGTGGGCGCCGCCCTCCCGCCTTTTGTGTGGCTT
>JAZNHG010000039.1:0-38154 GCA_045576855.1 Bacteroidales bacterium | reverse complement strand
AGTCCAACTTCATCGTAATCGTTCACGTACTTGCTCAGTTGAGTCAGATCTGTAAATGCCGTTCTCTGGATGGCAATGACAAGTCGATTGAATTGTGCTACCGTTAATTCATCATTGATGACAGCTTTCATCAGGTTGCAGATGAGAGGAACGGAATTGCTATTATTGAGCTTTTCAAGGATATCGAGTAATGAAGAGGCCGTATCCTCCTGATTGGCTTCGACATATTTCTTAACAAACATATGCCTTTGTTCTGCCGTTGTATCTTGAAGGTTGTAAAGGAAACGGTACACTTTCCGGGTCAGCCGAAAGTCCTTGACGTTCACAACCGTCTTATAGCCACTGACAAGCAGTCCAAACACAGGAATATCTTTCAGGAGGTCGTTCTTTATGGCCTGATCAATAGCAAACTCCCCAACTTGAGAAAAGGTATTAACAAGGTTGCCGCTCTCAAGAGTCTGGTCAAACGATGTAACTACTGCTGATGTTTGATCTGCATCTTGGTTTTGAGTCAAGTATGAATCATGTTTGTCCATTAATGAATATGCTTAACCAGCTCATTGGCCTTCTGGTACTCCTGCGGATTGCCGATGTCAATCCACGTACCATTCAGCGGGAATCTAATCACCTTTTTCCCTTCTGTTATCAATTTCTCAATCAAATCCGTAGCGTTGAAGAATGTATCTTCAGGAATCAAGCCTAAGGCAGAACGCCTAATCAAATAAATACCGGCATTCGCATAATAATTGTATGTGGGCTTTTCTATTAGGCCTTGAATATTACGACCGTCCAAATCGAAGATTCCATAAGGAACAGACACTGTATAAGGAACGGCAGCAACACTCATATCAGCCTGGTGATCCTTAAAATGGAGGTAGAAATCTTCATAGTTGATATTCGTGAAGAGGTCGCTGTTCATTACAAGGACTGTATCATTATAGAATTTATCGACAAACCTGATACTACCAATTGTTCCAAGGAACTTCGGTTCACGTACAGTTCGAACTTTTACATCTCCACGAGATTCCTGAAAATGCTCTTCCAGTTGCTCCTTGAGATAGTTAACAGTTACCGAAATATTCTTGACTCCATAACTAATTAGACGGTCGATGTTATGATCAATGATTGCCTTATCGCCGACTTTTAAAAGTGGCTTAGGAGTATGCTCTGTCAAAGGACGCAATCTCTCTCCTTTACCACCGGCCATCAATACTGCATCTATAGGCAACTGCGTTACATAACGCTCAAGGTTTATTACTTCAAGAACATTCTTGTCTCTATCTAAGATAGGAACAAGTTTCATTTTAAGCATTTTCTGCCTTCTTAGGCCTTCAACTATGTGATTATTATCGCTTTCCAGGTAATTAAAATCCTGGTGCATCACATTTGAAAGCCGTGTATCAAGGTTTGCTCCGGCAACAAGAGCTCGGCGGGTATCCCCATCAGTTAATGTACCGACCATATGTCCTGCCTTGTCTAAAACAAAAAGGACAAGTGGGTCTTCATGGAACTCACACATTTGCCGGAAAGCCGAAATAATCGTTTCGTTTTCGCTTATGAAATGATTATCCATAAAGATAGTTTATTTGGTTCTTCTTAAAAGGAACTCTGCGTACTCAAAATCTTCTATGAAATCAATATCCACCGAGCGTATGCGAGGCATTATGTATGCATATGATCTATCGGTGTAGTACTTTCTCTCACGAATCATTGATGTCCTGAACACATACACGGCTCCATTAGGATAGTACGACACCCTATTATCCTGACGATTCTTGATATTCGCATCAAGAATATCTATAAAGTGACCTTCTTCATCCAGGTATTTATGCCACGATATAGGATGAGCCTCTTGAGTATATGAAATAACTGAGTCTGCCTTTTTTTTCTCAAACAGTTCTACTGCACCATCAATATCTTCCGCTATCCGCAGCGGCGAAGTTGGCTGGAGCACTACAAAGGCATCTATAATAGTTCCACTTTCTTGTTCCAGCTTCCCTATTGTATAGATGTAATTATCTACTGCCAATGCAGTATCCGACGCTAATTCTGCCGGACGCATAAAGGGTAATTCTGCACCATACTGTACTGCCACACGTGCTATTTCCTCATCGTCCGTCGAGATAATTACCCTATCTATATGTTTTGCCTTTAAGGCAGCCTCAACGGCATAAGCGATGAGTGGCTTGCCGTTGAGGGGTTTTATATTTTTGCCTGGAAGTCCTTTAGAACCACCTCGCGCAGGAATGATTGCTATCATTTTACTAAATCCTCCCAGAATAACGTTTTGTCAGCCTCAATGTCACGGCACACGTGACGGCCAATAACTTCATTTAATCTATCAGCCGGTATTCCTGTCCCAGGACGCTTGAAAACGAAGTCGTCGTGAGTAAGTTCGTGTCCAGCCTTAATAGCATATTTTGTCACAAGACCTCTTCGGAATTTAAGACGCTTTTGCATTTCTGCTTCCGACACAACCTTTATTCCTGTGCCCATCGCATCATAGATACGTTTGGACTGCTCACAGATTATCTTCATCTCACCTGGATCTGCAGAAACTTTATGGTCCCAACCGGGCAAGGAATGATCCAGAGTAAAGTGCTTTTCCAACACTGATGCCCCCATTGTCATAGCTGCCAAAGGAATACAGGTGCCAAGAGTATGGTCAGAGAAACCAACCTCTAGCCCAAACGCCTGGTGAAGAGTGTTAATAAAACGCAAATTCACATCGCTGTCTTTGGGAGGATAGAGCGACACACAGTGCATAATTGTCACTTTATCTCTGGTTTTTTGTGGTATCATATTGACCACCTGTTCAATTTCCCCCAAAGAGGACATTCCGAAAGCAATCATGGTCGGATAGTCTTTCGAGAAAACATACTCAAGTAAGTCCAGGTTCAATGCATCACAAGACGCTATTTTTATAAAAGCTGTTTTTTGTTCAATACAAAAATCCACATCTTCCTTCTTGAAAATCGAAGTAGCATAGTCAATACCAATCTCACGAGCATAGTTAAAATACTCGATGTGCTCTTTCTGCTGAACAGCAAATTTATCAACTTGATCAAAAATGCTATTCAAACCAAGTTCTGAACTTTTCCATTCCGGAACGTTTTCCAATTTTACAGCTCCCGTATCTAACTCAACAAGGTTATCGTACGTGTTCAAATCGCGAGGGCCAAACAACTGAAATTTTACGCAGTCTGCTCCGCAATCTTTAGCCATTCGAATTAACTTCTTGGCTAGATCAAGGTCGCCATTATGGTTTGCACCAATCTCTGCTACAATGTAAGGATACTTTCTCATTTTATAATACTATTGATTATTAATTACTTGCCACCATAGAGGTTGTCTATGATTTTCCAATTGTTTAGATATTATTGTTTCTATTCCTTTGTCTTGAACAGTCAAAAGTTTTTCACTCTCATACAATAAACTTTTATAATCCGAAAATCCTTTTTCCACCAATATTTTATAATGACAATATTTATAATTAGCCAAACGTTTAAATGTTGGTACATCAAAGCAGTTTATTCCTATCATATTGGCATCATATTGACGATAATTCACGTAAGATTGATTGACGTAACCTGCTTTCAGTCCTTTATTTAATAGCATCGTAAACAAATACCAATCCACAATAGGTGTGTCAGGAATAGAGATATCTTCCTTCAATGATTGCAGTTTAATTGCCGTATTAGACATACCAAAGATGTTCTTGTCCCGAATAAACTCTTTATCGATAGGTTTATCACCAGGAATTTCAAGAGAAAAATAATCTTTAATTAATGTATGAAGCGACTCGTCAACAATATTCAGATTACATACCAATATATCATACTCAGTGATATTTAACAGTCTTACTGTATCACCTATTCTTTCTGGGCTGAAGGTATCATCAGCATCGCAGAAAATCAAATACTTATACATTTTGTTAAATGCATAATTGATCCCCTGCTGCCGGTTTTCTGCAGGACTTCCAATAGCATCAATGATAGTATAATTTAAACCGGCTAAAAGATTGAAAAGGGTATTATTATCGCACCCATCATTGACAACAAGCACTTCAAAATCATTAAAAGATTGATTCAATGCGCTTGTACAAAAATCCTTAAAGAACTTAAGTGCCTGCGGATATACAACAGTAAAAATCAAATTCGTGCTTGACATTATCAGGGGCGGGGGTAAGCCTGATGAAATTTTATCGGTTTAGCTGGGACACCCACAGCGGTACAATTGGCCGGTAAGCCCTTAGCCACGACAGCACCTGCACCGACAATAGTGTTCTCGCCTATAATTACTTGATTGATTATCTTCGCTCCAGTCCCAACATACACATTCTTGCCAATTTCCACCTCACCACTGATGTTCACGGAAGGCATAAACGACGCATAATCATTGATGACGGTATCGTGGCCAACAGTACACATCAGGTTGAGTGTTATAAAACTCCCTATTCGAATATCTGTAGTAATAATACAGCCAGCACAAATAATGCTGCCCTCCCCTATTGAAACATTCTCCGAATCCCCGATGAGGACAGAGGGATGAATCAAAGCAGGAAACTTTATCAAAGGATTTGTATACTTTGCCCTGATAGATTCTTTTGTTCTGGGATCGCCTACAGCAATGACCAAAGACAATGGTCCGGTAGCTTGATTGATATGACTGTCATTACCGATTACGTGGAAACCATGAATAACCTTAGTCATATCGTCATCCACGAAGCCGACAACCTCAAACTTTTGAGACTGTCTGTTAATATCTTCTATCAATGTAAGAATCTCTCTGGCAAATCCGCCAGTTCCAACAATTGCCATTTTCTCCATTATCTTGCTGCTTGGTTTACTCTCCTTGGAAAGAATCTATTACGATATCGGATTTGACTTATAAACACCTTACACTGCTCGGAATATTAACAACTCTATCTGCAAACCAGATAGTATTCTTCAACCCGTCATTCTCACACTTCTCAAACATAGGCAGACGGTTCATCAGTTCCCAAATGGGACGTGTCATCACGCCATTGTCGTTAGTCTGGGTCAGGAAGTTAATCTGCTCTTCCTTATTGGGCAGAATGACCACATTGAGCCAGTAGTTGGAGAAGGTGTCAGGAGAATCCACGAAGAACTCAATATCCGGCACATTCTTGAAATAGACTTCGTATTCAACAGCCACCTTACGCTTACTGGCTACATACTCATCTATATGCTCCAATTGTGCACAGCCAAGTGCTGCATTGATATTGGGCATACGGTAGTTGAATCCAATATGGTCGTGACGGAACTCCCAACGGTGAGGAATCTTGGCCTGGGTAGTGATATGCTTGGCATAAGCTCCCAATTCCTCGTCATTGAATAGCAGCATACCGCCACCACCGGTGGTGATGGTCTTGTTGCCATTGAAACTGAGTGCACCTACCTTGCCAAAAGTACCAGTGTGCTTGCCTTTATATAGACTACCAATGCTTTCTGCAGCATCCTCCACCAGTTCAATATGCCACTCCATGCAAATAGCAGCAATTTCCTCAATGCGAACGGGATGACCAAAGGTGTGCATAGGGACACATGCCTTGATTCTGCGACCTGTTTTCTTGTTATAGCAAGCTAACTCGTCCTCCTGATAAGCAAAGTCGTGACTCTTGTCCAGTTCTCCTATGCGACTATTCTTGCGCACCTCTGCATTCTTCTGGAGCCATTCCTTCAGCGCATCGGGAGACAGTCCCATCGTGGAGCGGTCAACATCCAAGAATACTGGATATGCTCCAATATAGCTCAATGCATTTTCGGTGGCAATGAATGTCAAAGCTTGTGTCAGTACTTCATCATCCTGCTTTACGCCAACAAGCAACATGGCTAAATGTAGTGCATTTGTTCCGCTGACGCATACCACCGCACGCTTTGCACCAGTGTATTTGGCCATATCTTCCTCAAAACGGTCAACGAACTTTCCCACCGAGGAAACAAAGGTGGTGTCAATACACTCTTCGAGGTATTTCTTCTCATTGCCCACAAAAACAGGGACAGCCAGAGGGGTAAACTCTTGGTTTCCATATACAGACTTGATAAAGTCAATGGTCTTCCTATAATCTGCCATATTTACTACTTACATTAATTTCAATTACATCTTCTGATCCAGATTCTTGCCTTTCTCTTCGTGCTCGAAGTTAGGAATAAACTCTTTGATGGCCTCAACGACCTGAGCTTTACTGAAATCGTTTTGATGGAAAATGCCTTCTAACTTCTCAAAGAAGGTATTTACTTCCTGTATGGGTCTGCGGGTGGTTTCTTCTACCACACCAAGGGCCTTGAAGCGGTCCATATTGATCTTCTCGCCGGGGACGTAGAACTCTTCGTAGGCCTTCTCGCCGGTGGTATCCGAACCAAAATACACCACAGGATAGGTCTCACTTTCATATCCCATCTTCGCCGCATACGCAACAGCCTCTGCGTCGTTAGCGCATTGCTTCTTCTCAAATCCTTCCGCTTTTACAAACTCATCACAAATGGCAGAGAAAGTCAGCATCTGGTCTTCTCCCAACTTCGGGAAGAACACTTCCCCACCATTGCCCAATATGCAGGCGAGCATACAAATCTGTCCACTCTCTTCCGGAGAGACAAAGTACCTCTTCACATCAGAAGGAGCCACTAACGGCTGCTTCTTCTGCAGGCGGTGAATCCAACCATCTGGCAATGACCCGTTCGAGAAAGCCACGTTAGCAAATCTTGCTGTAGTCACCTTGAAGTACTTGTTGTATGCCATTACCAGGTCTTCCATAATGCGCTTGCTGGCTCCCATAATGTTCACGGGGTTCGCAGCCTTATCCGTACTCACACAGAAGAAATGTTTAGGCGGGCACTCGCAGAACAAGTCCATCAACTTCTTGGCCTTGATGTCATTGTTCTCGATAAGCGCCTGCACGCTGTAGCGGTCTTTCTCGCTGCGCACGTGCTTGTGGGCGGAGAAGTTGGCCACGATGTCGAAGCCTTTCTCCTCGCGGAAGATGCGTTCGAAGATGGGGTCGGCAAAGTTGAGGGTGTAGCAGCGGAACTCCTCCGGCACGTAGAGGCCTTCGGTGGATCGCACGTCACGCACCAGTTCTGCCAGCCCGTTCTCGTTGAGGTCCACGACCACCACGCTCTTCGGCTCGAAGCGCAACACTGCCTTGATGAAGCTGGACCCGATGGAGCCAGCGCCACCAATGACACAAACCCTCTTGCCTTTTATCTCGCGGGTAAGCGTCTCAGCATTCGCCTTAATATCCGGCTCAAACATGCTACTCGGACGGTACGTCACGCTATCTGCAATGAATTTGTCTAAGTTGAACATATAACGTATTGTTTTCTATATCCTAAAAAAACAGCCCGCTGTTATTATTGAACCATTGACTTATGAGAGACCAGCGGGTTACCCGCCCCTAATATTTGCGTAGCCAAGGTGTGCGGAGCTATGACAAGCCTTCGTATTAGGGCAGTTGGCATTAAATCCAAGGTTCTTTTATGGATGTGCGGCAAAATATCCTTGTAACTTTCCGCTTAATATCAACATTTTTAATGCATAGCCAGAATTAGGAAATGGCAGTTCAGCTATTAGGTTTGGATGCAGTTTGTCTGATTTTCTGTTCTCTGCAAAATCCGCTGGATTTGATGTGAAAAAGAATGATGGTTCCGTTGGATTCACTTTATTTAGAAGTGAGATATAACAAATCCACAAATAGCAATCCTTGTACGATTCGTTTCCTCCAGATGGCTTTATGTAATTACGAACACGATAATCTGCTTTAAGAGCAAACTCATCTTGACCACGTAAAACAAAAGTTCTCCTCCAGATCTTTTTTACTAATTTAATCACGCGCTTCTGAATGTCAAGCAAATCAATATTGACAGAAACCTTGGCTGATTTTACAGCATCGGGCATATATTGAGACTGCTCTTTCACTTCATTTTTTATCTTCTGCTCCTGAGTCGACAACATATTCACTAAATTGTCCGCATGTTCACTAAACTCCCTGACTACTAAGTCTGAAGTTATAGATACTAACCTATCTGAAGCTATCCAAGATTCCAGCTGCTCATATGCCTGCAATGTTGTTATGTTAAACTGAGGTTTTTCCAACAATGGTATTCGCAATATATCAAGCAGTGCACATGTATCCCAAAATACTAATGGTTTGTTTGCGTCTATAACAGCATTTGCTTGGGAAAGCCAGAACTTGTTATCGGTGGTTATATTCATAATTTGCCTTCAGTAAATCCATTGAATACTCAAACAACATTCCCATCTCTTCTATTGATTCCAAAAAGCCTCGAGGCCATTGGCAATCTTCGGATAACCACTGCTGGAGATCATTCGAAGTAATCATTCCGTCACATTGCTCGTAATATGTTACCACAAAGTCCATCCACTTATCATTATCTAATGGGTGAGCAATAGGAGCACTCTTGTCACAGGTTCCCTGCCACAGATTCAACTTTCGATAAACCTCTGCCGGAAGTATTTCTTCGAATGAAACATCCTCTCCTGTAAGAACGCATTGAAAGCCTCCCACTAAAGGCTGAACAATCTCTTTGAAAAAACTATTCAGCACTAAATTGTAGTTAGCTATTCCCAAATTGCTATTTGTTTCGGACGTAATGTTTGCTACAACCAGACCAGCATCGCCAATATAAAGCCATACTTTGCTCTCAAAAAGGCCTTTGCGTTCAGTCTTGAAACAAGCTGCCTTATCTGAAGTTTTAAATATGTTTTTGGCATAATTGGAACTTTCGGTCTTTAGGTACTTAAAAGCCTTATTATTGGACTCTTTCATACTATTCAAAAGAGCAACCAACAGTCTCGAGTCTTCATGCCTTATGGTCAAATGCTGATATTTCTTCATATTTATTCTGTCATCACTCCGTTAAAATACTCTTTTAAAGCATCATTGTGTTAAACGAAATTGCCATATTGAATTGTGTTCAAATAATAATTAGATTCTTCAAACTCACATATTCCCTGCTCGTCCGTTGGTTGCAAAACAACACAGTATTCTGTTCATGAGTCTTTGAACTGCCATAAATCATTCCTTCAAGTTTTTTTCCATCATTATCAGTGAACATATAGCGCAGGAACTCGGTGAACACCTGTGTTGGGATATACTGCAACTGCTTTTTGTCTTTCGCTTCGAGTTTCTTAGTCACCTCACGGTTAAAACTGTGCAAGAATTGGTTTTCCTGCCAATTGTCCATCCAAAAGGATGGCCCAGGAATGTGGGTTAAATCAAGAACCCGTAGAGTCTTAACAGTTGAAAATTCACCCAAAAGAACATACTTCTCATCTCCCACACATTCTTTTATGGCAGTTTTTTCACAGAAAGATGCATAGAACATGGAAATACCTGCGGGACTCATTCTGTTTGCTGTTGCAGATGTATCCGGGGCTGCAGTGATGTCATTGAACCCATAATGCTTGGTATTATCACTTACTCTACGTGCACGGTAGAATTTCGTTCCAATTGGTATATCGTGAACGAGTTTTTGCTGAACTATAAGGGTTTTAAGGCTGGAAAGAATGTCTGTGTCACTTTTTCCTTTTTCTCCTTTGACAAGCGGCAGGAATTCGGGTGTCGCCAAGAAAGTGAAGCGACGGGCGTGGGTTACAGCATGAACGAAAGCTTGCCACTTATTCAGCAAAGCTCTACCATAATCTTCATGTAAAATATCACGCTCTATCCATTCGTCTGTCGAAAATACGCTCTCTATATCATTATCCAGATCTTCATCATCAGAGACAAGTCCCAAGCTGTCCATCAATTCCCAGGTGCTTTCAAAATATTCTGCCTCTTTAGGGGCTATATATTCGCCAACACGCTTGAATCCCGGAATAACTTCGTTCTCATCATCATAGAAGCTGTCTGCATACAGAAGAGAGGCATTGTTGATGTCGTCAAAGTACATATGTATCTTCCACGACACTTGCTCCATGAAATGTTGCATGGAACAAACTTCACCATGACATCCACAGTAGGAACATTTACCCTCTCCATCCTCCGCATAGCGATGCAGAATCCTATTCAGATAGGGATCGTCAAAGTGATGGGTACAGACAAACTTATCATCTAATCCATCAGGCCAATCGCCCCGCTCCTGCAAATCCATCATCATCTTTTTAACCTGTCCCATTTCCTCAACTTTTGTCCTATACTTCGTCTGAATCAGATTATGTTTCTATTATCTTGAAACCTAAATCATGAAACTGCGCTCGCGCATCAGATATGCTCCTCCACCCCACGGAAGTGAACATTCAACTCATGAAGGTGCTCTAATAGGGTGCCCTCTGTCATCTTGGCAAAGGTATTGACATCCATGGAAACACAATTGCCGCCGTAGTGATACTTGCCGTCGGGACCGGGCACACAGGTGTAGTTGTTGATGAAAGACAATGGCTTGCTTTTAGAAGTCCTCGATATGGGTGTGCTTGGTCGGGAATCCGGGCATATGTCATATGTGATGACTGGTCTTCCGGGTAGGTCGGTCGCGTGGGGGGAATGTGGACACAAACCGACACAAGCGGAAGATTTTGCCCTTTTTCCGGATCAGGCCTTATATTGCACAGTGTCCAGTCGCGACAAAGGGACACAAAACAAAAAGTCAAAAAAACAACAAAACAAAAGAAAGGAACAAAACTATGGGTAAAATGAGAATAGGAATCCTTGACGGATTCGTTGGCAAGGTCGGCACTGTGATCGGCAGTTTTTGGAAAGGGATGCGCGTGCTCCGCGCCTACAACGCCTTCCCGGGTGATCCCGACACTCCGGCGCAGCGTCTGGCCCGCACACGTCTGGCCCTGCTGGGCAACCTGTCGGGGTGTCTGCGCGACGCCATCCGGCTGGGTCTGCACGACTTCGCCCGCAACGCGGTGTCAACCGAGTCGGGCTCGTTCGTGAAGCTGAACTACGGCCACCTGACGGGCAACACGCCCACCACGCTGCAGGTGCAATACGAGCAGCTGACGATCAGCTGCGGTCCGGTGGCGGACGTGCAAACGGGGGCGCCGAACTTCGACGAGCCGGGCATGGTGGCGGTGCAGGTCACGGACAACCACGCCGACATGCCATCGGCCGACGCGCAGGACAGCATCTACGTCGTGGCGTATACTCCCGACCTGAACGAGTCGGCGATGACCACGGGGGAGCACCTGCGTGGAGCCCCGGGCGAGACGCAGAGCATCAAGCTGGCCATGCCCAGCAGGTGGCAGGGTGAACGGGTGCACGTCTACGTCTTCGTCAAGGCCGCTGCCACGGCCCAGCATCCGTCGGCGTGCTCCGACACCGTCTACTGCAGTGCGGGCGACGCCTCGTAACTGGCGGATAGGGGATAGATGACCCGAGGTGGGTTCTATGGTTGCCACATTTAATCGATTGAAAGCAATTTTATAGGACCCACCTTTATAAAGTCTTATTCTCTCTCTCATGGTTTAAAGTTATGAGTTAAGAGTTATGAGTTATGAATTGGGGGTTTACGGTTTAGGGTTTAAGGGGTTAGGCAGTAGTCGCGCTTGAAGAAGTCGCGGGGGGGGTAACTTTATACTTTGATGTCGTTGATGATGCTGTCATATCTATTGGCGATAATGGTCTGCATGATGAATCCAGAATGTCGGCTTCAAAGCGGCAGTGCTTTTTTCATCGTCATAGCGCTTGTATGTCAAAATGCAAGAGTCGGCGGAGACAGGAAGGAAAAGGCTCCTTGGTTTGCATGCTTCTTCCCTTCGTTTGAAGCCTTCTGCACCGGCTCCATTGGGGTTGCGGACTCGCAAGCATCGGCCACAGGCAGGAGACTCGCTCTAGCTGTAATACTCTTTATACCACTCGGCAAATTTGCGCAGGCCCTGGCGGAGGGTTATTCTCGGAGTGAAGCCGAAGTCCTTTTCGAGGGCTGCCGAATCGGCGTAGGTGACGGGGACATCGCCAGCCTGCATGGGGACCAGCTGCTTGTGGGCGTCGAAGTCATAGTCCTGCGGCAACACGCCGGCTCGCACCAGCTCTTCCTGCAGTATCTGTACAAAGTCCAGCAGGTTCTCCGGCTGGCCGCCGCCGATGTTGTAGACTCTGTATGGAGGAACAGGCAGGCCGTCCTCGCCCGTCCTGCGCTCGGGGGCGCCGCCCATCACACGGACGATGCCCTCCACGATGTCGTCGACATAGGTGAAGTCGCGGCGGCAGTTGCCGTAGTTGTAGATCTGGATGGTCTTGCCTGCGAGCAGCTTGTCAGTGAAGCCGAAGTAGGCCATGTCGGGCCGGCCGGCAGGACCGTAGACGGTGAAGAAACGAAGCCCCGTGCTGGGAATGTCGTAGAGCTTGCTGTAGCAGTGGGCGAAAAGCTCGTTGCTCTTCTTGGTGGCGGCATAGAGTGAGACTGGGTTGTCCACCCGGTCGTCCGTCGAGAAGGGCACCTTCTTGTTGCCGCCATAGACAGAACTGGAACTGGCATAGACCAGATGCTCGACGGGGTTATGCCGACAGGCTTCCAAGATGTTGTAGAAGCCGATGACGTTGCTCTGGATATAGGCGTCGGGGTTCTCGATGCTGTAGCGCACGCCGGCCTGGGCCGCCAGGTTAACCACGATGTCAAACCGATGCTCCGTGAAGAGGCGGTCGACAAGCGTCTTGTCGGCGATATCCCCTTTGACGAAACAGTAGCTGTGCTCCGTATGTCGCCGGGCCATCTGCGAGACAATCCCCAACCTGTACTCCTTCAGGCTTGGGTCGTAGTAGGCGTTCATATTGTCGAGGCCCACGACAACCACAGACTCGCCCTGGAAGCCCTCCTCCAGAAGACGGAGAACCAGATTGGCCCCGATAAATCCGGCAGATCCGGTGACAAGTATCGTCTTCATCGTTCAATCACGCTTAAATATGTCGCGAGTATAGACCTTGCCCTGCACGTCGTCCAGACAGTCGTCATATCTATTCGCCACGATGGCCTGGGACATCTCCTTGAATTTCTCCAGGTCGTTGACGACCACACTTCCAAAGAAGGTGCTTCCGTCCTCCAAGGTCGGTTCATATATGATGACTTCCGCCCCTTTGGCCTTGATCCTCTTCATGATACCTTGGATGGCGGATTGGCGGAAGTTGTCGGAATTGGACTTCATGGTCAGACGGAACACACCGACAACGCAACGGTGTTCCTTACGTGCATCATAGCTGCTGCTGGCCTCGTAATATCCAGCCTTGCGCAGCACGGCGTCGGCAATATAGTCTTTCCTCGTGCGGTTGCTCTCGACGATGGCGGTCATCATGTTCTGGGGCACGTTCTCGTAGTTGGCCAGCAGCTGCTTGGTGTCCTTCGGCAGGCAGTAGCCGCCGTAGCCGAAGGAGGGGTTGTTGTAGTGCGTGCCGATGCGGGGGTCCAAGCCGATGCCGGTGATGATGGCCTGAGTATCGAGCCCCTTCATCTCGGCGTAGGTGTCCAGTTCGTTGAAGTAGCTCACGCGCAGCGCCAGGTAGGTGTTGGCGAAGAGTTTCACCGCCTCGGCCTCCTTCATTCCTATGAAAAGCGTGGGCACATCCTCTTTGATGGCTGCCTCTTGCAGCAACTTGGCAAACTGATGGGCTTTTTCCGTCAGCCAATCGATGTCGGTCAACGCTCGGATGGCCTCGTTCTCTTCTTCGTATTCCTTGCCGACCATCATCTTGGGGACACCCACGATGATGCGGCTGGGATAAAGGTTGTCGTACAATGCCTTGCTCTCGCGCAGGAACTCCGGACTGAAGAGCAGGTTAAACCTCTTGACACCCTGTTTCCGGTACTTGACGTAAAGGCTGCGGGTGTAGCCAACGGGGATGGTGCTCTTGATGACCATCACCGCCTCCGGGTTCACCTTCAGCACGGCGTCGATAACGGACTCCACGGTGCTGGTGTCGAAGAAGTTCTTCTGGCTGTCGTAGTTGGTCGGGGCGGCGACGACCACAAACTCGGCGTCGCGGTAGCCAGCCTCCTGATCCAGAGTGGCCTTGAGGCTCAACGGCCTGTGTGCCAGATAGTCCTCAATATAATCATCCTGGATAGGCGACTTCTTATTGTTGACGAGGTCCACACGCTCGGGAACAACATCCACGGCGGTGACGTCGTTGTGTTGAGCCAACAAAGTGGCAATACTCAAACCGACATAGCCGGTACCTGCTACGGAAATCTTCATATAAACTATTTGTCGTTTTTGTTACAATTAACGTCCGATACTAGACTCGTTATCAAACAATTAAAGAAAACGAAACACAACCATCCATCACGGCGAGAGCCTCCCCGCGTATATCAAAATTTCACATATATCATGGTTTTGAAATCCGATATAAAGCGTGGCTGTCTTACGTCATTCTTTCGAAGTGCAAAAGTACAAAACAATTGGAAAATGGACAAATTATTTTTTGAAAAATTAACGACAGACAACATTGCACAGATATACACAATTGAGTAACAAACGATTGACAACATACCAGAAAACATATCTCGAAGAAGAAGATGATAAACAACTAAAATATTAATGACATAAATAATAAACAATTCTTTCATTTTTACTGGGTAGGGAGGTACTTTGGGGCGACAACAGTCTATTTATCACTGCATGCGTCGGAGGGGGATATGCGCAACAGAAATCAGTCGCACATTTAGGGTTCCTATACCCTAGGCATATTCGCAACTCTTTGATTGAACTAAACGCGGGATAGGCCGATTATCATTTAACATCGAACAACCCGCTATTGCATAGCCGATTTGTGTCAAAAAAGCACCCCAAACAAACTGGGACTAACGACCCCAAAACGGCATTTCGTCCCTAAAACAACCACTTTTAACACCAAACAGCCCATTTTCGTCCCTAACCCTAGAGCCCACTAACATTCGTTTCGATGGGACAAAAATTGACAGTAATTTTGCAGCCGAAAACATGACGAAACATGACTATGAAAAGCGAGGAAACACCCACACGCCTGTTCGACATTTTGAATGTACGCGCCGAACAAAAAACACGTCGGCCATGCTTCCACTACGGCAACACGGATATGGCCATTGACACATACCGCCGTAACGTCGACGCACTGAGCTGCGCCCTTTTGCTGCGCGGACTGAAACGCGGAGAAGCGGTCGGGCTGGTATCCGAGAATAGACCCGAATGGAATGTAATAGATATGGCTGTTATGCAAGCCGGCGGTGTGCTGCTTCCGCTATGCAAAGGGTTGAGTGCCGAAGAGTACACAGAGTGTTTGGGAAAGGCAGGCGTAAGAATGCTATTCCTTGAAGACCAGGAGCTTTACGGCCGATTCCGCCTACTGCTGCCACAAATAGAATGTCTCGAGTACCTGCTCTCCATCGACCCAGTGGATGCAGCGGTACCACTGTCAAAATTGCTGACAGAAGGGCGCGTGAATGCCAACCCAACTGCTCTGGAGCGACGCCGCAACCTGGTGACAGCCGACGACGTGTGCACACTGGTCTATAGCGGTGGCGGAATATACCGCAGAATAACACACCGCTCCTTGCTGGAAGACATTACATACCAAGCATCTACAGAGAGTAATCGCAGACAGGCTGCTGCCGGAAACAACGCCCTCTGCACCCTATACGGACGCACGAAAAACTACGTCTGCCAACTGGTGGGCAGGACGGTGAACTACCCCTGCCCGGAGACAGAGGCAAGCCGACGAGCCGTAGCCTAACCGACGACACGCCTGACAGAATGAAGCGCATGCGAATAAGCTTGCGCTTTTTCATTGTAAATACCCTTGGAATCAAGCACATCCACGCGCACACAGCCCGAGGCATGAATGATGTGTCCATCGCCCATGCAGATGCCGACGTGCACAATACGCCCATCGGCATTACAGAAAAAGGCCAAATCGTCACGCATAGGGTCGCATGCACACACCTCGACACCGCAGGTGACTTGCTGCGAAGCATCGCGCGGAAGCCAGATACCCAAAGCCTTGAAACACACCTGCGTCAAACCAGAACAGTCGATACCACCCGTAGAACGACCACCCCACAGATAGGGCGTGTCGAGGAAAAGTCGCTCCGCCAAATCGGCAGCGGTGCCGAACGGCACAATCTGCTTGTTGTCGACCCATCCCCGATACCCGTCATAGTCGCATTGCACCAAACTCCAGCGCTCCTGACGCTCAATAACCTCAACAGTATCAGCAAACAGCAGTTGATTTACCATCTCGCTTCGGTCGCTGGCTTCGGCCCGCATGGGCACAGCTTTCAAATGGCAATAAGCTCTCATAGCAGTCAGATTTGTTCGCGGTCGATACTAAGGCAGATACGGTCGATGAGGTCGTCCTTCTTGTTATGCTTGGGGTCGAACGAATCCTTCAGATTATAGCCAAAAAGCTTTGCCAGCGTCTGATAGAGGCCCGCCCGCAGCGAACCGCGCAATTCACCCACAATCTTGTAGGCCGTACGGTTCGTCTCGCGGTCAATCAACTTGATAAGCACCAGACCTTGCGAAAACGTATAGTTGGATATTTCATCCTTATAATCACTAAGCAACTGCTGCTCAGCCTCTTTAATTGCCCGCCGACGGTCCTTGCGCGGCAGGGCGGCAATCTGCACCTCCAACGCGTCGAGGCGCCGCTTACCCTCGAGGGCGTAGGGGCGCATCAGCTTCACATTGCGAATCAACTTCTGATTCTGCTTTATCTCTTTGGGAGTAAGCAACATACCACCTGCATAAACCTTCACCTCCTTCATGTAGTAGAGCGGGATAGTATCACCGTCGATAACGGCGGCAAATGTGTAGTGCCCACGGTTGAGCATGGGATGGATGGTGGTATCGACCTGCACCTGACGCAGGATGCCCGGCCGACTCATGACAGGAGTCTTTTTCTCAAAATCGACTTGTGCCGCAGCGCCGCGTACAGCAACGAGCGACAAAAAAAGCATCAGATATCGGGCAAGAGTCGGTTTCATAGTCTAAATCCATTTTAACCGCAATAACTGAAAAAGGCATTCTTTAGTATGTCGAAGGAGAAAAATATCTACCTGAAACCTATGTTCGCAATACATTCGACTTATCTTCGACTAATGAACTCCTACAAAAGTAAGTGTTGGGTTGGAGATGGATAGGAGTATAGTAAGAGAGGAGTAAGAGGGGGTAGCGTAATACCCCTGTCTAATAGGTACTTATGGAGGTACTATTTTTCGCTTTCGAAGCGCTTTTTTCATTTTTTTGAACGTTTTTGGAAACAGAAAACCAAACATCTGAATAACAGACATGTAAGATGAACAATGGGGTGAAATAATCTTAAAAAGGCAAAAAAACTGGCGACAGAATGGAAAAAAGTTGTAATTTTGCAATCGTTTTGCGCCCAGCGGCAGAACCCAGCGAACGATGCAGCACCCTGGAATTGAGCGCACTGGCACAAACGAGAGCGGATATGGCGTAATTGGTAGCCGCGCAAGACTTAGGATCTTGTTCCGAGAGGAGTGGGGGTTCGAGCCCCCCTATCCGCACACGAAACTGGGATTTGGACATTGAAAACCGAGAAGAAAATACACGGGCAATCGTTGAGCCCCCTCGCAAACGGGCGGAGCCTATGTATGGCTTTCCATTTCCTGCTTTTCTTTTTTTTGTTCGCGCACGCGCACGCAAGTTATGTGCTCATACCAATGGACGAGACTCAGAAGAACCACCTGAAGGCTTATGGTGTGGCCTACTGGACACTGCAGCACGAAGCCGAGGTGACATGGCTGCTCAACTATCGCGGAGGCACCTTTATGACCAAATATGCCGACGCAATAGAGCGCGAATGCAAATTGCGCGGAGTGAGCTGCGAAGTGATTGCCGACGGGCAAAGCTCTGCTATACTGAGCCATATCGCCGATCCGTCGGTGAACATGGATGCCGTGAAGCTACAGAAAGCGCCACGCATTGCCGTCTATTCGCCCAAGAACAAACTGCCGTGGGACGATGCAGTCACATTGGTGCTCACCTACGCGGAGATTCCCTACGACGTGGTGTACGACGAGGAGGTGATGGCTGGCGTACTGCCAACCTACGACTGGCTACATCTTCATCATGAAGACTTTACCGGGCAATACGGCAAGTTCTGGGCCAACTATCGGAGCCAGCAGTGGTACATCGAGGACGTGCGCCTGCAACAAGAACGTGCCGCCAAGCTGGGCTACAGCAAGATGAGCCAACTGAAATTGGCTGTAGCGCACAAAATCAGAGACTTCGTCAGCGGCGGTGGATTCCTGTTCGCCATGTGCTCGGCACCTGACAGCTACGATGTAGCCCTGGCTGCCGAGGGCGTTGACATCTGCGATGTAATGTTCGACGGCGACCCTATGCAGCCCAATGCACAGGAGGCCCTAGACTACAGCAAATGCTTTGCTTTCAAAGACTTCCGCATCAGCGTCAATCCTGCCGAGTATGAGATTTCGACCATAGACATCGACGACCGCACGCGACAGCGGCAGGTGAACGAGAAGACCGACTTTTTTGTACTCTTCGACTTCTCGGCCAAATGGGACTGGATACCGACCATGCTGACGCAAAACCACACACGAGTGGTGCACGGATTCATGGGACAAACGACCGCATTCCGCCGCTCGACGGTGAAGAGTGGGTGCGTGATATTGGCTGAGAACAAGGAGCTTGACGAAGTGCGCTATCTGCATGGCGAATACGGCAAGGGTACTTGGACCTTTCTGGGCGGCCACGACCCCGAGGACTACCGCCACTTCATAGGCGACCCGCCCACCGACCTATCGCTCTATCCCAATTCAGCCGGATACAGACTGATACTGAATAATATATTATTTCCCGCAGCAAAAAAAGAGAAACATAAAACATGATGAAACATATCACAGCAATTACCCTGCTGCTGACCCTCTGCAGCACATTGACAGCCCAACCCAATGGCACTTGGACAGTCTACAACACCAAGAATTCCGACATCGGAGGCAACAACATCTCGGCGCTGGCGGCCGACAGTCGCGGCGTGTGGGTGGGCTCGTATCAGGGCCTGAGTCGCCTCGACGGCGGTTCGTGGATTGACTATTCGATGTTCAACGAAAAGCTTAAGAACCAGTCTGTCAACTGCCTGATGGTCGACAAACGCGGTAAAGTATGGATTGGTACCGACGACTACGGCGTCATTGAATTCGACGGCACGCACTGGACCGAATACGTCACTGAGACCCGACGTCTGAAGATGAAGTTTATCAAAGAGATAACACTCGACAACGACGGCGTGTACTGGATTGGGGTCACGCTGGGTGGCCTGGTGAGCTACAACGGCTACACATGGGAGAAATACACGCCCGAAGACTGTGGCCTGCTGAGCGACTTTGTGCTCGACCTGGCTGTAGACCGCGCCAACCGCAAGTGGATAACCACCAATGCCGGCGTCAGCATGTTCAACGACCGCCGCTGGGTGAGCTACACAGTGGAGAATTCCGGCCTTCCAGACAATATCGTGCCGGCCGTGGCTATCGACCGCAACAACGTCAAATGGTTCGGCACACTGAACGGACTGGCCAATTTCGACGGTGAAGAATGGCACATCTGGAACACCTCCAACAGCCCGCTGCCCAGCAATCAGGTGAACGACCTGGTGTTTGACGACAACGGACTACTGTGGATTGCCACCAGCAACGGTGCCGCCGTGTTCGACGGCGTGGACCGTTGGGAAGCCTTCACATCGAAGAACAGCCAGATGCCGCAGGGCAACATCTACAAGATAGCCGTCAGCCGACAGGGCGATGTATGGTTTGGCAGCGACTCGAAAGGCATGGCCAAACTGAGCGGCTATGTGATGCCCGCTCGCGAAGTGGCCAGCGAAGAGCCGACACAGAGCGAAGTCGAGCAGCCCAGCACCCAGCAGCCCCAGCCTATGGGCGAGGAGCGCGTACGCATCAATCCGCACTTGGCTGAAGGCTACGTCACCATCACCTTCGAAAGCCCGTCGGCCACCGTCACCTTCACCAACCGCGACGGCAAAACCGTCAAGACGGTCAACAACTACCGCAACAACCAGAAAATCATGATTAACAAGATGGCCAAAGGCATGTATGTGGTAGGAGTAACCACCGTGAGAGGCGAGAAAAAGATTAAATTTAACCTTAAATAACACAATAACAGAAACAAAATGAAGCGCCTATTCTTAGTGCTGCTGGCTTTGACGGCCGGCATGGGAGCGTGGGCCCAACAGCTTGATCCAGCCAAATGGACCTACACCGTCAAGGAGACATCGGCCACAGAAGCCGAACTGGTGTTCACAGCCAAGATTGACGAGGGGTGGCACCTCTACTCCCAATACACAGACCCCAACGGGCCATTGCCTATCGTCTTCGAATTCAACAAGAGCAACGACTACGAACTGGTGGGCAAAGTGCAGGAACCCAAGCCCCACGAAGAGAACGACCCTGTGTTTGGCTGCGTGGTCAAATCGTTCAGCGACAACGTCGTCTTCCGCCAGAAAGTAAAGCGCCTGAGTGAGAAAGAGTTCACTGTCAGCGGCATCCTGAGCTACCAGATGTGCAACAACGGCAGCTGCATCGCTCCCGAAGACCGCGATTTCACGTTCAAAGTGCCCGGCGCCACGGTTGAGCCGACGGAAGAGCCCGCCGTAGCCGAAGCCGTGGAAGAGCCTGCAGTAGAGCCCGAAGCCGTGGTGGAAGAGCCCACAGTGGCTGTAGCAGAGGCACCTGTAGAGAAAGATACGAAGAAAGACCGCAGCCTGCTGGTCATCTTCCTCTGGGCCATCGGCGGAGGCATACTCACCATGTTCACCCCGTGCGTCTTCCCCATGATTCCCATGACCGTCAACTTCTTCATGCACAACGGAGACAACAAGCGCAAGAGCCGCCGTCAAGCTTGGTTCTTCGGCTTCTCCATTGTCTTCATCTTTGCCGTGTTGGGCGCCATACTTGCCCTTATCTTCGGTCCCGAAGCGCTCTACTTCATCGGCACACACTGGATACCCAACCTGCTCTTCTTCATCATCTTCTTCATCTTCGCGCTGAGTTTCTTCGGACTCTTTGAAATCAAGATGCCGGAGAAGTGGATTAACAGCAGCGACGAGCAGGCCGACAAAGGCGGCTGGCTGGCCCCCTTCTTCATCGCCCTGACCACCGTCTTGGTCTCCTTCAGCTGCACCGGTCCCATCCTGGGCGCCGCCTTGGTGGGACTCACCACCAGCTCCACCGACCGCTGGGTGAGCCTCGTCACCATGCTGGGCTTCGGCATCGGCTTTGCCCTACCCTTCACACTGCTGGCCATGTTCCCGCAGGCGCTCAAAAACATGAAGAGCGGCAGCTGGCTGAACACCGTCAAAGTCTCCTTCGCCTTCCTCGAACTGGCCTTTGGCCTCAAGTTCCTGCAGATGGCCGACCTCTATTGCAACTGGGGTCTTCTGCCTCGCGACATCTATCTGGCCCTATGGATTGTCATCTTCGGCATGCTGGGCTTCTACCTGCTGGGCAAACTGCGCTTCAAGGGAGACGACGAGGTGAAGGAAATAGGCACCCTGCGCCTGTTCCTGGCCATAGCCGACCTGGCCTTTGTGGTATGGATGATACCCGGCCTCTGGGGCGCCCCGCTGAAGAGCCTGAGCGGATTCCTGCCTCCGCAATCGAGCCAGGAATTCGACCTCGAGCGTCTGATATCCGAGCACACACCTGCCGCCAGCGGCACCACCATACAGGTAGGCAAACTGCCGGCCGACCGCAAATATGCCGACAAGCTGCATGTGCCGCTGGGCTTCGAAGCCTTCTTCGACCTCGACGAGGCCAAAGCCTACGCCCGCCAGCAGGGCAAGCCTGTCTTTGTCGACTTCACCGGCAAGACCTGCGCCAACTGCCGCGAGATGGAGCACTATGTGTGGACCGACCCGGAGGTGAAGCGCCTCCTGAACGAGGAGTTCGTCATGTGCTCGCTCTTCGCCGACGAGAACACCATCGAGCTGCCCGAAGAGGAATGGGTCACCGACGAGAAAGGACGCACCCTGAAGACCCTGGGGCGCAAGAATCTGAACTACCAGAAGACTGAATACAATATGAATGCCCAGCCATACTACGTGATTGTCGATGCCGACGGGCGCGTGCTGACAGCCGAGAACTACAAGTACGACCGCGACGTGCAGAAATTTGTCCGCTGGCTCAACGAAGGTATAGCAAACAATAAACAATAACACCGGCATGAAAAAGACCCTCATTCTGATAGCCGCCGCATGTCTGCTGGCCGGCAGTGCAATGGCAGCCCCCGTCGACAGAGCCACCGCCCACCGCGTGGCCGTCGCCCATTGGAACACCTACCGTCCGCAGGACGTCAAACCCGTAGATTCGTTGCGGACGCTCACCTTCGGTGAACTGCAGCACATGTATGTCTTTGCCAACGACGGTGACGGCTTCGTCATCGTGGCAGCCGACGACCGCGTGCGCCCCATACTGGGCTATTCTTTCGACTCACCCTTCCCCACCCGCCTGCACCGCGAGTTGCGCTTCTGGCTCTCCATCTATGACGACCAGATAGCCACCGCCATCCGCGGACCGCACACCGCAGCCGACCCGCGCTGGGCCACGTTGGTCGCCGGCGAGGTGCCGAGCACGCCGGTGTCGGTGCAATACATACTTCCGCTCTGCCGCACCCGCTGGGACCAGGGCGACCCCTTCAACCGCTTCTGCCCCTTCGACAGCGTCTACAACACGCGCGCCGTGGTGGGATGCGTGGCCACGGCTATGGCTCAGATTATGAAACGCTGGAACCACCCCTGGAACGGCGAGGGAAGCCACAGCTATGTGCACCAGCCTATGGGTAACACGCCCTCCTACGGCACCCTCTCGGCCGACTTTGGCAACTCCACCTACATGTGGGACATCATGCCCAATTATATCAACATGGCCACTTCCGACGAGCGCGCCAATGCACTGAGCCTCATCAGCTACCACTGCGGTGTCTCGGTCGACATGATGTACGGCACCAGCGCTACCGGCGGCAGCGGCGCCTACTCCGAGTCGTGCCTGGCCGCCTTCCGCGACCATTTCCGTTACAATGCCGACATGCAGTACCTCAGCCGCAACCGGACCCTCTGGCGCGACAGCACGGCCACAGTCAACGGCGTGCCGCAGACCGTGCACTACACCATCGACACGCTGCTCATCCCCGACAGCATCTGGCTCGGCCTCATCGACAGCAATCTGGCCAACGGATGGCCCATCTACTACGACGGCAGCGACGACGACGGCGGCCACGCCTTTGTCCTCGACGGGTCGAATCTCGACACCACCTACCACTTCAACTGGGGCTGGGGCGGCTACGGCGACGGCTTCTACACCATGAACAACCTGGCTCCCGGCAGCGGCGGCATCGGCGGCAACGCCACCTACACCTTCAACCAGTGGCAGGGCGCCCTCTTCGGCATCCGCCCGGTGGAGGAAACCTTCGTCGAAGCCGACCTCTACGACACCGTCTGCATCGGGCAGTCGCACTACTATTTCCACGACTACAAACTGCCGGTGGCCAACTGCGACACCCATCTGCACCATCTGGACAGCCTCATCTACCTCCACCTGCGCACCATTCCCACCAGCACGCTCATCTACTCGGCTGCCAGGGGCAACTTCGGCCCCCAGTTCGACACCGTCTACTGCCCCGCCGATGAGGTTACGATACGCGAGTGCGAGTTCACGCGCGAGAACTGCCGCTTCACCGGCTGGTGCACCAAGAAGAATGCCGGAGCCGACGACCGCATCTTCCTGCCCGGCGACCGCGTGCGCCTGCATGGCAACGTGACCCTCTATGCCCAGTGGGTCGACACCACCATCGTAGGCATTGCCCTGCCCGACGATGCCTCCGTCAGCCTCAGCCCCAACCCCACCACCGGGATGGTCAACCTGAAGATCGACGGCGCGCAACGTGCAAACATACTGGTGATGGATGCGCTCGGACGCATACTGATGAACCGCACAGACGTGGCAGCCGGTGCCGATGCCATAGTCATCGACCTTTCAGCCCTCCCCAGCGGGATATACACGCTGCAGGTCCGCACGCCGGAATCCACATGCAACAAGCGCATAATCAAACGATAAGGAGATAATTCAAGGTCAAAACCCAGATTACCCCCACCTGTTGTGAGGCGAAAAACGGCCTTTGTAACCCACTGAACCACAGGCTCTCAACCTATCATCTCCTTACCAACGCCTTACCAACGCCTTATGAACACCTTACCAACACCTACCGCGGTAGGTGTTGGTAAGGTTTTATATAGCTCATCGGTCGGCATTCGTGGGTGCCATCCTTCAACGATTCCGGCACCATCCCCCGCCGGATGCACCATACGGCAAGCGGCTGCCCCATGTGTGGGGGCAGCCGCTTGCGTCGGTATGGGTGGCGGTCAGTCCTGACGGTCTGCCGGACGGTATCTGTAGTAGTCCATTTCCACGCGGCAGTCGCTCTCGTGGTAGCGGGCGCGACGGGAATAGTTCGACAGGATGTCTTCGCCCACGGCGCTGCGAGGCTCCACCTGCAGCAGGTGCCGGTGGACGAAAGTCTTGTCGTAACGCGTCAGCGTAGCCTGCACCTGGTACTCCACCATCAGCGGACGGTCCAGCTTGTTGTATATGTTGACGCGGTCCGTCTCATATCGCGGCTGGCCGGGCACGTAGGGGTCGGGCACCGACACCACCTCGATGCGCAGCGTGTCGTTGTCGCACACCACGGTGCGGGCCGTGGCGGCACTCTGGGCCGACAGCACCTGTACACAGCACAGGGCGGCCAGCAGTGTTAACAAGCGTCTCATCCGGCATCAGTCATTGACGACAACAAACGGCATACGGGCCTGAACGCCCTCGCTCTCGGCCACGTACAGCAGGTCGCTTTCCAGGCGCGTGAGGGCCTTGGCGGCCTTGCCCTGCCCGTTGTGCTTCCACTGCCAGGCCAGGCGCATCTTGGCCATGAGGGAGAGGTCGCCGTCCGTGCTCTCGCCGAAGAGTTCGGAGAGTTGGGTCCAGGTGTCCTTCTCCTTGGGATATTCTTTCACGCGATAGTCGGTGATGCCGGCGCGCTCGGCAGCAATACGGTAGGCGAGGTCGATGCCGCCGAGGGTGTCCACCAGGCCGATGCCTATAGCGTCGGCGCCGGTCCACACGCGACCGCGGGCTATCTGGTGCACCTCGTCGTAGCTCATGCCACGCCCTTCGGCCACGCGGCCGACGAAGACCTTGTAGAAGTCTTCAACGTTGCGCGTCATCATAGCCATCGCGGCGGGCGACAGCGGACGGAACCCACTGAGGCCCGCGGAGTTGCGATTGGTGGCCACGGTGTCGGCATTCAGGCCCAGTTTCTGGCGCATCAGCTTGCCGAGGTTGGGCACCGTGCCGAAGACACCGATGGAGCCGGTGATGGTGGTGGGCTGGGCCACAATGACATGGGCCATGCACGACATCTCGTATCCGGCCGAGGCGGCCAGGTCGCCCATGCTGACGACGACGGGCTTGCGCTCGCGGGCCTGCATGACGGCGTGGGTCATGCTCTCGCTGGCCGTGGCCTGTCCGCCGGGCGAATTGACGCGCAGCACGATGGCCTTCACGTTGTCGTCCTCCGTGGCCTGGCGCAGCGCCTTCACAATATCGTCGCCGTAGACGCCGGTGGCAAAGCCCTTGGCGCTGCCGTCCACCACATTGCCCTCGGCATAGATGACGGCTATCTCGTCCTTGGAAGCCGGCTTGCGCTCCGACTTGACGGCGGTGGAGTATTGCAAGATGGGCAGCAGCTGCTTGCCGTCGAGCTCCGCCTTCAGCATCTGCTTCACGTCGGCCTCGAAGCAAAGCGTGTCCACCAGCATCGAGGCGCGTGCATCGTCGGCCAGGAAGCCGCTCAGGTCGTCGGCCGTGCGGTTGAGACCCTCCACCGTGACGCCCCGCTCGCCGCGCGAGAGGGCAATCTGGGCGGTGGCCGTGCGCCAGATGCTGCCGATATAGGCGCGTATCTGCTCGCGGTTGGCAGGGCTCATATGGTTCAGCGTATAGACCTCGCCGGCACTCTTGTAGGCGCAGCTTTCGGGACGTATGAGCTGCATCTCCACGCCCAGCTTGTCGAGCAGGTCTTTATAGTACAACACTTCGGCGCCCATACCGCGGAAGTCGACCATGCCGCTGGGGTGCAGACACACGCGGTCCGCCACCGAGCAGAGGTAGTAGCCCGACTGGGAATAGCCGGTGGCATAGCTGACGACCGGTTTGCCGGCCTCGCGGAAGGTGGCCAGCGCCTGGCGCAATTCGGTGAGCGAACCCCACGAAAGGAGGCTCGTGCCGGGGTCAGTCAGGTAGATGGCACGGATGCGCTCGTCTGTGGCAGCGGCGCGTATGGCCTCGCAGGCATCGACCAGGCCCACACCCTTGGTGTCGCCATAGCTGGCCATCAGCCCCGTCGGCGTGCGGTCGCCCACAATCTTGCCCAGGTCCACTGCCAGCACCGAATTGGGCATCACAGGCGCGGCACTGGACTTGCTCATATTGCCCAGCGCCAGCATCATGCAGAGCATCGACACGAAGGTGATGATGCCGCCCACCACGGACACGATTACCACGCCCAGCGCCGAGGCCAGCATGGTACTACCGAAGGTCAAAGGTTTTCTTGTCTTGCTTTCCATAATAAATATGTATTTATACTATACTAATAATGTTTCAATTCATATCGCCCTTGAGGGTCAGGCTGATGCGCTTCCGGCGAAGGTCCACCTCGAGCACCCGCACCTTCAGATGCTGGTGCAGATGCACCACCTCACTCGGGTCGTTGACCCGGCGGTTGGCCATCTGGCTGATGTGTATCAGGCCGTCCTGGTGCACTCCGATGTCGACGAAGGCACCGAAAGCCGTGATATTGGTAACGATACCGGGCAGCACCATGCCCTCCTTGACGTCCTCTATGCGGGTCACGTTCTTGTCGAACTCGAACACCTCGAACCGAGCCCGCGGGTCCAGACCAGGCTTCTCCAGTTCCTTCATAATATCCTGAAGCGTAGGCAAGCCGCAGTCGGGCGCGACGAAGTCGTCGAGGCGTATCTTGGCGCGCAACTCCTTGTCCTGCATCAGCGACTGCACGTCGGCTCCCACCGAGGCGGCCATGCGCTCCACCAGGGCATAGCGCTCGGGATGGACGGCACTGCGGTCGAGCGGATTGTCGCTTTCGCGCACCCGCAGGAAGCCGGCACACTGCTCGAAAGCCTTGTCGCCAAGTCCCTTGACGGCGTGCAATGCCTGTCGCGAGGCGAAAGCGCCATTCTGGTTGCGATGGGCCACTATCTTGTCGGCCAGGGCGGGACCGATGCCACTCACATAGCTGAGCAGCTCTCGACTGGCGGTGTTGAGTTCCACGCCCACCGAGTTAACGCAGCTCACCACCGTGTCTGCCAGGCTCTCGGCCAGCTGTTTCTGGTCCACATCGTGCTGGTACTGCCCCACCCCGATGCTCTTGGGGTCGATCTTGACCAGTTCGCTGAGGGGGTCCATCAGACGACGACCTATCGAGACCGCGCCGCGCACAGTGACGTCATAATCAGGAAATTCGCGCCGCGCCACGTCGCTGGCGCTGTAGACCGAGGCGCCGGCTTCGCTGACACTGACGGCGATCACCTTGCGGTTGAAGTGGCAGCGTTGCACCACCTCCTCGGTCTCGCGGCCGGCGGTGCCGTTGCCTATGGCTATGGCATCTATCTGAAATGCCTCCACCAGGGCCTCGAGTTTGGCTATAGCGGCACGCTCCTCGCGCACCGAGGTGAAGGGATAGATGGTTTCGTTGTGCAGCAACTGTCCCTGGGCATCGAGACAGACCACCTTGCAGCCGGTACGGAAGCCGGGGTCGATGGCCAAGGTTCGCTTCTGTCCCATAGGAGCGGCCAGCAGCAACTGGCGCAGATTCTCGGCAAAGACGCGTATAGCCTCACGGTCGGCACGCTCCTTCAGATGGTTGCGGAACTCGTTCTCTATGCTCGGCGCGACGAGTCGCTTGTAGCTGTCTTCCACCGCCAGGCGTATCTGTTCGGCAGACTGAGGGGTCTGCCGGCTGTCGGCCTTCGGCCCCAAGGCACGGATACCTTCGTCGTCGGCATCGGGACGCACATGCACCCGGAGCACACCAGCCTCTTCGCCGCGGAAGAGGGCCAAGATGCGGTGCGACGGGGCCTTGGAGATTGGCTCCTTCCAGTCGAGCCACGACTCGAACTTGCCAACGCGCTCGTCCTCTTCCTTCACGCTACGCGCCAGTGCAGAGGAGAGCATGGCGCGGCGGCGGAAGATGTTGCGCACCCGCTGGCGGGCGGCGGCGTCCTCGCTCAGACGTTCGGCTATGATGTCGCGTGCATACTGCAGGTCTTCGTCCGACCACTTTCCACTCTCCGCTCTCCACGTTCCACTCATAATGCTGTCGGCCAGAGGCTCGTAACCCTTCTCTATGGCTATGGTGGCGCGGGTGCGGCGCTTGGGGCGGAAAGGCAGGTAGAGGTCCTCGAGGTCGGTCATGGTGTCGGCGGAGTCGATGCGATGGCGCAGTTCGTCGGTGAGTTTACCCTGCTCTTCGATGCTGGCCAGGATGGCCTCGCGGCGCTTGTCCAGTTCCTTGAGTTTGAGCAGCAGGTCGCGTATGGCGGCAATCTGCACCTCGTTCAGCGAGCCGGTGGCCTCCTTGCGATAGCGGGCTATGAAGGGCACCGTGGCGCCCGATTCGAGAAGCTCTATGGTCTTCTCCACCTGTCTGGAATTGATTTCCAGACGATTGGCAATAACAGCAGCATAATTCATGATGCAAAGATACAAAAAAATAACACATTTTTTCATTTTTTTATCGCCATTTTAAAAATTATATGTACTTTTGCACTTTGAAAAAAAAATTAATAATTAAAATCATCAGATTATGAAAAAAATCTTATTATTTATGGCTGCGGCTCTGACTTTTGGCATGGCCGCACATGCGCAAACCGCTTTCTCGGAAGACTTCAACTCTCTCGAAAACGGAACAGTGCCGACTGGCTGGACCACCTATGGTGATGGCCTGACCAACCACTACACCGATGCCTTTTTGACCGACAGTTGGTGTGCCCTGCAACAATCTATGGTCTGCATTACCTGGACAGAAGAGACGACTCCCGTCGACCGCTGGCTCGTCACTCCGCAGATCACTGTGCCGACCCAGAACCCCATGCTTCTGTTCGACATCAATGGTGTCAACTATGCACCCGGCACTCCCTACGCTGAGAGTTTGAAAATCATGGTTTCAACCACCGACAATCAGAAGAGCAGTTTCTCTGTGCTCAACGATCTGGGCGAGCTCGCCGAAGGCAACAATTCCTACGCCATCGACCTGAGCAGCTATGCCGACCAGAGCGTCTATCTCGCTTTTGCATGCTACACCGCCGACGGTGTGTATATCTTCCTCGACAATGTAGCAGTGCAGACCGTTCCTGCCAACAGCATTTCCGCTGTCAGCGCCACTGTTTCCTCCAATACTGCCCAGAACAGCACCGTCGACGTGAGCCTCACCGTGCGCAACCAAGGTTCTGCCGCCCTGACCTCCTTCGATGTGACTTACACCGTCAACGGCAGCGACGAACAGACCGTCAATGTGACTGGTATCAATGTGGCCTCTTTTGCAAACTATACATACACCCTGCCTGTCCAGATGACCACGCTCGGCGCAAACACTATCAACATCACCGTGAGTAATCCCAACAACGATACCGATCCCGACAACAGCGACAACAGCACCAGCTGCTCGACCAACGTCTACGACCCCTCGACGACCACCCAGCGCACTGTCGTCATGGAACACTTCACCACCGCCCGTTGCCCCAACTGCCCCAGCGGCCACCAGCGCCTCGACGCAGCAGTTGCCGGTCAGGAAGACCGCGTAGTGTGGATTGCCCACCACGTGGGTTATTACACCGACAATATGACCATCAACGAGTCGAACCAGATGCTCACCTTCTTCAACGACGGCGGCAGCACTTTCGCTCCCGCTTGGATGCTGGACCGCAACTATGACAACGTGGACGACCAGAGCGAATATCCTGGCCCCGCCTTCTTCCCCGACATCAACGCCCGCGAGGTGCTGACCAACGCCATTAGTCAACCCGCCTTCGCCACCGTCAACATCAGCAACATGACCTACGACCCGCAGACCCGTCAGCTGAGTGTGACCGTCAGCGGTGAATTCCTTCAGAGCATTGCCTTTGACAGCCCTCGCCTCTCCCTCTACATCATGCAGGACGGCATTTGGGGTACCCAGTCGGGAGCCAATGGCCGCTATGAACACAACCATGTGATTCGCGCTTGCATCAGCGATGTGTGGGGCGACACCGATCCCTTCGAGAGCACCACTCCCGCCGCCGGCGACACCTACACCAAGACCTTTAACTACACGCTGCCCACCAGCTTCACGGCCAACCATTGCTGGCTTGCCGCCTTCGTGAGCAACTACAGCAGCGATGTGATGAATTGTGCCATCCTCAACGGTGCCAAGACCGGCTACCTGATGGAGGGCGACGATCCCACCACTGGCATCGCCGATGTGGAGTCGAGCATCAACGTGACCACCTATCCCAACCCCGCCACCGAGATGGTGTATGTCACCGTCGAAGGCCGCATCAACAGCTACACGATGGTGGATGCCCTGGGTCGTCAGGTGATGGCCGACGAAAACACAAACGCCGACATCCTTGAGCTCAACGTGAGCACCCTGCCGCAGGGTCTTTACATGATTACCGTCACCACCGACCGCGGTATGGCCACCCAGCGCGTGAACATCGTGCGCTAAGACATCTGACTGACAAAATATTGTCAAAAAAAACAACGCGGGATGCAATAAACAGTTGCATCCCGCGTTACTTCCTATGAATATATCATATATATAAAAATGAAGAAAACACTGATTCTTGCAGCCTTGATGATTTGCGGCACAATGGTCATCGCCCAACAGAACGTAGCCACCACCAACGTCTCGTCGCGTGCCAAAGCCATGCGCATGATGACCTTCAGCCGTCCGGAGTACCAGATAAAGGATATCAAAGTCTACACCGACACGATGACCGTCTACTCGCTCTCGCCGAGCATCATCTACCCCTTCGGCGTGTGGAACTCGGTGGAGCAGTACATCACCGACAACAAGCTGCACTGGTACCGCGAGCAGGGCTACCGCCACTACTACGACTCTATGGAGGTGAGCGTGAACCGCATGCGGCGGGTCGACGACAGCTACATCGACCTCTACTACAGCATCTGGACCAAGAAGGTGGAAATCCTGGGCGGCTACATTGCCGACCCGGAAATCACGCTCGACAACGGGCTGCATGTGGGCATGGACAAGGACGACGTGTTCCGCATCTTCTTCAAGCGCTATCCCCGCTCCTACACCTCCGACGTGGCGGTGCTGAAGGTGGTCAGCGGTGCCGGCGAAGTGGCCGAAATCTACACCTTCAAAGGCCGCAAGCTGCGCCATATCAAAATCGAGACGGCGTATAAGTACTATTAAGTTGGCAGTTGACAGTTGGCAGTTGACAGTTGACAGTTGGCAGTTGGCAGTATGATAGCAAAAAACTATATGGATCTTATTGTGTGGCAGAAGAGCATGACTGCTGTCACTATGTTATACGCACTCGTAAAAAGACTTCCTAAAGAAGAGACCTACGCCCTATCGGACCAAATGCGCCGCTGCGTAATATCAATCCCGTCAAATATAGCCGAAGGGCAACAGCGAGGAAGCGGCCCCGAGTTTTCACGATTCATATCTTATGCGCAAGGCTCACGCGCCGAACTGGAAACCCAGCTTTTGGCCTGTGTCGCCATCGGATACCTGGCGGAGGACGACATAGCCGACCTCATGACGCTTTTGAACGAAATAAACAGAATGCTTTCGTCTCTGACCAAAACATTCACCTCCACCCGATAAAAGACCTCAAATGCTGCCCATTGTCAACTACCCACCGAAAAAAACAAATACAACCAACTACCAACTGTCAACTGCAAAAATTCCAAATGCTGCCAACTGCCAACTGCCAACTGCCAACTAAGAAAAAGCGCACCGCGCTTTTTTTCGGTTCCTTCAACCCAATCCACGTGGGGCATCTGGTGATTGCCAACACGATGGTGCAGCAGCAAGGGGTGGACGAGTTGTGGTTTGTGGTGAGCCCGCAGAACCCGCTGAAGGAGCGCGCCACCCTGCTGGCCGACCACCACCGCATGGCTATGGTGCGCCGCGCCATCGACGACAACTACAGCCTGCACGCCTGCGACATCGAGATGCACCTGCCCATGCCCAGCTACACGGTGGTTACCCTCGCCGCCCTGGCCGAGCGATACCCCGACCGCGAGTTCTGCCTCGTCATGGGTAGCGACAACCTGGCCGGACTGCACCGCTGGCGCAACTATGAATACATCCTGGAACACTACCACATCTACGTCTATCCCCGCCCCGGCTCCGACCAGTGCGCACTGCGCAACCACCCGTCCGTCACGATGGTCGACGTGCCCATGATGGACATCTCCTCCAGCTATATCCGCGCACAGATAAAGGCCCGCCGCGACGTGCGCTACCTGCTCACCGACCCCGTCTACCAGTACCTCACCGAGATGCATTTCTACGAATCATAACCATAATATCATGAAGAAGACAGCGAAAGTCATACTCTGGGTCGTCGGCATCGTCGCAGCGCTGCTGCTGGTGGTATCGCTTGCGGCAGGTCCCATAGCCAAGAACTACGTCAACCGGCACGGCGAGCAGCTCACAGGGCGCCGCATATCGGTGGGCAACGTGGGCGTCAACCTCTTCACCGGACACGTATATCTGCGCGAACTCAGCCTCTACGAGGACGACGGACAGACCGCCTTCGCCGGATTCGACACCCTCGACGTGCGGGTGCACCTGCTGCAGCTGCCCTTCCGCACCGTCAACGTACGCCACCTCACCCTCAGCGGACTGTATGCCAGCGTGCTGCAGGATGGCGACCGATTCAACTTCAGCTCCCTCATAGACCACTTTGCCTCCGACAATAAGGACGACAAAGACACCACCTCCAGCCCCTGGACCCTGAAATTCTACAACCTGCACCTCTTGCATGCCAGCCTCGACTACCGCAATCTGCGTACCGACCGCGCCATGAGTCTGCCCGACATCAACCTGCGCGTGCCCGGCTTCGTCCTGGGCGGCGAAGAGGCCAGCGAGGGTGGACTGCACATCGCCTTTGCCGAAGGCGGCAATCTCAGCATCGACGGCAACTACGACAGCCGTCAGGGCAACTACTACCTGACGGCCAAGCTGGCCGACTTCGCCCTGCAGAACCTGCAACCCCTGACCATCGACCTGCTGACCGTGGACCGCCTGGGCGGCACACTGCAGGTAGGACTGAAGGCCGAAGGCACCATCGAGTCGATTATGAAGAGCCACATCGGCGGTTCACTGACCCTGAACGACTTCAGCCTCGAGCAGGAAGACGCCGCCCCTGTAGCCCAACTGCGCCATCTGGAAGTGCAGCTGAACAACATCGACCTCGACGCCAACAGCTTCGACATCCGCAGCATCAGCGCCGAAGGACTCTCGGCACAATACGAACAGTGGAGCGACCACACCACGCTGGACGACCTGCTGGCCCCCTCCACCCCGGCCGACACCACCGCCCCGACTCCCAAAGCCGACAAAACGTCTACCCCCATGAAGCTCCATGTGGGCCAAGTGGACATCCGCGATTGCAACCTCACCTACGCCAACCACACCCTGCCCGACGAGTTCCGCTTCCCCGTGACCAATATCAGCCTCCGGGCCAGCGACCTGACCCTCGGCGGCGACAACAACGCCCAGCTGCGCGCCAGCCTGCCCGGCGGCGGCCATCTGGCGGTGCGCTGGCAGGGCAACCTGGACAACTGGAAGCAGCACCAAGACCTCTTCCTCACCATCAAAGGGCTCGACCTCAAGCAGCTCAGTCCCTGGGCCGTGGCCTACACCGGACAACCCATCGAGGACGGCGTCTTCGGACTCACCTCGCGCAACACCATCACCGCCAGCCAACTCAGCGGACAGAACATACTCGACATCTACAATCCCACCGTCGGCAAACGCCGCAAAGACGTCGAAACAGCCAAAAACATCCCCCTGAAGACCGCCCTCTATGTGCTCAAAGACAAGGACAACAAGATAGAACTCGAGGTCCCCGTCAAGGGCAATATCGACAGTCCGGAATTCAACTACATGAAGCTGGTCTGGAAGACCCTGGGCAACCTGCTGGTAAAGGTGGCCACCTCGCCGGCGCGTGCCCTCGGCAACGCACTGGGTCTGGACGGTACCGACCTGGAATTCATCCCCATCGACCCCTCGCAGCACGGACTCAGCTCGGAGCAATACCATATCCTGGGCCAGCTGGCCACCATCGCACAGAGCGACAGCCTCATCGTGCTCAAACTGGAACAGCGGATGCCAGCCCCGGACAACGACTCGGCAGCCTTCCGCTACACCCTGTGGAACAACCTCATCCAGCGCTACATGCAGGAGCAAGGCGTGGGTGAAGACCAATTGCACATCGTCAGCGGCGAACCCACCAAGAAGAAAGAGCGCACCGGCTATGCCGTCAGCTCCGAAATGAAAATAGAAGAATAACACACAGCACACTATATGGCAGACGACCTTTTCCCAGAACAATCCCCCATCCAAACCGACTACAACGACGACAGCATAGTCCACCTAGAGGACATGGAGCACATACGCCTGCGTCCCGGCATGTATATCGGCAAGCTGGGCGACGGCTCCTCCCACGACGACGGCATCTACGTGCTCATCAAGGAGGTCATAGACAACTCCATCGACGAATTCACCGCCGGCTACGGCAAGAAGATAGAAGTGAACATCAACTTCGCCGAGCGGCGAGTGACCATCCGCGACCACGGCCGCGGCATCCCCCTGGGCAAACTAATTGAGGCCGTCAGCAAGCTCAACACCGGAGCCAAATACGACAGCAAGGTCTTCCAGAAGTCGGTGGGTCTGAACGGCGTGGGCACCAAGGCCGTCAATGCACTCAGTAGCTACTTCCGCGTACAGTCCTTCCGCGACGGCCAGACTCGCTGGGCCGAATTCGCCGAAGGACGCCTCACCTCCGACAGCGGCATCATGGCCGACAGCGGCTCCGACACCGGCACACAGGTCGACTTCATCCCCGACACCAAGCTCTTCGGCAACTTCCACTTCATCAGTGAATACGTGGAACGCCGCATCTGGAACTACGCCTACCTCAACCGCGGCCTGACCCTCTACTACAACGACAAGCGCTACTACTCCAAAAACGGACTGCTCGACCTGCTGGAGAACAACCTCCAGAGCGAACCCCTCTACCCCATTATCCATATCAAGGACGGCGACTTCGAGGCCGCCTTCACCCACATCAACGGGCAGAGCAACGACTACTACTTCTCCTTCGTCAACGGACAGCACACCACCGACGGCGGCACCCACCAGAGCGCCTTCCGCGAGACCTACGCCCGCGTGGTGAAAGACTTCATCAAGAAGGACTATCCGCCCGAGACCATCCGGGGCGGACTGGTGTGCGCGCTCTGCATACGCATCCAGGAACCCGTCTTCGATTCGCAGACCAAGACCAAACTGGGCTCCACCCATATGGAGCCGAACAAGGCCGACGGCACCAACGACAGCCCGCTGCTGAAGACCTATATGCTGGACATCCTCAAGCGCAACCTGGACGACTATCTGCACATGCACGCCGAGACGGCCGACGCACTGCTGACCAAAATCAACGCCAACGAGAAGGAGCGCAAGGACATAGCCGGCATCAAGAAGATAGCCCGCGAGGGCGCCAAGAAGGCTTCCCTCAACAACCGCAAGCTGCGCGACTGCCACGTGCACTACAACACCAACCATGCCCGGCGGCTCGAGAGCACCATCTTCATCACCGAGGGCGACTCGGCCTCCGGCTCCATCACCAAAAGCCGCGACGTAGACACCCAAGCCGTCTTCTCGCTCCGGGGCAAGCCCAAGAACATCATGAAGATAGACAAGGCCGACGTCTACAAAAACGAAGAGCTCAACCTGCTCCACAACGCCCTCGACATCGACGAATCACTCGACAACCTGCGCTACAACAACGTGGTCATTGCCACCGATGCCGATGTGGACGGCATGCACATCCGCCTCCTGTTGCTCACCTTCTTCCTGCGCTTCTATCCCGAACTGGTCTCCTCGGGCCACGTCTACATCCTGCAGACGCCCCTCTTCCGCGTGCGCAACAAGCAGAAGACCACCTACTGCTACTCCGACGACGAGCGCATAGCCGCCATCCACACCACCCCGGGCGCCGAAATCACCCGATTCAAAGGTCTGGGCGAAATCAGCCCCGACGAGTTCAAAAACTTCATCGGTCAGGACATGCGACTCGACCCGGTGATTCTCAACAAGGACTTCGACACCAAAGGCGTGCTCGGATTCTACATGGGCGACAACACCCTCGAACGCCGCGAATTCATCATGCAAAACCTGCGTATCGAAGACGACGAATCAATCGTGGTGGCGTGAAAAAAAAATTTTGCCATATTGATAAATATTACTAATATTGCACCCAAATTCTACTGCTATGGCAACTACAAGAAAACACAAGAAAAATCTGATTGTCAGCTACAAAAACCTACCTGACGACATAAAGGAACTATTCAAAGAAACCTATCCTGAAGGCCACGACAACTACATCACCAAGTTCGTCAAGCCCAACGGCGAGGCTATTTTTGTCGTCCCCTTCGAAACCGAAGACACCGCCTACATGGTAAAATTTGACGTCAAAATCGACACCCTCGGCGAGGACCTCGACAAGGCTCTCTTCGACGACGAAGCCGACGACAGCGCCGAAAAAGACGATACCTTTGCCCCACTCAGCGAAGCCCTTGAAAAGGAAGAGCTCGACCCCGCCCACCGCGAACGCCATCTGCGCCACGGCGACTTCGAAGATGTGCTCACCGACGACAAGAAAAAGAAGGCCACCCTCGGCATCGACAAAGAAGGGCTGAAAGCCGCCTTCGCCGACGACCAGGAAGCCGACGAGCTGGACAGCTACGATAAAATAGGCGACGACGACGAACCCAGCGACGACGACTACGAACCCACCGACGAGGACCTCCGCGGCATCGAAGAGGAATACCTCGACGCCGAAATACCGCCACTCGACGCCACCATCCCCGAAGAGGAAATGGCAAGCACAAAAAAAGAACCCGCCAAACGCGGCCGAAAAAAGAAAAACAGTTAAGCAAACAAATAACAAACTAAAAAAATCAATGTATATGAAAAAAGCAGTAAACATTCTGTGCCTCGCCCTGTTCACCCTCGGCATCGGCACCAGCGCCCAGGCCCAGTTCCGCCAGTCCATCTTCCTCAACGGCAACCTCCCGACCGGCTCCTTCGCCTCCGACATCAACACCGACCGCATCCAACTCGTGACCGGCAGCAATGTGCCCCTCGGCTACACCGAAATCGGCAAGGACGCCAGCATCGGATTCGGTGCCGGCTACCGCGCCAGCTACCGCTTCGACGTCGGTATGGGCATGGTGGCACCCTTCGCACAGGCCGACTTCTACTGGAACACCATCAGCGGCGACCTCAGCGAGGAGTACACCCAGGCCCGCGCCAAGAGCACTCCCACCTACTTCAACATCCCCATCCAGGTCGGCGTCAGCTACCTCTACGACGAACTCTGGAACGACATCACCCCCTATGCCGAATTTGGCCTCGGTGCCGACCTGATGTTCATCACCCAGGAAGGCCCCTTCACCATCAACCAGATTGAATACGGCAAGTACAACTACAAACCCAGCACCGCCTTCTCCTTCTCCATCGGTCTCGGTGCCTACTTCGGCAACCACGTCAGCGCCGGCCTCTACTACTACGGCTTTGGCAAGCACACCATCGAGTACACCAGCGGCACCGTCGAGAACCTCAACGCCCCGGAGCGCGCAGCCTACGAGAGCGGCGACGTGCAGACCCGCACCGCCGGCAGCCTGGCCCTCCGCATCGGCTTCCACTTCTAAGCCGACATCCCCCGGCGACACACGTCGCCAACCCGCATACAGCCGCCGCGGCCCCTCAAGTCGGATCGTAGCCATGTCGTTCTGTGGGCCAAGGAGGTGGCCATTAGTATTGTCTTCC
>JAZNHG010000038.1:0-83501 GCA_045576855.1 Bacteroidales bacterium | reverse complement strand
TACCGCCATCGCACGCGAGCACGGCATGACGGCCTACAACGTCTTCGTCTCCGCGAACCAGCCCTGCTTCGCCATGCGCGACGGGCAGTTCGTGGTGGACTGGCGCCGGCTCTCGCTGAGCGAGGGGCCCGTGGCGCCGGTAGTCTTTGGAACGCCCTCGGTCGACGAGCGCAACGTGCTGACCGTGAGCTTCGACCGCAACGGCGGCGCTCGGCTCAGCCGTCCGCACGACTATGTGTATCTGTACGTCTACTGCCCTGAGTTGCAGGACGGTCTGCTGGCGGCGCCGGTCTACCGCCGCGACCGCGTGGTGCGCCTGATGCTGCCCGAGACCTTCGTCGGCCGCGAGCTGCTGCTCTACGGCTTCGTCCAGGACGACAAGGGTGTCGGCTCCACCACCTGCTTCATCGGCTGGGAAGCCGAGGAGAACACGGCGGTGGAGCGCACAGAAACTACCGGATATTCAGAATATTACACCACAGACACGCCGACGGCGGCGGGCCGACGGTCGACGCAGGGCGCGACGGCCCGGGGAAGCGGCTTCAGTTGATAGGCTGCACCTGACGGCGGAGCATCTCGATGTCCAGTTGCTGATAGGTGATGCTGGTGCTGTCGGCGAAGTGTTCGCGGTTGGCGTTGTAGGTCTCGCGGTCGTATTCGGAGGCTTTCTCGAAGAGGCTGCGGGCCACGGCGCGCTTGAGTTGGGCGAAGCTGAGGCTGCCGTCCTGGTATTGTTGTATCTCGGTGTCGCCGAGGTACTTCTTCACGCGTTCGAATTTGGCTTCGGGCAAGCGGCCGTCGGCGTCGAGGCTGCGCTCCAGCTCGGGGAAGTTGACCCACGAGGTGATAGTGGTCTCAAGGAGGGCAATATTCTTGCGGTTGCGGTCGGTATAGTAGCCGAGGTAGGCGTGGCAGGGCTCGACGAAGATGACGGGCTTGAGTCCGAGCTTGCGGAGAATGGAGGCAAAGAAGACGCAGGCGTCGACGCAGTTGGCCTGGCGGGTGCCGAGTACCTCGTCGAAGAAGCGGATGTGCTGCACGTTGGCGCGGGGCGAGGGGTTGGAAGTGCAGGTGATGGAGCTGTAGGTGATGCCGTGGTCGAGGGCATAATACCAGACGGCGAAGACCTGGTCGCGGACAGCCTGCTCGCCGCTTTGGTAGCCTGCCAGGCGGGTGACGATGCCCTGGTCCAGTATCTCGGTGAGTATCTGTTCTATTTTGGGATGGTCCTCGTTGACGTAGGCGGCAAAAAGCCAGCGGAAATCGCTGAGCTGGGTGCCGTCGGTGAGCGAGAGCGGGCACTCGTTGACGGTGCGGTAGGCGAGGTGTAGGTTCTTCACGTCCACCTCTTCATCGTTGAGGTAGCAGGTGAAGGTGAAGTCGACGGCGCCGGGGGTGCGCAGACTGCGCAGGATGTCGTACTTCCATTTCACCGAGGGCTGGAAGCGGTAGGTCTCGCCACGGCGGGGAAGAATCTCCTGGATGATGGTGACATAGTTGAGGGCCGACGAGTCGATGACCACGCGGAGCACGGCGTTGTCGGTGGGCGCTGTGACCTCGATATTGAAGGCGGCGAGCTGGAAATCGAAGGTATTGTTGTTGGTGCCGAGGATGAGCGAAGGGTAAATCTGCCCGTCGAAGAGCGGATTGTATTCGGCACGGAAGGCCACCTGGGCGGGGTCGTAGAGCTTGGGGCCGCGCGAATGACAGGCGGTGAGGGCCAGCAGTAGGACGAAGAGGGGTATTGTCAGCAGACGTTTCATATCACTATATCGGGATTTTGGTTGACGAAGTCGGCCCACTGCTTCTTGCGCGACTTGGTGCGTTTCTGCTTGGGCATGAGTTGGCTGCGCAGGTCGGCCAGGGGATTGGTGAGCTGCATATGGCAGGTGTAGGCCACGGCCAGGGCGTCGGTAGCGTCGAGATAGCGCGGACTCTCGTCGAAGCCGAGGATAGAGCGTAGCATTGAGGCCACCTGCTCCTTGGTGGCATTGCCATTGCCGGTGACGAGCTGTTTGATGACCGAGGGCTCATACTCGGTGTAGCTGAGGTCGCGGCTCATAGCAGCGGCGATGGCCACCCCCTGTGCACGGCCCAGTTTGAGCATGGACTGCACATTCTTGCCGAAGAAAGGGGCCTCGATGGCCAGATGGTCGGGGTGGAAGCCGTCGATGATGCGCAGGGTGGAATCGAAGATGCGGCGTATGCGCTGGTTGAAATCGTCGATATTCTTGAGGTAGAGCACATCCATCGCCACAATCGACATGCGGCCATCGTCTGTGTCGAGCAGACTGTAGCCCAGAATGCGTGTGCCGGGGTCGATGCCAAGGATGAGCATGGGTTTGTTCTGAGTTTAAAGGTTAAAAGTTAAAAGTTAAAAGTTAATGACTGCGCAAGCTACTCACAACTCACTGCTCTCTGCTCACTGCTCACTGCTCACTGCACACTGTTCACAAATCTCAGCTGACTGCATTTTCTTGTGGGCTGATGGTGAGAGTGAAGTGGCGTTCCACCTTGCGGCGGCGGAGGTATAGTACGGCGATGTAGATGCCGAGGGTGGCGAAGGCGGCGAGCACCACGGCCCACTCGGGCAGGCGCGCCAGCGAGAGGCCCACGATGACGGCCAGCAGCAGCAGCGCCGGCAGCACATAGGCCAGCCATACGGCCAGCATGCCGCGGCTCTCGTCGATATGCACGGTGACCGTCTGGCCGGGGGCATAGGTGTTCCAGTCGGCGGCGGGCACCTCGACCTGTTTCTCTTTCGACTCGGCAAAGCCGCAACGGCCGTGGGCTGCGCAGGTGGCGCAGGCGCTTACGGCCTCGATACGCACCTCGACACGCCCGTTGCGGACGGCGGTGACGATGCCTTCGTGGGATGCTATTCGCTCCAATCTCTCCATGCTACTATTCCTTTACAGTTTTTGACACACCGCCCCTGCCGGTCGACATAGCGCGACTCGCCGTTGTAGACCACCTCGGCCCTGCCCCATTGATAGGGCAGCGCCAGGTCGAAGACGAACGGCATATAGACATCGCCGTGGACATCGATATATCCCCACATGCCGTTGTGTTTCACGCTGGCCAGCCCTTCTGAGAAGTGGTAAGCCTGCTCAAAGGTGAAGGGGAATGCCGGACGCCCGTCGATATCGACGAAAAAGACGCGTCCATCCTTCTCGACAAGGGCTAGACTGTCGTGGTAGATATATTTGTCGCCGTAGGGAACACGGTTTTCATATTCGAGAGGAAGCACGTAGCGACCGGCGGTGTCGATGATGCCGTAGCGGTTGCCCTGCCGCACGAGGGCGCGTCCGAAGCGGAACGGGCTGGCGTCGTCGTAGGTGCAGGGTATCACCTCTGTGCCGCGGCGGTCCAGGTAGCCGTAGCGGCCGTCGCGCATAACAAGGATACGCTCTTCGGAGAGGCCGCCGGTCCAGCTGTAGACCGCCTGGCTGATGGGCTGCAGGGTATGGTCATAGAGCGCCAAGGCGTCGCTTTCGCCGGCGAAGAAAAACGAGTCGAAACAGGGGGTGAGCTGCTCGAAGACGGTGGGAAGTACCTCGCGGCCCGAGCGGTCGATGAGGCCCCAACGCTCGTAGCGGAGCACTGGAGCATAGCCGCAGCTGAAGGGAAGCAGGTTTTCGTAGACGGCAGGATAGAGTTGCCGCCCCAGCGTGTCGATGAAAGTGCAGGCCGAGAAGAAGCTGTCGATGATGACCAGCACCGGGGCACAGCCGTCGCTGAAGCTGCCTGCACGCAAGTACTGCAGGTCTATGACCTCGCGGCCCTGGAGGTCGGTGTAGCCATATCGGTTGTTCTTCACCACCAGCACACGGCCCTCGGAGGGGAAGCCCACATCGTCATAGATGCAGGGGACGACCTCGTTGCCGTCGCGGTCGATGAGGCCGGTGCGGCCATAGTCGAGCATCACCTTGCAGTAACCGTTGGTGAACTGGCCCGTGAAGAGGTAGATATTGGGAGTAATTTGGGTGCCATCCTCGCGGCGGAACCCGTACCGATCGCCTTCGCGGGTGGTCTGTATGCCCTCGACGAAGAGGAGGTCGCAGCCACACTTCTCGTCGTAGTACATACGGGAGTTCTCTTGCGCCACGGCAAAGGTGGCGAGAGTGAGTAACGCCAGGAGGAATGTTGCACCGTGTTTCATACGCGCTCGACGTCTGCGGCGAGGCACCAACCGGTGGTGCCGTCGGCAATAGTGATTTTATACCATTCGCCAAGCGAGTCTGATACGTTGACTACGGTACCCTCATGGAGGATAAGCTTGTCGACACTCTGCGCCTCGGGCGAGCTCTTGACGGTGATGGCCGGTTGCATGACGACGGCCTCGGCATGGGCATTGTAGCGGTGGGTGGCGCGAAGGAGCAGCCATGTGGCGAGGGCCAGCAGGAGCAGCACCACAACACCAGCCACCAGCCCGGTCTTGCGAAGCGAGCGATTGGAGCCCCGGCGGAAGAGGACTACCGACAGACCCAGCAGGGCCAGCAGCACCAACCACACCACGCGCCACAGCGCCGGCGTAAGAGAGCGGCAGAGTGCATCGACCCACCGCACCAGGAAGAACTGAGGAAGCACAGCTATGCGGTCCACCGTCTTGCTCTCGGCCAAAGCCAAATTCTGCTTGGCATCGTCCATGTCGGGGTCGAGGCGCAGGGCGCGTTTGTAGCTCAGTATGGCGTGGCCCATATGTCCGGCGCGGTAATAGGCGTTGCCCAGGTTATAGTAAAGGTCGGCCGATGTGCACTGGCGGTCCAGGACCTCCACATAGCGTTCTATGGCCGTGGCATAGTCGCCCTGGCGATAGGCTTCGTCAGCCTCTTGGGCTATAGTCACCTGCTGGTTGACAAACGAGGCCAACAGGGCAATATGGAGTAGTATCGTGTGTATCATTGTCTGTAGCGTGGGTATTATAGTTCGACAATCATATTGAGCGCCTCATCGTAGATGGACTGCATCTGAGCGTGTGCATCGCCGGGTGCAAAGCGTGCAAAGTCGACATCCTGGAGCACCTTCATAATGCGCTCCTGACGGTCGGTGGGCACCTGCTTGTCGACAAGGCACTGGGTGACCGTCTCGCGGCTGAGCGTAGAGAGCGGGATGCTGTATTTATCGGAGAGACACCCCCAGATGGCACGGTAGATTTCCTCGTAGAAGGGGCCGCTGTCAGCGTCCTTGAGATGAGATTCGGCACGTTTGAGGCGTTTGCGTGCCAGACGCACGGCACGCTTCATACGCATGCCCGCCACATCCTGCTCGGCCTCCCGACGGCGCTTGATGACCACCAAAGCCACCGCTGTGCCCAGCACAATGACGGCCAGGGCTATCCAGAAGGCGAGCCCGGCATGGTCGTAGTAGCGCTGCATGTGCAGACGAGTGATGGGGTGAATATAGTTGATATCGCTGTTGAGCAAGCGAACGTCGTCCTTGCTGCCAGTATGGGCCACATTGCGTGCATCGCCTTTCTCCACTTCAATCTCCTGCCGCGGGATGGTACGAGTGACGTACTGGCCGTTGGCGGGGTCGAAATATACGAACCGAAGCTCGGGGATAGTGTACTTACCTTGGGCGCGAGGAATGAGGACCCACTCGTAGGTGCGGCTGCCGCTGATGCCGTTTTCAGACTTGCGCAGATTGTCCTCCACCTGAGGGTCGTAGACTTCGAAGACATTGGGGAAGTCGGGACTGGGGGCTGCGATGAGCATCAGATTGCCGCTGCCACTGACAGTGACGCGATAGCTGACAGCCTCGTTAGCCTTCACCTTGTCGAGAGTCAGGCCACCCTGCACGTCGAAACGGCCCACACCGCCGGTAAATCCATCGGGCGCTGCCGGCAAAGGACGCACATTGACACTGATACGATTGGTGCTCAGCGGACGTTCCACTGCCTCGCGGGCACTGAAGAAGGGGTCGTCGAAGAGGTCAAGGATGGTTCCCGTACGACGGCGCTGACGCTGCACCATAGCCAGCACATTGAGGTCGAGGGGCTCGATAGTGAGTTTGCCACTCTCCTGCGCGAAGAGCGCACCACGCCGTATTTCGGCCACTTGATAGCGACGGTCGCCCACAGTCTCCTCGTACTGCTTGATTTTAGACCCTTCGCTGAGGTCTTCGGCCCAGAAACCACGGTTGCCAGGCAGCTTGTCGATGGCATATTGGCTGAGCGGCACCTGGGTATAAATCTTGTAGGTGACTATAATCTGCTCGCCCTGATAGGGGTTGCTCTTATTGACCGAAGCACGGGCGAAGAGGCTCTTCTCGTCAATCGAAGATGCCTGTTGCGGCTGTTGTCCCCAGGGGTCGTAGGCTTGCTGCTGGCGTTGCTGCTGTTGCTGGCGCTGCTGCTGACGGGCAGGGTCGGCCTTTTCCACCTTGATGGTGAAGCTCTGCGAGCTCACCTTCTTCCCGTCGGCCGTGCAAGTAGCGGGGTCGACCGTGAAAGTACCCACCATATCGGCCGTGAGTGTATAGGAGAAAACAGTCTGGACCGAGGAGGTCATCTGCCCGTTGACAAAACTGATGCTGGACGAGCTGGAAGTATTGGGTCCTGAACGAAGGCTGAAGCCCTTGAACGAAGGACCTCGGAATGCACTGGCACGCTCGTTGACAACAAAGCGCACCGTGAAGTTGTCACCCTCATAGACACTCTGAGGGGCCTGCACAGTCATCTCCTGTCCCAACGCAGTGCCGAGACAGAGTAGGCAAGCCAATATACTGAACAAACGTTTCATACCTGCTTTAATATGTTACCAATCTTTATCTGTTCTCTTTGCCCGGACCGGAGTCTTGGAGCGTTCCTTGTCGCGCAGAGCCTGACGCTCATTGTTCTTCACAGCCTCCAGCATTCGCTCGGCATCCTGCTTGCGCTGGTCTTGCTGGGCCTGCTGAGGCTGTTGCAGCCGCTGCTGGTCTTGGTTCTGCTCTTGTTGCTGTTGCTGCTGATTCTGTTGCTGTTGCTTGTCCTGCTGATTCTGTTGCTGCTGTTGGTTCTGCTGCTGTTGGTTCTGCTGCTGTTGCTGCTGGTTGTTGTCGCCGTTTTGGTTCTGTTGCTGCTGTTGTTGCTGCTGCAACAGACGGCGGGCATAGGCCAGATTGTAGCGCGTATCGTCGCGCTTGGGTTCCAGCTTCAGGGCCTCCTGGTAGCTGTTGATAGCTTGTTGCAGCCCCTCCATCTGCTCCGATTGTTGGGCTGCCTTGAGGAAACTGTTGCCCATATTGTGGAGCGACTGCGCGCGCTGGTGGTCATTGAGGCCGGGGGCTGCCAGTGCCTGCTGGTAATGGCTGGCGGCTTCGGCATATTTCTCCTGACGGTAGAGGTCGTTTCCGAGATTGTATTGCCCACGGAAGTCGGTGGAATCACGCTCCAATGCCTTCCTGTACCCCACTTCGGCCTGCTCGTAGCGCTGCTTGTTATAGTCGCGGTTGCCCTGCCGCAACTGGTGCCGGCTGGCCTGGGCCGTTGCCGACATGGCGACTGCAAGCATTGAGATTATGATTAGTACCTGTTTCATAGTATATTGTCCAAGTCAAATTTGCGGTTGCGACGCTCGAAAAGCAACACCTCGACCAGAAGGCAGAGCAGGCCCGCCACCAAAGGATACATATAACGGCTCTCGTAGGCCGCGAACTGCGCTTCGCCGTACTCTTCCTTGTCGAGGCTCTCTATCAGATTGGTGATGTCGCTCAGCCCACTGTTTACATTGCCGGCACGCACATACACTCCGTCGCCGGCCTGCGCCACCTCGCGCAGCATCTGCTCGTTGAGGTGGGTCATAATGACATTGCCAGCGCGGTCACGCTTGTAGTTGTTGCGCCGCCCACGGGCATCAAACTCGGGTATAGGCGACCCTTCGGGCAAACCCATACCGATGGTGCACACGCGCACACCCTCGTGAGCGGCATTGCGTGCAGCCCCTACGGCGTCGTCTTCGTGGTTCTCACCGTCGCTGATGACAATGATGGCCCTATTCTTATTCTTCACCCACTCGCGGTCAGCGTCGCCGTAACCGAGGGTCATCATACCCTTTTCTATGGCGTCACCGATGGCGGTACCCTGCTCGCTTATCATGCTGCAGTCCATCTCGTCGAGGAAGAGCTTGGTGGCACTGTAGTCGCCCGTCAGCGGCATCTGGATGAAACTGGAGCCTGCAAAAGCCACCAGACTGACACGGTCGCCGGCCAGACTGTTGAGCAGATTGACCACCACCCGCTTGCTACGCTCCAGACGGTTGGGCTGTATGTCTTCGGCCATCATGCTATTCGAGAGGTCGAGACATATAGCCACATCGCTACCTGCGCGTTTGCCTTTCTCAATACGGCTGCCCACCTGGGGATTGGCCAACGCCACCACCACCAGCGCCAGTCCCATCAAGGTAAGCACCATCTTGGCCACAGGCCGCCAACCCGACCGGTCGGGGATGAGACGGCCGAACATGCCGCTGTCGGCCCACTGGTCCATGCGGCGGCGACGGCGCCATTCGCCGTAGCCCCACACCACGCCCAGCAGCACCACAGCCACCAGCAGCCACAAATATTCTATATGTTCAAAATGAATCATTGCAATACTAAATTTTAAACCACAGCCAGCGCAACAGCAATTCGAGCGCCAGCGCTGCCAGCGCGAGCCACAGCCACAGGGCCTGCTCGTCCTTGGTCTGCGCATATTGCGTCACGTCTATCTTGCTGGTCTCCATCTCGTCGATTTGGGAAAATATCTCCAACAGGGCCTTCTTGTTGGTGGCACGGAAATAATGCCCGTCGTCGGTAGCGCCGGCCATGCGTTCCAGCAGTGCCTCGTCTATCTCGACGTCGATATTCTGGTAGTGCACCCTGCCGAACTGGTCGCGGAAGGGGAACGGGGCTTTGCCGAGCGACCCCACACCGATAGTATAGAGCCGTATGCCGTACATCTTGGCTATCTCGGCGGCCGACATGGGGTCGACCGAGCCCTCGTTGTTCACGCCATCGGTGAGCAGGATGATGACCTTGCTCTTGGCCTCGCTGTCCTTGATGCGGTTGATGGCGGTGGCCAATCCGTCGCCCATAGCAGTACCGTCGCGCACCACGCCGCTCTTCACCCCGCCCAGCTGCTGCAACAGCACATGGTGGTCTATGGTGAGGGGCACTTGCGTGAAGGCTTGTCCGGCGAAGACGACCAGTCCCATACGGTCGTTTTTGCGCCCTTCGATAAAGTCGGCAGCCACCTTCTTGGCAGCCTCCAACCTGTTGGGTTTGAAGTCCTCGGCCTGCATAGAGCCCGAAATATCGAGTGCCATCACTATATCGATGCCCTCTACAGTCATCTCCTGACGGCTCAGCTGGCTCTGCGGACGGGCCAGCGCCACCACCAAGGCGGCCACGGCCAGCAGGCGCAGCGCATAGGGCAGCCAGCGCAGACGCACACGCAACGTGCGTCCAATGCCGTCGAAGACCGAGATATTGGAATGCTGGAGAGCGGCATCCTGCTTGCGGTAGCGCCACAGCCACCAGCCAGCCAACAGCGGTACCAGCAGCAGACCAAGCAACACCCACGGATGGGCAAAGGTGATGTTACTCATGCGGGGCCTCCTCTCCTGTCGTCTGCGGCTTGACCTGCTGCCACAGGGCATCCACGAAGCGCACAGCCTGGTCCAGCGATGCCTCATGCTCGTGGGGCAACGGCTCGCTCTTGGCGAATTTCACCAGGTCGGCCGTGGTGAAGATGCCGCGTAGCAACGAGCTGTCCACCTGCCAATCTGCGTTCTGCACGGCCTCTATCGTCTCGTCGCTGGTCATGTCGGTGGCGCGGATGCCGGTAGACTCCTCGATGAAGCGGCGCACTATGTCGGTCAGCTCGGTGTGGTATTCCTTGGCCTTGCCGGCCTGCCACAAGCGTTTCTCGCGCAGGGCCTCCAGGGTCTGCGTGGCACGCTCGTAGGGGGTGCGGGTGTCGACCGGCTCGGCCAGGCCCAACACCTGCTGCACATGCTGGCGATGGGTAACAATCCACCACACAGCCAACGCGATGGCAGCCAAAACCAACGCCAGGAGCACCCAGCGGAATATCTCCCAGAAGGTGTAGGGCACCTTCTCGATAGGCGCTATGTCGCGTATCTCGGCCGAGGCAGTATCCACCTCGACATCGAGCACCACCAGCGGCAGCGAGTCGGCGTCGACGTGCAGCCAGTGCTCGCCCGGCTCGAAGCTGGTGACCACGGCCTGCATGGCACCGGTGGCACTGTCCACCGTCTGGCCCACCAGCACGATGCCCGCGGAGGGGCCCAGACTGCTGCCCGCGGGCAGGTGGACCACCGTCTGGTCGCCCAGCACAATGGTGTCGGCCGACAGCGCAGCCTGCGCCTGCACCGCACCTGCCAGAGTGAGCGCCGCTGCGAGCAGCGTCGTGTATAGCATTGTTCTTCTTTTCATTATCAACTCCTTCTGCTAAAAAGGTTGCGCAAGGGCTTGACGAAATCCTCGCCGGTGTACATAGTGGCCATGTCGACGCCGTAACGGCGCATGGTCTCCTCCACCTCGCGGCTGTGGGCGGCGGTGCGCGCGTCGACGGCACGGCGCACGGCGGCGCTGCCGGTGTCTACCCACACGGTCTCGGTGCTCTCGGGGTCGTAGAACTTCACCATGCCCAGGTTGGCCATACCCACCTCGCGACGGTCCACCAGACGCAGAGCCACCAAGTCGTGCTTGCCTGCCGTGAGCTTCAGCGCGTCGCTGTAGCCACGGTCGTAGAAGTCGCTCAGCAGGAAGGCGGTGCAGCGGCGCTTGATGACATTCTGGAAGTAGCCCAGCGCCAGCGCGATATCGGTGCCGCCCGACTGCGGACGGAAGGTTATAAGCTCGCGGATGATGCGCAGGATATGGCTGCGGCCTTTCTTGGGCGGGATAAACTTCTCTATGCGGTCGCTGAAGAGCAGCACACCCACCTTGTCGTTGTTGGCTATCGCACTGAAGGCCAGCGTGGCGGCCACTTCGGCGGCCAGCTCTTCCTTGAACTGAGAGTGGGTGCCGAAACGGTTGCTGCCACTCACATCGACCAGCAGCATCACCGTCAGCTCGCGCTCCTCTTCGAAGACCTTCACATAAGGATGCGCCAGACGCGCGGTAACGTTCCAGTCTATGTTGCGCACATCGTCGCCATACTGGTATTCGCGCACTTCGCTGAAGGCCATACCGCGCCCCTTGAAGGCCGAGTGGTATTCGCCGCTGAACATCTGCTGGCTCAACCCGCGGGCCTTGATTTCTATCTTGCGGACCTTCTTTAGAATATCTTCATCCACCTGAAACCAAAAACTTTAAACCTTAGACTTTAAACCTTAAACCCTAACCCCTGAACCATCAGGGCACATCCACGCGATTCAGAACCTCGCTCACGAGCTCCTCGCTGGTGACATTCTCGGCCTCGGCCTCGTAGGTGAGGCCGATACGGTGGCGCAGCACGTCCATAGCCACGGCGCGCACATCCTCGGGGATGACATAGCCGCGACGGTGCATGAAAGCATAAGCCTTCGAGGCCGCAGCCAGGCTGATAGAGCCACGCGGCGAAGCGCCGTAGCTCACCAGCGGCTTCATCTTCTCCAGACCGTACTGCTCGGGATAGCGGGTGGCAAAGACGATGTCCGTGATATAGTTCTCAATCTTTTCGTCCATATAGACCTCACGCACCAGCGCGCGGGCCTTCAATATGTCGTCCGGTTTCAGCACGGCGCGCTGCTCGGCATGCCCGGCCTCGCTGCCGGCGTTCACCTGCTGGTGCAGTATGCGGCGCTCCTCGTCGCGCTTGGGATAGCCGATGACGACCTTCAGCATGAAGCGGTCCACCTGCGCCTCGGGCAGCGGATAGGTGCCCTCCTGCTCGATGGGATTCTGCGTGGCCATCACCAGGAACGGCTCCTCCAGACGGAACGTCTGCTCGCCGATGGTCACCTGGCGCTCCTGCATGGCCTCCAGCAGGGCACTCTGCACTTTGGCCGGCGCACGGTTGATTTCGTCGGCCAAAATGAAGTGGCTGAAGATGGGGCCTTTCTTCACCTGGAACTGCTCGCTCTTCTGACTGTAAATCATCGTGCCCAGCAGGTCGGCGGGCAGCAGGTCGGGCGTGAACTGTATGCGGCTGAACTTGGCATCGATAGCCTTGGCCAAGCTAGTGATGGTCAGCGTCTTGGCCAACCCTGGCACGCCCTCGAGCAACACATGCCCGTTGCTCAGCAAGCCTATCAGCAGACCCTCAACCATGTGTTTCTGGCCGACGATGCTCTTGCCAAGCTCCATCGTCAGCACGTCGACAAAGGCGCTCTCGCGACCGATACGGTCGTTAAGCTCCTGAATATTCACTATTTCCATATTCTGTACATTTATATTTCGAAATCTTTAATCAGTCTTTAGTAACTACAAAAGAAAAACTTTATTGCCTCTTTAACTTTTTTTTACACACCCCGCCCCCTACCCCACCACCCCACGCCCCCGGCACACGGGGACAACCCGGTACCTTCGCCCAGCAATCCCCTATCATTCCCCTACCATAGGACTACCCATCACCTACTCGACTAGGCGATGGGTAGGCGATGGGTAGGCGATGGGTAGGAGATGGGTAGGAGATGAGTAGGAGATGGTACCTGGAGAACCTCAGTTTGAGACCGTTGCGAGGGGTGCTTTTTCGGGTCGGAACAGTTTTTTTTCAAAATCCGCAACCATTTTCTCTCCGGCCCGACACAGCCGCGGAAAAAGAAAAAAAATCGTTAAAAAAGAACATTAATGTCAATATATTAAAAAAAAGTCGTATCTTTGTGCGTTAAAGTTTGACAACAGAAACGAAATAATTAACTAATAAATAATAATTTATGAAAAGTAACAAAGTACTACTCGGCTTGTTTGTGGGCCTGATGGCTTTGGCTGGAGGGGCGAGCAACGCCCAAATTCGAGAAGTGGGACCGGCAAACATCGGCGGCCACATCTCCAGCATTGTCGTCGACCGACAAAACACAGACCACACCACCGTCTATGCCGGAGCCATCTCTGGCGGTCTCTATGTTCGCACGGACGACACCACTGTGCTTCGCACGCTCTATTCGGACCTGGGCAATAGCGACTATGCCACCCAACTGGTGAACAACTCCGACTCGTGGCATCGTGTGCGCTACATCACCACCGACGGCTTCGAGCAGAACCTGCCCGTGAGCGCCCTGGCACAGGGCCCCGATGGCACCATCTTCGTCGGCACCGGCGACGACACCTACACCATCGGCTCCACCTACAGCAAAATGTCGGCCAAGGGCTGCGGCATATTCCGCTACAACCCTGCTGAAGGTACTTTCGCACTGATTCCCTACACCTCGCCTGCAGCCAACCAGCTCTTCGGCGCCGTGCACGCCCTCGACTGCCATGTCGACGGCAACACGCTCTACCTCTTCGCCGCCACCAATTCCGGCCTCTACCGCTGGACGGTGGACATGACCGCCGGCGACGCAGCCTGGTCGGCCAATCCCGTCCGCATCGGCGAGACGATGAGCATCGACCAGCTGGTGGTGATTCGCGGCCTCAACATGGCCTACTTCACCAGCGGCAACCAGCTCTTCCGCCTGAGCGACCTCAACGGCACCACCCCCATCAACATCACCAGCGCCAACAGCGCTTTTGGCGGCACCAGTCTGGCCATCAAGCTGGCTGTGGCTCCGTCCGACAACCGCTACCTCTACGCTATGGTCATCGGTGCGAACGGACTGATGGAGAACATCTACCTGACCACCAACGGCCAGGTGTGGACCCCGCTGGCCACCTCGTCGGTGATGCCGCTCACCTTCAACAGCGGTACCACCTGCGGCGCCATCGTCGTCGACCCCGGCAACCCCAAGCACATCTATGTGGCCGGCACCAACATCTGGTCGGGCGAGGGTTTCCTCGAGGGCGCCATCTACCAGTGGACCAAGAATTCCTACAGCGAATATGAGCTCAACAGCGGCGACTACATGTCGGCCGTGTTCAACAACACCGTCTTCGTCCATTCCGGCATCCACCAGATTGTCTCCCACTATCAGGTGATCGACGGCGAGCCCCGCACCACCTACTACATCGCCACCGACGGTGGTATCTACAGCACCACCTCCTTCTATATGTACAACAACATCAACCGTGGCATGAACAGTGTGCAGGTGAACAGCGTGGCCGTCAGCCCCGATGGCTCCCTCATCAGCGGCGCCAACAACAACGCCTGCCCCTTCATCGAGGCCCGCCTCGAGCACAACGGCGGCCAGACCATCCCCTCCTGGTACGACGACGGCAGCATGGGCAACATGAACCACGACGCCAATATCCTCTGGAGCGGCAATGGCGGCAAAGTGGCTGCCTCTTCTTTCCAGCAGCTCACCCCCCAGAGCATCCGCAACATCTTCGTCTCCTCGAGCAATGCCAACATCGGCCGCGCCAAAGCCGACTACATGGACTACACCAACAACCAGACCTGGACATTCGGCAACCAGCTGCTCACCAGCGAGATGCTCGACGGCCCCGCCATCGGCAGCATCTCCCTCTGGGAAAATGCCGACGACCACTACTATAAAGATAGTATCCGCGTGGGTATCGACCTGCGTGGCTCCTACATCAAGGCCAACGGCGACAGCGTCAGCATCGACAACAATCCCAACACGATTATCCCCGTGAATGCCAAGGTGACCTTCCTCAGCAAGAACAACAGCGACTATCCCTTCGAATACACCTTCACGAAGAGCCAGAAGGCTGGCGACACGCTGGTGGTGAAGAACCCCGTCGTCTCGCGCCTGCTGGTTATCGCCAACACCACCACGACCCAGAGCTCGGTGATGCTTACCTGGATGCCCAACGACTTCAGCAAGATTTACGACTCGGTAATCGACGCCGACCGCGACCTCGACGATGCCGTCAAAGAGTCGCTCCGCGAGAAGTTCATGTGGTGGGCCCCCATCTTCAACGTGAAGCGCAATACGCTCTACAACACCATGAACCTCTACATCCGCGACGCCATCATGAGCGCCGACGGCCGCTGCGCCTTCATCAGCACCTACGACCGCGAGTCGCACAAATCGCAGCTCTATCGCATCGGGGGTCTGGCCGAGGCAAACTACTATCAGTATCCGGCCAACACCCGTCGCCAGCTCAACTATGCCAGCGACAGCACCGTGCGTGTCCTCACCGAGGCCAAATTCACCATCAACAACAACGAGTGGTTCAACCGTCCTATCAGCTCCATCGCTGTCGACCCCAATCCCGAGCGTGACCGTATCGTCATCACCTTCGAGGACTACTCCGATGGCAACGCCAATGTGCTTGTGATTGACAGCGCCAGCACCGACAACTGGATCAACCATGCCACCTACCTGCCCATCACCGGTTTCAGCGGCATTCCCGCCTATTGCGCCATGATTGAGGACAGCACCGGCAACATCTACGTCGGTACCGACAACGGCTACTTCATCTACAACGGCACCAGCTGGAAACATGCCGATGACCTGCGTGGCGTCGCCGTCACCTCCATCGTGCAGCAGACCAAGAAGCTCGCAGTGCGCCGCGCCTCCAACCACACCGGCATCACCGAGAACAAGTATCTCTTTGCCAAGACCAAGTGGCCGCGCGCCATCTACTACGGCACCTATGGCCGCGGTATCTTCATCGACATGACCTACGTCACCGACAGCACCAACGAGGTGTCTGACCCCGAAGACTACAATCCCGTCAGCATCCCCACTGTCGACGGCATCGGCACCAGCAGCGTCAGCATCTACCCCAACCCTGTCATGGGTGAGGCCAACCTGCAGCTGAACGCCAACGAGGCCGGCACCGCCGTGCTCCGCATCTACGACCTCAACGGTCGCATGGTCGGCGAGCGCCAGCTAGGCTTCGTCGCCGAAGGCGAGCATGTCTACTCCATCGGTACCGAAGGCTTGGCCAAAGGCATGTACCTGGTCAACGTCATCATCGGTGGTCACACCGCCGCCACCAAGATGGTTGTTCGCTAGTCGGGCATTATAACGCACAGAAGAGGTGCCGCCCGAAAGAGCAGCACCTCTTCTTTTAATAATAGAAATTGAATACATATATTATAATATAACAGATGGACACCAATCTGGTACAAGAACTGAAATGGCGCGGCATGATTCACGACATCATGCCCGGCACCGAAGAGCAACTGAGCAAAGAAGTCACCACCGCCTACGTGGGCATCGACCCCACGGCCGACTCGCTGCATATTGGCCACCTTGTAAGCATTATGCTCCTGAAGCATCTGCAGATGGCAGGCCATAAGCCCCTGGCCGTCGTTGGTGGAGCCACCGGTATGATTGGCGACCCCTCCTTCAAGGCCGCCGAGCGTAAACTGCTTACCCCCGAGGAAATCCAGCACAACGTGCAGTGCATCCGTCATCAGCTGGAGCGCTTTCTCGACTTCGACAATCCCGTCAACGGAGCCGAAATCCTCAACAACTACGACTGGATGAAAGACTACCTCTTCCTCGACTTCATCCGCGACGTGGGCAAGCACATCACTGTCAACTATATGATGACCAAGGACAGCGTCAAGAAACGCATGGAGACTGGCATCTCGTTCACCGAATTCAGCTACCAGCTGCTGCAGGGCTACGACTTCCTGACCCTCTACCGCACCAAGGGCTGCAAGCTGCAGATGGGCGGCAGCGACCAGTGGGGCAATATCACCACCGGCACCGAGCTTATCCGTCGCATGGAAGGCGGCGAGGCATTCGCCCTCACATGCCCGCTTATCACCAAAGCCGACGGCACCAAGTTTGGCAAGACCGAGGGTGGCAATGTGTGGCTCGACCCCGAGAAGACCAGCCCCTACAAGTTCTATCAGTTCTGGCTCAACTGCTCCGATGTCGACACCGCCCGCTACATCCGCATCTTCACCCTTTTCTCCAAGGAGGAGGTCGAAGCCCTCGAGAAACAGCATGCCGAGGCTCCCGAGCAGCGCATCCTACAGAAGGCCCTGGCCAAGGACATCACCATCCGTGTGCACGGCGAAGAGGCTTACAATACGGCCATAGCCGCCAGCGAACTGCTCTTCGGCAAGGCCACTACCGAGCAGCTCAATGCCCTCGACCGCAAGACCCTGCTGTCTGTGTTCGACGGCGTGCCGCAGTACACTGTGAGCCGCTCCACCATCGCGGCTGGTGCCTCGCTGGTAGACCTGGCTGCCGAAGTGGGCATGTTCGCCAGCAAGGGCGAGATTCGTCGCGAGTTGAAGCAGAATAGCATCAGCGTCAACAAGCAAAAGGTCGGCGAGGGCGCTATGCTCTCCGCTGCCGACATCCTTGCCTCCGGCTGCATCCTCGTGCAGAAAGGCAAGAAGAACTACTATATCCTCAACATAGTGTAGCACCCGCAACATAGAATAGCGCACTGCGCCGAAGGAGTGTCCTTCGGCGTTTTTTTATACTTTTTTTCTTTCTGTCACCCATATATCAGATTTTATTCGTATCTTTGCATTTTGAAATGAAGCAGAACGAAGTCATAAAAAACATCACCGATTTAGGGAAGAGAATTCTGCCACAAGGCAGTTCCCTATGGCTTTACGGGTCGCGTGCCCGTGGCGATGCTCGTCCGGGGAGCGACTACGACTTGCTGATTCTGTTGAACAAAGAGCATATTTCGAGTTCGGACTACGACAACTACGTCTATCCACTAACCGTGCTGGGCGACACCATTGGAGAGGAGATCAACACACACCTCTATTCCGTCATGGATTGGAAGAGATGGTGGCTTTCCCCATTTTACGAGAATGTTGAATCAGACAAACAGGTGCTGATATGAGCATGGAAGAATCGCAACGTCAATTTCTGGTCGAACGGGAAATCGAGAAGGCCAAAACCACTCTTAACGAGGTGGCCGATTTGATTCGTCTCGAACATTGGAGCGGTGCCGCCAGCAGACTATACTACGCTGTATTTCATTCTGTTTGTTCCTTGCTAATCAACGACAACCGGATTATAAAGTCACATAAAGGCGCCGGAATTGCATTCAGACAGCACTATATATACACCCATGTCTTCCCTCAGCAGTATGGACAGCTGTTTGGACAGCTGGAGTCGCTGCGTGAAGAGAGCGACTACAATTGTTTCTACGACGTGACCGCAGAAGAGGTCATGTCTCGATTCGAACCCGCCAAAGAGATGATCTCTGCCATAGAGAAGCGGGTAACCAGTCAACGAAATTAACAAAATAAAACAATACAATATGACACAAACAGGTATTAAAACACTGAGAGACAGTGCAGCCATGCGCTGGATTGCTCTGCTGCTTTTGGCTCTGGCCATGTTCTGCAGCTATGTATTTATGGACATTCTGTCGCCCATCAAGGACTTGATGCAGACCGAGCGCGGCTGGGACAGCCTGGCCTTCGGCACCATGCAGGGCTCCGAGGTGTTCCTCAATGTCTTCGTGTTCTTCCTTATCTTCGCAGGTATCATCCTCGACAAGATGGGCGTACGATTCACTGCCGTGCTTTCCGGCTCCGTGATGCTCATCGGTGGCCTGATCAAATACTATGCCATCAGCGAGAGCTTCGTGGGCGTCGACGAGCTGGGCAACCACACGGCCCTCTACAACTGGTTCACCAACAACCTGAACTATATCCCGCTCTTCGACGAGCTGGGCGTGGCCCCCTTCTATCGTGGCATGCCTGCCAGCGCCAAACTGGCTGCTTGCGGCTTCATGATTTTTGGCTGCGGCTGCGAGATGGCCGGCATCACGGTGAGCCGTGGTATCGTCAAGTGGTTCAAGGGCCGCGAGACCGCCCTGGCTATGGGTAGCGAGATGGCCCTGGCCCGTCTGGGTGTGGCCACCTGCATGATCTTCAGCCCCTACTTTGCCAAACTCGGCGGCGAAATCAACGTCAGCCGCTCGGTGGCTTTCGGCGTGGTGCTGCTCTGCATCGCCCTGATCATGTTCATCGTCTACTTCTTCATGGACAAGAAACTCGACAGCCAGACCGGCGAGGCCGAAGAAAAGGACGACCCCTTTAAGCTCAAAGACCTGGGCAAGATTTTCAGCAGCCTCGGCTTCTGGCTCGTGGCCCTGCTCTGCGTGCTCTACTACAGCGCCATCTTCCCCTTCCAGAAATATGCCGTCAACATGTTGCAGTGCAACCTGACCCTCAACCCCGCCACTGAAGGCACCTTCTGGGCCGGCGAGAGCGTCACCATCGTGCAGTACATCATCATGCTCCTGGTCGCCGTCTGCGCTTTCGCCAGCAACTTCAGCAAGAAGAAAGGCATGAAGTTCGGTCTGATGGCACTGGCCGTGGTAGCCTTGATTGTCTACTGCTACATGGGCTACATGCGCGGAACCGCAGAGACCATCTTCGCCGTCTTCCCGCTGCTGGCCGTGGCCATCACCCCCATCCTGGGCAACTACGTCGACCACAAGGGTAAAGCCGCCACCATGCTGCTGCTCGGCTCGGCCCTGCTCATCGTGTGCCACCTCACCTTCGCCTTCATCCTGCCGCAGTTCAAGGGCAACGCCGTGGGCGGTGCCATCGTGGCCTACGTCACCATTCTGGTGCTCGGCGCCTCCTTCTCGCTGGTGCCCGCCGCCCTGTGGCCCTCGGTGCCCAAGCTGGTCGACGAGAAGATTATCGGCTCGGCCTACGCCCTCATCTTCTGGATTCAGAACATCGGCCTCTGGCTCTTCCCGCTGCTCATCGGCAAGGTGCTGAACAGCACCAACCCCGAAGGCACCCCTGCCACTGAACTCGACTACACCTGGGCCCTAGTCATGCTGGCCGCCCTCGGCGTCGCCGCCGGCCTCATCGCCCTCTACCTCCGCGTGGTGGACAAGAAGAAACACCTCGGCCTCGAGGAGCCCAACATCAAAGATTGAGAATCAAGCATTCATAATTCGCTAGGCTCCATCGACCAAACAAAAGGAGCAAGCCCAAAGGAATAATCTTCCTTTGGGCTTTTTTCGTGCCGTAATATCAGCACTTTCCAGTCCGCGGGTTTACCGTTGCCCGCATCGCGGGCAGGCCCCACTCTACCCTGTCCCCCACCCCGTGGCAGGCCCCCTCGCCCTGCCACGGGGCGGGGCTGGATGCACCATATATATCATACACGACATAATTTTATCAACGCCTACTCACATCCTACTCGAGTAGGTGTTGATAAGGTGATGAGTAGGCGATGAGTAGGAGTTGAGTAAGAGGTGGTGCCTCTTCAACCCTGATTTGCAGCCAGTTAAACCCATTAATACCATATAACAAACTGTATGACAGTACGTTAAGTGTAATTTCGCCACCCATTTCAAAAAATGGCCGTTGGCGGACCGCTTCGGGCGATGCCGACGGCGGCGGGTGGACGAAATGTGAATTAAATCGCGCACGACCTAATTTAAGGGAGCTTCCTCACCCCGGCTTGAAAAAAAAAATTTTGCCAGTCCGATTTTTCTTTGTAATTTTGCAGCGTCGTTTCCCACCAGCCGAAGACCCCTCGAGAGCGACGGGACGTGCGGGCGGGAACGGCAGGACATATTAAAAGAGACGTGTAACAGCGTTTATCTGCGGCGAATAGGAACTTCGCAACTTCTAATGACTACCGCAATAACGCAATGTTCCCCGTCCATGGATTGCATCACTGTAGAGACGCGGCGTGCCGCGTCTGCATTCATACAGATGCACAGCGTGGGCTTCGGCATTGCTTATTCTGTAGTCAAAGGCAATGCGAAGGCCTCTATTCGCGGGATAAGCAAAGTGGCAGATTCCCGCGCTTTTTTTTATGTCTGTTGGCAAAAGAGTACAAACAAATAAACAATAGACAAGATGAAACACAAAGTATCCCTTCTTGCCATCTTTCTGATGGCAATTGGCATGGCCGCCTCGGCGCAGACGCCCTTCGACGCAGCCATCAACAACGAAGACGAGGTGGTGCACCTCGAGCAGTGGCAGCAGCGTGCCGCCCGGCCCCTGCAGGCCATCGTCAAGCTACAGGACTACAGCCAGTACACCATCGAGTGGAAAGCGGAAAACGGAAAACAGAAAGGCGCAAAGGCGCGGACCACCAGCCCGGCCATCCAGGCGGTATTGGACAGCTTCGAGGTGGCGAGCGTGGAGCAGCTGTGTCCCACGTTCGTGATGCCACGCGAGCGGCGTCGCTCGGCCTCCTACGGCGGCGGAGAGGTGACGGACCACGACCTCTCGCAGCTGTATCTTATCACGCTCGCAAGCGAGAGTGCACACAACGAATACGAGCTCATGGAGCGCCTCGCGGCGCTGGACGAGGTGGAATACGCCGAGCCGAACTACCTCTGCTTCGCCCTGGGCGATTTTCAATCAGACTATGATTCTCAATCAGAACGAAAAGAACTATCAGAACGTTCTTTTGGTTCTTTTAGTTCTGATTGTGCTTTGAATGTGGCTGACGCGACGTATTGCGCCAGCACTAGTTTACAAGATTTACCAGATTTCTCGCGCGGAGCGCGCAGGAGCACCAAGAGTGGTGGGGCTGCTTTGAACGACCCGATGTACAGTATGCAGTGGGGCATCCCCGCCTGCGGCATCGACAGCCTGCTGACGGCGCCAAAAATCCCCAGTGCGGGGACGCACCGGGACAGCACGTGGCGCCCCATCATCGCTATCATCGACACGGGTGTGGACATCGACCACCCCGACCTCAGTGCCAACATCTGGACCAACAGCGCTGAGCAAGGTGGCGCCGCGGGCCAGGACGACGACGGCAACGGCTTCCGTGACGACGTGCATGGCTGGGACTTCGTCAACCAGACGGCCGAGATGCACGACTTCAACAGCCACGGCACCCACTGCGCCGGCATCGCTGGCGCAGTGACAGGCAACGGCATCGGCATCGCCGGTGCCTGCCCCGACGCATGGATTATGCCCGTCACGGTGATGCAGAGCGACGGCACAGGCAGCATCTCTACTATCATCCAAGGCATCAACTACGCCGCCCAGAACGGCGCCGACGTCATCAGTATGAGCCTCGGATCGGCAGCCCACAGCATCGCTATGGAACAGGCCCTCGCCGTGGCCTACCAGACCGCCGTCATCGTGGCCGCCGCCGGCAACGACCACTATCACATTCAAAAACAGATATGCAAAGAAGACCCCTGCGTCCCGATGTTCCCCGGCGCATTTAGTTTTGTGCTTGGCGTGCAGGCCACGGGACAGAGTTCTGACCCTGACGGCAACGGTATGCTGACCTCCTTCAGCAACATCGACAACGACGGCGGCCCCCTCTCCACCAGCTTCGAGGCCGAGAACCAGCTCTACAACTATGAGCTCTCGGCCCCTGGCGCAGGTATTATGAGCACCGTGCCCAATGGCGGCTACCGCCAATACAACGGCACCAGTATGGCCACGCCGTTAGTGGCAGGAGGTATCGCCAGTCTGCTGCAGCGTCGCAGCTATCCCACCTGGGCGGTGATGTGGGGCGACCTGATAAACTATAGCAATGAGTTTATGCCCGTCGACATCTGGTCCGTTTACAATGCCGACAGCATTGCCCCGGCCAGCCTGCAGTGCGTCAGCATCGAGGTGAACGACACCGCCTATGGCGACAGCAGTATGTATGCCGATGCCGGCGAGCGCGTGCAGCTCTACCCCACCATCCGCACCGTGTGGGGCCCTTGCGACAGCATCTACATCTGGCTTGAGTTCCAGGAATTCGAGGACACCAACACCATCGAGATGCTCAGCGACAAGGTGCCTTTCGTCTGGCCGCTTTCAAGCTACGCCCACAGCAAGAGCCAAAACCCCATCGACATACGCATTGCTCCGACTGTCGTCGACGGCCGCCGCATCAAACTCACCCTCTGCGCCGCCACCACCGACGCGCAGGACACTATGCGGCACGATTTCACCTTGCAAGTCACCAATGGTGTGAAGCTGCACGGAATGATACAGGGCAACTACACACTCTACCCCAACGTGCATTATATTGTCACCAACAATGTGGCATTGCCCAGTGGCGACACCCTCTTTATCAAGCCCGGCACCACAGTAAAGATTAAAGACGGTTGCTCCATCAACGCTACTATTATGGCTATTGGTAAACCCGACAGTATGATCACTTTCACTAAGACCGATTTGGGGACTTCGTGGAATACTATTTCATCTCCAGGCGGTTTTTTTAACTACTGTATATTTGATTATCCCAAACAAAATTGTGCAAATATAACTGGCACAACCAGCAAGAAAATATTGGTCCACAATAGTATATATATGAATAGGCTCGATGGGGCTTTCGACTACAGACCTTTTGGAGATGTAGATTTTGCTCATACTAATTTTATACAGATTCCAATACGTACCTCCACAAGCTCTATAAACTATTCTGATCCTGGTTTTTTTCATTATTGCAATATGACCAATAATCAGACTAGACCAGAAAGTTATGCTTTATACTGGAGTAGGGTTGAAAGTGTATTTCAGAATGGGCGTTTTGTTAATGGTATATGGTATGATACAACATGTCGATTCATTGGCAACAATATCTTTGGAAATTATGGACATAACATATCCTTCGAAACCTCTTCTGTTACAATTATTATCCCCGATTCTAATTACTACGGCTCGTCGCGCGAAGATGTTATTCGTGAAGGAATTTACGATTTCGAGACTCCAGGAACTACAAGCTTTGGATATATCGACCTCAGCAAGCGTCTGATGCGTCCGTCACCACTGACTCACGGCATTGTGTGGAAGGTTTTAGTTAATGGCTACGATCCGCAGGACGAACCTGACAGCGTGGAATACCTCGGCGTGGGTACCCACCGCTTCGATGTGTACTTCAACCGCGCGATGGATACCAACATTACGCCCATTCTTGCTATGGGAGTGCGCCCGCCCTATACGCAGACCCCCATCAACAGGAACGCCTCGTGGAATGCCGACTCGACCGTCTACACCGCCTACCTCACCCTGACGGGTCGCGACGCCATCGATGGAGTGAACCGCATCTACGTGAGCGGAGCACAGGATAACGAGCATTTTGAGATTCCTGTCGAGAACCAACGTTTCGAGGTGCAGGTGGCCAGCAGTGGCTCGATGAGCGCGGGCTTCCAGGCCACGCCGGGCATCGGCAAGGTGGACCTCGAGTGGAACGACCAGGAGGTGAACTACGACGATTTCCTTGGCTTCAATATCTACCGCTATCAGTACGACAGCGTGCTGACAAATCGCCATTACGCGAGCGGCACGGGTTATGTCTACGACACCGTCTGGATGCCCGTGGACACCATCCGCCTGAACCAGACGCTGGTGCAGGACACGATGTACACCGACTTCGACGTGGTACCGGGCGAACGTTACTACTATTACTACAAGATACTCAGCACCTCGCTGACGGAGAACTCGCCGAGCAAGACCGTCAGCTGCGTGCCGCACAGCACCATTCCGGGCGACGCCAACGGCAGCTACGCTGTCGACGTGGCCGACGTAATCACCACCATCAACTACGTCACCGGGCAGAACCCGCAGCCCTTCCTCTTTGAGGCCGCCGACGTGAACGGCGACAGCACCATCAACGTGCTCGACATCGTGAGCATCATCAACATCATCCTCTACCCCGACGGGCGGCCCGGCACACAAAGTATCGGCGATCCGCAGACGGCCGTCTACACGCTGGAGAACGACACCCTATACATCGACACACCCACTCCGCTCAGCGGCCTGCAGTTCACCCTCAGCGGCTGCACGCGCGCCGACGTGGAGGTGCTGCCAGCCCTCAGCGGCTTCGAGTGCGCCACGGTAGAGGAAGGCGGCCAGCTGACGATGGTCTTCTACAGCATGAGCGGCGCCACGGTGCCCTTCGGCAAGACGGCGCTGCTGCGAGTGGAAAGTGGAGAGTGGAGAGTGGAAAGCGTGGCACTGAGCGACCCGCAGGGCAACAACGTGATAGCCATGAACGGCGACCAGGAAGGGCTGGTGGACCTGGGCGCGGTGCAGGCACAGTTTGCCACGGCCTATCCCAACCCCTTCAGCGAAAAGGTGCGTCTGGAGCTGACGGTGGGCAACTATAGCGAGGTGGTCGTCACGTTCACCGACTTGACGGGCAAGACGGTGGAGCGGCGCGAGGTGAGTACGCCGACGGCGGGGCGCTACGGCCTGGAGTGGAACGCCAAGGGGCTGCCACGCGGGGTCTACTTTGCCACGCTCTATGCCGACGGCATGAAAGCCCAGACAATCAAACTGATCGTGAAATAACGGCTCAAACAGATGACAAAGATAAAACTCTATCAGATTGTAAAAGAATGTAAAAGAAATAATATACAAGCAAATATCTTTTAAAATCGTTTACAATCTGATTGAGAAAAACAAATAAGGTTATGAAGAGATACATTCTTTTGATATTGTTAGTGTGGGCACTGGGTGCGCAGGGGCAGAACACGCTGACGCTTGCAGGCGGCAGCGGGCATCCGGGGGATACGGTGACGGTGAGGCTGGCGTTGACGAACAGCGACGCTGTGACGGCCCTGCAGACCTTCATCCCGCTGGGTGACAACCTTACGTATGTGGCGGGCAGCGCAGCGCTCAGCAGCCGCAGCAACGGGCACCAGCTGACGGCCACGGTGCTGGAGGGCAGTCTGAGGATCTACAGCTACTCGCTGGCGCTGACCACCTACGGCGGCAACAGCGGCGAGCTGCTCACCTTCCGCGTAGTGCTGGGGCGTGAGCCGGGCAACATCACGCTGACGCCCACACAGAACCTCCTCTCGGCCGCCGACGGCACTTCGCTGACAGTCGGCGCCACGAGTGGCACAGTCACCGTGCTGGCGCCGAAGGTGCAGGTGACACCTTCGACGGTGGACTACGGCCATGTACCCATCCGCAGCAGCTACACCCGCACCCTGACGGTGAAGAACATCGGCAACGAGGCGCTGACCATCAGCGGGGCGAGTTTCAGCGACACAACACTGGGTTGTACAATGCCGTCATCTTTAGCTGCCGGAGCACAGCAGATGGTGACCCTCACCTACAGCCCCGTGCGGGCCGGCGCCACCACCATGACCGCCACCTTGCACACCAACGCAAAGGTGGGCGACAGCGTTGTCACAATCGCTGCTGACCCCTATGCGGTGAACGAGCTGCGGCCCCTCTCGGTGAGCGGCTACACCGACAGCACGGTGACCGTGGAGCTGCGGATGAACAACATGGACAGCATCGTGGGTCTGCAGACCGCCATCAAACTGCCGCAGGCGCTGACCTACGTGGAAGGCAGCTTCGCGGTGGATGCCACACGCACCCCTGACTACACCGCCACGGCGGGCCTGCAGGGAGACACGCTGACTCTGTTGATGACCTCGCTGAGCAACACGCCGATGCACGGCAGCGACGGAGTGGTGGCACGCTTCCAACTGCGCCTGCACGGCTACGGGAGCCACACCCTGCGGCTGCTCGGCACCGCCTTGGGCAACGAGCAGGGGCAGAATGTGCTGTCGGCGGTATATACCGGTACGGTGAACATATACAGTCCCTACCTCAGCTGTGGCAGCAGTCTGGACCTGGGCAATACGCCGGTGACCGAAGCGGCCACAGCGACACTGCTCATCCGCAACACAGGCAATGCACCGCTGGTGCTGGACCGTGCGGTGTTCACACAGGCGGGGTGGCAACTACAAGAGAGCCTGCCGCTGACGGTAGCCAACAGCGGACGCGACACGCTGCACATACGCTACACGGGGATCGCCGAGGGGCACCACAGCGCCCAGATGCTGCTCTACACCAACGACCCGCGTAACGACCTGAAGCGCATCGACCTCACAGCCGAGCGCTATGAGCCCAACACGCTCTACCTGCAAGGCAACGAACAGGCCAGCGCCGCCACGCCGGAAGTGGACGTCATGCTGGACAACTATTCCGCCGTCACGGCCTTGCAGATGGACGTGCGGTACCCGCACACCGCATTCAGCCTAGAGCCACAGGATATCAGCCTGACGGAACGGGCGGAAGACCATATTGTCAGCGCGGCACGACTGGACGACTCAACGCTTCGGGTGCTGGTGCTCTCGATGCAGAACAGCCCCTTCAGCAGCAATAGCGGCGCCGTGGCACGCCTGCAGCTACAGGCGCAGGACAGCCTCAGCACCGAAAGCTACCCGATTCGACTGCTCAACGTCACCTCGGGCTGCACCGACGGAGTGGACCGCCTGAGCAGTGTACAGAGCGTGGAATGGTTCGCCACACGGTTGATACACGACACCACAGTGGTGGAGATACATGATACCACACTGGTGCCCTACGCCGTGCATGACACCACCATCGTTCACGACACTACGCCGGTGCCCTACGCCGTGCATGACACCACCATCGTTCACGACACCACGCTGGTGCCATACGCCGTGCATGACACCACCATCGTTCACGACACCACACTGGTGCCCTACGCCGTGCACGACACCACCATCGTTCACGACACCACACTGGTGCCCTACGCTGTGCATGACACCACCTATATCACCATCCACGACACCACACTGGTACCCTACACCATGCATGACACCACCTATATCACCATCCACGACACGACGGTGGTTTATCAGACCGATACGCTATGGCTGACGGATACCGTGTATATTCACGACACGGTGTATATCACCGAGGAGGGCATTGGCGACGTGGAGGCGATAAATGCCAAGGTGTACAGCAGTCAGGGGCAGGTAGTGGTCGAGGGGGCCGAGGGGCACCCGGTGACGCTCATCGATGCCGTGGGACGCCAGCTGGCAACGAAGCGCGAAGAGTACATGCCCGTGCGGTTCGACGTACCGACATCGGGCACCTACCTGGTCAAGGTTGGCGACTACCCCGCCCGACGCGTAGTGGTAATCCGGTAAAGCACCATTCTCTAACCCAGAAGCGCATGACTCTGTCGAGTCATGCGCTTCTGTTTTTTCCCCAATTCTCTGCATCCCCCCCACTGATCACTGGACCCGGACGCGGGGGTCGAGGAGGCCGTAGAGGATGTCGGTGATGATATTGATGAGGACCAGCAGGACACAGATGAAGAGGATGGTGCCCATGACGACAGGGAAGTCGTACTTCTCCAGTCCGTCGACGATGACCACGCCCATGCCCTTCCAGTCGAAGACGTACTCGACAAAGACGGCGCCAGCCAGCAACGAGGCCAGCCAGCCCGAGGCGGAAGTAACCACGGGGTTCAGGGCGTTGCGCAGGGCATGATGCACCACAACACGGCGATGCGAAAGCCCCTTGGCTCGGGCGGTACGTATATAGTCCTGACTAAGGGCTTCTAGCATCGAGTTCTTGGTTAGCTGCGTGAGCGTGGCCAGCGGACGGATGCCGAGCGTGAGGGCAGGCAGGATGAGGTTCTTCAGGTCCAGATATTCTCCACAGCCATAATCGTCCACGGTGTAGAGGTTGCCAAACATATTTAGGCCAGTCCAGTCAGCAAGCACATAGGCAAATAGCCAAGCTATGAGGATGGCTGCGAAAAACGACGGCAGCGACATGCCCAGCGTGCTGAGTACCAATATCAGGCGATCTATCCAGGTATCCTTGTGCAACGCCGACACTACCCCCAGCGTGACGCCCACCGCCAGTGCAAATATCATAGCTACCAAGGCCAAGACTGCAGTCTGCGGGAAGGCTGACCGCAGGATATCGCTCACCTTGCGCTGACTCTGGTAGCTGCGCCGCAGATAGGGAGCCTTCAGTACCACCGACGTGTTGCCCACCTTCAGCAGCGTGGTGTAGGGAGCATACTTGTCGTCGGCCAGGAAGAAGTAGTTTGTAGAGTCGGCGTTGTTGTGTACCGAGATGGGGACGAGGTCGTTGAGATAGTTTAGATATTGCAGCCCCACGGGCTTGTCGCGCCCCAAGTCGCGGTTGATGATGTCGATACTCTCCTGGTCGGCCCGCTGGCCAAGCATCATGCGAGCAGGATCACCCGGCAGGATGTTGAACAGGAAGAAGACGAGGGTGACCACGCCGAGGAGAACGAGAAGGCCATAGAGGAGGCGTTTTGAAATAAAACGTATCATGACTATTTTCTTTTAACGGCGAATTATTCGAATTATACGAAGCTGGCGCAGTGAGACCTCGAGTAATCGATCAGCACTGCCGTTTTCACAAGACCTGCATAGATTCGTTCAATTAGCATAATTCGCCGTTTCTTAATTATCCCGCAGCCCGTGGACGACACTCTTTTTGGCGACGAAGTCCTTGAGGTAGAAGGGCTCAAAGTAGGCCACATCCTCGGTCTGGCCGAGCTGCAGCTTCTGCTCGACCAGCGGCAACATGCCTTCGGCACTGATGCGGAACGCGCTGTCGAAACGGGCGTTGGGATGCACACCCAGGATGTCGCGCGTCTTGGCGGCGCCGTCGCCGATGAAGGCCACTTCTCCCTTGTCAAGCCACTCGTCGTAGAAGCCCGGCACGATGACATCGGCTTGCGTGGCGCGGAGCACCCCTTGACTACCCACCACCATAGTGTAGCACTCCATGCGGCGGGCGTCAATCATAGGGCATACGAACCCCTGATAGTCCTGGTGTTGTAGGTAGTAGAGGTTGGCCATACCCAGCAGAGTGGGCACCGAGACCAGTGGGATATCTAGGGCGTAGCAGAGTCCTTTTGCAGTGCTGACACCGATGCGCAGACCCGTATAACTGCCAGGACCGGCGCTGACGCCGACAGCATCGGGCTTGCCCCCGGCCAGCAGTTCCTTGACAAACAGGGGCAGTTGAGTACTATGAGCGTTAGGCGCGTCGCACTCGCGGCGGGCCACCACCCTGCCATCCTCGGCCATAGCCACCGAGCACACGGCGGTGGCGGTCTCTATCATCAGTATTCTCATCTCATGTCTATTAGTTCGACTTCCGGATGCTGCTGCGGGTCGAAGGTGAATTTGGAGGCTGGCGTGGAGGCCCGCTTGAACTCCGTAATCTCATACACCTCACGGCTGGAGTCATACTTGTGCACCTCCATCCGCTGCAGCAGACCACTTTTCTCGTTCACATACAGACGTATCTTGTGGAACGAGCGCGCCGAACGCGGCTGCAGGTCGACCACGGCCACCCCCTCGTCGGTGCGTATATATTTGGCGCGGAAGCTCTGGTCGTAGTTCTTCAGCAGGCGGGCGGGGTTCATCAGGTCCACATCGTCGGTACCCATATTGTTCACCGCCACCTCACGGGCTTTCTTGTTCCACTGCCAGACGGTCTTGCCGTCGCATATCACCTCCTGGTCGGCCACCGACACTCGGTAGCAGCCCTTGCAGTAGAGCACCTGGGCCGACTGCCGCAGGGTCTCTTTCTTCTGCGCGTCGAGCATCGAGGCCGTCACCTTGAAGCTGACATTGCCGAACTGGGCAGCCGCACGCTTGAGCAGCGCATCGGCCTGTCGGTCAACCTGTCCGTGGTCGGAATGGGTGATTTGGGCCTGCAGCGGCAGCATGGCCGCCAGCAGTACCAGTAGTGTCGCTATTCTCTTCATTGTATGGTAGGGTTTGTTCTGCTTGGTTTGGTATCAGTCATCCGCAGGCTCGGGCAACACACGCTGCTGGGTGCCCTTTGCGCCCAGGCGCTCCATCGCCTTGGCGGCGCCAAGTATGCCCTGCCGACCGTCGAACGAGCGGCGGGCCTCGTCGTAGTCGGCACGCAGTTTGTCGATACTGCTGTTCACCTTCTCGAAGCGGTCCACAAAGCGCTGCACACGGTCCAGCAGTGTGCTGGCCTGCGACATAATCTCTTTCTGATTCTGGAACTGCTGCACCTGCGTCCAGGCCAGCTGTATCATGCGCAGCAGCACGATGAGGTTCTGCTCGGAGGTGATGCAGATTCCCTGCTCGAAGGCTGTGCGCCACAGATGTTCGTCCTCGTGCAGAGCCAGCTGCAGGGCCGACTCGTTGGGGATAAACATAATCATATACTTCAATGCCTCGCGCGGAGGCTTGATGTAGGCGGAGTAGTTCTTCTGGCGCAGCTCCCTGACGTGCTGCCACACCGACGCCACATGGCGCTGGGCAGCCTGGGTCTTCTCGTCGTCGGTTTCGGCATTGCAGTAGTCCAGATAGGCCGTCAGCGACACCTTGGAGTCGATGATTACGTCCTTGCCATCGGGATAGTGCACTATGACGTCCGGTATCATTCGCTGGCCCGTCTGCTCGTTGTTCAGCACGCGTCCCTGGTCGTCGCGCATGGTGACCTGTGTCTCGTAGTGTACGCCCTTCTCCAGTCCCGAGTTCTCGAGCAGGGTGTCCAGCACCATCTCGCCCCAGTTGCCCTGGGTCTTGTTCTCTCCCTTCAGGGCACGGGCCAGGTTGTTGGCCTCGCCGGCCATCTGCTCGGTGCGGTTCACGAGCACCTCGATGGCTTTCTCTATCGAGGCCCGGTTCTCCGACGTGGTCTTCATGCTCTCGTTCACCTGGCGGCGCATGGCCTCCAACTGCTCCTTCAGCGGGGCCACCACGCCGTTCATCTGCTCGTTGTTGCTCTTGCCCAGCGCCTGGGCCCGCTGGTCCAGCAGCTGGCGCGTCTCGTTCTTCAGCTGTTCCTGCACCATCTGCAGCTGGCGGGCAAAGTCCTCGCGGCGGCTCAGCTCGTCGAGTCCGGCCTGCTCTTTGAGCAGCGCTATCTCTTTCTGCAGCGAACCACGCTCCACCTGCAGCTGGCGCAACTCCCGGTCCATCTGCTCCAGACGTCCGTTCAGCGTGGCCTCCACCGACGCCTTGCGCTCGCGCTCAGCCTCCGAGGCCAGCAGGCGTTCGCCGAGCGATGCCATGCGGGGGCGCATCAGCAGCCACCCCAGCAGCCCACCCAGCGCCAACGCCACCACAGCCACTATGACTATTGTCCACACCATAGGCTAGTGCAAATTGACTCCGATGATATTCATAAACTCTTCGCGCGTCTTGGGGTCCTTCATGAAGGCGCCCGTGAAGTCGCTCGTCGTCGTCACGCTGTTCTGCTTCTGCACGCCGCGCATGCTCATACACATATGCTGCGCCTCGATGACCACGGCCACGCCGAGCGGGTTCAGCGTGCGCTGTATGCAGTCCTTGATTTGCTTGGTCAGCCGCTCCTGCACCTGCAGACGGCGGGCATAGGCATCCACCACACGCGGTATCTTGCTCAGCCCCACGATAGTGCCGTTCGGGATATAGGCCACATGCGCCTTGCCCACAAAGGGCACCATGTGGTGCTCGCACAGCGAATAGAGCTCTATGTCCTTCACCACCACCATCTGCCGGTAGTCCTCGTGGAACATGGCCGAACGCAGTATCTCTTCGGGGTCGAGGTCGTAACCGTTGGTGAAGAAGAGCATAGCCTTGGCTATACGCTCCGGACTCTTGAGCAGCCCCTCGCGTTCGGGGTCTTCGCCCAGCAGGCGCAGGATAGCCTTGTAGTGCCCGGCCAACTCGCCGACACACTGCTCGTCATACTTGTCTATCTTTTGGTAACCCAATTCCATTGCATTTTACATTTTAGTATTCTATAACGCAAAAACATTGCACAAAGTATATGCAATGCAAAAATTAATTAAGAATTAAAACACCAAATGCTAAAATACTGAACAATAGACACTGAGCACCGAACACCAAACACCGGGCACTGAACACTGAACACAGAACACAGCAACCGTCAAGCAGCCTTCCGAAATGTTAAAATGCAAGGATGGTGCAAGGATGGTGCATGGATGGTGCAAGGATGGTGCATGGATGACCCCTCCTTGGGGAGTGGAGAGCGGAGAGTGGAGAGTGGAGAGCAGGCTGCCGCACCGGATACTGAACACTGAACACTAAACACTGAACACTGCCCTCAACCGGGCTTCTGAAATGTTAAATAGGTAGGATGGTGGTAGGATGGTGGTAGGATGATGGTAGGATGGTGGTAGGATGACCCCTTCTCAAGGGCGGAGGTATGAGGGCGGAGGGCGGAGGTATGGGATTCCGACCTCCAACCTCCGACCTCCGACCTACAATCAGACCTCCGACCAAAAACGTTGATAAGTTGATAAGTTTATCCGATAACCTATAAACTTATCAACTTATCAACCTCTCAACCTCTCAACTATTCAATCCACACTGACGATGTGGTACTTACGCGTGCCGAGACCAAGGGCTTCGGCATGTTCTATGGTGTGGATGCCGTGCTGCTTGTCGATACGCGCACGGAGGTCGGTGGGGTCGTTGGTGGCCGACAGCTCCATATTGTTGACAATGTCGATGCAAGCCTGGTCGAGGGCCACGGGGTCGGTGGAGGCCAGTATGCCGTAGTCCTCCAGCTTGACCGGGGCGGGATGGTCCACACAGTCGCAGTCGATGCTCATGTTGTTCATCACGCTGATGTAGATGATACCCTTCTTGGCCGTAAAGTAGTCCGTCACAGCCTGTGCGGCGGCGGCCATGCTCTCGAGGAAGCCGTCTTGGTCGCCGATGTATTCGGGTGTCCAAAGCTTGGCTATGTCAAGCTTCTCCATCTTGCCGGCGGAGTGGATATAGGCTTTGCCGTTCTGGCTGCCGCAGCCGATGCTGAGGTTCTTCAGGGCTCCGCCGTAGCCGCCCATCGGGTGACCCTTGAAGTGGTTGAGGGCTATCATGAAGTCGTAGTTCTCCATGTGGCTGCCCACGATGTCGTACTTGATGTGGGTGGTGTCGCGCACGGGGATGCGAATCTCGCCCTCTTCGTCCATGATGTCCACGCGGAACATGGGGATGAAGCCGTGACGCTCGATGACCTTCCAGTGGTTCGCCGAGGTGGTGCGTTCGTCCCGCTTGTCCTCGGGGGCATTGCCGTAGGCAGTATTGCATTCCACGATGGTGCCGTCCACGGTGTCTACCAGCAGCCGTATAAGCTCGGGCTTCAGGTAGTTGGGATTGCTACCCTCGCCGGTGCTGATCTTCACCGCCACACGACCTTCGGCCTTCACGCCCAATGCCTCGTAGATTTTCACCAGCGCCTCGGGACTGATATTGCGGGTCAGATAGACGGCGGCGCCCTCTTCGACGGGAGCCTGGGTCTCGGCGGGCTGAGTGTTGTTCTTGCAGCCGACCATTATCATAGCGGCAACTGCCACAAGCATAAATACTTTCTTCATTGTATCTTTATTTTAAATGTTGATATGTTGATATGTTGATACGTTGATATGTTGATATGTTGATATGTTGATATATTGATACGTTGATACGTTGATATGTTTATCCGCTGGCCAATCAACTTATCAACTTATCAACTTATCAACGGATAAACGGATAAACGCATCAACCTGTCATTTTAATTCATCAGTCGGCTTTCGCCCCAGTTGTACTGCGGATAGGCTTTTTTCAGGTCGTTGGCCGAGCCGGTGACGTTGCTGCCGCCGCTGGTGGCGAAGACGCAGAGAGTCTTGCCGCCCAGGTCGTGGGCCTCGATGAAAGTGTTGATGATGGTGGGGGCCGTGTACCACCACACGGGGAAGCCAATCCAGACTGTGTCGTAGTCCTTCATGTTGGCACAGGTGCCCTTGATGGCGGGGCGCGACGAGCGGTCCTTCATCTCCAGCGAGGAGCGGCTCTGCTTGTTGGTCCAGTCGAGGTCGGCAGCGCTGTAGGGCTCTGCGGGGGCAATCTCGAAGAGGTCGGCGTTCATCTCTTTGGCCAGGCGCTGGGCGGCGGCCTTGGTGTTTCCGGTGGCCGAGAAGTAGGCCACGAGTGTCTTGCTCATATTCTTTCCTTTCTTTTGGTTGTTGTTTGCTTGGGGATTCTGCGCGCACGCCGTCAGCATCAGGCAGCATACGGCAACGATTGACACAATACGTTTCATTTGACTATCAGTTTATTATACATATAGTAGCTCTATTTTTGCGAGTGCAAAAATACAAAACTCAGCGCAATCGCACATAGACAAAATGCAGTTTGTTGTTCACATTTTGTCGGCCTCATCACTGCTTCCAGTCACCGACCTGCAAAACACTTGCAACCCGAGTCGCCGTCTGGTGGAAGATGGCCAGGCAGGGGGTCAAGTAAGCAAGTAGGTAAGTAGACAGTAGCTACGTAGGTAAGTAGTTTAGTAGTTAAGTAGACAGTAGATAAGTAGTTACGGCAAATGCGCCAGCCGTCGGTATTGCCTTAACTACTTAACTACTGACTACTGTCTACTTCATTGCATTGACCAACCAGGAACCGCAGCACCGTGGCGTTGAACGCCTCGGGGTTGCGGTGTGCTATGAAGTGGTCGCCGTGCAGGATGGCCAGCTGCGCACCGGGGATGGCGCTGGCGATGAGGCGCGTGTGGCTTTCCTTGATCATGTCCTTGTCGCCCGCCACGACCAGCGTGGGGCACGCGATGTGTGCCAGCTCTTTGGGCCTCACGTTGGGGTCATTGACCATCAGGCCCAGCATCTCGGCATTGCGGCGCGCCTGCTCGCTGCGGCGGGCAAAGAGGCGTGCCACGCGGTAGCCCACCTCGATAGGCAGCTGCACGCCCGGCTTCACCCCACGCGCGTCGAGGTTGGCGCCATTGAGGATGAGCCGTTCCACCCGCTCGGGGTGCTGCAAGGCGAAGACCATCGCGATGTTGCCCCCGTCGGAAAAGCCCAGCAGGTGGGCCTTCGCGATGCCCATACAGTCCATGAAAGCCAGCAGGTCGTCAGCGAACTGGCGTATGGTGAAGGGGGCCGAGCCGCGCGGCGTCCGGCCGTGGCCACGAGTGTCGAGGGCCAGTACGCGGAAATGCCTGCCGAAAGGCTCCATCTGATGCTCGAAATAGCCGCTCTCCTCACCGTTGCCGTGCAGCAACAGCAGCGGAAAACCGGAGCCCAGCTCCCTGTAATAGTGCGTGATACCGTCCGACATACCCATTTTCCGACAGCGGTCTGTCACACTCCTGCGCCTAGCGGGGAGCTACGTTGGAGGCACCGCTGGTGGTGCATTCGTAGGTGGGGCGGCATTCGGGCGACGAGAGGCCGTAGGTGACATTGCTGGCGCCACTCACACTGACGGCGATACGGTCGCACACAGTCACATCGGCACGGCTGGAGCCACTCACGTTGCCGGTGACGGCACTGGTGCCAAGGGCCTCGGCATGCAGTTTGCTCGAACCGCTGACCTCGATATCCATCGTGCCGGTGCAGTCGCCGCCGAGGGTGACATCGCTGGCGCCACTGACCTCGGCATCTATTCTGTCGGCCGTCACAGTGCATCGGGCCTCGGAGGCACCGGAAATCTCGAAGTCTATCTCGGCGGCAGCGATATTGCCACGGAACGAGGAGGAGCCGGAAACGTCCACCTCGCTCCTGTCGCCCTGCAGGTCGCCGGCATACGACGAGGCACCCGAAACCTCGAGGTCTTTCACGTTGGCGTTCAGCGGCAATATCACGCTGCATTCGCCAATGGTGAAGGCGAGGGTCTTCTGGAAGCCAATTTCCAGCACCCCGTTACGCACCTGCAGCTTCACCTTGTCGACCATCTTCTCGGGCACGGTGACGGTGGCCGCGGTGGCCGTGTCGCTGACGGTCACGTCGAAAGCATGGCTCACCTTGACGGCGGTGTAGTTGCCGGCGACATCCTGACGGAAGCTGACGGGTTCGCCGTAGTACGTTTCGCAACCAGCGAAACCGAGAGTAGCAGCCGCTACCAGCATTGCAATTCGGAGTGTCTTCATCTTGTATTATGCATTTTATTAATTATCAGTATTCAATTCAGTATTCTGGCCGGCAGGTAGTCAAGCCGGAAAGGCCAATGTACCGGCTGTCGACACTGACACAACCATCCGGTTTCCGGCTGCAAAAGTACAAAAAAAATCCAAATCCGACACAGACACACCAAAAAAACACCCACCACACACACCTGAGAGCATCCCCCAAGCCACAGGATAGCCATAGAATATCTTCCGTCTGCGGTACTGCCATACCCGACCACAACCCGTCGCCTCCCACCCGTGCCACACTTCCCCGTTGCATATTTTCCACCCACCATGTGGCAGCATCTGAACCCCCAACAAGGTACATTCACATACCTTTCGACCTACATTCCACGACCCTTCTCCTACCCATCTCCTACTCGAAAAAGCGATGACAAGGAGATGGGTAGGAGATGAGTAGGAGATGAGTAGGAGATGGTACCTCGTTGTCCCTGATTATTAGGCTATTATACAGGTACATTTTTGGCAGCAATTCCGACTTTTTTCAAAAATATGTATATAGCTGTATTACAATATACTACACGCAAATTTGGCGTATTTTGGCACATTTTGCCTCCGAAAGGGCAGAACAAAAAAAAGCGACCGTTTCCGGTCGCTTTCATTGGCAGCTCATACCGCCCTGCCCATCTCGTAGGCATCCTTCAGCCTGGGGTTCCCCTCCACCTCGTTGGGGCCGCCTACTCCGCCGCAGAAGAGGTGTCCCCGGAGCTGTGACCTGCCGTAGCAGTCTATCCAACCCTGCAGACCGCTCTCGGCACGCTCGGGGACCGAGGGCTCGTCCTCGGCGGCGGTGGTCAGCAGGTAGATGTCGCGGAAGCGGTAATCCTTTGTGTACATGGCATTCATGCGGTCGATGAGGGTCTTCATCTGGCCGCTCATCTCGTAGTAGTAGATGGGCGTGGCCCAGCAGACCACGTCGGCCTGCAGGACGCGCTCCATGATGGCCGGCACGTCGTCCCGGAAGACGCAGGCGCCCGTCGTCTGGCACGAGAGGCAGCCCACACAGAACCGTATTTCCTTGCCGCGCAGCGAGATGAGTTCCACCTGGTGCCCTGCGACTTCCGCACCGCGGGCAAACTGCTCCGCCAAAGCGTGGCTGTTGGAGCCAGGGCGGAGACTGGTTGATATGACGATTACTCTCTTCATATTATTTCATGTTATTGGTAAAGAAGTCGGTCAGCGTGTCCCAGGGAATGTAGTTGCCCGTGCCGCCATCGTAGAGGTCGCAGTGGGTGGCGCCGGGAATGATGAGCAGTTGCTTGTTCTCGGGATTGGGGTTGGGCTTGCCGACGGTGTTGTAGCCCTCGGCTTTACCCTCGACCATATAGTGGTAGGCAGCTTCGCCGAAGTAGCGGCTGTGGGCCTTCTCGCCGTGCATGACGAGGACGGCGGAGCGTATCTCGTTGATGTAGTAGAGGAAGCGGGCGTTGGCGTAGGCCTGGGTGCCGATGGTGCGCCAGCCGTCGTTGCTGTTGCCGCTGCGGGCGTGGTAGCCGCGAGGGGTCTTGTAGTAGGCGTGGTAGTCTTTGACGAACTGCGGGGCGTCGTCTGGCAGCGGGTCGACGACGCCACCGGCCATGGCCATGTGGTCAGCGAGGCGCTGGCGGCCCATTGCCTCGCGGGCGGCGTGGCGCGACTCCTCTTTGTCCTCGCTGTCGAAATAGCCGTTGCCGCTGACGCGCGTCATGTCGTACATCGTGCTGGCCACGGTGGCCTTGATGCGCGGGTCGGCAGCGGCTGCGTTGAGGGCGATGCCACCCCAGCCGCAGATGCCGATGATGCCGATGCGCTCGGGGTCTACATTCTCAAGCTGCGACAGGTAGTCGACGGCGGCCATAAAGTCCTCGGTGTTGATGTCGGGCGATGCCGTGCGGCGGGGCGTGCCGCTGCTCTCGCCAGTATAGGAGGGGTCGAAGGCCAGCGCCACAAATCCGCGCTCGGCCATCCGCATCGCATAGAGGCCGCTGCTCTGCTCCTTGACGGCTCCGAAGGGACCGCTCACGGCGATGGCCGGATACTTTTCACCTTTAACTTTTAACTTTTCACCGCCGACAGGCGTATAGAGGTCGGCGGCCAGCGTCAGCCCGTACTGCGTTTCGAACGTCACCTTGCGGTGGCTTACTTTTTCGCTCAGCGGGAACACCTTGTCCCACTCCTGAGTCAGTTCCATTTTTGTCATATTCGTTTCTTTTTGTTCGTTTGTTGTCGTCTGGTGGCACGCTGTCAGCACAGCGCCGAGCAGCATGGCTGATAATAAGGTCTTTTTCATTTGATTACATATAACGAATTACACATCCTTTGAAGCCAATTTTCGGCAGATGAAATGTTCGGAATCAAATCCAGCCTCCACAATCCACGGATTCTCTTCTATCAAGTTTTTCCGCGCCTCAACCTCCGACTCTCCCTGAGCAATGCCCATCACCTGGCAGTTTTCCACTTCGTAGTTTTCATTGGGAGCCGTAGTATATCCTTCTGTAGTGTAATATATATATTCATTCATAATTAGCGAAATCTAAAATTTGAATACCCGACCAAGAAACGTGTCTGTAAAAGAGTGCTGGAAGTTTAGGTTTATCATTTTGTATTGGGGTAGGCTTTCCAGGAACTCCAGTTCAAAAACCAAACGAGGGTATTTCTCGTCATCTAGCTCTGGATGAATTTCTGTCTTGCTACCTATTCGAACCACCTTAATGAGGTATAAATCCCGAACACCTTTGCCCTTAATGTAGGGCATAAAGTAGTAGAGTTTATTGATTGCAATGGTTGACGGAAAAGATTCCACATTGCCGGTATAGTATAGTTTAGACGGTTCTTGACAGAGGAAGTATTCTTCGTTATCTTTTCTAACCAAACCGACGAGCAAGCGTTTTGCAGTATCCAATTTATATGTCTTCTTGGGCTTGTTGACCACTAATTCTTCTTCGGTATTGAACAGGGTTAACGAGAGCACTGGTCGCGAGTTACGTTGCACGTAAATAGGATGCGTAGAAACGGGAGCTTCATCATAGATGAACCGATAAAGGCTACGTCCTACTTCCTGAACCACACCGCACACCAATGCATTACCCATCAGAAATGCACGTCGACCATCAGATACTTCCGGGTGATACGTATGATTGTCCGGGAACATATTCAAACGTTCTAGTTCTATAGGAATTAAACGTCGATAACGCCCTGATGGTGTTTGGACCACGTGTTTGAAACGTGACGGGGATGAGCCTCCTTCACCAGTAATCATCGTGCGTGAAGGTTTATCCAAATAGTCTGGGAAGGCCATTCCGCCTTCGGAGAAGACATATTCAAAGCCCTCTTTCGAAATCCGGTTGATTTTTTTTGCACCTTTCTCATATTGCCATTTTGACAACTCATCTTCGGGAATAAAGAACTCTTCGGGCACAAAGTCCTCGTCAACAAGATTATCTCCGAGTGTTTGTGTAGTCCCAGCGTAGACCGGTTCGGCATCAACAGTATAGACGTGGCGGTCTCTCATAATGCCTGCACTTCCAAACGGAGTATTCTTCATACCTTTATTAAAACTTGCAGAGACCTCCTGAATGGTACCCTGAATGTCAAAAAAGGATTCCGACGCCTCTTTTCTGCGGAAATGGAATGCCTGCGCCAAAACGCCATCGTATTCTACCCAGTCTTCTAATAATCCTATTTTGTTCGACACAACTGACCCTTTCAAAAAGCCTAAAATATATGTCCTGCGGCGTCGTTGAGGCATACCGTAGTCGGCCGCGTTGATAATGCGCCACTCCACCACATAACCGAGGTCGGCCAACGAAGCTAGAATAATTGCAAAGTCGCGGCCACGTTGGGTCGCAGGCGAATTCAACAGACGGTCAACATTCTCAAAAAATATATACTTAGGTTTACTATCACCTTTCTCGTTCAAAATACGATATATCTGCCACCAAAGCACCCCTTTCTTACCTTCAATACCACCAGAACGGCCCAACGAAGCAGCCACAGAATAGTCTTGACAAGGAAAACCACCAACCAACAAATCATGGTCTGGTATCTCGGAAGTAGGCACCATATTAATATCCTTATTAACATGTCCTTTTGAGCCAAAACGTGCTCTATATACCAACGATGCGTCTTGATGCAAAGTCGAAGGCTCCCACTGATTGTTCCAAATGGTTTCGTAGGCATCCGAAGCTCCTTCAAGACCAATACGGAAACCTCCTACACCAGCAAATAATTCAACTACCTTTATACTGTGTTTTTCCATATCAATTCTTTCTGTGATTGTCGACTATTTCACGAACATAATCATTGTTGAACCAATAGCAGAACTTTTTGGCCATTTTTCCACTTGGTGTTTGCACTAAATCTATTGCGTTTTGGGCTTTGGGGCGGACATGAAACTTTCTTTTATCTGTACCCTTCCACCAATACTCTTCTGAAATATGACCTGAAAGAATGTTGTCTTTGATATGATTCCAATACTTCTCTGCAATCTCCAGGTCACTTTGCGGCATTGTCCAGAAAAAGACATCGTCAAGTGCGTAATCATCCTTGCCGGCAGTCTGTTCTTTAAAAATCACAAACATAAATCTACTAGAATACAGTTCATAAAGTCTTGAATCAAGCCAATCTTCGCATTCTGCAACTTCAAAATAGTCGATGTTTTCAAACGACATAGCCTCTTTTATGTTACCGTTTACTTGCACACGGATAGTTTTCATTGTTAGACCAGCTTTCAGAAACTCCTCGGAGCGATTCACATTTGCACATTTTGACGATGCTGCAATTGCATTTGCAATCATCGCAAACTTACTCTTGGGATTATTGGATATATCCACTTTCTTTTTCTTGGCAATTTTGTGATAGTCTTTATGCAAAAAGGGGGTGAATCGGCTGAGGATAATGTCTTCAAATGAATGTACACGAAGTGCCTTTGTACTCACTAATTCGGATTTCACTCCCGGAACATTGGACACTGCATTCTGTCCTCTCACTATTACATAACCCAATATGGTACGCATATAAGCCATTTTTAAACAAAAAGCCCGACGCGGAGCATCTACATTTGGGTTGTTCGGCTGTTTCATCATACTATCTCCCCTTTGCCCTTTACGACATGCTCCAAGATACATTGTGTCACCTTCGGACAATTCGTGAGCCCTTCCCTGCTTTATTTTATCAATAATAACCTCATAGTCATGGCGTATAATTAGAAGGTCTTTCTCTGGCAATTTCCATAGAACAGAAAAGACAAACTCAAGGTCTAGGTTATCACAGTTAGATTGATGCAAATAGAAAAGTATCAACATTAACTGGCATTTGAGATAGAAATGAGAATGTTCGAAATCCTCTTCTACAACTTCGCAATAATTAATCATATTGCATACTAGCCGCTCTTTTATACGATACTCCTCTTGTTTGCTCTTTTTTAGTGGAGTGCATTTTAGTTCCATCTCTGCATCCGAAAAGTCGGCATGAGCATTATTGTTGGTCTCAAGCATAAAGAAAATATTCTCTACCATCTGACCAAGCCCCCCTTTGCCTTTCTTTGGCTGATAACCATCCCACACAAAATCACGAAGAGTTTTACCAAGCAGTCTTTTGCTGTATTCAAAGATGCTTATGGCTTCAGTGATATCATAGGGTAGCGAATGTATTGCGTCTTGACCAGTCTCCATATAGATTATCTATTGATTACAAACATTATACAAAATACACTATCAATTATTATTGGTTTTGTTCTTCAGCTCTATTGGTTTGCAAAATTACGCAATATTTCTTAATTTAAAAAAAATGTTTCAATGGTAACCAGTTTTTTCCCAATCGACAAACACTATCGAAATAACGAGACCGATGACGTCGACAATATCAGAAATATTGGCAATTATTTATGATTTTGGGGGCATTCATCACACACATGACAAAACCACGAGAGCATCAATACAGCGGTGGAACAGACTAAATTGTTCAGCAGCAGATACGGGTTTGGCGCAGCTGCTCTTTGCGGGCCGAGGGGATTATCTCTTCGTGGTAGAAGTAGTTGACCACCACCGGGGGCTCGCCGTGGCGGGCATGGGTGGTGTCGTCGTTGCGTACGTAGCGCAGGCCGCGGTCGGTGCAGAAGTGGCTCAGGTCGGCGTTGAGTTCGTGCCAGTAGGTGCGGTCTTTGCGGGTGTAGATGTCGTGGTAGAGGGTGTCGAGCCTGGGATGGTGTTCATGCACCCACTGCAGTATGCGCCCTTTGTAGTCGCCGCGCAGGTTGAGGTTCTCCAGCCACACGAGGTTGCACTGGCCTTGGGCTCGTTCGATGATGGCCTCGACGTCGGTGATGCCGGGGAAGATGGGCGAAATGAAGCAGGTGGTGTCGATGCCGGCCTCGTAGAACTGGCGCATGGCCTCCAGGCGGCGTTCGATGCTCACGCCGCGGTCCATCTCGCGACGGAATTCATCGTCGAGGGTGTTGATGCTCCAACTGACGCGGGCGCCGGGGAATGCCTTTATCAGGTCGAGGTCGCGCAGCACGAGGTCGCTCTTGGTGGCAATGCTGATGCGTATGCCGCTGCCTTGAAGCTGTTCCAGCAGGGCGCGGGTGCGCTTGTATTTGGCTTCGCAGGGCTGGTAGCAGTCAGTCACCGAGCCGAGAAAAGCCTCCTTGCCAACATAGCGCTTGGCGTTCTTGATGTCGGGCCACAGCTTCACGTCCACGAAGTCGCCCCAAGGCTCGGGGTGGTTGGTGAAACGCTTCATGAACGAGGCGTAGCAGTACTTGCAGGCGTGGGCGCATCCTACATACGTATTGACCGAGAAGTCGCTGACCGGCAGGTTCGACTTGGTCATTACGCTCTTGACGTCGATTTCTTTGATTGTCACAGAATAGTTAGTTTATATGAGCGGTATTTTGATTGATTTTGCGAATCACCTTGGCAGGTGTTCCGGCCACGACCATATTGTCGGGCACATCCTTGGTGACCACACTGCCAGCGGCCACAATGGCATTCTCCCCGATGGTGACACCAGCCAGTACTGTGACATTGGCGCCGAGCCATGCGTTGCGCTTGACGACGATGGGCTTGGTTAGCAGCGTGTGGCGCATGGCGGGGTCCTCGGGGTGATACTCGGTGGCCAGCACGCAGTGGGGACCGATGAAAACGTCGTCTTCGATGGTGATGCCACCCAGGGCCAACAGGGTACATCCGAAGTTGAGGAAGCAGTCGCGCCCGAAGCTGACGCCGGGGCCGTAGTTGATATGCAGCGGAGTGAAGACGCGCACCGTGTCGTCGACAGCATGGCGGGTGATGTTGCGCAGGCAGTCGCGCACCTCGGCCTCGGTATGGTAGCCGGTGTTCATTTCTGCCACCAACTGCATAGTGCGTTGCACCTCTTCGTAGAGCTGGTCGCTGCCGACATAGGTTTTTCCATTAGTTTCCATTGCTATATGGTGTTGCTATCGTATAAAGTTGGTGTTAATGCGCTGCGGTTCCTCTTCGGGGAGGCCGTGGGCGGCGCGTTCGGCGGCGATGGCGCGGACCAGGAAGGCCATATTGCGGCCCAGCACGCGCATAATCTGCATGCCCTCTTCGTCGCGGCGCGCCTCGTCGGGTGTGTGGCCGTGTACCATGTTCCAGTAGCGGCTGCTGACAATGGGCATCTCGGCCAGGGTGAAGTACTTATTCAGGCGGTCGAGTGTCGCCGTGGTGCCAGCGCGTCGGGCGGAGCATACGGCGGCGCCCACCTTCATGCGCAGGGAGTAGCCAGCGCTGAAGAAGAGGCGGTCCAGCAGGTTGGTCAACGTGCCGTTGGGACCGGCATAGTAGACCGGCGAGCCCACCACCAGGCCGTCGGCGACCTCGAGTTTGGGGGCGATCTCGTTGACCATATCGTCGAAGATGCAACGGCCCAGCTCGCGGCACTTGCCGCAGCCCATGCAGCCGCGGATATCCTTGTGGCCCACATGGATAATCTCGGTTTCGATGCCGCCTTCGTTGATGGTCTTGGCCACCTCGCAGAGGGCGGTGTTGGTGCAGCCCTTCGCGTTGGGACTGCCGTTGAGGAGGAGTATGTTCATTGTTTTAGGTTTGTTTACAGTAACGTATTTGTGCGTATAACAACGCATAAGCGGCATTTTTATTGTGCCGCTTATGCGCCGTTTGTGCTTGCATGTTTCGTTCGAAAGTTGTCTGTATGAGCTGTGTCCTATTAATAGGAACTATTACCGCCAACCCATGAACATCTTGGTCACCTCGCCGTCGTGGTGGTCGAAGAAGAGGCTGCGGCCGGTGTCGAGGGTCTGAATCTGGGCCATCTCGTCGGCGGTGAGCTCGAAGTCGAAGATATAGATGTTCTCGGCCATGCGCTCGCGGTGGGTGCTCTTGGGGATGATGATGACGCCGCTCTGCAGCAACCAGCGCAGGGCAACCTGGGCCACGCTCTTGCCGTGGCGTTTGCCTATCTCGGCCAACAGGGGGTTGGTGAAGAAACCGTTGCGGCCTTCGGCCAAGGGGCCCCATGACATGATGCGGCAGTCCAGCTCGTCCATAAACTTGCGCGCCTCGCGTTGCTGGTCGAAGACGTGGGTCTCCACCTGGTTCACCATGGGCATCACCTCTACGTTGTAGGCCAGGTCGACGAGGTGGTCGGGGTAGAAGTTGCTGACGCCGATGGCGCGCAGCTTGCCCGCGCGGTAGGCTTCCTCCAGGGCGCGATAGGCGCCGTAGCGGTCGCAGAAAGGCTGGTGCAGCAGCATCAGGTCGATATAGTCGGTCTGCAGTTTGCGCAGGCTCTCGTCAATGCTGGCCTTGGCGCGTTCGTAGCCGTAGTTGCCTATCCACACCTTGCTGACGATGAAGATGTCCTTGCGGTCGATACCGCTCTTGCGGACGGCGTTGCCCACTCCCTCCTCGTTGTTGTAGGCCTGTGCCGTGTCGATCATACGGTAGCCCACGCTCAGCGCCTCGCTCACGCAACGTTCGCATTCCTCGGGCGTCACCTGGTACACGCCGTAGCCAATCTGCGGCATCTCGACGCCATTGCTCAATCTGATTGTTTGCATAATAATCTCGATGTTATTTGACAATACTCTTGATCCATTTCTCCACCTTGGCCTTGCCGCTGCGAACCTCGTGGCCGTAGATGCTCCAGCCGGTGGTGACTTTGGCCTTGGGGAAGGCGCGCTTCACATCGCTGACGCAGTTGGCCAGGCCACTGCCCTCATGAGTGGTGAAAGGGATTACGGTCTTGCCGTCAAGGTTGATGTCCTTGAACAGCGAGAACATCACCTGCGGATAGGTTCCCCACCACACGGGGCCACCGATGAAAACGGTGTCGTACTGCGAGAGGTCAGGGGCCTTGCCCTCGTAGGGCGGCAGCTCGCCGCGGTTGGCCTCTTCCTGCGCCAGCTTGATAAGGGGATTGTAGGCCATTCCGTCGTACTTATGGGTGACGATTTCGTACTGGTCGGCACCGGTCAGCTCGCTGATATAGTCGGCCACGATTTTGGTGTTGCCAACCTCGATGTTGCCCACGCTGTAGTTGTCGCCCGCGTGGGAGAAGAAAATGACGATCTTGTTCATTGTCTGATTGTTTGATTGTTTGACTGCGTTAGTGTTCACGTGTTTGGTTTGTCCGTTGCAGCTTGTGGCCATCATGAGGGCGAAGGCTGCGAAGATGATTTGTCTGATTTTCATATCGTGTGGATTTAGATTGTGTCACTGTTTGACGCGCAGTTCCACCAGCGGGTCGACATCGATAAGCTTCAGGCTGCGCACCATCGCGGCGGTGGATTCTTTGTACTTACGGAAGTGGGGCGTCTGTATGTGGTGCTGGTAGGCGGCGCTGTCTGCGTAGACCTCAAGGATATATATCTTGGCTGGATTGGCCTTGTCCTGCATCGAGAAGAGGGTGAGCACGCCGGGCTCGGTGGCCATACTGGTGCGGCCCACCTCGGTGGCGTACTGCATATAGGCTTCCAACTGCGCGGGGTCCACCTCAATCTCAGCCAGACGCGTGATACGTTCGCCGCGGGGCTTGGCGGGGACCTCTTCGCCGAAGAGACGGCGGGCGTTGTCGGAGAAGACAGCCTGTGGGTCGAGGCCGTGCATCGGCAGACGCTCGGCCATCGACCGCTTGCCCTGCAGCAGTACGGGTTCTGCCACGTAGGGGTAGTCGGAGCCGTAGAGCAAGTGGTCAGGAGTGGTGACGGTGAGGAGCATACGGATGACATCGTCGGTGGGGGCGCCAGCAAGGTCGTACCACAGGCGACTGAGGTTGGCGTCGACATCGACGGGCTGCATTATGCCTTGCTTCACCATCACGGGTAGCAGCGAGCGGAAGCGCGGCAGGGCCGTGGGCAGGAAGGAGCCGCAATGGGGCACCATCACCTTGAGGTCGGGATAGCGCACCAGCACGTTGTGGGCCACCATATTGAGGATGGCGCGCGTGGTTTCGGCCAAGTATTCGTAGCTGGCCAGCGGCACGTCGGCGATGAGCTGCACGTTGACCGCCGAGGGCTTGTGGGGGTGCAGGATGACGACGGCGTGGCGCTGGTTGAGGAAATCCATCAGCGTGTCCAGCGCGGGGTCGCCGAGGTACTGTCCGTAGGCGTTGGTGGCCAACTTCACGCCGTCGGCCCCCAGCACGTCCAGGGCATAGCGCGCCTCCTCGAGGGCCCGCTCCACGTCGGGCAGCGGCAGCGCGGCGCAGAAGCGGAACCGTCCGGGATGGCGTGCCTTGAGCAGGGCGCACTCTTCGTTCCACCGGTGGCAGGCGGCAGCTGACGCAGCACCGTCGCCAAACCAGGGTTGCGGTGCCGGCATCGTCAGCACCGAGGTCTCGATACCAGCACGGTCCATAAAAGCCAGATGGCTGGACTCATCCCAGTGAGGTATGGGGAACCCCTCGTCCATCTCGGCGTGGTGCTCCTTGATGAACGCCAGATAGTCCTCGGTGACGGCGTGGCTGTGCAGGTCGATTTGCGCCGACAGCGTATAGGTGATAACAGCCATAAGCAGCAGTGTTAGCGTTCTTTTCATTTCAGTTTGCTGTATTGTTCGTCGTCGACAGGCTCGAGCCATTGAGTTTCACTCGACTTCTGTCGCGACTCGGCAGAGTTGATGCGAGCATCACTCTGCTCTCGCTGCTCCATCAGTTCGTTGCGGAAGCCGGGCTGCTGGGCGGTGAAGTAGGCCAGGTGCTGCATCCAACTGTCGGCGGCGGCGCCGTGCCAGTGCTTGGTGCCGGCGGGGACGGTGACCACCGTGCCAGGCGTCAGCTCGACAGGCTCCTTGCCCCACTCCTGATACCATCCGCGACCGCTGACGCAGACCAGCACCTGGACGGCGTGGTGGTGGATGTGCCAGTTGTTGCGGCAGCAGGGTTCGAAGGTGACGTTGCAGAGGCCGCTGACGGAGTCGAGCACCGCCAGGTAGCTCTGCCCGATGAAGTATTGGGCATAGGTATTGTTAGGCTCGCCGAGAGTCCACGCCGACGCCTCCACGGTAGTAAACATATCCTTGTCCGTGTTAGTCCCTTTCCCGCCGCAGGCCACCAGCGCAAGGGCCACTGCAGCCGCCGCAAGCGGCATCAAGATGCTTTTCATATCGTTATAATTCATTAACATTCAACAATCAAAACCATATCCGGCAACCCGGTTTCCGACTGCAAAATTACAACCAATCCCTCCGTCAGACCAAACACAGAATGCCCCTCATAATGCACAAAATGCACCCCCGCCGATGCAATAAACACATTAACTCCGCGTTATCTGAAAGTTATGAGCACACTGAACGAAGACATCATCATTGCCACAAGCCTTGACCAGACGGCAGCCATGCAGCAGCAGGGCTACATCACCCACGCGCTGTGCCGGGCGGGCAGCTGCACCTTCCGCCTCGGGGCGCGAGAGCACCGCCTGGCGGCGGGCGACTGCCTCATCATACCGCAGCAGTCGCTCTTGCTGCACGACTACGCGCCGAGCGAGGACTTCCGCATCGAGGTCATCTATGTCTCAGCCCCCTTCACCGAGGTGGCTTCGCCGCAGAGCAACTACGGCATGCGGGGCCATCTGGCGCTGTTCGAAAACCCGGTGATGCACCTCAACGCCCAGCAGCAGGAGGTCTGCGCGCTGAATTTCGACTACATACGTCGCCGCCTCGCTTTGCCACAGCATAACTTCCACCGCGATGCGATGCTCAACGCCGTGCAGTGCATGATAATAGACTTCTTCGACTTCCACGTGGAACTTTACGGCGAGCGGCATGTCACCAACCAGCAGGCACTGCTGATGCAGCAGTTCATGTCGCTGCTGGACCGCGGCGAGTTTGTGCGGCACCGCGACGTGGCGTGGTATGCCGACGCACTGTGCGTCACGCCGAAGTACCTCAGCGAGGTGTGCCGCGAGGTTAGCGGACAACCGGCCATGTACTGGATTACACGCTACACAGCCCTCGACATCAGCCGCACCCTGCGCAACCGCGCCCTCACCCTGGAAGAAATATCCGACTACTACGGTTTCTCCACAACAAATTATTTCGTCCGCTACGTGCAGAAGCACCTCGGGGCGGCACCGACGGCCCTGAGGGAATAAAACAGCCCTGCGATAGGCTCGGAAAACACATGCTAAAACCTTAACAACGACTACCATAGTAGATGTTGGTAAGTCGTTGATAAGTCGTTGGTAAGTCGTTGGTAAGTCGATGATAGGTTGGAAACCTGTCTTTCAGTGGGTTACAAAGGCGAATTTTTGCGTCACAACAGGGGGGGGTATTTTTAGTGTTTAGTGTTCAGTGTTTAGTGTTCAGTGTTTAGTGTTTAGCGTTTAGTGTTCAGTGTTCAGTGTTTAGTGTTCAGTGTTTAGTGTTTAGTGGAGAGCGGGCTGCCGCACCCGGATACTGAACACTAAACACTGAACACTGAACATTGACAACTCTCAACTCTCCACTTGGAGCAGGAGACCTTTGAGGTATTCGCCCTCGGGGTGGAAGATGGAGACGGGATGGTCGGCGGCATGGGGCAGCTGACGGACGATACGGACGCTGCGGTGGGCATTCATGGCGGCGGTGAAGACCATCGTCTGGAAGTCGTCGCGGCTGACGGCCTGGCTGCAGCTGAAGGTCATCAGCAAGCCACCTGGTGCAATCTTCTCCATAGCACGTTGGTTGATGGAGCGATACCCCTTAAGTCCGGCTTGGAGCGAACGGTGGTTTTTGGCAAAGGCAGGAGGGTCGAGGATGATAAAATCGAACCCTCGGGCATAGTCACCCTTATCAATGGTATTCAGATATTCGAGTACATCGGCAGCCACACCGCAATGCGATGCATCGGGGCCAAAGTTCAGTTCTACATTGCGCTCACAAAGAGCAATGGCCTTCTTGCTGATGTCCACGGTTTCGACATATTCGGCACCGCCCTTCAGGGCTGCCAACGAGAAGCCTCCGGTGTATCCGAAGCAGTTGAGAAGGCGGCGACCGGAGGCGAGCTGCTGGACGAGGGCGCGGTTTTCGCGCTGGTCGATGAAGAAGCCGGTCTTCTGCCCTTCGTAGAAATTCACATTCAAGCGTATGCCATTCTCCAGGACTTCATTTTCCGCAGTCTCCTCGCCCCAAATAATGCCGTCGTGCACACCGCCGCCCGGGACGGTAGCGCTGCTCTTGTCGAAGACAGCTCGGAGCGGATAGCCGTGATATGTCTGTACTTCGTGTACAAACAGCTCTGCCAGCAGGGGCAGTAAACGGTGCATGCCCACCGAGTGGGCCTGCAGGACAAGCACACCATTGTACCAGTCGGCCACAAGACCCGGCAGGTTGTCTCCTTCGGCATGGGCCAGCCGAAAGACATTGGTTCGTTCGTTGCTGAAGAATCCGAATACAACACGATAGTTGACGGCCGAATGGATGCGTCGGCGAAGAAGCTCCTCGATGGGGAGTGCTGCCTCGTCGGCATCAAAGGTGAGCACCTTGCAGATAATGCTTTCGTTCTGATAGTATCCCGTGGCCATCCAGTGGCCGCTGGCATCGACAACATCCACGATGTCACCTTCTTGCGGTTCGCCGACGATGCGTTTGACCGCACCCGAGAATATCCAGGGATGGCGACGCAGAAGGGCTTTCTCCTTGCCGGGGGCTATGATGAGTTGCGGACGCGTCATATCAATATTGAATTTTGAATGATGAAATTTGAACCTTCGGTTTTCATTTTCAGCTTTCACCCTTCAGGTCGTGGATGGTCTGCTGGGGATTGTCGCTCTTGAAGACGGCATTGCCGGCCACCAGCACGTCGGCCCCAGCCTCGAAGAGGAGGTGTGCGTTCTGCAGGTTGACGCCGCCGTCGACCTCGATGAGGCAATGCGGGTTCTTGCGGTCGCAGAGTTGGCGCAGCTGGCGCACCTTGCCGTAGGTGTTTTCTATAAACTTCTGTCCACCGAAACCGGGGTTGACGCTCATCAGCAGCACGAGGTCACACTCCTGCACTATATCCTCCAGCAAACTGACGGGGCTGGCGGGATTGAGCACGACGCCCGCCTTCATGCCGGCGTCGTGTATGGCGTGGATGGTGCGGTCGAGGTGGGTGCATGCCTCGTAGTGTACGGTAAGTATATCGGCGCCAGCCTCGCGGAAGTCGGCGATGTAGCGGCCCGGGTCCATAATCATCAGGTGCACATCGAGCGGCTTCTGCGCATGCTTCTTGATATGCTTGACAATGGGCTGGCCAAACGAGATGTTTGGCACAAACAGGCCGTCCATCACGTCGACGTGCAACCAGTCGCACTCCGAGGCGTTCAGCATTTCTATGTCGCGCTGCAGGTTGCCAAAGTCGGCACTGAGCAGCGAGGGGGATATCATCTTCATGGGAATTGGGAATTAGGAATTAACTTTAAACTTTAAACCTTAAACCTTAAACTTTAAACTTTAAACCTTACAACTTCAGCTTTTCAAAGTTCTTGCCGTAGACGCCCTGGGCCTTGCTGACGCTGACAAAGGCGTTCTCGTCGATGCGGTGGATAATCTGCAACACATGCTGCTTGTCGGTGCGGTGCACCATCATCAGGAGCACCTTCTGCTGCTGTTTGGTGTAGCAGCCCTCGGCATCAAGTAGTGTGGCGCCACGACCCACCTCGCGGGTGACGGTCTCGGCAATCTCCTCGTTCTTCATCGAGAAGACCATGACCTGGTAGCTTTGCTTGTTGCCGTCGAGCACCATATCGAGCACATAGGTCATGGTGACCATCACGACATAGCCGCAGACGACATTGTCCAGACGGTGGCTGACGAAGAAGGAGCATCCGATGATGACCACGTCGATAAGCATGATGACGCGACCGGGCGAGATGTTGTGGTACTTGCACACGATGAGTGCGATGATGTCGGTGCCGCCGCTGTTGCCGCCCATGATGAACGACAGGCCGATACCGGCACCGCAGCAGAAGCCGCCCAACACGGCACACATGAAGACGCCGAAGTGCTCGACATCGAACCAAGTGTCCACATGCAACACCTGCTGCCACAAGATGAAGCAGAGCGACGACATGATGATGCCATAGATGGTGTTGGCACCGAACTTGGAACCCAACACCTTGAACCCGATAGCCACCAGGATGGCGTTGAACACGAAATTGAGCACACCGATGGGGATATGGATGCCGACGGCATAATAAAGGATGGCACTCATACCGCTGACGCCGCCGCCGACAATCTTCATCGGCAGCATGAAGGCCGACCATCCGAAGGTGTAGAGCATCAGGCCAAGCGTAATCACCACGTAGGAGAGGATGATGTGTTTGCTTTTAGTAAATATCTGCATAGCTGTTATCGTTTGAGTTTTGAATAATCGCGTTCACCGAAAATGCTGGTGCCGATGCGCACCAGAGTGCTGCCCTCCTCGATGGCCAGGGGGTAGTCGTGGCTCATACCCATCGAGAGGGTGTCGAAATACGGGCGGTCGCGAAAGGCGCCTTCCTTCAGCCGGGTGAAGAAACTCTTCACGGCACGGAAGTCGGCCCGCACACGCTCGCTGTCGTCCGTGTGGGTGGCCATGCCCATCATGCCGCGTATCCTGACGTGGGGCAACTGGAGCCGGGCCAACTCATGGGGTTCGTCAAGGTCCTCGGGGGCAAAGCCGAACTTGGTCTCCTCGCTGGCCACATGCACCTGCAGCAGCACGTCGACCACACGGTCCACCTTGGCGGCGGCCTGTTCCACCTCCTGCAGATGGGCGATGCTGTCCACACCGTGTATCATACTGACGAAGGGAATATAATATTTCAACTGCTTGCCCTGCAGGTGGCCGATAAAATGCCACTCTATATCTTTGGGCAGGCGGGCAGCCTTGTCGCGCAGCTCGGTGGCATAGTTCTCGCCGAAGACGCGTTGACCGGCCATATAAGCTTCCATGATGTCTTCATCGGGCTTGAGCTTGCTCACGGCCACCAACTTGACACCATCGGGCAGCGTCGATTTTATCCTGGCTATGTTCTCTGCTATCATATCTTGTTTTACAAACGGACGTTTCTTTGTTTTAGTATTCTGAAAGATAAATTATTGTCAATAGGACATGCGACGCGTACCGTCGGCAATCACCTGTTGCACCACCTGGGCCGTCATCTGCTTCAGTTCATCGATGAATTGGGCGGCGGAATACTTCTTGGCCTCTATATCGCGCAACTTCTTCTCCCACTGTCCCGTGAGCTCCACACTCTTGAGCAGGTCTTCCTGTATGACTCCTATCAAGGCGATACCCGTCGACGTAGGCTCCAAACTCTTACGCACCTTGCTGATATACTGCCGTTTGTACAGCGTCTCAATGATGGCGGCGCGCGTCGACGGGCGACCTATACCGTTGGCCTTCAGCGCATCGCGCAGCTCTTCATCGTCCACCGACTTGCCGGCGGTCTCCATCGCACGCAGCAGCGTGGCTTCAGTGTAGGGCTTGGGCGGCGTGGTCTGCTTCTCGGTGAGGGTGGGCTCGTGGGGACCATGCTCACCTTTTTCGAAGCTGGGCAGCGTCTGCTCTTTGTCGTCGTCCTGCGGGTCCGGCGATTCGGCAGCCTCACTCTTGCTTCCACCGAAGACCATACGCCACCCTTCGTCGAGGATTTGCTTGCCGGTGGCCTTGAATTCAATTACGAGTCCAGCGTTATGCTTTATGTTGTTTTTATCTGCGTCTGCCTCACTCTTCACGCATGACTCTTCACTCTTAACTGATCCCAGCACGGTGGTGGTGGAGAACTTGCAGTCGGGATAGAATACTGCGATAAAGCGGCGCGTCACCATGTCGTAGACGCGCTTCTCGTCGAGTGTGAGGCTGACATTCTGCGGGTTCTGACCCGTGGGAATGATGGCGTGGTGGTCGGTCACCTTCGAGCTGTCGAAGACCTTCTTGCTCTTCTTCAGCTTCTTGCCCATCAGCGGCTGAACCAGCGGAGCATACGGCACTATGCCCTGCAGGATATTGGGGCACTTGGCATAGACATCGTCGCTGAGGTAGGTGGTGTCGACACGGGGATAGGTGGTGAGCTTCTTTTCGTAGAGGCTCTGTATGTGCTTCAGGGTGTCGTCGGCCGAGAAGCTGTATTTCTTGTTGCACTCCACCTGCAGCGAGGTGAGGTCGAAAAGGCGCGGCGGGGCCTCGGTGCCGGTCTTCTGCTGTATGTCGTCCACCGTGAAGTCGCGCCCGCGCACGGCTTCCATCGCCGCCTGCCCCTCTTCGGGCTTGGTCATCTTGCCTTTGGTGGAGGTGAAGACGACATTGCGGTAGATGGTGGAGAGTACCCAGTACTTCTGCGGCACGAAGTTCTTGATTTCGAAGTGCCGCTTCACTATCATGGCCAGTGTGGGGGTCTGCACCCGGCCGATGCTGAGCACCTGCCCTTTGGCTGTGGCGAAACGCAGGGTGTAGAGCCGCGTGGCGTTCATTCCCAGCAGCCAGTCGCCGATGGCGCGGCAGAGGCCGGCCTCGTAGAGGCTCTGGTAGTCGTCCTGCGGACGCAGGTTGGCGAAGGCTTCGCGGATGGCTTCTTCGGTCAGACTGCTGACCCATAGGCGCTGCACGGGGCAATGGGCTTTGGCCTTCTGCATCACCCAGCGCTGGATGAGTTCGCCCTCCTGCCCGGCATCGCCGCAGTTGATGATGCTGTCGGCGGCCTGCATCAGGCGTTCGATGACGCCGAACTGCTTCTCATAGCTCTGGTTGGGGATGAGCTTGATGCCGAAGCGCGGCGGTATCATGGGTAATGCCGAGATGCTCCACCGACGCCACTGGTCGGTGTAGTCCTGTGGCTCCTTGAGGGTGCAGAGGTGTCCGAAGGTCCAGGTCACCTGGTAGCCGTTACCCTCCAGATAGCCGTCATGCTGGCTGTTGGCACCCAACACCTTGGCTATCTCGCGCGCCACACTCGGTTTCTCGGCAATGCAAACGATCATTTCACCAACCGAAGTGCCGACCAGCCGTCGCGCGCTTTCTTATCTTTAAACTTGAGGCCCAGCTCGTTGGCCTTGGCGATGAGGACTCCCTCGTCGGCTTCGTAGAAGCCGCTGAGGAGCAACGTGGCGCCAGGCACCATGACGGCGGCGTAGCGCTCCATGTCGGCCAAGAGGATGTTGCGATTGATATTGGCGATGACCACGTCGAACTCGCCCTTAAGCGTCGAGGCGTCGCCCAGCCGCAGGCTGACCTCCACCCCGTTGGCGGCGGCGTTCTCCAGCGCGTTGCGGTAGGCCCACTCGTCGACGTCGACACCCTCCACGTAGGCCGCCCCGCGCATCTTGGCCAGGATGGCCAGCACGGCGGTGCCGCACCCCATGTCGAGCACCCGCCGCCCTACCATGTCCAGCTCGGCCACATAACTGAGCATCATGTAGGTGGTGGGGTGATGGGCCGTGCCGAAGCTCATCTTGGGCTCGATGAGCAACTCATAGTCCACGTCGGTGCGGTGCGGATGGAAGGGGGCGCGCACCCAGATGGAAGACCCGTTGTCGGCCTTCACCAGCACCGCCTCGTGCCCTTTCTCCCACTCGGCGTTCCAGTCGCGGTCCTCCATCTCGTGGGCTTCGTACTTCAGCGGCAGCGGGAAGGCTTGCGCCGTGGCCGCAAGGAAGGCCGGGTCGTATTGCGACTCGGACACGTAAGCCTTCAGCCCGTCGGGCGTCTCCACAAAACTCTCGTAGGGGCCTTCGTTGCCCAACGCATCCACCAGCATGTCGCGGAAGACACCGGTATCGTCCATCGTAAACGTCACTTCAATGTATTTCATTCTCAATTCTCAATTTTCAATTCTCAATTTTTAATTCTCAATTTTCAATTCTCAATTTTCAATTCTCAATTCCAGAGGGTACTCCACCTTGGTCAGGAACAGTCCGCAGGCCGGCATGCTGACGCCGGCGGCACAGCGGTCCTTCTTCTCGATGATGGCGCGCAGGCCGTCGATGCTGAGCTTGCCACGACCCACGTCGAGCAGCGTCCCCGTCACACTCCGCACCATGTTGCGCAGAAAGCGGTTGCTGCGGATGGTGAACACCCACTCGTCGCCCACCGTGTCCCAGTGGGCCTCGCTGAGGTGGCAGATGTTGGTCTTCACCTGCGTGTGCAACTTGGCAAAGCTGGTGAAGTCTTCGTATTCCATCAGCACCTGCGCCGCACGGTTCATCAGCTCCAGGTCGGGCCGGTACCAGATGCGGCAGTACTGCCCCTGGCGGAACGGCAGACGGCGGTCGCTGACGTGGTACTGATAGGTGCGTGCCGTGGCGTCGAAACGCGCATGGGCATTCGGTGCCACCGGGAAGATATCGTAGACGGCAATGTCCGGCGGCAGCAGATTATTGAGCTTGAAAGTCAAAGAGTCTAAAAGGCCAGAAGACAAAAAGTCCTCGTTGCTTTTCGACTCTTCGTCTCTTCGACTTTTTGACTCCTGCACATCGAAATGGGCATAGAAATCGCTGGCGTGCACACCGGTATCGGTACGACCGCAACCTACCACGGCCACCGGCTGCCGCAGCAGGGTGCTCAGCGTCGTCTCCAGCGTCTGCTGCACCGTCGGCAAGCCGGGCTGCAAAGACACCGTTCGCTCCACTTCGGTCGCGATCCGCTGCGTCTGCCAGCCGTGGTAACACGCTCCGTTATAGGCCAGATGTATAAAATAGCGTCCCATATTTCAAAGTGCAAAAATACACAATTTTCTCGACCCGACAAAGCCCGTGTCAAAAATCCTTCCGTGGCCGCCGCCTTCGTCCCGACACACCGTCCCGGACAGCCGCCCTTCACCCCTACCCATCCTCCAACATCGCCCTCGCCAAACATCGGCCAACATGGCTTCCGAAATGTTAAAATGGTAGGATGGTGGTAGGATGGTGGTAGGATGATGGTACGTTGATGGTAGGATGACCCTTGTTAGGGCGGAGGTAGGAGGGGGGAGGTAGGAGTGATGAATGATGAATGATAAATGATGAATATCAGTTGACTACGAAATATCGATTGCCAATTGTCAACTGTCAACTATTCATTTTCAATTTTCAATTCTCAATTCTCAATCCCAACCCCCTCAGTGTGTATTTGAATTTTGCAAGCGGTTTATTCATAAAAAAAGTTAAACACCCACCTGCAACCGCCCGAACGGGCACAAAAGAAAAGCGACAAAACCATTGGATTTTGTCGCTTTAGTACCGCATATCAGAGTCGAACTGATGATCTTCTGCGTGAGAGGCAGATGTCCTGGACCACTAGACGAATGCGGCATATTGTTCTTGTCCCGAGGACGCTTTCTCTCTTGAAAGCGGGTGCAAAAGTACGAACATTTTCCATACTGACAAAATATTTTTTGCAAATTTTACACAACACACTACTTATCAGTATGTTAATTTTACAAAATCCTCACCTCTCGCCCTTTCGAAACGCCCTTTTTCGCCCTTCCGTAACCGTTTTTTGCCCTCCGAAGAGCGGCTGAATGTAGCGTTCGCAACCGCCTCGGCGCAAACTTGCGACGATGTCGCGCTGCATCTCGGGCTTGTAGAAGAAGAAGAGGCGCCGCTGGTCGGCCTTGTCGCCAGGGGCGGTGGCCACGTAGACGGGCTTCATCGTCGTGGGGTCGATGCCGGTGTAGTACATCTCCGTGCTCAGCGTCATAGGCGTGGGCGTGAAGTCCTGTATCTGCTCCAGGCGGTAGCCCATGCGCTTCATCTCCAGCGCCAGCTCCGCCATGTCCTGCAGACGGCAGCCGGGGTGGCTGCTGATGAAGTAGGGTATCAGCTGATACCGCAGCCCCGCCTGCTTGCATATCTCGTCAAAGCGCCGTTTCGTCTCCTTGAAGAGGCTGAACGACGGCTTGCGCATCAGCGCCAGCACCGCGTCCGACGTGTGCTCCGGCGCCACCTTCAGGCGCCCACTGGTGTGGTTGACAACCACCTCTCTAAAGTACTGCCAGCCGTGATTGCCCCCCGGGTACGCAGGCGTCCCGCCTGCCATCGGGTACGCAGGCGTCCCGCCTGCATGCAGCCGGGACGGCTGCGCTCCCAAGCTGTCGCCTCCATCTTGAAAAAGGTCGCACCGTATCCCGCTCCCCACGTACAGGTGCTTCACCTTGGGGTGCGCGCTTACCTTGCGCAGAAGTTCAATCATCGCGCTGTGGTCGCTGTCCAGGTTCTTGCACATCGTGGGCATCGAGCAGCTGTAGCGGCTGCACTTGCGGCAGAGTTCTTGGTTCTTGCCCTTCATGCGCCACATGTTGGCCGACGGCCCGCCGAGGTCCGTCAGCACTCCGTGGAATTCCGGGTCATGGGTGATGAGGTTTACCTCATTGAGGATGCTCTCCTCGCTGCGCGAGGCTATCTGCTTGCCTTGGTGGGCGCTGATGGTGCAGAACGAGCAGCCACCGAAGCAGCCGCGGTGTGTGTTCACGCTCCAGCGTATCATCTCGAAGGCCGGTATCGGCCCGCGCTTCTTGTATTTGGGGTGCGGCAACCGCATGTACGGCAGGTCGAAGCTGGCGTCGATCTCCTCCGTCGTCATCGGCGGCTCCGGTGGGTTGACCACCACCAGGCGGTCGCCGTGCCGTTGCACCAGCGTCGCGCACTCAATCTTGTTGCTCTCCCGCTCGATAACCTGATAGTTCTCCGCCTCCGCCCGCTTGCTCTTCTGGCACTCCTCGAAGCAGTGGAGTTCTTTTATTTCTGCGGAGTACAGGAGGTTTGGAATAATTCCTTCACTCCGTTCCTCCGTAGACAAAAACGCCGTCCCTTCCCTCTCGCCTTTGTCCCGTGCGCGGGCGCTTGCGCCCGCCGCCACATACGCCACCTGAGGCAGCCCATAGCAGGCCTCTATCCCCTTCCCCTCGTCGAGCAGGCGTGCTATTTTCAGCGTCGTCCTCTCCCCCATCCCGTAGTTAAGCAGGTCCGCCGGCGTGTCGATCAGTATGGAGGGAAACAGTTTGTCGTCCCAGTAGTCGTAGTGCGCCAGCCGTCGCATGGAGGCCTCGATGCCCGCTATGATGACCGGCACATCGGGGTATATCTGTTTCAGCATCCGCGTGTACACGTATGTCGCCCTGTCGGGCCGGAATCCGAACTGTCCGCCTGGCGTATAGGCGTCGTCGTGACGCAGACGCCGCGCCGCCGTGTAGTGGTTCACCATAGAGTCCATCGCCCCGCTCGTCACCCCGAAGAACAGCCTCGGTCGCCCGAACTTGCGGAAATCCCTGAGGTCATCCCTCCAGTTCGGCTGCGGGATGATAGCCACGCGGTATCCCGCCGCCTCCAGCGTCCGCCCGATCACCGCCGTCCCAAACGACGGGTGGTCGATGTAGGCGTCGCCCGTCACCAGCACCACATCCACCTGCTCCCACCCCAACCGCTTCACCTCTTCCAACGTAATCGGCAAAAAATGTCCCATATATTTGTCAGTCTTCCTGTTCGTAGTAATAGGAGTAATCGATGCCTTTCATGAATATCTCGCGGTCGTCGATGCGGTCTGTCAGTGCCCCTTTGAGGAGTTCGCGGATACGGCTGCTGTCGGTCTGGCTGGCTATCATGGCGTCGAGGTAGTCCCGTTTGTCTATCTTGCTCCAGTCGACGCACATCTTCATCCGTTTTTTGAAAATCATATCGAGCCAGATACGTGTCGAGCGGCCATTGCCTTCCATGAATGGGTGTGCCGCGTTCATCTCCACGTATTTGTCTACAATCTCATCGAATGTCGTTTCCGGCATTGCCTCCACGGTCTTCATGTAGCTTTGCAGGTGTTCCGCCAAGCAGAACAGAGTGTCGCCTTTGGCGATGGTTTTCGTGCGTATCTTGCCCGCGAAGTCGTAGAGTCCTCCGAAGAGGTAGGCGTGTATTTGCTGCAGGCATTTAACGGTGCCGGGATTCATACTGTCGAGGATACCGCTTTCTGCCAGCGTGTAGGCCTTTTTCTTGCTTTGGCCGTCTATGGTGTTGTCGCTGTAAACGAACCTGTTGAGGAAAGCGTTGGCGCGGTTGTTGGGGTAGTGCTGCGCAAGAGTCTGTACGGCATCAGCATCAAGAGCATCGGCGGCACGCTGCTTGCCGTCAGGGGCTTGGAATTTGAAGTGGTTAGTGACACTAACCAGTTGAACTCCCTCTTTGGCCATTTTTCCCTTCAAGTATTTCCAATAGTTACGGCATTTCTTGTAGTCCTCTTCATCGTTGATGGCGCGTACGATATCCGTGGCAGAGAACCACCACTTACTGTTCTCCCCGTCCCACACGGCTCGCACCTCGTAGTCGTTGAAAAAACGTATAGATTTCTTATTGCTCATTGTCGTTAATTATATTCATGCAGTCCATCATCCACTAACTTTTCAATGTCAAGGTTGTCGGTCAGTTCTCGTTTGAATTCTATGCGGTTGGTCTTGGCTATATTTGATAATCTTTGTTGTTTTATTCTTACATGTATGAAGGTCTGTGGTGCGAGGGGAAGACCGTTTCGTCGTCGATGATGGCTTCCAGACAGATGTCGGTTGTACTGTCTATTTCGGCACCACTGAGGTCGGCGCCAGAGAAATCAGCATCCTTCACCGTGCAGCATTCTATCGTGGCATTGCTTAAATCGACATTGCGGAGGTTGGCGCCAGTAAGGTCGCAGAATCCAATATAGGCATCGGAGAGGTCGGCACCTTCAAGGTCGGCATTGCTCAGGTCCAACTCGTCGAGGTATGCTGTGCTGAGGTCGTCGGTGCAGCCTTGCTCCTCCCCAAGTCGGGCAATTACTTCGCCTTGCATATTCTTGATGACGACATGCTGGTTTGTATTTTCTTGCTTCATCTTTTCTTTAGTTCAATCTGGGCACTAATATCTGTTTTTGTTCCAGTATTTACCAGTAGCCTTCATTTACATACTCATTTACATACTCATTTATATACTCATTTATATACTCATTTACATACTCATTTATATGCTCATTTATATACTCATCTTTATACACATATTGATTGATGTCTTAGGACTTCGACGTTGTATCATCAATATGGTATCCGCCGTTTTTAGCAGACCCTTCATACCTGATAATATTCGCTTTCTTTAATTCTAACAAGTATCTATCAATGGTTTTTTTGGGAATGCCTGTTGCATCGCTCAGTCCCAATGATTTTATACCTGGTTTACTATTGATGCTGTTAAGAATTGCAAGCATTTTCATTCTGACACTTGATGAAAGACCTTCAATTGAGGAATCTAACAATCTTTCCATGGCGCTAACGATGGAATTATTTACACCCCATTGTTGGATAGAGAACGATACTTTTACTACATTACCTTCAATGCTGACAGCTGGGGGATTAAGACCAAGTTTTTTACACTCGTCATTCATGCGCATAATACCTGTCCCTCGCATTTCAATTAGTTTTCTATAGTAGCATTGATAGGCAATGTCTGGGTTTCTCAGCATAGAATATTCCAGTATTCCTTTTGTCGCATATGAAACAATGGGTTCCATTGTGCCATAGTTCAGAATGTCAAGGTGAGTTGGGTAAACTTGAATATGGAGGAACCCTTGGTAGAAACTATAGTCTCTGTGTACTATCGCGTTCATCACACCCTCCCTGACGGCGACACGAGGATAATTCCATTTCTCTGTTCGTTGAGGTGCGTCAATGACTATACTCTTTTTGTAGTATTCATCAAAAAATTGAAATATCGCCTCTGCATTCTTGAATATATTTCCAGTGTAGTTTCTTGCCTCTACTAAATCCGAAGGGGAGTCCGACGAAAAGACAGACAATCGGATAACGCATTGGGTATAGAATCTGGATGGATTCTTTGCGTACAACAAGGCGCAGGCATTCGTGATGTTTCCATTCTGTATCAAACCATTGTTTATCAAAAACTCCTCTGTATCGGCTGTCGTTGATTTCCCTGACTCCTGCAGTTGATCGACTGTCTTTTTGACCTCTTCCATATCCAAATCCGAGAGGTCGGCTCCGAGTAGAGGCAACCTTTCCCAATTGATATCAGCATCTTTTCTGTCGGAAAGAATCTTTGATAGGCTTTTACCGCGATTACCAATCTTTTGATATATCGTTCCCTTATAGGAATAGGGCTTTTGACTGCCTTCCCATACACGAATCATCAGTATGTTTTTTCCATCATAGTCAACTAACTGGACATCAATTGGTGCAGAGGGGGTGATTCCGGACAATAATCTGCTTAAAAGCTTCTCAATTTGAATACCTTTATCAATGCCAATAACTCGCTTGTCATCTGTTATGCCGACAAGAATATCTCCACCGCGATTGTTCAGCATGGCAGTAACATTCTTTGCAATCACTTCTGGGAAATATTTCTCTTTGAACTCAAGAACATCGCTTTCGTTCTGTCGCAAAAGATTGTCTATTACAAATGTGTTGTCCATTATTGTTCCTCCCTATTAAGTAGTCTTAAAATAGACTCTTTGTCTTTAAATTGAGTCTTTAGGTATCTTGCTATATCATCAAATTGATAGAACTCTTGGTTCCAATTTCCCGTTCTTTCACCTATAGGCACGTCGTCCTTTATGACAAAATTATACATCTCTAGGCAAAGTGGGTCAAAAAACTTCTTGCTCTTGAATGATATTGGAGCTGTCTCGATGTTTTTAAATAGTTGTCTGGCGAAAACAACATCTCTATGGGTGAGGAACCAATAGGGCTTCTTCATTTCGACAGCTTTCTTCATTTCCTCAAATGTGATATTCTTTCCATCAATATTGCCTGTACCACAGTTTGTCCGGATGATGCCAAGGAATAAGTCACACTTCTCTACCGCCTTTAAGCAGTTCTCTATGTTAGACAATCTAGGATTGACCTTTATTGTACCAATATGAGAGTTCCAAACCTCGTACCCCATCGTTCTCAACAATGCGCAAATCTGTTTCAAATCATTTTCGAATCCGTACACAGATGAGCTGACCATTATCTTGGGGTTGTATTTCTTTTGTTTCATATTATTTATCAGTAGAATAGTATTATTCTTCAGTATTGTAGTAGACTTTGTAGTACTTGCCTTTTTCGTCTTCGCCTTGCTCCACGTGGTCACGGTTGCCGTCGATGATGATTTGGATTTTCTTGTCAAGGCGAATGATACGCTTATAGCTGCGTTGCTGCTTTTTGAAGGCGTGCTGCGAGATGGTGAAACTGTCGTCGATCTCCGTTGCGTGCTCTTCTTCATAGCTCTTCTTGTAGCTTTTGAAACTTTCTATCACCTCTGGCTGTTCAATCACCTCGTTGGCAAACTCTTCTATGTCAAATGAGTCTTTCTCTTTGAAGAATTGCAGCGAACGGTTCAACAGGTCAATCTGGTCGGCTTTGGGCACTTCAAATTCTTTTGGCAGCTCCTTGGTGATAAACTGCTTGGCCATAGCCATGACGTTTTCGGTGTTGGCATATTCATCTTTACGTTGGCGTACATGCAGGAAGTCATCAATCCAGTATTGTGCATCAATGCCTTTGTTGGTGTTGTCCACTACCGCCACCACATAGCCGTTCTCACGGTCTTTGTTGAATATAAGGCACCCTTTGTCAAGTTTCTTGATATTGATACCCTGTTCGCTTTCGAGGTTAAAATTGCCCCCCTCACGCAGCACCTTTAAGAAAGTGTCCTTGTTCTCCGACTTGAATAAACCAATGGCATCCACCGTTTCACCGTCCACAATGCAGTCTTTGAAATAGACAGTATAGAACTCGCCCCCCTTGATTTTTGGGTGAGTACTCTGTTCGTAGAGATGCTTGGCAAGATTAACCGACTGCTCATACAAAGCATCAGGATTTTCAAAGATTGCATTTGCGGCACCATACACTACATTGTATTCAATGCCGCTGTCGTGGTAGAGTTGATAATATTCTTCAGTGGAAAAAGGGGGAAGGAAGTAATCAATTAAAACTTCATGTATTGGAAGTTTAGTATCCAAATAAGATTTTGACAAACTAATCCCTTCATCTCTAAGCTTGTTACCTATTTTGTGTATAACACAATTATATATTTTAACTTCAAACGCTGAAAACATATTAAATTTTATTATATTGTTTAAACTTTTCTTTCTTCAATCTATTAAACTCCATCTTTAAATCTGCTTCTAATGCACCAACACTTGTGACTTTGGATTTGGATTTGTTGTCAATATATAATTTTGATTTAACATTAAAAATCCCGTCACGTAAAGGTTTATTCGTCAAAGCACCCGAAAAATTCATAACAACAAAATAACTCCCAGAGACCCCTCTTATATTGTACCTGTAATTGACAGCCAATTCTTCGCTTAAAATAATCTCTTTTAACGCCTCATCCTGCAATTCTTTTATTGAATCTAAATGTCTGCCTTTTAATTGAGCAATACACTCTTTCCCTTTTTTATCAGCATATTCATCGGGAAGATTTGCCAATTCATCAAACATATATTTGAAAGATTTAGCATCAAAGCTTTTAAAAACAACGGATGAATCAATATTTGTAAAGCTCAACAAGAAATTAGTTCGTTCTCTATTGGAAAATTCAGAAAATTTCACTTCAATACACCTGTCTTCAATTTCGTTATTTTGAATCAATTGTTCCGCAAGTTGTTTGACTACTCGTTCAGCTGCCACTCTTGCTAATCTTGAGTTATATTCTTTCGAAAACTCTACTTTGTTGTTGTTTTTTTTGACGGTTACAGTTGCCGAACTTCTCGCAATACTTACAAGAGCTTGTTTGTTAGGATTCTTTTGTTCTATATGAATTTTGACAATAAAACTCTCAGTGTTATTTTTAGGCTTTGTTTGCTCCAAAGAAACGATTTCGGCTTTCAATCCATCCTGAAGTTTAACTTGGTTAATCGTTTTATTCATAAACAGCTGTTCGAGCTGCTTATTTTCATCAACTAAATTGTATTGTACAGAGCTTGATTCCGTTGGCTTATTATCAACATTTACATACTCAACCAATGATTCAATATCAAGAGAGCTAAAAAGCATACTTGTCATCAACTGGATTATTTTGGTTTTATTGGCTGTTTTGAAATATATGCCTTTATTTTGTAGAAAAGTTTTTAAATCTTCTGGCTTTACTGCATCTGAATCCAAAAACGGCTTTAAAGAGTCTCCATATGGCAAATAATCAACAAGGTGGGGCTCAATTCTTAGTTGCCTATTCTTATGGGCAGTCTCGTCGAAATCTTCATCTTTTAGGCATAAATTCATATTCGATGGTACAATTTGTAAATCAGAAGAATTGCATAAATATAGTTTTTCTATGCAAATTCTATTTATCAAATCATTATTGTTATAACTACGGATAACTTCATTTACCTCATTACCATATTGTTCACTATCATAATCAGTAAAGTAAATTTTATATTCATTTGCCAAACCGCTTGTTAATCGTATAAGCAGCCAGATCACCTTTCTCAACCTATCTTTGCTATAAGGATCTGAGCAAAAGAGCAACACACTAATTTTCTCACCATCTTCCTTAATAATAGGCAAAATTGATGAATTAAGATACTGAGGTGGCATATAAGTCTTTCTTTCCCCTATTTTGCCAATTTGAGAATTATCGTCTGTAATAGGATATAGAAATTTTGTAATTAAGCTATCTCTATATTTTCTTGCTGTAATTATTGAACTGATCAAAAAATCTGCTTTTTTGTTATCAATTGCATAATAGACAATGTTCTTGTCCATTGTCTTTCTTTTGAAAGTTTCGCTCAAACCTGCAATTGCTTGGTTTTGTTCTGATTCTTTCAGTGACAAAAAGAATTGAACACAATACTCAATGGAATTATCAATATCTATTTTCTTTTCTTCAATTAGATGTTTTCTTACAACATCAACACTATACAGATTATATCCTATAACACTACTGTAATCAGAAAGGTATTGGGCATCTATATTAGCATTGATATAAACAACATCTTTAAGATTATCTTTAAGAGGACATTCGTAATTTCCCCAAAAATCAATTTTATATTGTTGTTCTTTCCCTAATTTCTCGTTATAACATGTAATTGTCTCATCAATGCTTAACGAATTCCAGCCAATCAATTTCAAAATATGTTCAATAATTAGTGCGCTAACATCTTTGTTTTTTTGTGGCGAATCAGGAAGTAATAGAGAATATGAAGTGTTTTCTAAGTGTCTTTCGATTGCCTGTAATGAATCAATCAAATTGTTTTCAAATTCAGAACGCGCAACTATTTCCCCAATTACAGAATCTTGTAATATCTGAGTATTTAATGCACGCACAAACAATTGTCCCAATTTTGGACTAACTACATTCTTCCCCTTTTTCTCAAAAAAAGAATTGATTTTTCCTATAATTATTGTTTCAAAATCACCAATGGAAAGATCTTTATTTACGACCAAAACATTATCGATCATATTATTAGGAAGCATGCGCAGTTTGGGTTCCACATACCCGACTAAAGTTAATTCATATTCATCCGCATTAGGAGTCTTTTCAAATAATTCTTTTGCCCATTTTTTTGCATTTGATAAGTTTATCGGATTTTTTGAAGATTTAACTTGAACAACTTTCACAGAGTCATTGGAATACGTCCACTTAATGTCCACTTTCTCAGATTCGTCATTTGGTTCGACACAAACGGTTTCCCAGTCTGTTTCAAAGGAATCTAATAAAGCTACTAACGACTGCAAAAGATAGCCTTTTATTGCATATTGTCCATTCATAATATTGTATTGTTATTCGTAAATATTTTCCTCCATCATCTTCACCGCCTCCTGCTCTTTCAAGTAGGCTTGGTAACGGAGTTCGTTTGCTTGTAACACTTTGTCGTTTATCTCTTTTTGCTTGGATTCGTTTTTGAGGAGAGGAATTTCCATATTGGCAATGTGGAATGCTTCAATATGGTCAACAACAGAGCCATAGGTTAATGACTTTAATATTAACTGACCATAATCAGAATTTAACCAACAATAAATATATCCGATTGTTTTTAAATTGTTGCTTTCTATCCGAATCAAGTCGTGCGTTCCAACCCAACCAACCCAATGTTTTGGAACTAGTACGGTTTTACCTATTGTTCCAGAACATGTCACAATTATTGTATTTTCTTTGATTTCTAATTGGTTTTTGATACGATCCTCATGCTGTTCAAATGATAGAAACTTTTTATCTAAGCTATTGGGGTCTAATTCTAGTATTTGTTTGCCATTTAAATATGGGATGCCATTATTATTGTCAACAAACACACGGGTGAATCTATTGCCTGTAAAAATTTTATCGCTTAGGATCTTGTCTTTCAAAGGTAATAAATCTTTGCAATTCTTTTTGATAATATCCTTTGCTTTTAATATTTCTGGTGCATGATACGAGCAGTCTAAGCGCAGGTCTAGTTTGCTTAATTTGGTGGTGTAGTTTCGCAGGTCAACGTCTTTGTCAAAGTATGTTGGTTTTAGTTGCTCTATAGGCGGAAGTTGTAATTCTTCATATAGAATTTGCTCAGCTTCGTCTATTAATTCATTGGACTTGTCTCGAAGGTCGTATGATTCAATAACTAGATTGTGAATATTCCTCTTTATTGGGTCGGGTGCATTAGGAATGATAATGTTCTTAAGATGTTCTGGCTCTATATGCTGTACAACTGCTCCATAATTGTTGGTCTGCAGCATTTGCTGACCTATCGGGGTACAGAAATAGGCATACACATAGCCCAAATCACAATCTGAACGGAAGAAAACCCTAATTACATCGTCCGAATAGACTTTCCCGATTGTTGTTCTTGAAGATATAGCACATTTGCCTATTGTTCCAGAGCGGGATAGAAGCAATGAATTAGGTTTGATTTCTATTCCTCTAATTCTCTTGTATGTTTTCTCTGAAATATATTTTGAAGGTTTGGGTTGTATCTCACCTAACTGGGAAGGGAGGAAAAAGGGAATGCCATCTTCTTTCTCCACATAAATTCGTTTAAATCGACCAGGATAAGAGGCCTCTGATACTAAACCATCTTCGCCCCATAAATGTACATACCCATATCGGCAATGCTCTACTTTGTATTTTGCCGCTTTGGCTTCGAGATTGAAGGCACCGGCCTCTAAACGAGTGTTGTTGGAGTATATCTCCGAGAGCGCCACTGAGGTGTATTTCAACGGATCCGGTGCTAGCGGATCGATTCTTACAATCTCCTCTGGTTGCAACTTGTGGGCAAGATTACCTGTTACCATGCAATACCCTCCTGTTTTTTCCATTTAGCAAACACGTCGGCAACCAATACCGTCTGGTCATTTATACCTCTCTCCTGACGAGTCTCTTTTCTGTAAACAAGGTTACCCTCTGCGTCTTTCTCTGCGACCAGGTCTTCTTTTTCCGTCATAATTATGTTGCCCTTTTCGTCGCGTTTGTACAGAATATTGCCGCGCTTGTCGTGACCGATATGGTCAATCATTGTCATGAAGATGTTGTAGTCAATAATCTGTCTGGATTTTTCCTCTTCGTCAATTTCATTTTTGGTTTTCTTCTGAAGGAAAAGAATAGAACATTGCGTGCCGTTGTGAGGTTGAAAAGCATCGGCATGCAAATCAATGCTGGCTACAATTCTGGTCTTTTTAATCAACCAGTAGCGAATGTATTCCAATCCGGGAGAACCCAATATGCTGTCAGGTAGTACGATGGCAGTTCGGCCACCTTCCTTCAGTAATTGCAAGATCCTTTCTATGAAAAGTTGCTCAGGTGGCACGCTGCTTTGTAGCCGTTCCGTCATGTGCCAATTGCCTTCGTTGTCTTTTTGCCAGATGTGCCCCAAGTCGAACTGTTCAAGTATTTGGGTGTCACGGATGGGGATCTTTGAACCAAAAGGAGGGTTGGTGACAATTACATCAAAGAATCCTAAAGTGTTATGGTTCTTGATGCTGCCGTTGGTGATATGAAGGGCATTTTCCAGACGTGCCCTTGTGGCGCTATCCCATTCTTGAGGCGGAAGCAGGGTGTTCATCTGGAATATGTTGCCGCTACCATCGTTATTCATCACCATATTCATCTTGGTTGCCTTAACCAAAGATGGATCGATGTCGAATCCGAAGAAGTTCTCTTTGGCTGTTTCCGATATTTTTTCGTTGTAGGCCTGCTGTATGTCGCTGTTCCACGATGCTTGTTCACTATATAGCTTTTCAAAGCGTTCTTTCAACCGTTCAATTGCTTTGTTCATAGCGGTTACAACAAAGCCTCCTGTTCCGCAGCTGCTGTCCAGAACTTTCTCGTCGTCTTTAGGGTTAATCATATCCACGGCCATCTTCATCACATTGCGCGGCGTGAAAAACTGCCCTCTGTCACCTCGTAAGTTGGCACCGACTATTTCTTCGTATGCCTTGCCTTTAATATCAATATTGGTTTTAAGCAGGGCATATTTCTGTAGTTCTGCAACAACAAAGGTCAAGGTTCTTGGATGAAGATTCAATGTGTCGTTGGCTGCAAAAATCTGGGAATTCTTTTTCTTTACAGCCTCAAAAATGTTGCTTATACGCCGATAAACAGACGCTTGTCCGTCCTTATAGTTACGTTCTTTGCTGGTGGTGTAGAACTGGATGGGGTCAAGCACTTGATGCTCGTCGTGAATCTTGCAGAATATCACCTTTAAAAATTCGAAGAAAGCTTCGTTTGGCTGTAGCCCCTCGTTACTATAAATGATATTGTGGCATGTGCGAAATACAAACAACAGATTGTCATCGTAGGCCCTTTTCAGAGTGTTCCTATTGGGGCGCTCATTCTCATCGGTTGAACCGTCTGCCGAAGGAATATCGTTAAATTCACTATAAACAAAATGGCCTTTTTCATCGATGGATTTTCGGTACACCGTCTTGTGCAGCCCGTTGGTCCACATGCCCCATTCGCAATTGTTACAAGCCGACATATAGGTCTTCAGCTGTTCGATGCCATTGTCCTTGTCTGACGGCTTGACTGCTTCCTGCTTGCATTCAATAATAATCTTGATGCGGTGCTGGTCTTTTTTGTCCGCTTCGGTCAATACATCATCTGCAAAAATGACAATGTCAGCGCGCTTCCGACCAGAACCCATCTGGATAGGATATTCAACCGAAATGTTCTCTTTGGGATACTTATGTTCGTTCACCAAACGTTTTTCAACAGTTTGACGAACGTACTCTTCTGGTGTATCATTGCGAATGGTCCCATCAACATAATCGCGGATTTTGCCTTCGGGAATGACTATAACTTTATCTATTTCTGCCATTTTATATTTTTTCTAAATAATCTGCAAAAATACATATTTTTTTTGAATCAGCAAAAAACTAATTGCAACTTATGGTTACGCCGCCGACAAAAACTGACCGCGACACGCGACGGATGAAATATTATGAGATATTAAAATATTTCTCCATTCCAAAGCATTGTCAGGAAGTCCAGCACATAGACAAGCTCAACATCGCCCGAACGGCGAGTGATAGGGTCAAGCGAGACAAGTATCTGACGGCTGTCGGGATGCTCTTCGGCAAATGCCTTGAGGCCTTTCTTGTGCTTGTTTTCCACATGCTCAGTGGACTTGATCTCAATGGACACCTTGGCATCGCCAATGACAACGTCGACCTCTTTCTGGTCGTAGGTATGCCAATAAGAGATGGCGTCGCGCTTATCGTTATAACCTTTGTAGGCAATGATTTCCTGCATCACATAGTGCTCGAAAGCATGCCCATAGTCGTCGGTACCACGCTTCAGGGAGTGGCGTCCCATCAGGTAGTTGGCAAGACCGACATCGAAGTAGTAAAAACGTGGTGCCTGAACAACTTTGCGCTTGATTTCCTTGCGGAAGGCTGGTATTTCATACCCAATGAGGGTATCGTATAGAATCTGGAAATAGGACTTGACCGTCTTGGCCGAAACGCCGCAGTCGGAGGCGATGTTAGAATAGTTCAGCATCTCGCCGTCGCTGATAGCGGCAACTTCCATAAAACGCTCGAAAGCATCGAGCTCACGTACCTCGCCCTCTTCGCGAATCTCTTCGTCAAGATAGACTTTCACGTAACCAGACAGGCGCTTGGTAGCATCTTCCACCATATAGTGGCGCGGGATCATGCCGTTCTGTACGGCACGGTCAATCTGGAAGTCCGTCACCTCAGGCCAAACAAGTGGATAGAGTGTTTCCGGGATGGCACGACCTCCAAGCGTATTGGCACCGGAACGTTTGAGTTTCCTCGAGCTGGAGCCGCTAAGGATAAAGAACTGGCCCCGTTCGACCATCAGCGAATGCACCACATCCAGCAGCTCGGGCACTTTTTGTATCTCATCCACAATGACGAGTGTACCAGTCGGCTTGTCCTGCAACGCCTCCCAGAGAATGTTGGGATTACGCTTGAAAGCTTTTCTAACATTGGGATTGAGCAAATCGTAATAGACAGCATCCTTGAAGCGCTCCTTAAGTAGCGTTGATTTGCCCGTCTGACGCGCACCGAAGAGGAACATCCCTTCGTCCAACTTGTTTTCAATCTCAAATATTCTTTTGTACATAAATCTTGAAATTTGCGACTATACTACATATATTTCTGTAAAAATCGGAAGTACAGTTACGATATTACACATCTAATTTAATGATTTAATCACTCAATACCAACTATATACATAAAAAGTAAAACTGTTTTCTATTCCACAAAGATACGCAATCTTTTTGAACCGGCAAAATCTATTTGCTTGAGATGGTTATGGAACCGACAAACACCGACCGCGACACTTTCCGATTGATGTTGCGGTGCTTTTTGTTCTGCTGTTTTTCAGCGGCGGAGAGGGTTGGCGTGCTGGCGGTGGAGGCGGCTTCGACGATGGCGTAGAGGTAGAACAGAATCGGGGCATGGCCATCCACCTCGTCCGAGACATCGGGGAGGACGAAGGCGGCGCGGTCGTCCTGTCGGCTGACACTGGCCATCAGCATACAGATCTCTGCTTGCGGAGAGACGGCGTAGAAGTGCACCACATCGTCGGGACGGGCTTTATCAGCATCAAGGTTTTGCCGGAAGTCAATCTCGACTTGCAAGCCGTTGGCGTGACAGCGGGTGATGTAGACCTCCGGCAATGGTCCACTGGCGACGAGCAAAGCCGGATAGTTGATGTGGACAATTCCATTGTCGTACACAAATTGTTCTTTGTTCAAGCGCGAGAAGTAGTTGGCCTCGGTCATCCCGTGGGCGTGGGCCTCTTTGGTAAGCCCACGCTGGAGGATGGTGCCGTAGAGGGCGGAAGTCTGTTGCCTCGCCTTAAAGAGCGCCCGCTGGCGCAGCTGCGCTTCGGACTTGCGGTCGTTGTACTCCGCAGGCAGCTGACGCGAGTAGGTGCGGCCAAAACGGGTATAGTGTATCTCACGGCCCACGGTGCCAGTGTACTCTATGATGGATGGTTTAACCTTTGCCATAATTCAATGCTTGTTGTATGCTATGCACAACGAAGGAACAGGCTATTTATTGTATTGTTACCATATAGGGACATAGTATTTGAGTAAAGTTTGAGTAAAAGGGGAGTAAAAGGTAAAGAGCAAACGGGAGCAAAAGGTAAAAGCAAAAAAATACGGGCGAACCAATGGTGCGCCCGTATTTCAATTTTCAACTTTCAATTTTCAATTTCTTAGTCCTGGATAGCTTTGATGCCGGGGAGGACTTTGCCTTCGAGGTATTCGAGCATGGCGCCACCGCCGGTGGAGACGTAGCTCATCTGGTCGGCGAGGTGCATCTGCTTGACAGCAGCAACGCTGTCGCCACCGCCCACGGCGGCGAAGCAGCCCTGCTTGCAGGCGTCGGCGACGCTCTGGGCGATGTGGTTGGTGCCCTTGGCGAAGGTCTCGAGTTCAAAGACGCCGGCAGGACCGTTCCAGAGGATGGTCTTGCTCTGCATGATGATGTCGCGGATGGCCTTGCAGCTCTCGGGGCCGCAGTCCATGCTCTCCCAGCCGTCGGGAACCTCGCCGCTGGGGACAATCTGCGTGTTGGCGTCGTTGCCGAACTTGTCGCCGATGACGCTGTCGACGGGCAGATAGTATTTCACGCCCTTCTCGTCCATGCGGTGCATCAGTTCCTTGGCCAGGTCGAGCTTGTCGTCCTCGCAGATGGAGTTGCCGATCTTTCCGCCGAGGGCTTTGGTGAAGGTGTAGCGCATGCCGCCGATGATGATCATGTTGTCGACCTTGTTGAGGAGGTTCTCGAGGATACCGATCTTGCTGCTGACCTTCGAGCCACCGATGATGGCGGTGAAGGGGCGCGGGGGATTCTGCATCAGTTTCTCGAGGTTGCGCACCTCGTTCTCCATGAGGAAGCCGAAATACTTGTCGTTAGGGAAGAATTTTGCTATCACGGCCGTGGAGGAGTGCTCGCGGTGGGCGGCACCGAAGGCGTCGTTGATGTAGCAGTCGCCGAGGGCGGCCAGCTGGCGGGCCAGTTCTTCGTCGCCCTTGGTCTCGCCGGGGTAGAAGCGGATGTTCTCGAGCAGCATCACCTCGCCACCCTTCAGTTCTTTGGCCATCTGCTCAGGCTTGCCGCTGCCGAGGAGTTCCTGCGTGAACTTCACGGGACGGCCCACGAGGGTCTCCAGATACTTGGCCACAGGCTCGAGGGTCAGCTCAGGCTCGAATCCACCCTTCTTGGGGCGGCCGAAGTGGGCCATGATGATGACGGCGGCGCCATCCTTCAGCAGCTTCTCGATGGTGGGCATCGACTCGCGCATGCGGGTGTCGTCGGTGATTTCTTTCTTATCGTTCATCGGGACGTTGAAGTCCACGCGCAGCAGAACTTTCTTACCTGCAAAGTTAATGTCTTTAATACTTTTCATGGGGTTTGTCGATTTATTGGGTTTATATTCAAAATTCACTTTCAACCTTCAACTTTCTCATGATGCGGCTCGCTGACTGCCATGCCGATGTAGAGGGCCGTGAGCATGGTGAAGACGAAAGCCTGGATATAGGCCACCAGGCACTCCAGCAGCGAGATAAAGACGCTGAAGAAGATGCTCACCACGCTGACCGCGCCGCCCACGGCGGTGCCGAAGAGGTTGCTCATGATGAAGATGATGACCATGAAGCCCAGGATGACGATGTGACCGGCCGTCATGTTGGCGAAGAGTCGGATCATCAGCACGATGGGCTTGGTGAAGACACCCACCAGCTCTACCACCGGCATCAGGGGGAATATCTTCAGCCATGCCGGCACTCCGGGGGTGTTGAAGATGTCAACCCAATAATGCTTGTTGCCACTGATGTTGGTAATCAAGAATGTGATGACAGCCAAGGTAGCCGTCACGGCGATATTGCCCGTGATATTGGCTCCAGCGGGGAAGAAGGGTATCAGGCCCAGGATGTTGCAGAAGAAGATAAAGAAGAACAGAGTGAGTAAATAGGGCAGATACCGCTGATATTTGTTCTCGCCAATCATAGGCCGTGCAATGCTGTCGCGGACGAAGACGACAAGCATCTCCACCAAACTTTGTACCCCTTTAGGGGCCTGATTGGGACGTTTCTTATATCCCGCTCGAGCCACAAAAATGATAACCAACAGCAGGACGACAGCAATCATAATGGCAGCCGAGGTCTTGGTTATCGAGAGGTCGACGGGCTTGGCTCCTGTGGGGTTACCCTCGGCGTCAACACAGACAATCTCCTCCTTTTCGGCACCGCCACCCACCAGTCGATACCCCTTATAGTCGGCATGACCGTGATGGAAACGGGCCGAACTGAATATATCGACATGACCATCGTTGATAAGGATGACGGGCAACGGAATGGACACGGCATGCTCCTCGCCGTCCTTATAGTAATCGAACATGTGCCACGAATGGGCATCGGTGACATGCCCGATAATCATGGAGCCGGGCTCGAAGCCAGGCTCGGCTTCTTCGGCATGGACTGCGACCGGAAGGGCCAACATCAGACTTGCAAACAATATACGGAATATCTTTGCCATAATTCTACTCTTGATGATTTACTTTGACGGTATTATTGAAAATGTCGATCTGCACAGAATCGAAGAGGCCCAACTGACGCTTGTCGCGCTGAGCGGTCGGAGCGGCGCTGTACTGTCGCAGCACTTGGCTGACGATACGGTGCAACGCCGCAGGCCGGTCTATTCCGCCAGCCTCAGCGTAGGCCGTCAGGCGGTGTACCTCGGCCTCGCTGAGCGTCAGCGTGTACTTCTTCTGCTTCGGTTGTCGGCTTTTCTTATTCATACGTGTTAATAAGTTCCGAACTGTCCCAGCAAGGCTTCCGCTTGGGCTGCGAGGGTGTCGTTGCCAAGCGAGATGCGAGCCATATCGCTGAGCAGACCTACTATCTGGAGGTCGTTCTGCAAGGTGCTGCGCACGCCACTCATCTTGTCGCCACGGAACTGCTGCAGGTAGGCGACTTCCTGGCTGTAGAAGCGGAAGGCGTCGTTCCAGAGCTGGGTGGCACGCTCGTCGCCGTACACCTTGCGGTAGAGCTGCACCACATCAACATGGGAGTTGCTGCCGGTATAGATGTAGACGGAGTAAACGTCGATGGGGAAGTTCTTGGCGGGGAACGCCTCTTGAGCGGCATCGAGCAGTGCACGGGCGTTATCCATGCGTCCGTTGTCAGCCTCATAGGAGGCCAGCATCACCATCGTCTGGCGTTGCACGACTCCCATATTCTGACTGATAGGATCGACGTAGATATCGCTATTCAGGTTGCCCCACTTCAGTTTCTCGCCATCCACACCGTTGATGAAATAGTCAGCCGAACGGTCGGTGAAGCGCTTCTGGCGCGGATAGGGCAGGAACTTATAGTTCATACCATCCTGCACATTATAGGTGCGCACCGGCGGGAAAACTTCAGGAATACCTTGGGTGTTGGGGTTCATGGCATTGATATCGCGCATAAACTTGTTGGTACCCAAGATATCAAGCAGCATCAGATGATGGCGATACAGAACCGGACGGTTGATTTCCCAGCGTATCACGGGATCCACCTGGTCGGCTATCTCGGCGGGGATAACACCCTTCTCCACCAGCGCGGGGATATCGAGGGTTATCTTAAAGCGCTTGGTCGGAATGAACATCACCTTGTCGTCGCCCGTGCCCATAGTGAAGCGGTCGGGATGGTCGCGCAGCAACGCCAGCACATCTGTCACCTCCAAATACTCTTGACTGCGGTCCAGGATGTAGGTAGCGTCCTTACCCAGGCCGTAGAACTCCTTGGGCAGCGTGAAGGGCAACGCCTCGCTCTCGTAGAGTTTGTTGTAGAGTTGCTCCACATACCAGTACATGCCACTCAGAGTGAAGTTGAGTATGCGCACGTCGGTACGCGTGCCCTCCACCTCCTGGGCATACCACAACGGGAAGGTGTCGTTGTCGCCGAAGGTAATCAAGATGCTGTTGTCGTTCATGCTCTTGAGGTAGTTCTGAGCGAAGTCGCGCGCGGCATACTTCTGCGAGCGGTCGTGGTCGTCCCAGTTCTCGGCGGCCATCAAACAGGGGGCGGCAGCCATGCAGGCCACGAAGACCAGCGGCAGCACCACCCTCGGTGCCTTCTCCTGGTTCTTCTTGAAGAGCTTGCTGATCCATTCCGTCAGGGCCATCACCGCAAACCCTATCCACATGGCGAAGAAGCTGAACGAACCCACAAAGGCATAGTCGCGCTCACGCGGCTGACGCGGCGGCATGTTCAGGTAGATGGCGATGGCCAGTCCCGTCATGAAGAACATGATGAAGACGATGAAGGCATCCTTCGGGTGCTTGCGGATGTGATAAATCAAGCCAATGATACCCAGCAACAGGGGCAGCATATAGTACTTGTTACGTGCCTTGTTCTGCTCCATTGCCTCGGGCAGGTTGTCCTGCGGACCCAAGCGGGCCTCGTCGATGAACTTGATGCCGCTGAGCCAGTTGCCGTGCAGATAGTCACGCGAACCGTCCTCGTTGAAATAATGGCCCTGCTCGTCGTTCTGTCGACCGACGAAGTTCCACATGAAGTAGCGCCAGTACATCCAGCCCAACTGGTAGCGGTTGAAAAACTTGAGGTTCTGCGCACTGGTGGGTTTCTGGTCTCCATAGACCTTGCCGGCCCAGTACTCGTAGAACTGCGGATGACGGCGGTCCTTGTCGTCGCTCCACATGCGGGGGAACACACCCGTATGCTGCTCGCGATAGATGGCTTTCTGGGCGTGCGAAGCCACAATGTAGCGGTCCTTGCCCTCCTCGTTCTTGCCACGCACATACTTGGTGTAGCCCTGCTTCACGTTGATAGGCCGCCCGGCGGTGTAGAACTGACCGCTGAAGAGCGGCGTGTCGCCATACTGCTCGCGGCCCAGGTAGGCGCGCATAGCCACGGCATCCTTCGGCGCATTCTCGTTGAGCGGCGTATTGGTGTTGGCACGAATCACGAGCACGAAGAAGGTAGAGTAGCCGATGACCAGCATGGCAAAACTCAGCACGGCGGCGTTCCATACGGGCTTCTGCTTCCGGTGGGTGTACCACAGGCCCCATATCACCAGGACGGCGATGAGGATGAAATAGACAATGGTGCCGCTATTGAACGGCAGACCCAGCGTGTTGACAAAGAAGACGTCGATAGCCGAGTCGATATTGACTATACCGGGAATGATACCCCACAGGATGACACCCAACGTAATGACGCTCAGCACGCCGGTAACGATAAAACCTTTCCAGGTAGTCTTGGGCCACTTCTTGAAGTACACGACGTAGAAGATAGCCGGCACCGTCAGCAGATTCAGCAGGTGCACACCGATGGCCACACCCACCAGCAACGAGATGAGTATCAGCCAGCGCAGACTCCGCGGGTCGTCGCTCTGCTCTTCCCACTTCAGTATGGCCCAGAACACCAGCGCCGTAAAGAACGACGACATGGCGTAGACCTCGCCCTCGACGGCCGAAAACCAGAAGGTGTCGCTGAAGGTGTAAGCCAGCGCACCCACCACGCCCGAGGCAAAGACGGCCCACGTGCGCCAGTCCTTCAGCGAGGGGTTCTTCGGGTCGGGCAGCAGGTGCTTGCCCAGCAGGGTGATACCCCAGAAGAGGAACAGGATGGTGAATCCGCTGCAGACGGCCGACATGATATTGACGGCATGGGCGGCATTCTCCGGACTGGAGAACATGGAGAACAGACGTCCGATGAGTTGGAAGGTGGGGGCTCCCGGGGGATGACCCACTTGCAGTTTAAAGGCGGTAGCGATATACTCGCCGCAATCCCACCACGACGCCGTAGCCTCCGCCGTCATGATGTACACCGCGCAGGCAATCAAACAGATTACCCACCCGATAATGTTGTTAGCAACGTGGTATTGTTTCATTTAAAGTTGGTATGTTGATACGTTGATATGTTAATTTCATTAAAACCCATTACTCATCACTCATCGCGTAGTATCGGCATCGTCATGCAGCGGGCGCCGCCGCCGGCGCGGGGCAGTTCGCTGCCCGGGAAGGCGGCCACAAACTTGTCGTAGTCTTCCATCCGCACACGGCCCTCCACGATGTCCTCGGCCTTCAGCACCGCGAAGCCGGCCTTGTCCAAGGCGTCGATGGTGTGCGTGTTGCGACGGTAGCCCATCACCTTGCCATCGCCCAGCGAGAAGAAGTTGGCCCCCGAGTGCCACTGCTCACGCAGCTGCACCCACGGGTCGCTCCCACCACCTATCACAGGCTCTATCTCCCACCCCAAATGCTCCAAGCCCTTGACGATGTTGGGAAACTTGGTGTAGCTGATGTTGCCTTTCTCGATGGTTATCAGTGTGGTGTCCTTGCCGGCAAAGAGGCCCGTCTTCTTCAGCATCGGCTCGAAGGCCATGCACTGGTGCTTGCCCAGGAAGGTGAACACCATGTCCAGATGGATGAAACTCTCCGGACTCTTCGGCAGCTCCTGCACCAGTATGTGGAATGGAGCGTTCTGCTGCCCCAAAGCCTGAGCCAGATACTTGATACCTTTCGTGTTGGTGCGTATGCCCTGACCGATGCACAGCAGGTTGGGCGCGGCGATATGCACGTCGCCGCCCTCGGTGCGTGCGTCGCGGTCCCAGGCCATCGCGTTGAGGGTGTCCACCTTGAAGAAGTGCTTGAAAATAGCCTCGTAGATAAGGGTCTCACGCTCGCGTACCTCGAAACTCATCGAATTGATGAGCACACGGTTGTAGACGGTGCTCGAGGCGTCGCGGGTGAAGAAAAGGTTGTACAGCGGCTTCAGCAGGTAGCGCTCCTCGTCGGTGCCGTCCCACTCGGGGTCTTCGTAGCCCTCTATCAGCACCTGGGCCAGCCGTTTGGAGTCCAAATCCATCAGCTGCTCGGCCAGGTCGTCGTCGCAATTGTCCATGTCGCAGCTCTCTTCCACCAGATGGCGGCGCACCTCGGCGTCCTCCAGCTGCTGCTCCAAGATGTCTTCCACATAGTAGACGTCGGTCCATTTCTCCAGCACACCGCTGAAGTAGTGGTACTCGGTGTCCACAATCGGCTTGTTCAGGATATCGCTATACAGGGCATGCGCGGCGTTGAGCGGCGTCATGCGTTCTATTTCCACGCCCGGGCGGTGAAGAAGCACGGCACGCAGTCGGCCTGTCTCGGAGGCCACATTTACCTTACACGGAGTTATATTCTTTATACCCATATACTATATTATACATTCACACCCAGCATCTTGCCCATCAGGCACACGATGCTGTGAAAATGCAAATATACAAAAAAAACGCCATCCGGCAAAACTTTTTTCAACAGCCTTTTTCTTCATCCCCTCGAAACACGTGATTATTATCTACGGAGGGCAGGAGGAATCAATCTCCTTTCCTCCCAGCCTCCGTAGAACAAGAATGAATCCGCCGCTAGGCGAACAGCGCCCGGAAGGCATCTTCGATGACACCCACACTGACGATTTCGATGCCGTAGCGCCGTGCGTCGAGCTCGCGCCGGTGGTACTTGCTGACGAAGATGCGCTCGAAGCCCAGCCGGTCGGCCTCGGCAATGCGTTGCTCCACGCGGCTCACGGGCCGCACCTCGCCGTTGAGGCCCAGCTCGGCCGCGAAGCATACGCGCGGCGAGATGGCCATATCCACGTTGCTGCTCAGTATGGAGCAGGCTACAGCCAGGTCCAGCGCCGGGTCGCTCACACGCAGCCCGCCCGCCAGGTTCAGAAAGACGTCCTTCACCCCCAGGCGGAATCCGCAGCGCTTCTCCAGCACCGCCAGCAGCATATTCATACGCCTCAGGTCGAATCCGTTGGCGTTGCGCTGCGGCGTGCCGTACACGGCCGAACTCACCAGACTCTGCACCTCGACCATCAGCGGACGCACCCCCTCCAGGGTGGCGCTCACCGCCGCCCCGCTCAGGCTCGCGTCGCGGTGGCCCAGCAGCAGCTCGCTCGGGTTGGTCACCTCGTGCAGCCCCCCCTCGCGCATCTCGAAGATACCCATCTCAGCCGTCGAGCCGAAGCGGTTCTTCAGGGCCCGCAGGGTGCGGTAGCCGTAGTTGCGGTCGCCTTCGAACTGCAACACCGCGTCCACTATGTGCTCCATCACCTTGGGGCCCGCCAGGGTGCCGTCCTTCGTGATATGGCCCACCAGCAGCACCGGCACGCCCGACGACTTGGCATAGTGCTGGAACTCGGTGGTGCACTGGCGTATCTGTCCCACGCTGCCCGCCGGCGACTCCAGCACCTCGGTGGTCATCGTCTGTATCGAGTCCACCACCAGCACATCGGGTTTCACCGTTTCCACGTGCTCCATCACACGCTGCGTGACCGTCTCGCTGACAAGGTAGAGTTGGCTGTGGGTAGTTGGCAGTTGGCAGTTGGCAGTTGGCAGTTGCTCTCCACTCTCCACTCTCCGCTCTCCACTCTCCACTCTCCACTCTCCACTCTCCACTCTCCGCACTCCACTCTCCACTCTCCGCTCTCCACTCTCCACTCTCCGCTCTCCACTTTCCACTCTCCACTCCCCACTCTCCAACAGCCTGTCGGCACGCATCTTGATTTGCTCCACGCTCTCCTCACCGCTGACATACAGCAGACGCAACCTCCGCTCTCCGCTCACCGCTCTCCGCTCTCCACTCTCCACTCTCCACTCCCCACTCTCCGCTCTCCGCTCCCCACTCATAGCCAGCGCCGACTGCAGCAGCAGGGTGCTCTTGCCTATGCCCGGCTCGCCGCCGAGCAGCACCAGGCTGCCGGCCACCAGGCCGCCGCCCAGCACGCGGTCCAGCTCGCCACAGCGGGTGCTCAGGCGCGGCACCTCGCCGCACTCCACCTCGTCCAGCCGTTTGGGCACCGACAGCAGCGTCCCGTTCTCCACTTTCCGCTTCCCGCTTTCCACTTTCACCACCTCCTCGTCGAAGGTGCCGAACTTGCCGCACTCCGGACACCGCCCCAGCCACGAGGCACTCTGATAGCCGCACTCGCGGCAGAAATAATAGGTCTTTGTTTTAGCCATCTGATTGTATATCTGCTTCTTCGCCGACGGCATCGGCACCGTCCGACTCTGCAAATGTACGCATTTCCGCGCTATGTGCCAAATCTTTTTTCGCCATAGCCGACGCCTCGGACACCGCCTCGCCCGTCGTCGCGGCCGACGCGTCCGCCAGCGGGATATAGGCCGACACCGACCCCTCGCCGGCGGCATTCTGCACAAAACCATACACATGCAGCTCGCGGCCGGCAAAATGCGACGGCAGCATCAGCTCGATAGACTTGTCGTAGCGGTAGGCCGTGGCCGACAGACGCCCGTCGGCCGCATCGGGGCAGTAGACATAGATGCGCACCTCGTCGCTCGACGAGCGGCGTCCCGGCACCGTCGGGTCGCTGCCTTTAAACCTTACCTTCAGCACATTGCGCTCGTCGACCGCGGCCGACTCGAAAGCCACCGGACCCACCGGCCCCACGCTCAGCACCAGCCGCTCCCACGCCACGCTCAGCGCACCGCCGGCCGACCCGAAGGCCGACTGGTTGAGGCTCACAAACAGGTTGTACGCCGTCATGCCCGACTGGCGCGCCGCCAGCGTCAAGCCCCGCGACACCCCGTCGCGCATGGACGCCGCCAGCTGCACCTGCTCGCGGAAGAGCGCCCGCTGCTCCATCTGCTTGGCAGTGCGCGGATTGCCCACCATCGACGGCAGGCTGCGCACACACCATTTGCCATTCCACATGTATCCCACCACTGGCCCCAGCTTGCCGCTGAAACCACCCAGATAACCACCACTTTGCTTAGCCATAAGAAACTATTTTTAACTATTATTACACCTATCATAACGTAGTATTCGACTACTTATTGCCTACTCAAGAAAATTTTCACAAGGGGAAGAGTTGACGAATAGTAGGCGATGAGTAGGACATGGTAGCGCGCCGACCTGGGGCCGAGGGGGTTACGGTGGGGTGTATGGAGCCTCGGGGCGATTTTGGGTACGAAAAAAATCCCTGTTGGCCCCCGGCGCTGCAGCCGCGCCGCCGGGGCCCGAGCGGGCGGCACACGGCACGGGGCAGGAACACGCCGCGGCACATGCCTACACGCTGGCACTCAGCCGATTGCACGCATACGGTGCTCTGCTCCCACCTCCACGCCACCTGCCGACAGCCCAAAAACGGCCTGCGCCGGCCGTCGGAGCACCCGAATGGCAGGGCTCGCAAGCAGTGGTAGACCGATTTTTTTCGCGTCACAACCGACTGTATATCAACATTACGGAAACAAAGATGATGTTTTTTTGAAAAAAAATTTGGCCATATCGGAGGAAAGTAGTACTTTTGCACCCGATTTCAGAGGACAGAAATCATCCTTTCCGCGACGAGCCGCAAGGCTCCGACGGGAAAAGAAGTTCGGGGTGTGGCGCAGTTGGCTAGCGCACTTGCATGGGGTGCAAGGGGTCGAAAGTTCGAGTCTTTTCACCCCGACTTTTTTTTGTCCCTTCCCGGCTGGACTATCCTGGCTCTTTATCGATCAATCATTCTCCTGCTCGCCTGCGGCGTCGCGAGATCTTGTGGATCTTGTAGATTATTCCGCCTGCGGCGGGTACGCGCAGCGCATTATCCATTGGCGTTATGGATTTCGGCACGCTGGGCTGGGTATTTTGTTGTTTTATAGACATTCTCCTGCTCGCCTGCGGCGTCGCGAGATCTTGTGGATCTTGTAGATTATTCCGCCTGCGGCGGGTACGCGCAGCGCATTATCCCTTGGCGTTATAGATTTCGGCACGCTGGGCTGGGGTGTTTGTTGATTTATAAAAAGAGCGGGGGGCGCCGAATCGGTGCCCCCCGCTGGGTGTAGTGTGTGTCGGCCTCGGGTTACTTGACCACGAGCTTGCGCACTGCCACGGTGCTCTCGCCCGCGATACGGACGAAGTAGGCACCCTTGGCCATCGTGCTCACGTCGATGGTCAGCTCGCCGTTCTCCACTTGCCACTGGCCGTTCTGGCGGCCGTTGAGGTCGATCACCGTCACGGTGGCCGTGCCCTCGATGCCGCTGATGGTCACCATGTGGCTGGCGGGGTTCGGGTAGAGGCTGATGTTGGCATTGGCG
>JAZNHG010000037.1:0-110953 GCA_045576855.1 Bacteroidales bacterium | reverse complement strand
CGAAATCTGGTAAATCTTATAAATTATTCCGCCTGCGGCGGGAGGGGTTTCTATAGATTAAGGGAATGCAGCCCGCCAGGGCTGGGAGGGTGGCCTGCTCGCCGGGGGCGCGGGATATTGGCGTTACGCTTGGACATTGTGGTCGGTTTGTGGGGTGAAAAAAGGAAATTAACAAAAAAAAATTAACATTTCGCACAATAAAATGCAATTATTTATGTTAATGCGGTACCAATTGGATGAATCGGCAAGGGTGAAAAGGCGACTTCAAACAAGTATAATGTCCAATAAAACAAATATGAAAGCCGAAATCAAGACACAGAAAGGCACGATGCATGTGACTCTGTATGCCAAAGAAGTGCCGGGCACGGTGGCCAATTTTGCCAAGCTGGCTAAAAGTGGATTCTACGACGGTTTGCGTTTCCATAGGGTGATACCCGATTTTGTGGTGCAGGGCGGATGCCCCTTCAGCCGCAATGTGGGCGACCCGCGTGTGGGCACCGGCGGTCCGGGCTGGACTATCAAGTGCGAGACCTCGGCCCCGCTGCAGCGCCACGACCGCGGCGTGATGAGCATGGCACATGCCGGCAAGGATACCGGTGGCAGTCAGTTCTTTATCTGCCACAACCGCATGAACACGCAGCACCTGGACGGCGTGCACACCTGCTTCGGCCGTGTCGACGAGCAGGACTGGCCCGTGATTGACCAGATACGTCCGGGCGATTTGATTGAAAAGATAACTATAACAGAAGAATAAATTGCTATGAATCTTGGAATTAAACTTCTGGTGGCAGAGGATGACCCCAATCTGGGTACCATTCTCAAAGCCTATCTGACGCAGAAGGGCTACACCGTGGTGTGGACCAAGGACGGCGAAGAGGCCCTGAAATGCTTTGACGAAGAGGATGTGGATGCCTGTATCCTCGACGTGATGATGCCCCTCAAGGATGGCTTCACCGTGGCGAAAGAGATACGCAAGGTGGACAAGAAGGTGCCTATTATCTTCCTGACTGCCAAGAATCTGGAGGAAGACAAGCTGAAGGGTTTCGAAGTGGGGGCCGACGACTATATGACCAAGCCCTTCTCGATGGAGGAACTGCTGGCGCGTCTGAACGCCACTATGCGCCGTTCGTTCAACGAGGACCGTCCGGACAAGAACGTGTTCCGCATCGGCAATTTCACTTTCGACTATGTGCATCAGACCCTTGCCATCGGCGACGACGTGCAGCGGCTGACCGCCAAGGAGTGTGACCTGCTGCGTATCTTCGCCATCAACTTCAATCAGCTGGTGGACCGCAACACCACGCTCCAGAAAATCTGGAAGGACGACAGCTACTTCGCCGCCCGTTCGATGGATGTGTATATCACTAAGTTGCGCAAGTATCTGAAGGCCGATCCCACGGTCGAGATTGTCAATGTGCACGGCGTTGGCTTCAAACTGACACACAAAGAGCAGTGAAACTGACGTTTTTGGGCACGGGTACCTCGCAGGGCGTTCCTGTCATCGCCTGCCGTTGCGACGTGTGTGCGTCGGCCGACAGTCGTGATAGCCGTCTGCGCACTGCGGCACTGCTGACGACCGACGGGGGGCGGAATATCCTCTTCGATATCGGCCCCGACTTTCGCCAGCAGATGCTCTGCCACCGTGTGGAGCATCTGGATGCCATACTCATCACCCATGCCCATCGTGACCACGTGGGTGGACTGGATGATATACGTTCGTTCAACTATGTGCAGCACAGCAAAATGGACGTGTTTCTTAATGTAGAGGCTGAAACGGCTGTCCGCCGCGACTACCACTACATATTCGAGCCCCATATCTATCCCGGTTTGCCCGAGGCGGAGCTGCATCGCGTCGACGCTGCCAGTTTTACGGCCGCGGGCGAGACGGTGGTGCCCATCCATGTGATGCACAAGGATTTGCCTATTTTGGGCTATCGCATCGGCCCGCTGGCATATATCACCGATGCCAATTATATATCACCTGAAGAGTTGGATAAACTGATAGGTGTTAAGGTTTTGGTGATTAATGCTTTGCGGAAGGAGAAGCACTACTCGCACTATTGCCTCGGCGAGGCGCTGGGTGTGATAGCCGGAGTGAAGCCCCAGCGGGCATATCTGACGCATATCAGCCATGAGATGGGTCTCCATGCCGAGGTGCAGCAGGAGTTGCCTGCAGGTGTATTTCTGGCCTATGATAACCTAACGGTCGATATATGATAAGTATCTGCATACCAGTGTACAATTATGACGCCGTTCCTTTGGTACGGAGTCTGGCGACCCAGGCCGGCGAGGTGGAGGGCGGTGCCGAGCTGGTGTGCATCGACGACTGCTCGTCGGCCGAGTGGAGACAGTGCAACGTGTCGCTGTCCGAGCTGGGCCGCTATGTAGAGCTGGAGGAGAATGTGGGTCGCGCGCGTATCCGTAATATGTTTCTCGACTACGCGCAGGGCGACTATCTGCTTTTCCTCGATGTGGACTCGGAGGTGGGTGAGGGGTTCCTGTGCCGCTATGCCGAGGCACTGCGGGAGCATCCTGCGGTGGTGGTAGGTGGCCGTGTGTACGACAAGCGGGGCAACAATCCAGCCCATCGGCTACGCTATCTGTATGGTACCCAGGTGGAAAGCAAGTCGGCTGCTTGGCGGACGGCACATCCCTACCGCTCGTTTATGAGTAACAATTTTGTGGTGAGCCGCGACGTGTTGCAGCGCATACCGTTCGATGAGGATGTGGTGCGCTATGGGCACGAGGACACGCTTTTCGGCTATCGCCTGGAGCAGAACGGAATTCCCATCCTGCATATCGACAATCCGGTGGTCAACGGCGAGGTGGAGACCAATGCCGACTTCCTGGCCAAGACGCGCGAGGGGGTGGTGTCGCTGTCGGAGATAGACCGCATGCTGCGGGGCGAGCCGATGTTTCGCCAGCGGGTGCGCCTGCTCGATGCCTACGACCGCCTGTGCCGTTGGCACCTGACGGCCCCTGTGAAGTGGCTCTACCTGCTGTTGCGCCGTCCGCTGGAAAGCCATTTCCTGGCTGGCGAGTCTATAAGTGTTACGCAGTTGAATTTCTATAAATTAGGATATTTAATTCAATCAATACATACACATTAAAACAGTTAAAACTATGAAAAAGAATGCAAGTAAAGTTCTCCTGTTGATTGCCGGTCTGATGATATGTGGCAGTGTGAGTGCGCAGGTGGCGGAGACAAAGACCTACAAGGACGGAAGCGTGTACACCGGTCAGTTCAACGGTAGGGGTAAGAAGGAAGGTCAGGGTCGTATGGTCTGGTCGAATGGCAACCAGTACGAGGGCCAGTGGAAGAAGGATATGCCCAATGGCGAAGGTACATTCACCTATGCTAACGGAATTGTCTATCAGGGACAATGGGTAAACAATGTGGCCAAAGGTCACGGAATAATCACCATGCCCAACGGAGCCTCCATCGATGGTGAATGGACCGAGATGGGCACCGGTACGGGTGTGATGACGTGGGCGGACGGCACGCGCTATGTGGGTTCGTTCAAGGACGGAGCACCTCATGGCCAAGGAGAGAAGATTTGGCCCAACGGCGACCGCTACGAGGGCAACTTCTCGATGGGACACCTGAGTGGCGAGGGCACTTGCAAATATCATGATGGTGCTTCGTACACAGGTAGTTGGAGCAACGATATGTACAATGGTCAGGGCCGTTATATCGGTGCTGACGGTACGGTCTCGGAGGGTACCTTCCGTGCCGGTAAATTGCAAAAATAATGAAAAGCAAAACACTCTTTCTGCTGCTGTTGCCAGTTGTCCTGCTTATGTCGGGCTGCTGGCTTGGCCGCTATGTGTCGGCCGATGCCGATTTGGAAGACCTCTATGTCGGCAAGACGTATTATGAGGTGCTGGACGATTTTGGCCGACCCAGCAGTACCGTCGATGACGGTATGCAAGGCACCCGTGCCATCTACAATTCAGTGAGCCTCAACGGGACACGCGCTGCGGACATGTACAACCGCTACGTCATGCGCAACCGTACCACCCGCGAGGTAGGCGAGCCGGAGGGCAACATTTCCTTCTATTTCAACTCCAAGATGCGCTGCTATGCTGTCAAATCGGACCTGCAGCACGAGCGCGTGAAAGAGGTGAAGGTGAAAGAGGACCCGAAAGACCCGCGCCGTTGGGCATGGCAGCGTCCCAAGGTGCCGCGTACGATAGACTTCCCCACTGTGGTGAGCAGGTCGATTCCAGCCGAGGATGTAAGCATCGAGCGTATAGAGGTGAATACGGACAATGTGAAGGTGTATCTCCGCTATCGTGGTCGTACACCGGTACGTCGCCCGGTGCCGGACAACGGCATTTGGGTGATGCCGGAGGTGTATCTGGAGGATGAAGCTACGGGACGCCGGTCGGCGCTGATAGAGGCCGAGGGCATTACGATGTATCCCGAGTCCACCTACTTTGCACACAATACCGGTGGCTACGACGTGCTGAACTATACGCTCACTTTCGAGCCGGTGGAACGTGCCACGACAACACTCAATCTTATAGAGCCGGGCCATACGGGCCGCTGCTTCTATGGCGTGGATGTCACCACTCGTGTGCAGCAGCGTCTGGAATAGAGTAAACAAACAATATTCAATATCTATGAAGAAAACAATACTTATGTTGGCAGCTGGAGCCTTGTGTTTTGCGGCATGCCAACCCAAGGAGAAGGCCGAAAAGCCTGTGGAGAAACAGCAGGTGGCAGTGGAGAACGGACGTTTCACGCCTGAAGTGATGTGGAGCCTCGGCGTCATGAGCGAGTATGCCGTCAGTCCCGACGGTAGCCAGGTGCTTTATACGGTGCGCTACACTGACATGGAGCAGAACAAGAATAATGCCGAACTATACCTGATGCCTACAAAAGGCGGTGAGGCCACGCGCCTGACCACCACGGCCCAGAGCGAGTTCAGCCCCGTGTGGTACGACGACAATACCATCATGTTCTGCCGTGGCAACCAGATTCTGTCTATGAACCTCGGCAACAAGCGTGAGGCTGTTGTGGCTGAGTGCGAGCGTGGCTTCGAGGGATTCAAGTTGGCTCCCGACAACAGCTCGTTGGTCTATATCAGTACCATTCCTGTGGAGCGTCCCGAACATGTGGACAAACTCTTTGCCGGCCTGGACAAGACTACGGGGCGTATCAACGAAGACCTGATGTATCGCCACTGGGACCAGTGGGTGGATGAGATTCCGCAAATCTATCATGTCTCGTTGCAGAACGGCAAGGCCAATATGGCTGGCGCTGTTGATATAGTGGACGGCAACTTCGAGTGCCCGATGCGTCCGTGGGGTGGTACGGAGCAGTACAATTACAGCCCCGACGGTACCAAGATTGTTTACACCTGCCGCAAGAAGACGGGTTACGACTATGCCCACAGCACCAACAGCGACATCTTCCTTTATGATATCGCCAGCGGCGAGACCCGTAACCTCAGCGAGGGCATTATGGGCTACGACCAGAATCCTGTCTTCAGCCCCAACGGTCAGTATGTTGCCTGGGAGAGTATGGAACGTGACGGCTACGAGAGCGATAAGCTGCGCCTGATGGTAATGGACCTGGAGAGTGGTCAGAAGACCGACCTCACCGAAGACTTTGACTATGGTGTGTCGGGTATCGTCTGGAGTGAGAACAACAGCGACCTGTATGCCGTTGTTATGTATCGTGGTATGAACGAGATATTCACCTTCAACCGCGAGACCCGTGCCATACGTCAGATCAGTCGAGGCTACCATGACGTTAACGGTGTCCAGCTGGCTGGTGACATGCTTGTCGCCACTCAGGCTTCGATACAGTATCCCGCTACACTCTACACCTATGGTATTGCCGACACTTGCGCCGAAGGAACCAAAATCAGCACCTTCAACGACGATGTGCTCTCGCAGGTGCGGATGGGCGAGGTTAAAGAGCAGTGGATTAAGACTGTCGACGGTCAGGATATGCTCACTTGGATTATCTACCCCTACGATTACGATAGCACCAAGACCTATCCTGCGCTGCTCTTCTGCGAAGGCGGTCCTCAGACGATGGTGAGCCAGTTCTGGAGCACCCGTTGGAACTTCGAGGTGATGAGTGGTGCCGGCTACTTCGTCATTGCACCCAACCGTCGTGGCGTGCCGGGCTTCGGTATGGAATGGCTCGAAGAGATATCCAAAGACTATGGTGGACTGTGCATGCAAGACTATATGTCTGCCACCGATTGGGCCGCAGACAACATTAAACAGATTGACCGTGAACGTATCGGCGCCTGTGGTGCCAGCTTCGGTGGATATAGCGTCTACTGGCTTGCCGGCCACAACCACGATGTGAAAGGATACAACGAGGGACGCCGTTTCAAGGCTTTCTTGGCTCACAATGGCATGTTCAACTTTGAGCAGCAATATCTGGAGACCGAAGAGATGTGGTTCGACAACTGGGACCTCGGTGGCCCCTATTGGGATTGGGACAATCCTGTGATTAAGAAGAGCTACAGCAATTCGCCCCATCTCTTTGTCGACAAGTGGAATACTCCTATCTGTGTTATCCATTCGGAGTTTGACTTCCGCATTGTTGCCAGCGAAGGCATGGCCGCCTACAATGCCGCCCAGATGCGTCATATTCCCAGCCGCTACCTCTATTTCCCCGACGAGACACACTGGGTGTTGCGTCCGCAGAACAGCCTGCTTTGGCATCGCAACTTCATTGACTGGTTCGACCAGTGGCTGAAGAAATAGGTTATTCTATTTCATAAATAAAAGTGCAGCCGGAGTGTGAACTCCGGCTGCTTGCTTTTTTTGTCATCTTTATTGCTTGTCGTTCTTTTTCCGTCTCGTGGCATCGTCTTCTTTAGCGGCGGTATTCATCCGGTCATGCCCTTGGTCGATGATCCACCATATTGCGGTGATTACCACACCGTGAATCAATCCGTTGATAGCGGAGTGGCCCACCTCCTTCTGGTCCAGCAGCAGGTCTGTGACGAAAAAGGCCGCTGAGAATACAGCGAATAACAAGAGGTAAAAGCTCCATTTTCTCTTCATAAAAGGTTTCATACTTTTTATATTTATATTTATACATCTATATGACGAAAAAACTGCCTTTTTCTTACAATGACAAGCAAAAAAACTAGTCGATGGTGACACGCCGCAGGTCGAGGGTGTTCATGGCATCGGAACGAAGTCCGTGGACGTTCTTATGGGTGAAGTGGAGTATTTGGTCGTAGTAGAGTACGATGAGTGGTGCTTGTTGCATAGCCAGGCTGTCGATAGTGCGGTACAATGCCTCGCGTTGGTCTGGGTCGCTACATACGCGTGCCTGGCTATAGAGTCGGTTCACCTTCGCATTGTCGAACTGGGTGTAGTTTGGCCCTGCCGGTGTACGGTTGGGACCAAAGAATAGCGACAGGTAGTTCTCGGCATCAGGATAGTCGGCTACCCAAGAGCCGCGGAACCATTCACACTTGCCCTGGGCCATATGTTCGCGCAATGCCGCTGGTGGGTTCACGTCCACCTGCACGTCGATGCCCAACAGGCCCAGCTGCTGCTGGATATATTTACACAGGTCGAGGTATGCGCTTGTGGTCGAGAGTTTGAGTGTGGGCAAGCCTTGTCCATTGGGATATCCGGCTTCGGCCAGTAGCCGACGCGCGCGAGCCGGGTCGTAGTCGTAGCCGCAGTCGCTGTGTCCGGGCAGTCCGCGCGGAATGAATCCACCCACGCCCGGAGCCCCCACATTGTTACGCAGATAACGCATCATCTTGTGCCGGTCGAAGCCACAATTGATGGCCTGTCTTACAGCCAGTTTGGCAAGTGGTGAGGAAGGGTCGGCTTCCATGTTGAAACCAAGATATTCTGTGTTAAGATAGGGCGTTGAAACCATGTCGATGCGGTCGGCATATTTCTCTTTCAGCTGTCCATCGAGAGTGAGAATTTCGTCCTTGTAGCTGGCATCCAGTGAGTTCATAAAGTCCAGATTGCCCTTCACGAACTCGAGGAAGACGGTCTGTTTGTCGACGATAAAGGTGACGGCGACAGCGTCCAGACGGGGCAGGGGATGCCCCTGTTCGTCGCGTTCGAAGTAGTCCGGGTTTTTGCGTAGCACCAGTTTCACACCCTCTTTCCAGTATTGGAAGCGGAACGGACCGGTGCCACAGGGATGTGCACGGAAGTCTTTGCCGTAGCGTTCCACCTCCTCGTGCGGCACCACAGAGCAATAGACCATGCCCAGCATGCTGAGAAACGGGGCGAAAGGTTCGTGCAGGCGGATATAGAGGGTGGTGTCGTTAGGTGCGACAACAGTGTCGACAGCTGCCAGTGTCCAGGCTCCGGGGGAGGCCACATCAGGGTCGACGATACGCCCAAGGCTGTAGACGAAATCCGAGGCCGTGACAAGCCGTCCATTATGGAAGCATACATCGTCGCGCAGGGTGAATGTGTATTCCAGACCGTCGGCACTGATATTCCATCGTTTGGCGATGGCGGGCTGCACCTGCAGGGCGGTGTCGAGCTGGATAAGCCCGTTGTACAGCTGTCGGCAGGGCCAGATGATGCTCTGGTCCTTGGCAAAGGCGGGGTCCAATGTGGCGATGCCGGCGCTTTCGTTGTAACGGAATATCTGCAGGTCGTCGTGGCGATGACCACGGCAAGAGGCCAAGGTTGTCAGCAGCGCCAGTGCCAGCATGAGGCGGTATAGAAAGTGGTTGTTCATGGGTGTCTGTGTATTGTGTTCTCGCGCTGAAAGACTATTTCGCCGGCCACGATGGTCATGGCAACGCATTCGCCGTGGCTGGCGTAGACCAGGTCGGAGAGGTTGCGCACAGGTGCCAGGAAGAGGTCGGCGGCATGTCCCGGAGCAATGGTGCTGCCCAGACTGGCCAGACTGAATATCTGTGCTGCAGGGACGGCCGTAGGGTCGCAGCGCCAACCTTTCTGCAGCAGCGCCGAAGTCTTCATAACCTCTATCATATCCAGGTTGTTGCTGCTGGCGCTCCCGTCGGTGCCCAAGGTGACACGTGCACCGGCGGCAAGCAGTTCAAGCATCGGGAAGCGGTAGCCGCTGCCCAGCTTGAGGTTGGAATTGGGACAGTGGACGCACGTGATGCCGTGGTCGCCAATCAGGCGTATCTCGCGCTCGGAGAGGTGCAGACAGTGGGCGGCAATGATGTCGCTGCCCAGGAGGTCCAATATGCCGAGCCGCTCCAGCAGTTCCCAAGGCCGGCAGCCGTGTTGCGCCAGGCAGTCGTCGACCTCCTTCTGTGTCTCGCTCATGTGGATATGCATAGGCACACCCAGTCGGTGGCATGCCGCAGCCGCGCGCTGCAAGCCACGCGGGCTGACGGTATATACCGAATGCGGGGCTATGGAAACTGCAATCCGGTCCGACTGCAACTGCAGCAGACCGTCTATAACCGATGGGTCGTCCAACTCGTCGGCGTCGCCGAAGACGTTCAGCCCCAATCGGGCCCGGATGCCGCAATCGACCACTGCACGACGCATGGCGGGCAAACGGAAGTACATGTCGTTGAATGCCGTAGTGCCGCTGGCCAGCATCTCGCGGCAGGCTTGCAGGGTACCCTGATAAACCCGCTCATCGGTCAGCTGCTGTTCGGCGGGCCAGATATATTCGTTGAGCCACACATCGAGCGGCTGGTCGTCGCCCAAGCCGCGGAAGAGGGTCATCGGGGCGTGGGAGTGCATATTGCACAGACCGGGAAAGACCGCCAGACCGCTGCAGTCGACCGCCGCAGCATCGGAAGGTACCGTTGCGGCAGGCTGGATGTTGTCAACAAGGCCGTCGCGAATGGTGATGTCGACGGCCTTGTTGTCCTGTAGTGCGTTGTGTAGCAGTCTGGTCATTGCACCAGGATGAGCAGATTGTTCTGCTGCCCTTTGACCACGCCGCCGCGTATGTCGAAAGTCTGCTCGCTGTCGTCGTCGGCCACCAGGCGCAGGGTGCCGCGGCCCAGCGACGAGATAATCGGGGCGTGATTGTTCAGTATCTCGAACAATCCTCCCGTGCCGGGCAGTTGCACCAGCTTGGCGTCGCCGTCGAAGAGGGTGCTGTCGGGTTTGGTTATCTTGACTTTCATGGCTGATTATTTGGTTTCGGCCAATATCTTCTCGCCCTTCTCGATAGCCTCCTCAATGGTGCCAACCATGAGGAAAGCCTGCTCGGGCAGATAGTCGACGTCGCCGTTCAGAATCATGTTGAAGCCCTTGATGGTGTCCTCGATGTTGACGAATTTGCCCTCCAGGCCGGTGAAAGCTTCGGCCACAAAGAAGGGCTGCGAGAGGAAGCGCTGCACGCGGCGGGCGCGGCTCACGACCAGCTTGTCCTGTTCGCCGAGCTCCTCCATACCGAGGATGGCGATAATATCCTGCAACTCGTTGTAGCGCTGCAGCATCTGTTTCACACGCTGCGCCGTGTTGTAGTGCTCTTCGCCGACCACATCGGGCGAGAGGATGCGGCTAGTGGAATCGAGCGGGTCGACGGCGGGATAGATGCCGAGCTCGGATATCTTGCGCGAAAGCACCGTCTGTGCATCGAGGTGGGCAAAGGTGGTGGCGGGGGCGGGGTCGGTCAAGTCGTCGGCGGGCACATAGACGGCCTGCACCGAGGTGATACTGCCACGCTTGGTGGAGGTGATGCGCTCCTGCATCAGACCCATCTCGGTGGCCAGCGTGGGCTGGTAGCCTACAGCACTCGGCATGCGGCCCAGCAGAGCCGACACCTCGGAACCGGCCTGGGTGAAGCGGAAGATATTGTCGATGAAGAGCAGAATGTCGCGTCCGCCGGTCTTCTCGTCGCCGTCGCGGTAGTATTCGGCCAGCGTCAGACCGGCCAGGGCCACGCGTGCGCGTGCGCCGGGCGTCTCGTTCATCTGTCCGAAGACCATCGTGCACTTCGAGTCCTTCAGCGCCTCGGGGTCTATCTTGCTCAGGTCCCAGCTGCCCTCTTCCATGCTCTTCACAAACTCGTCGCCGTACTTGATAACGCCGGCCTCAATCATTTCGCGCAACAGGTCGTTGCCCTCACGCGTGCGTTCGCCCACGCCGGTGAACACCGACATGCCGCTGTACTTCTTGGCAATATTGTTGATAAGCTCCTGAATAAGAACCGTCTTGCCCACACCAGCGCCGCCGAAGAGGCCAATCTTACCGCCCTTGAGGAAGGGCTGGATGAGGTCGATCACCTTGATACCGGTGTAGAGTATCTCCTGGCTGGTGGACAGATTCTCGAACTTGGGTGGGTCGCGGTGGATGCTGTAGCGCTTCTCGCACACGGGTGCGGGCATGCCGTCGATGGCTTCGCCTATCACGTTGAACAGACGGCCGTTGATGTTCTCGCCCACGGGCATCGAAATGGGGCCGCCGAGGGAGAGCACCTCCATGCCGCGCTCCAGTCCGTCGGTCGAATCCATAGCGATGCAGCGCATCGTGTTCTCGCCGATATCCTGCTGGCATTCGAGGATGACGGTGTGGCTGTCGGGGCGTGTCACCGACAGGGCGGTGTAGATGTCGGGCAGAATAGCGTTGTCGGGAAATGTCACATCGACAACAGCACCAATGATTTGCGATATTTTACCTTTCAGTTCCATGTATTATACGATATGTTTCTATGTATATAAAAAACGGTGCAAAGATACGCATTTTTTTCCATTCGTACACAAAAAAGTATGCCCGAACGCCTTTTTTAACATTTCAACCGGCGGCAGCTCCCGCCACCTTCCGCAGGTCGACGTGGGGGCAACGAGCCACCTTCGACGTACAATCCCCTTACCTTCTCCTACCATACGCCTACCCATCTCCTACTCGTGTAGGCGATGAGTAGGAGATGGGTAGGCGTATAGTAGGAGATGAGTAGGAGATGGTACCTGGAAGACCTCATCTTGTGTGGGTTACGAGGGGTACTTTTTCCTTGCGAAAACGGTTTTGTTATTTTTTTGAAGCAAAATTGAAATGGATATGAAATCGGCATTCCAGCGGTGGGTTTACTTTCGTTTGCCGCTGAAAATCAGATTTCAATCTGTCGAAATGGAGTTTTTTTTCAATTGGAGCCCAGATAATCGGCCACCTGGTCGAGCCGGAGGGCTCGGTCGACGATGTAGGGGCCCACCTGCTCGCGGCGGAGGGCGGCGAGGAAGGCTCCGCTGCCGAGGGCCAGACCCAGGTCGCGTGCCAGCGAGCGGATATAGGTGCCTTTGCCGCAGGCAATGCGGAAATCGGCCTGAGGCAGCTGTGGCGGCACCTCGCCCAATGGATGCTGGTAGAGGTTTTTGCCTGCGGGACTTGGTGCTTGGGCGGGAGTTATGTTTTCTTTAGCTCCCAAAGACGCTACAGTATCTGCGGGTTTTGACGTTTGTGGTGGACGGAAGTCGGTGATTTCGAAGCTGTAGACTGTTACGGGCTTGGGCTGGATAGTGACCGATGGGTCGTCGCGGCGGGCGTATTCGTAGGCGCGCTGGCCGTCGACCTTGACGGCGCTGAACATGGGCGGCACCTGCATGATGGTGCCTGTCAGGGCCTGTGTCTGTGTGGCCAGCAGGGTGGGGGTGATGTGCTCGTAGGGGTAATAGGCGTCGATAGCCTGCTCCAGGTCGAAGCAGGGGGTGGTGGCGCCGAGCACCAGGGTGCCGGTGTAGACCTTGTCGCCGTCCTGCAGTTCGGGGATGCGCTTGGTGGCTTTGCCCAGACACACGAGCAGCAGCCCCGTGGCCAGCGGGTCCAGGGTGCCGGCATGTCCTATCTTGAATTTTTTAAGGCCATAGGTGTTGCGCACTATGGCCTTGATTTTGTTGACGGCCTGGAAGGAGGTCCACTGCCGCGGTTTGTCGATGGGGAGGACTATGCCTGCCTGTAGCTGGTCGGGGGTGATCACAGCACGTAGGGGAGTATGATGGTGGCCAGGCCAGCAATGGCGCAATAGACGGCGAACCAGATGAGCTTGCCCTTCTTGACTATGTCTATCATCCATTTGCAAGCCAGGCATCCGCACACGAAGGCAGCCAGAAATCCGACGACGAGCGAGAGCGTGGGCAGGCCGGCCATAGCCTGACTGATACCCATTTCGGCCATGTCCTTCACGTCGAGCAGCGCCTCGCCCAGGATGGGAGGGATGACCATCAGGAACGAGAACTGGGCCAGCTTCTCCTTCTTGTTGCCCAGCAGCAGTCCGGTGGCGATGGTGGAGCCGGAGCGCGACAGGCCCGGCAGTACGGCCAGTGCCTGGGCGATACCGATGATGAAGGCGTGGAGCGGCGATATGGTCTCGCGCTGGCGCGGGCGGGCAAAATAACTGAAGGCCAGCAGCGAGGCGGTTACCAACAGGCAGATGCCCACCACCAGCAGGCCGCTGCCGAAGATGGCTTCCACTTTGTCCTTGAAGAAGAGACCCACGATGCCGACAGGAATCATGGAGATGATGATGTTGACGATGTAGCGTGTGCCCTCGTTCCACTTCCATTTGAAGAGGTCGGTGAAGAGCCACACAATCTCTTTCCACAGTATGACTATGGTGCTGAGCACGGTAGCCACATGTACGGCCACGGTGAAGGTGAGGTTCTCCTCGCCGTTCAGCCCGAAGAGGTTGGCCCCGATGGCCAGGTGGCCGCTGCTGCTCACAGGCAGATACTCCGTCAGTCCTTGGATGATGCCAAGTATCAGTGCTTCAAACCATTCCATAACTTTACTTCTTTTTGAACATGATGGCTACAATTTCCACCACGAAACCAAGCACGATGAGTATAGGTGCCACGACGAGACGGCGGGTGTCGAACATGGCTGGATTGAATACGTTGGGGTCGTCGCTGCCGCCTCCGCTGAGCAGGATATAGCCCAGAGCGAGCATCACGATGCCGACGGCCATGAGTATATAGTTGACCAAGCCAAAGGCCAACTCGAACTGGCCATTGTTCTCTTCTTTGTTGACGGGTTTGTTTTCCATAATGACGGACGTTTTATGATTCTAATTGTGTGCTATATAGCGTCGCACGGTGATGGCCGTGGAGATGTAGGCGATGGCTATGCCCACCAGGATGAGCATGGCTGCAATGGCGCCGTACCACAGCCAATGTTCGCGGGCTATGAGCGAGAGCTCGAATTCGTTGCTGAAGACCCACAGGGTGATGAATGTGAGCACCGATGCTATGGCGCCGCCCAACGCACCGTAGAGGACGCTGCGCCAGAGGAAGGGGCGGCTGATAAATCCGGAAGTGGCCCCCACCATACGCATGGTGGCTATCGACTCGCGCCGGGCATAGATGGCGATGCGTATCAGACTGGCTATCAGTACTACGGTGATGACCAGCAGCAAGGCCACGAAGATAATGAGGAACCACGAGAGTTTGTAGAATACCTCACGCAGTTCGCTGACCACATTTTCCTGGTAGGCCACGCCGGTGACTCCCTCGAGTCGGCTCACCTCGGCGCAGAAGCGGTCGAGTGCCTCGGTCGAGTTGTCGGGCAGCAGGCTCACGTTGAAGTTGACCATCAGCGAGGGGTAGAGGGGATTGTAGCCGATAAAGCCCACAAAGTCCTCGCCCAGGTCCTCGCTGAATATCTCGGCAGCTTTCGCCTTGGAGATATAGTCCACGTGCTTGACGAACTTCATCTGCTCTACCTGACCTTTGACGGCCACGGCAAGCGAATCGCTGACGTCGGGAGAGAGGTCCACTTTGTAGGTGATGCGCTCCTGGGCGTCGTGGGTCAGCCGATAGGAATGGTATTCTATGCTGAGCAGCAGCCCAAGCATGAATAGCACCAGTGTGATACCCAACACCGTGGTGCCGTGTGTGCCCCAAAGATTTACTTTACTTCTCAAAATGCGATATGCTATATACTAATGTGCGAATAAACGTTAGTTGGCCAGCATCACGGGCATGACAAGCATTAGTATGTCGTCGGCCTTCTCTTCGTCGGCTTCGGCATAGTAGGGGAATATGATACCCGCGCGCGAGGGGTGAGAGAGTTCGATGAGCACCTGTTCGCTGTCGAGATTGGTGAGCATCTCGCTGAGGAACTTGGCGTTGAAACCGATATCCATCGGGTCGCCCTCGTACTGGCAGGGGATAGTCTCGTGGGCCTTGTTGGAGAATTCGATGTCTTCTGCCGAGATGTCGATGTGGTCGGCGCTGATAGAGAGGCGCACCTGACGGGTGGCTTCGCTGGCGAAGATGCTGACGCGACGCAGCGTGTTGAGGAACGACAGGCGGTCGAGAATCAGCTTGTTGGGGTTGTTCTTCGGGATGGCGGCCTCGTAGTTGGGGTAGCGACCATCGACCAGGCGGCATACGATGTAGAAGTTGCCGAAGGTGATGAAGAGGTTGGTGTTGTTGTATTCGATGGTCACCTCGGCATCGTCTTTGCGGGCGGCAAGGATGTTTTTGACGATGATGATGGGTTTCTTGGGCAGGATGAAGTTGGTGCTTTCGGCGCTGGTGACGTCCTTGCGGCGGTAGCGGACCAGCTTGTGGGCGTCGGTGGCCACGAAGGTGATGCCGTCGGGCGTCATCTCGCAGAAGATGCCGTTCATCTGCTGGTGCATCTCGTCGCTGCTGGTGGCGAAGACGGTCTTGTTGATAGCCTCGACCAGGGCCAGCGAACCCAGCGTGACGGAGCTGGTGCTCTCGGCGGCGGGCATGGTGGGGTAGGTGGCGGCATCCATGCCGGCCAGGCGGTATTGGCCCTGACCCGACGAGATTTCGATGGAATAGTTGTCCTGGTCCACATCGAAGGTCAAAGGCACGTCGTCGAAAGTCTTGAGTATGTCGAGCAGCATCTTGGAGGGGATGGCCACTTCTTCGGCCTGGTCCATGTGCGAGGTTTCCACATCGACGGTGGCCACCAGGGTGGTGGTGAGGTCGGTGGTCTTCACCGTAAGCTTCTGCTCCTCCAGATGGAAGTGGAAGCATGCGATGATGGGCATGGTGTTGTTGCTGGCAAGCACGCCGCTGAGCGACTGCAACTGTTTGAGTAACTGCTGACTGTTAACGATAAATTTCATCTTATACAGGTTTTTTGTTATACTACTTGATTGTGCAAAAATACGAACAATTTGTCACATGGCGGCCATTGCCCGGCAAAACTTATTCACTTTTATTCAACAGCTACGCGTAGGAAGACCCCCTCGGGCAGGTCCATACCGTCCCATACCACACTGCAGTTGGCCCGCGAGTATTTGTCGTCGATATAGAAGGTGCCGCGGATGGTGTCGCGTGTGTAAATCCTGCAGGGCGGTTCGTAGAGCACGATGACGTTGGTCAATACCTCGCCTTCGGTCGAGGTCATGGTGCCGCCGATGCTGTCGGGGCTGAAGAGCTGGACGATGAAGCCGGCGTTGTCGTCCATCATCATGCCGGAGCAGGCGCGTGTGCCCAATACGATGCCTTCGAAGGCTATCTCTTCGTGTTCGATGCACGAGGTGCAGAGCAGCGGCAGCAGCAGTAGCCACCACGGTTTAGAACAGGCGGAGTGCTTCATTGAGGGTGGTTTTTTTGTCGGTTGATTCTTTGCGGTGACCGATAATAAGGGCGCAGGGCACCTGGTAGTCGCCGGCGGGGAAATGCTTGGTGTGGCTGCCCGGGATGACGACGCTGCGCGGAGGCACCTCGCCCATGTGCACCACGGGCTCGGGGCCGGTGACGTCGATTATCTTGGTGCTGGCGGTAATCACGGTGCCGGCACCCAGCACAGCCTCGCGGCCCACATGCACGCCCTCCACGACAATGCAGCGGCTGCCGATGAAGCAGTGGTCTTCAATGATTACGGGGTCGGCCTGTACGGGCTCCAGCACGCCGCCCAGGCCCACGCCACCGCTGAGGTGCACGTCGCGTCCCACTTGGGCGCAGCTGCCCACGGTGGCCCAGGTGTCCACCATCGTGCCGCTGTCGACGTAGGCGCCGATGTTCACGTAGCTGGGCATCATCACCGAGCCGGGGGCCAGATAGGAGCCGTAGCGGGCCACTGCCGGCGGTACTACGCGCACGCCCCGCTCGGCCAGGCCGCGCTTGAGGGGGATCTTGTCGCGATATTCCATCGGGCCGGCCTCCAGGGTCTCCATGCCTTGCAGGGGGAAGTAGAGCAGTATGGCTTTCTTCACCCATTGGTTCACCGTCCAGTGGCCGTCGGCGTCGGGCTCGGCCACGCGCACCTGTCCGCGGTCGAGCATGTCGACGGTCTCCAGCACGGCCTGGCGGGTGGCTTTGTCTTCCAGGCGTGTACGGTCGTCCCACGCCTTCTCTATCAGTTCTTTCATTTCGTTATGCAGTGGTTTTCTTGGGCTATCATTATGTCTTTCAGCGCAGCAGCAGCACGGTGCCGCTCCGCCGTTGTTCCCATTCGGGATAGACGCGCGTGCGGTAGCGCAGGGTGTAGACGTAGGCCCCGGTGGGGCATTCGCCACCGTCCCAGGCTTCGTCCACGCCCTCCCAGTGGGCCACCAGCCGGCCGTGCCGGTCGTATATCCACACTTCCATCTCGGTCACGTCCTGCACCACGGGCTGCCAGCGGTTGTTGGTAGCCTCGTTGGGGGTGAAGGCGTTGGGCATGAAGATGCGGGAGCGGTCGTAGCGTGCCGTCACTGTGGCGGTGTCGTAGCAGCCTTCGCGGCTGGCGACTTCCAGGCTGATGGGCAGCGAATCCTGCTCCACCGGGTAGGCGATGGTCAGCGACGGCTCGGTGGATTCCATGTCGCCTATCATCCAGCGGCTGGCTATGTGGTTCAGGCTGATGTCCTTCAGCCGGATGTCACGCTCGTCGCCGCTCAACGCCAACGGGTAAGCCTGTATGCGTGCCTTGAGGTTCATGGCCGCGACGTGGAGGGTCAGCGTGCGCACCGAGTCGCATCCGTGCACCGTGGTGTAGGGGTGGCGGTAGACGCCGGGCTGCCGGTAGCTGTGTCCGTCGAATGTGTAGGGTACGTTCAGGCAGGTGCTGTCCTCGAACTGCTCGTCGTAGTGGGGGTAGAGCGTGAGGTCCACATGCACCAGACTGTCGCAGCCATAGGGGGTCGAGAGCATCACGTCGGTCCGCCCGGCCTCGCTCACCGTCTGGTTGCCCACCCTGAGGCTGCGGCCTTCGCAGATGGTGTCGGCGCGCGACGACTCGCGGTTGGGGTGGTAGGTCACCGAAGCTGTGGTGTCTATGGTGTCGCCGCAGGAGGTGACAACCAGGAAGCGGTAGCTGATGGTGCTGTCGGCAGCCACGTCGGCGGGAGCCAGCAGGCGGAAGGTGGAGTCGTCTATCTGTTCGTTGTCACCCCCCTCCACGAGGTATTTCTCGGGATAGCACTGGTCGGGTATCAGCGATGCGTCGAGCGCCAGCTCCCATTCAAAGATGTATCCGTTGTCGACCGAATAGCCGTCCACCACCTCGATATACCAGGTGCCGTTCAGCGGACAGCCGACCAGGCGCGAGAAGTTGTCGTCGGGGTGGTAGAAATTGGTGTGGGCGGCCACGTTCGACGAGTCGACGCGCCCCTGGTGCGAATGGCCCGCACGGTAGATGATGCCGTCGCCCGAGGCGTATTGGTAGCCGCTGGTGGTGTTGCTGCTCCAGCAGTAGTTCCATCCCGTGCCCGGCTGGTTGCCCTGCGCATAGGGGTTGCAGGGTTCCTGCGTGTTCTCGCGGTCGAAGGCCATGCCGAAGTAGGCGTCCTCGCCCATGTTGTTGCCGTTCAGCCATCGGCGCGAGCGCGTGGGGATGGCATTGTCGCAGGCCGACGACCCCGACCCGGCAAAGCGCATCAAGTCGGCCTCCTGCCCGTTGGGGCAGGTGATGTTGATGTATATGTCGCCGATGAACGAGTGCTCCAGGTTGAGCCTCACATATTTGATATTCTCCACCGAGCGTATGGTCGCCGTATCGGCGAAGGCGGTGAAGGTGACCGGAGAGCGGTAGCTGCAGCTGCCGTCGCACATCACCCCGTCGGGCAGGAAGATGCGTTCGCTGTGGCCCAACGTCGCCTCCTGGCGCCCCACCTCCACCGTGTGGCCGCGCGAGAGGCCGAAGGTGACCGTCATATCGCGCCCGGCACACGAGCTGCCGGACAAATTCAGGGCACGAATCGACACCTGCGCCCCGGCCACAGCTGGCAGCAAGCACAATGTCAGCACGATAGCGCGCATCAGGTGGCTCGTTACGGTTTTCATATCAAAATGCAAAGATACACAAAAAAACGATACCGCACCAATAAAACACAAAAATAATTTTTCGCACCCTGATGCATCCGTTTTCGGCACGCAATCCGCAGGCTAAAACCTTATCAACTACTACTGTAGTAGGTGTTGGTAAGGTGTTGGTAAGTCGTTGGTAAGTCGTTGGTAAGTCGATGATAGGTTGGAAGCTTGAGGTTCAGTGGGTTACAAAGGCGTTTTTTCGCGTCGCAACAGGTTGTTGTTTTTTATTTTGAAATATTTGTTCCCATGTTGGAAAAAATGCGTAAATTTGCAGCATTATAAAAAAACAACATTATGAAACAACTCATTGAATGCGTGCCCAATATCAGCGAAGGCCGCAACATGGATATCATCAATCAGGTCACCGCCGAGATAGAAAAGGTAGAGGGCGTGAAGCTCCTCGACGTGGATCCCGGCCAAACCACCAACCGCACCGTCATCACCTTCGTCGGCGAGCCGGAGCCCGTGCTCGAGGCCGCCTATCAGGTGGTGCGCAAAGCCGCCGAGCTCATCGACATGACCCAGCACCACGGCGCCCATCCGCGCCAGGGTGCCACCGACGTGTGCCCCCTCATCCCCGTGAGCAATATCTCGATGGACGAGGTGGTGGAGTATGCCCACAAGCTGGGACGCCGCTTGGGCGACGAGCTGCAGATACCCATCTACTGCTACGAGAATGCCGCCTTCCTGCCCGAACGCCGCAATCTGGCCTACTGCCGCACCGGCGAATACGAGAGCCTCAGCTCGCGCCTTGGCACCGAACAGTGGAAGCCCGACTTTGGCCCCAACGCATGGAACGACCACACCGCCCGCACCGGCGCCACTCAGGTCGGCGCACGCGACTTCCTCGTGGCCATCAACTACAACCTCAACACCACCTCCACCCGCCGCGCCAACGCCATCGCCTTCGATGTGCGCGAGAAAGGCCGTCCCGCCCGCGAGGGTGGCAAGCCCAGTGGCAAGCCCATCAAGGATGAAAACGGCAAGCCCGTCATGATTCCCGGCACCCTGAAAGGCACCAAAGCCATCGGCTGGTATATCGAAGACTACGGCATCGCCCAGGTGTCGATGAACATCACCTCCATCAAGGTGGCCCCTGTACACCTCTGTTTCGACGAGGTGTGCCGCTGCGCAGCCAACCGCGGCCTCCGCGTCACCGGCTGCGAGATTGTCGGCCTCATCCCCAAGAGCGTCCTCATCGACGCCGGCAAATACTACCTGCAAAAGCAGCAGCGCAGCCTTGGCGTCAGCGAAGAGGAAATCATGAAGGTGGCTATCAAGAGCATGGGTCTCGACGACCTGAAGCCCTTCGACCCCAAAGAGAAGGTGATAGAGTACCTCATAGAGGACCACAGCAAGAAAAAACTGGTCGACCTCACCTGCCGCGGCTTCTGCGACGAGACGGCCAGCGAGAGTCCCGCCCCCGGCGGCGGCAGCGTCAGCGCCTACATGGGTGCCCTCTCTGCCAGCCTCGGCACGATGGTGGCCAACCTCACCGGCGGCAAGGCTGCCTACGACGACGAATGGGAGAAATTCTCCGACGTGGCTGTCAAGGGGCAGGCACTCAAGGAAGAACTGCTGCACCTTGTCGACGAGGACACCGCTGCCTTCAATAAAATCATGGACGCCTTCGGCCTGCCCAAGAAGACCGACGAGGAGAAAGCCGCCCGCAGCGCCGCCATTCAGGAGGCCACCCGCTTCGCCACCGAGGTGCCCTTCCGCACCATGCAGCGTTCGCTCGAGTGCTTCGAAGTCTGCCGTGCTATGGTCGAATGGGGCAATCCCAACAGCGTCACCGACGGTGGTGTCGGCGCCTTGGCCGCCCGTGCTGCCGTCATGGGTGCCCATCTCAATGTCAAAATCAATGCCTCCTCGCTCAAGGACGAAGCCTTCAAAGCCGACATTCTGGCCAAAGCTCAGGCCATCGAGGCCGAAGCCATACGCCAGGAGCAGGAGATCATCAAGTTGGTCAACGAGAAGATAGGTTTGTAAATGGAGTAGAAAGAGTGGGTAGCGGGTAGTGGGTAGCACCCAATCCCGATTGCTACCCACTACCCACTATCCACTACCCACTAAAAATATACATATGAAAAAGAAAGCTCTGACCCTGATGGCAGTCGTGGTGCTGACGCTGGTAGCCGCCAGCTGCACCCACCACACCTGCCCGGCCTACCGTGGTTCGGTGGCCCTGGCCGAGGTGGCCGAGTAAGGCGCTGGCCCTTGGTGAAGTACAACCCTGCATGGAGATGTCGTGTGATGTCTCCATGTAGGGTTGTTTTCGTGCTGTCGCCGGGGCATAGTGGTCCCAGGGCAGTACTGTAGCAGCGTAAAAAAGGCGCCTCTCCGATCCGGAGAGGCGCTTGTCGTTATGGCCGTGTGGGGATCAGCCTTCGGCGCCGAATTCCATAAGGTAAGCCTTGATGAATTCGTCGATGTGGCCGTCCATGACGCCGGCCACGTCGGATGTCTGGTAGCCGGTGCGGTGGTCTTTGACGCGGCGGTCGTCCATGACGTAGGAGCGGATTTGCGAGCCCCACTCGATTTTCTTCTGGCTGGCCTTGATTTTGTCCTTCTCTTCCATGCGGTGTTTGAGCTCGCGGTCGTAGAGTTGGGAGCGGAGCAGCCGCATGGCGTTCTCTTTGTTCTTGGGTTGGTCGCGGGTCTCGGTGTTTTCGATGAGTATCTCTTCTTCGACGCCGGTGTAGGGGTCTTTGTACTGGTAGCGCAGACGGACGCCTGATTCGACCTTGTTGACGTTCTGTCCGCCGGCGCCGCCGCTGCGGAAGGTGTCCCAGCTGAGGCGGCTCATGTCGACGACGACCTCGATGGAGTCGTCGACCAGGGGTGTGACGCTGACGGAGGTGAAGCTGGTCATGCGCTTGCCCTGCGCGTTGAAGGGGCTGACGCGGACCAGACGGTGCACGCCGGTCTCGGACTTGAGGTAGCCGTAGGCGAAGTCGCCCTCGATCTGCAGGGTGCAGCTCTTGATGCCGGCGCCGTCGCCGTCGAGCGAGTTGGAGATAACGACGCGGTAGCCGTGGGTCTCGGCGTAGCGGATATACATGCGCATGAGCATCTCGGCCCAGTCCTGCGCCTCGACGCCGCCGGCGCCGGCATTGATGCTGAGCACGGCGTCCAGTCGGTCGCTGTCGTTGCGAAGCATGTTTTTGAATTCCAGTTCTTCCACCCGTTTCTGGGTGAGTGCCAGCTGTGCCTGCAGTTCTTCCTCGGTGGCATCGCCGGCTTCGAAGAATTCGCCCATTACCTCGAGGTCGCCGCAGGCGCTGTCCACCTCCTTGTAGGCGGTGACCCATGTCTTTTTGCTGTTGATGCCTTTCACTGTTTTCTGGGCCTCTTTGGGGTCGTTCCAGAAGTCGGGGGCCTCGGTTTTGCGCTCCTCGTCGGCTATCCATGCCTGGAGGTTGTCGATATCGAGAAACTTGCGCAGTGCGTCTCTGCGCTGCATGAGGTCTTTTATCTGTTCTTGGTTGGTCATAATCTCTCTTTTTTGGTCTTCGAGACTTCGGGACTTCGAGACTTCGGGATTTCGAGTCTTCAGGACTTGATGTCTTGAGGTCTAAAAAAAAAGGGCAAGCTGTTTATATCGCACCGCTACAACCAAACACCCTTGCTGTATTCCTACCCTGGGGGATTCAATGGGAGCTGGTCGTATAAGACTTGCCCTGTTTCTGTCTCTCTTATGTGTATCCCGTTGCCGGGAAACGGAGTGCAAAATTACCACTTTTTTTCATTCTGACCAAATTTTTTTTGCAATTCGTTAGTATTCAGCTATGCAATGGTCGCTTTGTCTGCTGCGGCCGGTGGCGGATGGGCGGCGATTGGGGCCGGATGCTGCGGTGTCGACTGCAGCACTGGGGTGGTGCATGCTGTCGCCATCGGTGGATGAATTTGGCTTCCGAAATGTTAAAATGGTAGGATGGTGGTAGGATGGTGGTAGGTTGATGGTACGTTGGTGGTAGGATGACCCTTGTCAGGGCGGAGGTCGGAGGGCGGAGGTCGGAGGTCGGAATGATGAATGAAGAATGATGAATATCAACCAACTACAAACTGTCAACTGTCAACTGCCAACTCTCAACTCTCCATTTTCAATTCCCAATATTCATTTCACTCCCTCTCAGTGTGGAGTTGGAATTGTCAAGTAGAATTTTGTTAAATATTATTAAGAATGCTACGGTTTCCCTATCTGTCTGGTCAGCAATCACATCGGGTCGACGTCGAATATCACCGCCACGCTGCTCCAGCCTTCCTGTTTGCCCAGGTCGTCGGCCATCTGCATCATGACGCGTTTGGCGTCGGCAATGGCTTCGTTGCGTTCGAAGCGCAGGGTGATGCGCTTGAGGTAGAGTGCGCGAATGCGGCTGACAATGGGATATTCGGGCCCCATGACGCGCCATGCGAAGGTGGCGCGGAGCTGCGCGGCCAGCCAGTCGGCGGCGGCGTTGAGCAGGTCGGGGTCGCGGTGTTTGAGTGTGATTTCTATGAGTCGGTAGTAGGGTGGATATCGGAAGACGCGCCGCTCCTGTATCTGTTCGTCGTAGAGGTGGCGGTAGTCGGCGTTGATTACGTCGGCTATCACCTGATGGTCGGGGTTGAAGGTCTGTATGTAGACTCGTCCGGCGGTGCCGTGGCGACCGGCGCGCCCGCTGACCTGTGTCATCTGCTGGAAGGCACGTTCGTAGGCGCGGAAGTTGGGAAAGCTGATGATATTGTCGGCGCCCACGATGCCTACCACCGATACGTGTTCGAAGTCCAGTCCTTTGGTGACCATCTGTGTGCCGACCAGTATGTCGATGCGGCGGTTCTGGAAGTCGTTGAGCAGTTCGACGTATTGGTTTTTCTGCATCGTGCTGTCCAGGTCCATGCGGGCCACCCGTGCATCGGGGTACATAATCTGGAGGTCCTCTTCGATACGCTCGGTGCCTATGCCCACCATGCGGAGGTGTGTGGAGTGGCAGGCCGGGCATTCAGCTGGCACGGGTATGGAATAGCCGCAGTAGTGGCAGCGGAGGGTGTTGGTGCTTTTGTGGTACACCAGCGAGACATCGCAGTGTATGCACTGCGGCACGTGGTGGCAGTCGTCGCATTCGAGGTGGAGCGAGAAACCGCGCCTGTTCTGGTAGAGTATCACCTGCTCGTGGCGTTGCAGCGCCTGCTCCACGGCCTGCAGTAGCTCGGTGGAGAAGTGTCCGCGCACCTGATGGTTGCGGTGGGCTTCGCGCATGTCGACCACGTGCACCTGTGGCAGAGCCGAGCCGCCGAAGCGCTGGGTGAGCGTGGCCAGGCCGTAGCGGCCGCCGAGGGCGTGGTGGAACGATTCGATGCTGGGCGTGGCCGAGCCTAGCACCACCCGTGCGCCCCAGCGCGAGGCCAGATAGAGGGCGGCGTCGCGCGCATGGTAGCGCGGCGCAGGCTCCTGCTGTTTGTAGCTGGGGTCGTGCTCTTCGTCGACGATAATCAGCGCCAGGTCGGAGTAGGGGAGCAGCAGCGCGCTGCGGGCCCCGAGGAGTACCTGATAGCGGTCGGGCCCTGTGGAGAGGGTGCGGTGCCACACTTCCACGCGCTGGCTGGTGGAGAAACGCGAATGGTAGACTCCCACCTTGTCGCCGAAGTAGCGCTTCAGCCGGTTGATTACCTGTGCCGTGAGGGCTATCTCGGGTAGCAGCAGCAGCGCCTGTCGGCCTTGCCGCACCACGTTGTCGATGAGTTTGATGTATATCTCGGTCTTGCCGCTGGAGGTGACACCGTGCAGCAGCCATACCGACGGGCCCGTCTGCAGTTGGGTGTAGGCCCGTTGCTGCTCGTCGTTGAGCTGTATGTTGTCGGCCGAGGCCGCGGGCCCGTCGAGTGTTTCCATCCGGCTCTCGGCGCGCTCCTCGCAGAGGAGTATCTCGTGCTTGACCAGCGTCTGCAGCGGCGAGCCTTGTGGCAGCAGTCGTTTGGCCACCGCCTCCTGCCCGAAATGCGAGAGCTGCAGGTATTGCATCAGTATCTCCACCTGTTTGCTGCGCTTCTTGCTCTCCAACTCGTCGAAGAGCCGTCGCTGTGCCTCTTCGGAGCGGTAGGCCGGCGCGAGGCTGATGTAGGTTGATGTGCGGGGGTGGAAGCGTTCGTGCAGCTCCTCTTCCATGACGACGACCGAGCGGTCTATCAGCGAACGGAGCAGAGGCATCACCTTCTGCAGGCCGAGAGCACGCGAGATGTCGACGACACGCATCACCGGATGGTCGGTCAGCAGGTGCACGAGTTGCGCCTCCTGCTTGCTGAGGGACGACAGTTCGCCGTCGAAGTCTGGATGGATGGCTACGGCGCTCTCGCTGGCCAGCTTCATGCCCGCGGGAAGGGCAGCGGCCATCACATCGCCGGGGTAGCACATATAGTAGCGCGCCAGCCACTCCCAGAACTCCATCTGGCGCTCGGTGACGATGGGCTGCGTGTCGAGTATGGCCTGTATGTACTTGGTGCGCCAGGCGGGCTGCGTCTGGTGCAGGCGACGCACGAGGGCGGAATAGATGCGTTGGCGCCCGAACTGCACTACTACACGCTGGCCCGGTGCGACCAGGCCGTTGTACTCCTGCGGCACCCGGTAGGTGTAGTATTCCGGCAGGTGAAGCGGGAGCAGCACGTCGACGTAGTAGACCGTATCTTGCAGTTGGCGCATGTTTTATACTCGTTGGATGGTACAGCCGCAGTGGGGTGCGGCTGCTGTTGAAACAGAAAAGTGGAGGAAGAGGCATCCCCCCTTTCCTCCACTTTCCATAGTATGCTTTTCCGGCAGCAAGACTAGTGCAGGAAAGCGAGCAGGATACCGGCGGCCACTGCCGAGCCCACCACGCCGGCCACGTTGGGACCCATAGCGTGCTGCAGCAGGTAGTTGGACTTGTCGTACTCCAGACCCACGTTGTTCGACACGCGGGCAGCATCGGGCACGGCGCTGACGCCGCTGTTGCCGATGAGGGGATTGATTTTGTTGCCTTCCTTCAGGAAGAGATTCATAATCTTCACAAAGAGCACGCCGCAGAAGGTGGCCACGATGAAAGAGCCGGCGCCAAGGCCGAAGATCATCAGCGATTTGCCGCTGAGGAAGACCGACGCCTGGGTCGAGGCACCCACGGTGATGCCGATGAGCAGGGTGCAGATGTTGACCACTGCGTTGGAGGCCACGTCGCTCAGGCGCTTGGTGACACCGCATTCTTTCAGCAGGTTGCCGAAGAAGAGCATGCCCAGCAGGGGCAGGCCGCTCGGCACAATGAAAGCGCAGAAGAGCAGGCCGATGATGGGGAAGGTTATTTTCTCCAGTTTGGACACTTTGCGTGGCGGTTTCATGCGGATGGTGCGCTCCTTGGGCGTGGTCAGCAGTCGCATGATGGGGGGCTGGATGACAGGCACAAGGGCCATGTAGCTGTAGGCCGACACGGCGATGGCACCCATCAGGTCGGGAGCCAACTGCGAGCTGATGAAGATGGCGGTGGGACCGTCGGCGCCACCGATGATGCCGATGGCACCGGCCTCGTTGGGCATGAATCCCAGGGCCAATGCACCCATATAGGCGGCAAAGATACCCACCTGGGCGGCGGCACCGATGAGCATCAGCTTGGGATTGCTCAGCAGTGCCGAGAAGTCGGTCATGGCACCGATGCCTAGGAATATCAATGGCGGATACCAACCGTTCTGCACACCGTGGTAGAGGATGTTGAGCACCGACCCCTGTTCATAGATGCCTATCTTCAATCCGGGATAGAAGGGGATGTTGCCGATGAGCATGCCAAATCCAATAGGAACCAGCAGCAGGGGTTCGAACTCGTATTTGATGCCCAGAAAGATGAACACCAAACCGACAAGAATCATTGCTATGTGGCCCCAGGTCACGTTGGCAAAGCCGGTGTATTCCAGAAACTGGACCAGCTGCGTCGACATGAACTCCATGAAGCCACCTGTTGCTAAACTAATCATTTCTTCAAAATTTGTTCTGTGGCACACCGCTTGCGGTGTGCCCGTTAACTATTCTTTTTATCCAATGACTATCAGGACATCGCCTTCAAGCACGCTGTCGCCCTTGCGGACCTTCACCTCCTTGACGGTACCGGCGCAGTCGGCCTCGATGTTGTTCTCCATCTTCATGGCCTCGAGCAGCACCACGGTCTGGCCTTCCTTGACGCTGTCACCCACATTGACGAAGACGTCGAGGATGGTTCCGGGCAGGGGAGTGGTCACCTTGCTGCCGGCAGCGGCGGGGGCGCTGCTCTTCTGGGCGGCGGGAGCGGCCGCGACGGCCTGCGGGCGGGGAGTGCTCACTGCGGGCTTCTTGGTTTGTTTGATTTCTTGGTCGACGGTGACAACATAGCTGGTGCCATTGACGTCGAGTTTGATTTCCTGGCCTTCCACTTCGTTGATTTCAACGTTGTAGTCGTTGCCGTTTATCTTGAGCTTGTAGTTTTTCATTGTCTCTTTCCGTTTTGGGAGAGTGTGCTATCTCCTATTATTAAAATATTGATTCATATTATAGTACTTGGCATTCCACGGGGTCCACTCGCGTTCCACTTTCTGGATGGTGAGCACCGTGTCCTCCTCGTCGTGTAGCTCGTCGTTGTAGAGGTGGATGGCGGCAGCTATGGCAGCCATGGTCTCGTCCTCGGCACTGCTGCCCGAGCTTACAGGCTTGATGGCCGGTGCTTTCTTGGCAGCGCCTTTCTGCTTGTTGCGCTCCTCGGCACCGGAGATGAGTTTGCCCGAACCGGAGATGATGAGGCAGATGCACACCAGAGCCAGGAAGACCACAGCCACGGCCACGGCGGCGAGTCCGATACCTACGGGGTCGGAATTCTTGATTTTCTCCGCCTGTTTGGCCACGCGGTAGTGGTGGGTTCTGATCTCGCCGTTGGCGAACTGTTCAAAGTTCAGACGGTGCAGCGGCAGAATGTTGATATCGTAGCCGTAGGGGTTGCGGCCCGCGACGGTCAGGGCGCCCCCTTCGCGCCACATAGCGTACATCGGGCTCTGGAAGGCGCGGCGCGCCACCTCGTTCATGTTCGAGTCTAGGATGGCTACGTAGGCAGTATCGTTCACGGCCGAGGCCAGTACCAGCACGTAAGGGCCCATAGCCGACACGCTCACTGGGCGCAGGATATTCTTCAGGTCGTGGCGTTTGTAGGTGTCGTCGGTCTTGAAGACGCCAATGGTGTCCATAGACTGTGCTGACACCAGGTGTACCGAACACTCCACACTGTCGATTGCCACAAAGGCGCCCAGGTCGGGCGCATAGCAGATCTTGACGCTCTGTAAGTCCACCGACGGCGTCAGCGCGTGCATGGGGCAACCTGCATGGGGCGCCTCCTGCTGCGTGGCCTGGGTGGCACCTGTCACGGCGTCGGGACTGCCGTGTTCCCCATTGTGGGTTTGCGGCGTCGCCATAGCCGTCAGCGTAGCGAAACTCAACAGACCTGCAATTAGTAGTTTATTAAGTGTTTTCATCTAACAATCTCTTTGTTTTAACATCAAAACGTTGTTTGAAATCCGGCGCGTCAGCGCTGACGCGCCGGATTCGTTCACGTCCAAGTGCTTACTTGGCAGCCTCTTTGTGGCACTCTTTGCCTTCGGACTTGCAGCACTTCTCGCCTTCGGCCTTCTTGCAGCCTTCCTGGCCTTCCTTGCAGCAGGCCTTGGTGCTGTCCATGGCCATGCCTTCGGCTTTGCAGCACATGGCGGTGTCGCCCTCGGCCTTGTTGCACTTGTGCTCGCACTGCTCGGTGGCGGCGCAGGTGGTGTCCTCGGCGGCCTCGGCGGCCTTGTTGTTGTTGCATGCGGTCATGGCGAACATCGCCAGAGCGGCGGCAGCGGTAAACAGAACTTTCTTCATTGTTGTTTTGATGTTTAAAAAATTGGTTAATAAAAAAATTGGTTAATAAAATGAATTGTTTGTTGTTCAGGTCAGAGCGGCAGGTTGCAGTGCTTCTTCATCGGGAGGGTGTCCTTCTTTGTCTGCAGGGCCTGGAGGGCACGGATGACGCGGAAGCGGGTGTTGCGCGGCTCGATGACGTCGTCGATGTAGCCGTATTTGGCTGCGTTGTAGGGGTTGGCGAAGAGGTCGTTGTACTCCTTCTCCTTCTCGGCGATGAACTTGGCTTTCTCTTCGGGGTCGGTGATTTCCTTCAGGGCGCGGCCATGCAGCACCTCGGTGGCACCGCTGGCTCCCATCACGGCAATCTGGGCCGTAGGCCAAGCGTAGTTGATATCCGAGCGCAGCTGCTTGCAGCTCATCACGATATGGGCGCCGCCGTAGCTCTTGCGGAGGGTGACGGTGACCTTGGGCACCGTGGCCTCGCCATAGGCGAAGAGCATCTTGGCGCCGTGGGCGATGACGCCGTTGTACTCCTGACCGGTGCCGGGCAGGAAGCCGGGCACGTCGACCAGCGTCACCAGCGGAATATTGAAGGCGTCGCAGAAGCGCACGAAGCGGGCACCCTTGCGCGAGGCGTTGCAGTCCAGCACGCCGGCCATAGCCTTAGGCTGGTTGGCTACCACACCGACACTCATGCCGCCCATGCGGGCAAAGCCGACCACCAGGTTGGGGGCGAACTTCTCGTGCACTTCAAGGAACTTGCCCTCGTCGACGATGGTGTGGATGACTTCTTTGACGTCGTAAGCCTCGTTGGGGTTCTCGGGAATGATACTGTTCAGGCTGTCTTCCAGACGGTCGATGGGGTCGTTGGTGGCCACGAAGGGGGCTTCCTCGAAGTTGTTGCTGGGAATGTATCCTACCAGCTCGCGGATAAGCTGGAGGGTGCTTTCCTCGGTCTCACCCACAAAGTGGGCCACGCCGCTCTTGGTGGCGTGCACCATTGCGCCGCCCAGTTTGTCCACGCTCACGTCCTCGCCCGTGACGGTCTTCACCACCTTGGGACCAGTGAGGAACATGTAGCTGTTCTCCTTGCTCATAAGGATAAAGTCGGTCAGTGCGGGGCTGTAGACCGAGCCACCGGCGCAGGGGCCGAAGATGGCGCTGATTTGCGGCACCACACCGCTGGCCAATATGTTGCGTTCGAAGATTTCGGCAAAACCGGCCAGGGCGTTGATACCCTCCTGGATACGGGCTCCGCCCGAATCGTTCAGGCCGATCACCGGGGCGCCGACCTTCATGGCCTGGTCCATCACCTTGCAAATCTTCAGAGCCATAGTCTCGCTCAGCGAGCCGCCGAAGACGGTGAAGTCCTGGGCGAAGACATATACCATGCGTCCGTTGATGGTGCCGTAGCCGGTGACGACGCCGTCGCCGAGGAACGACTTCTTCTGCATGTCGAAGTTCTGGCAACGGTGGGTGACAAACATGTCGAATTCCTCGAACGAGCCCTCGTCGAGCAGCAGGGCTATGCGCTCGCGAGCGGTGAGCTTGCCTGCTTGGTGCTGCTTGTCGATGCCTTTCTGGCCACCGCCGATGCGGGCTTCCGCGCGCTTGTCGAGCAGCTCTTTTATCTTCTGTTCAAAAGCCATAGTTATTGTGGGTTTAAATTTTCGTGTTTTTTGATTGTCGGTATTGTTATGTTTTGCCGCACGCGACGGGGCTTTCTGCGGCCCTCGGCCGGCGGCATGGTGCGCTGTGTGGTTATTTGCAGCAGAATTCGGTCAGCACGCCGAGGGTCGACTTGGGGTGCAGGAATCCGATATGCAGCCCTTCGGCACCGGGACGGCTCTGCTGGTCGATCAGGCGCATGCCTTTCTCCTTGGCCTCGTTGAGGGCCTGGTCGGTGTCCTCCATCGCGAAGGCGATGTGGTGCATGCCGCCCTTGCCTCCGTTCTTCTCGATGAAGGAGGCGATGGTGCTCTCGGGGCAGGTGGGTTCCAGCAGTTCGATTTTGACATCGCCGCAGCGGAAGAAGGCCGTCTTCACTTTCTGGTCTTTGACTTCCTCGATGGCATAGCATTTCAGACCCATGACGTCCTCCCAGTAGCGGATGGCTTCTTCGAGGTTGGTCACGGCAATTCCGATGTGTTCAATGTGTGAAGGTGTCATATTGTTTGTTTTTATATTTATATTGTCGTTCTTTATGTCTGTATAGCAGGTTGTTGTGTGCTTCTGCGCGGACATTTTGAAATGCAAATATACAAAAAATATCACATCTGCAAGAAAAAAACTTGTCAACCGCCGGTTGTTGATACAATGCAACCGGGGGCTCCTGCCGTGTGGCAAGGGCTCCCGGGGGTGTGTTGTTCGAGGGTGCTACTCAGTGTATTTGCACTGGAAGCGCCGCTCGTATTCTTCAATCAGCATGGGGCGGAAGTCGGGATGGGCTATGCGTATCAGGTCTTCGGCGCGGTGCTGCAGGGTGCGGCCTTTCAGTCGTGCTATGCCGTACTCTGTGACCAGGTAGTTCACGTCGTTGCGCGTGGTGCTGACGGCCGAGCCGGGGGTGAGGAAGGGCTTGATGCGCGATATGGTGCCGCCGGCGGCGGTGCTGGGCATGGCTATGATGCTCTTGCCCTCGCGGGCCATCGAGGCGCCGCGCACGAAGTCTATTTGGCCGCCGATGCCGCTGTACTGCCGCATGCCTATTGTCTCGCTGGCCACCTGTCCCATGAGGTCCACCTCCAGGCACGAGTTGATGCTCACCATGCGGTACTGCTGCGCGATGACGATGGGGTCGTTGGTGTAGTCCACGGGGTAGAGTTCGATGTCCTCGTTGCCGTCCACAAAGTCGTACAGTTCGCGCGAGCCCATGATGAATGTGGCCACCACCTTGCCCTTGTGCAGCGTTTTGCGGCTGCCGTTGATGACGCCTTTCTTCATCAGGTCGGCCACACCGTCGCTGAACATCTCGCTGTGTATGCCCAGGTCGTTCTTCTGGCTCAGTTCGGCCAGCACGGCGTTGGGTATGGCGCCGATGCCCAACTGCAGGGTGGAGCCGTCGGTCACCAGCGAGGCGCAGTGGCGTCCGATGGCCAGCTCCACCTCGCTCGGCGCCTCGCTGTGCAGTTCGGGCAGCTGGTAGGCGCAGGGTATGATGTGGTCTATCTGCGACACGTGTATCATCGAGTTGCCGTACACGAAGGGCATCAGCTCGTTGGTCTCGATGATTACCGAGCGGGCCCGGCGTATGGCCGCCAAGGCGTAGTCGCAGCTCACGCCCAGCGAGCAGTAGCCTTCGTCGTTGGGCGGCGTGGCTTGGAATACGGCCACCTCGCAGGGTATCTCGTCGCCTATCATCTCCGGCACGTCGTGGAAGTAGGCAGGGAAGAAGTCGCCGTTCAGGTGGTTCACCGCTTCGCGCGAGTTGCCGCTCAGAAAGTTGCTCACATGGCGGAAGTGTCCATAGCAGCGCGGGTGCAGCAACTCGTTGTCGCCCAGCGTGGTCATGTGGAAGATGAGCACGTCGTTGTAGTCCTCGCAATGTTCGGCCATCGCGTGGGGAATCACTTTGGGCACCGCCGCGGCGTGGCCTAGCACCACGCAGTCGCCGTCGTGGATGTCCTTGATGGCATCCTCGGGCTTCGATATCTTTCGCTTGTATTCGTCTTTCCAGTTCATTTTTTTTGTGTTTTTTGTTGTTTCACTTCAGGCCCAATGTATTGTCGTATCGTCGTTTGTCGGCGTCTTTTTCTATGGCCGACGCGGTGCAAATATACGAAAAAAAACTTTACCCGCTGCAAATGCCGTTTCTTTTTGAATAAATGTGCGCTTGCGCCACCTTGGCCCCCGCCCGGCGGGCGGCTGCCGGGAAAAAACACCCCTGCCTGTTGTGACGCGAAAAAACGCCTCTGTAACCCACTGAACCTCAGGTTCCCAACCTATCATCGACTTACCAACGACTTACCAACGACTTACCAACGACTTACCAACATCTACTACGGTAGTAGTTGATAAGGTTTTAACATGTGTTTTCCAGGTCGGTCGGCTGGGGTTTTGCGGCCGGCCGCACGTCGGTGTACGGTCGGTGGGGCGTCAGCCGGCGGGCGCTGAGGGCTGCTGTCGGCGTTTTTTTTCGGGCCGGTGGGCGTCTATATCGGAAAAATGTGTATCTTTGCAGGTGGATTATGCGAGGGTGATTTACAATTAACTTTTGAGTATCAAGGATATGGAAAATTTTGTAGTTTCGGCAAGGAAATACAGGCCCGCCACGTTTGCCAGTGTGGTGGGGCAGGAGCATATCACGCGGACGCTGAAGAATGCCATACAGACGGGGCAGTTGCCGCAGGCGTTCCTCTTCTGCGGCAGCCGCGGTGTGGGCAAGACCACCTGCGCCCGCATCCTGGCCAAGACCATCAACTGCGAGCATCGCACGGCCGACGGCGAGGCGTGCAACGAGTGTGAAAGCTGCCGTTCGTTCAACGCCGGCGCCTCGATGAATATCTTCGAGCTGGATGCCGCCAGCAACAATTCGGTCGACGATATCCGCCAGCTGGTGGACCAGGTGCAGTTCCCGCCGCAGACGGGCCGCTACAAGGTGTACATCATCGACGAGGTGCACATGCTGAGCCAGGCGGCCTTCAACGCCTTCCTGAAGACGCTGGAGGAGCCTCCGGCCTACGCCAAGTTTATTCTGGCCACCACCGAGAAGAACAAAATCATACCCACCATCCTCAGCCGCTGCCAGGTGTTCGACTTCAAGCGCATCGAGGTGCCCGACATCGTGCGGCACCTGGAGTATGTGGCCGGCAACGAGGGCGTCGGCTACGAGCCCGAGGCGCTGGAGCTGATAGCCACCAAGGCCGAGGGCGGCATGCGCGACGCGCTGTCCACCTTCGACCAGCTGGTGAACTTCACGCAGGGCAACCTGACTTATCAGGCGTGCCTGACCAACCTCAATGTGCTGGACGCCGACTGCTATTTCCGCATGGTGGACCATCTGCGCGCCCACGAGATGGGTGCGGCGCTGCTGCTCTACCAGGATGTGCTGACGCGCGGCTTCGGCGGGCAGTCATTCCTGACCGGGCTGTGCGAGCATCTGCGCAACCTGATGGTGAGCCTCGATCCGCAGACCCTCCCGCTGGTCGAGGGCGGCGAGCGGCTGCGCACCCGCCTGGGCCAGCAGGCCCAAACCTGCGGCCTGCCGCTGCTGCTGGCCTGGCTCAACGTGGCGTCCGACTTCGAATACCGCTTCCGCGAGGCCAACAATAAGCGCCTTTTCGTGGAGGTGTGCCTGATGAAACTCTCGGCCACCGGCCAGCAATAGATAGCAAGAGGCCCCGAGCGGGCAGGCACGGAACAGACAGCCGGTGCGGCACCCGCGGCAACAGCCGAGGTGCCGTCGGCGGCACCCGTTGTGCCCACGGCAGCGCCCGCGGCACCGGCGGTCCCCGCGGCCCAGCCCCAAGCGGCCCAGCCCGTGGCCCCCACGCCAGCGCCCCCGGCGAAGGCCCCCACCGCCGCCCAGCCCAAGGCGGAGACGTCCGTCCCCGGTCTGCTCGGCGGCATCAGCATCAGCAACCTGAAACAGGTGCAGCCCGCCATGCCGCGCCTGCAGGCCGAGGTGAAACCCCTGACGCAGGACGACCTGGAGCGCTACTGGGCCGAGGTGGCGGACGAGCTGAACCTGAAGGAACTGATGGCGGGCGGCAAGCCTCGTGTGGGCGAGCGCACGGGCTGTATAGAGATTGACGCGCAGAACACCTATTTCCACGACGAATTCAAGGCGCACCGCATCGATGTGATGGAGGCCCTGCGCGCCAAGTGTGGCATGCCGATGCTGGACTGCAAGGTGAACCAGCTGTTCCTCGAAAAGGACGAGGTGGTCTATTCGCCCAACGACAAATACAACGCCATGCTGGAGCAAAATCCGAATTTGGTGTTGCTGCGCAAGCTGTTTCCGCAGATCGACTATTGACAGAAAGATGAATATACCATTCTATAAGTTCGACGGTGCCGGCAACGATTTCGTGGTTGTCGACAATCGCCGCATGTGTTGGCAGCCCACGGAGGCGGAGGTGAGCCGTATCTGCCACCGCCGTTTCGGCGTGGGAGCCGACGGCCTGATGACGCTGGACACTGTCGGCCCCGTCCAGTGGACCGCCGAGCGTGGCTCGCAGCCCGATTTCGTGATGCATTATTACAACAGCGACGGCCGTCTGGGCTCGATGTGTGGCAACGGGGGACGCTGCATCGCCGCCTTTGCCCACATGCTGGGTCTGGGCGATAATCTGCATTTCCTGGCCTACGACGGACCGCACTCGGCCCGCATACAGCAGTGGGATGGCAGCCGTGGCATCGTGGAGCTGGAGATGAAACCAGTGGCGGCCGACGGCATACGGCGCTGTATGGACGGATGGTTTGTCGACACTGGTTCGCCCCACTATGTGCAGCAGGTCGACGGTTTGTCGCACTTCGACGTGGTGGGCGAGGGTCGCCGCATACGTCACATGGCCGAACATTTCCCGCAGGGTACGAATGTGGATTTCATAGAGATGCAGCCCGACGGGAGTGTGGCCATGCGCACCTACGAGCGTGGCGTGGAGGACGAGACGTGGGCCTGCGGCACGGGCGTCACGGCCGTGGCGCTGGTGACGGGCTGCACCCGCCTGTCGGCTCCCGGCGGCAAGTTCTGTGTGGAGTTTGCACACCCGCAACCCGACCTGACCACTGTGCATCTGATTGGACCCGTATCACTTAATTTCACCGGATCATGGACCTCTTCAGCGCTATAGACACCGAGCCCGTGCGGCAGCGGATGGAGTCGCTGACCGACGAGCTGGACCGGCTCAACCACGAGTATTACATGAACGACCGCTCGCTGGTCTCCGACGAGGAATTCGACCGTATGATGCGCGAGCTGCAGGACCTGGAGCGTCAGTATCCTGAACTGGCCTCGCCGCTGTCGCCCACCAAGAGGGTAGGCGGCGAGGTGAACAAGAGTTTCCGCCAGGTGGAGCACCGGTTTCCCATGCTCTCGCTGGGCAATACCTACTCCATAGAGGAGATAGAAGACTTCGAAGCCCGCACGCGTAAATTGCTGGATGGCACTCCGTTCAGCTACACCTGCGAGCTGAAATACGACGGTGTGGCCATCGGCCTCACCTACCGCCACGGACAGCTGGTGCAGGCTGTCACCCGTGGCAACGGCACCGTGGGCGACGATATCACCACCAATGCCAAGACTATCCCCACCATACCGCTGCGCCTGACGGGTGAATACCCCGACGATTTCGAGGCCCGTGGCGAGGTTGTGTACCCCTTTGCGGCATTCGATGCCATGAATCGCCAGCGCGAGGCCGAGGGTGAAGCCCCCTTTGCCAATCCGCGCAACGCCGCCAGCGGGAGCCTCAAGTTGCAGGACAGCGCCGAATGCGCCAAGCGCAAGCTGCTATTCTGCATGTATTTCATGATGGCGCCCGACGGCATCGCGCTGCCCGACACCCACTTTGGCCGCCTCGATTGGGGACGGCAGATGGGTTTCCATGTGCAGCCCTATATTCAAGAATGCAAGGATATCAACGAGATTAAGGCTTTTATAGACCATTGGGACCGCGCTCGCTGGGAGCTTCCATTCGGCATCGACGGCATTGTAATCAAGGTGAACCAGACTGCCCTGTGGGACCGTCTGGGACTGACGGCCAAGTCGCCCCGATGGGCTATAGCATTCAAATTCAAAGCCGAACGCGTCTCCACTCCGCTGGAGAGCATCAGTTACCAGGTGGGACGCACCGGTGTGGTGACTCCGGTGGCCAATCTGCGGCCGGTGTGGCTGGGCGGCACCACAGTGCGTCGCGCCACATTGGTCAATGCCGACTTTATCAGCAAGATGGGTATCTGTAAGGGTGACCATCTGCTGATAGAGAAAGGTGGCGAGATTATACCCAAGGTAGTGGGGGTTGATATGGACCAGCGCCAGGCGGGTGCCATGCCTATACAGTATGTCACGCGGTGTCCTGAGTGCGGCGCCGAGCTGTTGCGTGTGGAGGGTGAAGCCGGTAGCTACTGCCCCAACAGCGATGGCTGCCATCCGCAGATTATGGGTCGGCTGGAGCATTTCGTGAGTCGCAAGGCTATGAATATCGAGTCGTTGGGTCCTGAACGGTTGGAGCTCCTGTATCAGTCTGGTTTAGTGCGCAATGTGGCTGACCTCTACGACTTGCGGCGCGAGCAGTTGATAGGGCTTGGTACCGATGCCACTATCCAGGACAAAGGTGCCGAAAACCTGCTGGCTGCCCTCGAGGCCAGCCGCCAAGTACCCTTCGAACGGGTGGTATTTGCTCTCGGCATACGCTATGTGGGCGAGGTAGGTGCCAAGAAACTGGCCCGCTATTTCAAGAATATGGATGCCTTGATGAACGCCAGCGAAGAGGAGTTGGCGCAGGCGGAGGATGTGGGCGAGGTGACGGCGCGTGCCGTCAGCGAGTGGTTTTCCAAGGAAGAGCACCGGCAGATTGTGGAAAGGCTGCGCGGCGCGGGACTGCAGATGAGCGGGCAATGGGCCGAGCATGGTGGTGTGCTGGACGGAAAGACACTGGTGGTCAGCGGTGTATTCGAACACTTCTCCCGCGATGAAATCAAGGCCGACATAGAGCGGCATGGAGGCAAGGTGTCCGGCTCCATCAGTGGCAAGACGACCTACCTGGTGGCTGGCGACAAGATGGGGCCCGAGAAACGCAAGAAGGCCGAGAAACTAGGGGTTGAGATTATCACAGAACAGCAGTATATGGATATTGTCAATGGCTAAGTCGGGGTTTGTAGCGGTTCTGTTGTGTCTCCTTCCGTTAGCGGTAAGGTCACAGTCCTCCCATGTGGAATTGACGCTTTCTCCCGAATATATGCTTACGGCCTATGATTTCCAATCGCCAGACAATATAGTGTGTGGCAGTATTGAAGCCACATGGTGGTTCCGGGTGCCGGATGCGGACTGGAAGTATGCTTATCCGCAGCCGTTGTTCGGCGTGATGGCTGATTGGAGTGTCTCGCCTCATAGCATCTGTGGCTATCGCTTTGGGTTGGCTGGAAAGATGCGCACCCCGCTGACGTCGTGGCTGGATTGGGATGTGGGACTCGGCGCTGCCGCTTTCACCAAACCGGCCAATCTCACCGGCGACACCAATAACGTATATATCACCACACCGATTACCTTCCTGATTGGTACGTCGTTATCCGTCCGTTGCAGCGAACGCCTGCGCCTGTCGCTTGGTTTGCTCCATACCAGCAACGGGGCTCTGCGTTTGCCCAATCGCGGCCTTAACTATTTCCAACTTGGCTTGACCTACGCCTTGACTCGACCGACATCTGTGTCTTCTGTGCCACAGACGGAGCCTGTGGAGAATTTCTTGCCCTATCATGCGCTGGGATTTACCCTTTCGCCCGGACTGGTTGCGGCGCGCCATTCATCCCAGCAGGGGTTATTTCTATGCTATGACTTGTCGCTCAACTACGAGTATCACCACAGCCCTCGGGTGGCTTATGGCGCCACGGTTGACTTCTGGTACAACTTCAGCCACCGCGAGCAAGTTGTCTGGTATCATGATGACTACACTGCGCCGGTATATGTGAGTATGCTGGCTTTCGTCGAAGGCTTTTGGGGACCACTGAGTATCAAGGCCGGCATGGGACCTGTCCTGGCGGCATCCTCACGGGTAGGCATACCTTTCTACGAGCGGGTAGCGCTCTATTACAACTTCGGACACAATTATGTCGGCATTGGTATCAACGCCCATGCCGGACAAGCCGACTTTGTAGAATGGAGCTATGGTCACCGATTCCGTCTTCCCAGCCGTCCGTCTACGCTTTCATCCCGCCCGTAGAACACTCCGGGTTCAAATGCCTGCTTGTCGCATGATGTCGTCTAGCTGGGCGCGCTTCCAGGGGGTGCTGAGGTCGAAGAGTTCGTCCAGTGGGTGGCTCATCATCTCGATGAGCAGGTGGGTGTTGTCCTGATGGTCGATGTGTTCCAGGGCGTCGGCCACCGCCGGCCAGCGGTGGTTCGACTGCAGCAGGGGGTAGAAATTGGTGAGGTCGAAGCTGCGGAGCACCATGTTGTCGATGCCTTCGGTCTCGATGCGCGAGTGGGCGCGAGCCAGCTTGATTTCGCCTACCTCCTGGAGTACTTGTTGATACTTTTCGTATAGGACATATTCGTTCAGCAGAAATGCCACAATCTTGTCGGACAATGAGTTCCACATACGGGTGGGTAGGGGATGGGCCGTGAAGCGGCCTATCATGAAGCTTCCGGCGGTGAGGCCGGAAATGCCCCGTTGCATACAAACCGTGCTGATGCGTTGGAAGAAGTCTATCTTATGGCTGGTGTCCAGCAGATTGAAGAGTCGGCTCTGGTCGTTATGGTCACCCATGCGGCTGCGGAGTACACCGTCTACATAGTCGTCGGGACGCGACTCGAACCAGGAGTTGACAATTCCGGCAGCCTTCTTGGGGTTGTCGTGCAGGTCCAGCCTCACCAGGCGCGCCAGCTTTCCCAGGTCGGTGATGAAGGATGCCTGCTGGCTGTTGACTATATTCTGGTATTGCAGATAGGCGTTCTTCATTTCGGCGAAGAACTGTTGCTCCACATCGCTTAGTTCCACCGGCGCCCCTTGCAGATACTTGGTGAAGCGGGCCGGACGGAAATCGGCCTCACCGCGGTAGATGCTCTGACGACGCGAGCTGACGGTCAGCAATTCGCCCTCGCTGATTCTCACCCCTTCGCTGTTGACGATTGAGGCACCGTCGATGCGTATGCCATAGCTGTGCAGGTCCATGAAGGCGGGTATGCCGTAGCCGCGGCAGGCGGTGACCACATGGATGGCGGCAGGCATCATGCTCAATATGGCGTCCACTTCGTTGAGTGTGATGGTGTCCTCCGGCACGAAATGCTCTTGACAGAGGCAGACGTTCTGGCCTTTGGCTTTCCATTCGCGCGCTTTGCCTATCGACAGGCACAGGCGGGCGGCACATGCTGTGCGGGGCAGTACCGACAGGCCGTGGCCAAAGAACTGTAGTTTCGAGAGCGATTTGTCGTCAATCGAGGCCGATACTATCTGGCGCAGATGGTAGGGCTTGATAAGGTCGGTGACATCGGAGTCGCCGATAAGACCCTCGTTGCGCAGGTTGATTGACGACACCAGTGCCGCGCGTCCAGTCATCTCCGATGCATTCAGCTGCAACACAGAGAAAAGGCTCAGCTGATGGGGGCGGCTTTCGACGGCAAATTCGATGGTGACGGGCGTCCGGTAGCGGCCCTCCAGCTTCTTCAGTAGGGGGTCGAAATGATAGACTGCCGGGAATTTGCTGCGTATTTCGCTCCGGTCGTGGTAGGCCAGGTCCTCGGTAGTCACGTCGCCCGTCATGATTTCCTCGCCGAAGATGTTGCGGTAGCTCTCCACCTGCTTGCCCACACCGGTGCGTGAGTGGCGGCTGTAGAGCACTCCGGGGTAGCTGTCGTTGTTGCCTATGGTCCAGACCATGCGCTGCAATATGAAGCTTGGGTATGCCTGCTTGCCTTGCATGAAGGTGAGTATCAGGTCGCTGTTGTCGATATAGAACTTGCGCACATGCAGCACCAGTTGCAATGCCTGATAGTGGGCGTCGGCCAGCAGCCGAGGGTCTTTCTCTCCGATGTTCCGTTCCAGCTCGACGATGCGCTGCCTTTGCTCCTCGGTGCTCAGGCTGACGTCCGACCGTTGGTAGCGGTGTTCGATGCCAAGCATCTCGGCTATGGAGTGCAGTGTGCTCAGATACACACGGTTGGCCATCGTCTCGTCGTACATATGGCAGAGGGCATTGTATGCCGTGCGCGTGACGCCGATATTCAGCAGTGTGGGCATCAGGCCGGGGATGTATTGCGGCATGGCGCACCGTATGGCGAATACCAGCGGAGTATGGCTGTCGCCCAGACGGCAGTTGGCCATAGTCTCCAGGTTGCTGATGGCCGCTTCCACCAGTCGTGGCATCTGTTCGGGTTGGTTGAATGCGCGCGAGGTGATGATGCAGAAGTCCGGCACCGGATAGCTGTTGTGGGTCAGGTCCAGCAGCATGCGGCCTTTGTAGCTGATTTCCTCGTCGGTGAAATCGCCTTGCGTAAGGGTGGTGATGAGTTCGGCGCTGTCGGTCAGCGGGTGTGCGGCCACATATTCCTGGCATTCCTTGCGGAAGGCGTCGCGCATCATCTCCAGTGCCGCGGGGGCGAAGCCGTCGTGCTGCTCCTCGAGCAGCATTTCCAGGTAGCGCTTCCGCTCGGTGCCCGCCAGGCGCAGCAGGCGGTACATGTCGTACCACCGCGGCGGCAGCTCGCGCTGTGTCTGCTCTTCGCCTTCCAGGCGGTAGATTACCGTGCCGGGTTTGTTACCCTCCAGTCGGTTGGACGGGTCTTCGCTGTCGTGGTTGAATATCTCTCGTCCTTCGCGGGCGTAGAGTTGAACCATGAAATAGTTGGGATAGCTGGCGCGGATGCGAAACGAGCTGACTTTCATGCTTTCGTCGCTATTCGTTCTGCTCTTGGTTCTCGCGAGCCTGCAGTGCAGCCTCCAGCATCTCCTCCGGGGTCATGCCCAGATGGTCTATCAGGAAGCGGGTGTCGTGGGCCAGGCTGTGCTCGGGATAGTTGTCCACAAAGTATGTGTAGGCCGCGCGGGCCGAGTCGAACTGCTCGGCATTCTCGTAGGCCAGCCCTTTCAGGAACCAGCAGCCGCCCATGTCCTCGAAGCCGGGGTAGAGCTCTATCACGCTGTCCAGCAGGCTTACGGCCTGGTCCGAGCGTCCGGTGCTGACATATATGTCGGCGGCACGCTGCATGTACACCGGTGCCAGACTGTCGTCCGGAAAGTCGGCGGCAAAGGTGCGGTACAGCTTCAGCACCTCTTCCATCTCGCTGTCGTCGCTGATGCGGTCCAGCGTCGAGAGGGCCAGTTCGTGTTCTTCGATGGCTTTCAGCTGTTTTTCACGGTTGGGGCTGCATGCAGCCAACAGGCATACTGCCAGCAGCGGGACTATTATCTTCTTCATGGCGTATGGTTTGCTATTTGCGTACGGGTTTCATTTTGTATTTGGTGTGCACCTTGCCGGCGGCTATGTCGCCCAGGCGGCGGCGCAGCAGTGTCTTGCGCAGTGTGGACAGGCGGTCGGTAAACACCTTGCCGTCCAGGTGGTCCACCTCATGCTGCACCACGCGGGCATAGAGGCCCGTGGCCACATCGGTGTGCTCCTCCCAGTTCTCGTCCCAGTAGTGCACCTTCACCGTCGTCGGGCGCAGCACATCTTCGTGGATGTCAGGCACCGAGAGGCACCCTTCGTTGAAATAGTCTTTCTGCTCGCCGAACTCCAGTATCTCGGGGTTCACCAGCGTATGCTGCTCGGTCACTTCGCCGTAGGAGTCCGTCTTCTCGTCGTAGGGGCGGAAGCCAATCACCACCACGCGTATCGAGAGGTCCACCTGCGGAGCCGCCAGCCCCACGCCGTCGGCCGCATACATGGTCTCGTACATGTTAGCCACCAGCTCTTTCAGGTTGGGGTAGTCTCTGTCTATCGGTTGCGCCACCTTGCGCAAGGTCGGATGGCCGTAGCCAACTATGGGTAATATCATCGGTTGCTGTTTTTGATTGTGTCCATATAAGATTGTAGGATGAGCACGGCAGAGACCTGGTCTATGGTCCCCTTGTTGCGGCGGTCCTTCTTCTTCAGCCCGCTGTCTATCATGCTGCGGAAGGCTATCTTCGACGTGAAGCGCTCGTCGACCCGGGCCACCTCGCGGTCGGGAAACGCCTGCCGCAACTGGGCCACAAACGGCTCTATCAGTGCTGCCGACTCGCTGGGGCTGCCGTCCATGCGCTTTGCTTCGCCCACCACAAACACGTCCACCTCCTCGCGCGCGCAATAGCCCTTTATGTACGGCATCAACGACCGTGTGTCCACCGTCGTCAAGGCGGTGGCTATGATGCGTAGCGGGTCGGTCACCGACAGACCCGTGCGCACTCGTCCGTAGTCTATTGCCATTATGCGTCCCATTGCTCCTAAAAACTGAATGTTGAATTCTGAATTTTGAATTTGGCTATTCAATATTCAAAATTCGAAATTCAACATTCGCTCTTTGTGGCCCCTCTCGGGCTCGAACCAAGGACCCGCTGATTATGAGTCAGCTGCTCTAACCGACTGAGCTAAGGGGCCTTAAGCCACATTATCCCTCTCTCGAAGCATGTGCAAAGATACGACTATTTTTTTATCTGGCAAAACTTTTTTTCATCCAACCCTTTTTTTTCTCCGCAGAAAAAACACCCCAACCTGTTGTGACGCGAAAAATCGCCCTTGTAACCCACTGAACCTCAGGCTCCCAACCTATCATCTCCTTACCAACGCCTTACCAACGCCTTACCAACACCTTACCAACACCTACTATAGTAGTAGTTGATAAGGCGTTACATTGCCGATGGGCGGTCGATTGCTGCACCCTTGTCCGCCGGTGGCGGGGTGGGGTGGCGGGGGCGTTCCTACACCACTGCGGTGGTGTGGCCACTTCGGCGGGTGAAAAAAATGCCAAAAAGCGGTCGCCGGATGTCGCAGATGAGTTTTTTTTTGTATCTTTGCAGTTTGAAAAATACGTTAATATGAATATAATAACCTCACTCACACAGACTATTAGCCAGGCGCTGGATGCGCTTTACGGCATTGCACAGCCGGCCGAGGGCGTCGTGCTGCAGGATACCCGTCGCGATTTCAGCGGCGATTACACGCTTGTGGTGTTCCCCTATGTGAAGCAGGCACGACGCAGTCCCGAGGCTGTGGCTCAGGAGATTGGCGCCTATGTGAAGGAGCATCTGCCCCTCGTCGGCGGTTTCAATGTCATCAAGGGATTTCTCAACTTCGAAATCGGCGACGCCTATTGGCAGCAATTTGTCGTCGAGCATGCCGCCGACACGCGCTTCGGACTGAAGTGCGCCTCGGCTTCCGATGCTCCAGTAGTGGTTGAATACAGCAGCCCTAACACCAACAAACCGTTGCACTTGGGACATATCAGAAACAATCTGCTCGGTTGGTCGGTGAGCCGTCTGCTGGAGGCCGCCGGTGCCAATGTGAAGAAGGTGAATCTGGTCAACGACCGCGGCATACACATCTGCAAGAGCATGCTGGCCTGGCAGCGCTTCGGCGGCGGCGAGACGCCCGAAAGCAGCGGCATGAAGGGCGACCACCTGGTGGGCAAATACTATGTGGAGTTCGACAAGCACTACAAGGCCGAGGTCAAGCAGCTGATGGAGAGTGGGGTAGAGGAGGAGCAGGCCAAGCGTGAGGCCCCCCTCATGGTGGAGGCCCAGCAGATGCTGAAACGCTGGGAAGAGGGCGACGCCGAGGTGCGCGCGCTGTGGGAGAAGATGAACGGCTGGGTCTATGCCGGCTTCGACGAGACCTACCGCCGGCTGGGCGTGGGCTTCGACAAGGTGTATTACGAGAGTCAGACCTATCTGCTGGGCAAAGAGCTGGTGCAGAAAGGTCTGGATATGGGCGTGCTCTATCGGCGCGACGATGGCTCTGTATGGTGCGACCTCACGGGCGACGGCCTGGACCAGAAGCTGCTCCTGCGCAAGGACGGCACCAGCGTCTACATGACCCAAGACCTGGGTACCGCGCTGCTGCGCCACAACGATTTCGGCTCCGAACGGCTGATATATGTGGTCGGCAACGAGCAAGACTATCACTTTAAGGTACTGAAGCTAATCCTCGGTAAACTAGGCTTTTCGTGGGCCGACAATGTCTATCACCTGAGCTACGGCATGGTGGAGCTGCCCAATGGCAAGATGAAGTCGCGCGAAGGCACCGTGGTGGACGCCGACGACCTGATCGACGAGATGGAGCAGACCGCCGCCGAGATGAGCCGCGAGCGCGGCAAGGCCGACGAACTGAGCGAGGAGGAGCAGCGCAACCTATACCACATGCTGGCCCTCGGCGCTCTCAAATACTTCATCCTCAAGGTCGACCCAACCAAGAATATGCTCTTCAACCCGGCCGAAAGTATCGACTTCAACGGCAATACCGGCCCCTTTATCCAATACACCCACGCCCGCATCTGCAGCATCGTGCGCAAGGCAGGGGAGGAGTGTTCCGCTCCGCTGGAGGTGTGCAACGGATTGAGCCTGAACGAAAAGGAACGTGCCGTGGTGAAAGTGCTGCACGCACTGCCCGAGAGCGTGGCCGCCGCCGCCGCGGCCTACAGTCCGGCTATGGTGGCCAACTATGCCTACGACCTGGCCAAAGCCTTCAACAGTTTCTACCAGGATACTCCGATTCTGCGCGAAAGCGATGCCCGGCTGAAGCGCTTCCGCGTCGGCCTGTGCGCTATGGTGGCCACGGCACTGAGAAACACAATGGATATCCTGGGTATTGAAGTGCCCGAACGGATGTGATATGATATACAAGCAACATATAGAAACCCCGTCGTATCTGTGCGATATCGACGACCGTCTGCATCCCTGGGCCGCAGTCCGTCTGTGCCAGGAAGTGACAGAATATCATGGTAATATGACTGGCATCGGCTTCAAGGAACTGGTGCAGCAGAATCATGCCTGGGTGCTCACGCGCTCGCTCTACAATATCTACAGGCTCCCGGATGCCTTCGAAGAGATTGACCTGAGCACATGGTCGCGCGGCAACAACGGCCTGATTGCCATGCGCGACTACCGTATGCTGGCGGCCAATGGTGAACAGCTGCTGACGGGCACTTCGTATTGGGCGCTGATTGATATGCAGTCGCGGCGTGTGGTCCGGCTGAACGAAGTCATCGAGGGCTACGAAGACCACAACATTCTGGCTACCGAACATGCCACGCTCGACAAGATTAAGCTGCCCGACATGTCCAACGCCTCGACTGCGCTGGAACTCAATGTGCCGTTCTCGATGCTGGACCACACGCGCCACATGAACAACTCGGAGTACATCAAGCTGATATTCGATGTGCTGCACGGACTGGATTTCGCCACCAGCCAGCCGTTTGTGCTTGAATTGAACTTCCAGCTGGAGTCGCGTTACGATGAATTGCTGACCGTAAAACACTGCTTGGATAACGGTTCGCACTATCTGTCCATCAGCAATCCGCGTGCGCTGAGCGTTGTCGCCAAGATTACGCAGATGTAACGATTCCAGATGCTTATTCCATATGACCGCCACAATGTGCCGGTCTATTTTTTGCCCATACTCTTTTTTATTAATACCGCGGTTATGTTAAATAGAATATTTGCAAACTGCTCTATCCTGTATTCCATTCTCGATTATTCGTTTGATAGCGCCAAGTGGCTGTTTCTATAGTTCGGGTCCAGCGAGACGTCGGTTCCGAACCATGCTGGAGGCGTGAAAGAGTCGGCCGCGGCGGTGTCCGGAAATTCCACTTCCACAAGCATCAGTCCCTGGTGGTCGCCGTGAAAGATGTCGAGTTCTGCGGTCAGCGTGCCGAGCGGGATGCGGTACCGGGTTTTTTGCACCAGCCGTCCGTCGCATTTGGTCCGCAGGTGTTCGTACTGCCTGGCATTCAGCCTGAACTCCTCTTCCCTATTGTGGATTGCGGTGCTGTCGGTCTGTGTTTTCTCTTTGACAGTCAGCCAATAAGCATCGCCCATCTTGCGTATCCGCAAGGTGGGCGATGTGCATAGATAGCCTTGTTCTATTTCCTGATGTTGATAGCTGTCGAGATGTGGCGGCAATGCTGCCACAAGGTATTTTCGCTCTATCTCCATCTATTCAGAGTGCAGCCAGGCAATTGGTGACATTGCGTTCGATACGGGCGGCCACATCGGCGCATTCGTCGGCTTTCTGGAAGCGTTCGCCGGTGATATGCTCGTAGAGCTCGATGTATCGGTCGCTGATGCTGTTGACGATATCCTCGGTCATTTCGGGCACCTTCTGCCCTTCTTTTCCTTGGAATCCGTTGTCCATCAGCCATTCGCGCACAAATTCCTTGCTCAGTTGGCGCTGGTGTTCGCCGCGGGCCAGACGTTCCTCGTAGCCGTCGGCATAGAAGTAGCGGCTGCTGTCGGGGGTGTGGATTTCGTCTATGAGATAGATTTTGTCGTCGCGTTTGCCGAATTCATATTTGGTGTCGACCAGGATGAGCCCTTTTTCGGCGGCTATTTTGGTGCCGCGTTCGAAGAGCTGCAGGGCGTAGCGCTCGAGTTGGTCGTAGTCCTCTTTGGCCACCAAGCTGGTGCGGATGATTTCCTCGCGGCTGATGTTCTCGTCGTGTCCCTCGTCGGCCTTGGTGGTGGGGGTCACGATGGGCGTGGGGAATTTCTGGTTTTCCACCATGCCCTCGGGCAGCGGTACGCCGCAGAGTGTGCGTGCGCCGGCCTTGTATTCGCGCCAGGCACTGCCGGCCAGATAGCCGCGCACAATCATTTCCACGCGGAAACCTTCGCATTTGAGGCCCACGGTGACCATCGGGTCGGGCGTTGCGATTTTCCAGTTGGGCAGAATGTCGGCCGTGGCATCGAGGAATTTGGCCGCTATCTGGTTCAGGACTTGTCCCTTGTAAGGGATGCCTTTGGGAAGTACCACATCGAATGCCGAGATGCGGTCGCTGACGACCATAGCCATGTATTTGTCGTCGATGTTGTAGACGTCGCGCACTTTGCCGACGTATAGGCTTTTCTGTTTGGGAAAATGAAAGTTGGTTTTAACGATTGCGTCCATATTATTCATCTAATTTGTTTGCAAAAAATGTGAAATTCACCTTGCCGTAGGCTCGGTGTTGCCAAAAGTGGGGATGCTCCTCGAAGGAGTATTCACGCGGATGCTCCAGGATAAAGATGCCGTCGTCGGTGAGCACTCCCCTATCGAATATCATGTCAGGCAGCAGCGGAAGGCCCTCGATGGCATAGGGTGGGTCGGCAAAGACGATATCGAATCGGCGGTTGGCACGCTTCAGTAGGTCGAAGACATCGGCTCGCACTACATGGAGATTCCGCACGCCGAGTTGCGTAGAGCATTGTTTGATGAAGTCGGTGCACTGGGCGTTGATGTCGATAGAAGTCACCTCTTGGGCTCCGCGTGAGACGAATTCGAGCGAGACGGCGCCGGTGCCGGCGAAAAGGTCGAGCACTGTGCAGTCTTCATAGTCGACATAGTTGTTGAGAATATTGAACAGACTCTCACGCGCCATATCGGTGGTGGGTCTGACAGGTAGGTTTTGAGGCGGGTTGAGTCGTCGTCCGCGCAGGGTTCCGGCTATGATTCTCATGGGCTTGGTTACATCAAAATCAGGGCGTGGCGGTAGGTGTGCAACATCTTGAACTCCGGGTTCTGGTATTGTTTGACGGTGCCGTTGAAGAGCGTCACCTTCGGGAAATAGGGGCGCATTCGGGCATAAAGGTCACGGTTTACGTCGCCGCAAAGCATCAATTCGGTGTCGGGTGATTCGAGATTGTAAGTCTTCATCACTTCGACAAGGTGGTAGATGGCTTCGTCTGTATTGGTAAACTGTAGGGTGTTGCCGTAGATGTATCGGCCTTCGAGGAAGGCGGCGATGTCCACCCTACCCTGCCGCCAATGGGCAAGGAGCATAGGACGTCCAGTGCTCATGGGAGCCAGCTGGGCCAGCTTGGCGTGCTGATGCATGACGGAGACGCCGGGCATGGCCACTTTGAAGGCGGTGACAACCTGCTCGTTGGCTGCAAATATGGCTGTGGATGCCAGTGCTTGGCTATGACAGGTCATCAGCATCTCGGGGCTACTGCCTACCAGACGAAGATACTGGCGGTTGTTTGCTGACGAGTATAGCTCGTCGGGGACCCATGTGCTCTCGTCACTCAGCACAATCAATTCCATCGAGGCATAGCCCAGCGGGCGAATGGATGCTGTGGCAAAAAATGCCTTGACGTCGGCCATGACCCCAGTCATGGTGAAGGCATGGCGCCCTTCGGCCTCGCCATAAGTGAGCAGTACACCTGCCGGAGTGACTTCGGTAAAAGAAAATCCATTGGCCCCAAGGCAAATGGATAATCTTTTTTCACGCGAAGCAAGCTCGTTGGGTGTGGTTATGAGAGTCTTGCAAGCGTAAGACATAGGCGTTCTGTTTTACTCGAAGTTACCGTCGGTAATGGCTTGTTCCATGTCGCCGACTTTCCAACCGGCATAACGGCCTTTGACTTCATTGATTTCGGCAATCTTGTTGACGACAAGCTGATGGTCCATATCGCTGAGAAGTTTTTCCAGCGGAACTTTGCATTCGAAGACGGGAACCATGAATCCACTCTTTTCGAGCATGCCGGCCTTTAGGTCGAACTCGTACTTTTCACCCTTGGGATAAGGAACGTAACGCAGGTTGAGGATTTCATCGTTGGTGAGCTGGTGGGTGTAGCCATTGGCGTCGACGATAGGAAGTTTACCGTCCTCACGCAGTTTGGTGATGGGATTGACCAGCACCTCGACACGAGAGATGTAGCCTTTCTTGACGGCTTCGAGTTCGGGGACTTCATTGATATCCACATCGGCGGGGATGACCTCGTGGTTGATGACTTTGCTGACCACCTTCATGCTGTCTTCATTCAGCAGACGCGAGAAGAGGGTGTCGAAATTGCCGCAATAGGTGCCATAGGTCAATTTGTAGGCATCTTCGAGTGTGCGGATGGATTTAAGCTTTTCAGCACAGGCGTCACGACGTTTGGTGTACTCGTTGTCGAAGCGCATGGGTTTTTGAATGCTGTTGTACAGCACCACGGCGAGGGCCACAATAACAAGACCCAGCACGATTTGGATGATAGTTCTTCCTTTCATTGTTATCTTTATTTTCAGTTTTCTTCTTGGTATATTGTGTTGTTTTTCAATGCAAAATCGTCATGCATGTGCATTGTTTTCCGTTGTGCATTCGGCTGCAAAGATACAAAAAATTTTATTATTGGTAATCAATATTTTTAACAATAGAACTTTCTATTTGTGGACATTGCAGTAAATCAAGTATCTAAGGCTAGTGACAAACGTAATTGATTTTGTAAACTTTGAGTATAGAATTCATGACTTCTGTTCGCGATGATTGAGCTCTACTTGGACTTCAGGATAGCATGTCCGAAGCCATTTTGCCAACTGTTCGGCACAATAGACGGAGCGATGCTGCCCGCCAGTGCATCCATAGGCGACGGAGAGATGTGTGAAATGCCGTTCGAGGTATTTGTCCACGCTCTGCTTGACGATGCCTATGGAATGGTTCATAAACAGACTGACCGCCGGCTCGGCAGCGAGGAATTCGATAACAGGCTTGTCTTTGCCGGTGTAGGACTTGTATTGTGGATAGCGACCGGGATTGGGCAACGCACGACAATCGAAGATGTGTCCACCGCCATTGCCGCTTGAGTCAACGGGAAGCCCTTGTTTGTAACTAAAACTTTGTATGCTGACGGTTAGTTTGTTGCCGATGTCACTGGTGGGCATGGCTGCCAATTGGGAGTCCGTCAGCCTGTGTAGTGCCTGTTGCAGTTCTGGCAGTTCAATGGGTAGTGAATGTTCGGCTACAAGGTTGCGCAGGTTCCGCAAAGCCAAGGGTATGCTTTGTATGAAGTATTCTTTCTTTTCGTACAATCCTCGGAATCCGTAGGCACCGAGGGTCTGCAGGATACGAATGAGGACATATCCCCAGAAGTACACGAGCCATTGCTGTCGTTGGTTGCCGTGCAGTTGGCGTATATTCAAGTAGTGTGTCAGTAGTTCGTTTCGGTAGGCGTCGGGTAAATCGCTTTTGGCACTGAAGAGTAGTGAGGCGACATCATATTGTGCTGCTCCACGTCGGCCTCCTTGATAGTCAATGTAGTGGAGATTGGATAGGGGTTTGGTGGCAGTTGGCAGGCGCTCTCCCTTCTCCCCTCTCTTTTTTTCGGGTTGCACTATCATGATATTGCGCGGATTGAAGTCGCGGTAGAGAAAGTAATGGCAATCGGCCTGTTGCAGGAATTCTGACAGATGGTCAAAGTCTTCTTCGAGACGTTGTTCATCGAAGGGGATATTTGCCAGCTTCAAAAAGTAATATTTAAAGTAGTTTAGGTCCCAGTGGATAGATCGACTATCGAAGGCGGCTCGAGGATAGGCATAGCTGAAGTCGATGTCGGCGCCGACTTGCTGGATAGCTGCCAAGTCTGTCAATGCTTGGCGGTAGAGCGACATCATCTCAGGGTCGAATCCACCGCCCTGCCTCTTCTTTTCATACAGCAGACCGTAAAGAGTCAGGTCGCCGAGGTCCTGTTGAAGGTAGTGCTTTCGGTCATCGGCTACTACGTATAGTTCGGGCACGGGCATATCTTTGGCACGAAAATGATATGTGAAGGCAAAGAATGCTTCGTTTTCGCGCACGTCGTCGGCAACTGTGCCTATGCAGCAACGAGAGATGCCAGATAGACGATAATATCGTCTACTAGACCCCCCCACCCCCAATGCAAGGCATTCGGTGCAAGGTTCGCCGGCCCAAGCGGCAAACAGGTTTTTCAGCACGTCCATGAAATGGCTGCTTATGCTTCGGCCTGAGGCTGCTCTTCGGCGGGTTGCTCCTCATGCTGGGCTCGTACCTCATCAATCATGCGACACTTACCGCTGAAGGTGGCGCCGGGCTCGATACTGAGTTTATTAATCAGAATGTCGCCACGGACACGAGCGGTTGCATGAAGCGAAAGGAGTTCTTTTACGGAGAGGTTTCCGTTGACTGTGCCGATAATGTTGGCATTCTGGCACAGGACGTTGCCGTTCACAATTCCGCTGTCACCCACGACAAGCTTGCCATTCAGTTGGATGTTTCCTTCCAGTTTTCCGTCCAGGCGGAAGTCTCCGGAAGCGACGATATCACCCTTGATGACGGTGCCGTCGGTGATGATGTTGATGGGGCTGTTCTCGATTTCCATTGTTTTTGCCATGATAATAAATTATTGTTTTGATTTGTTTTCTTTCAGATGGTATTTTTTGAAGTAAGCATCGTATGCCTCGGGGTTTTTGCGATTGTAGAAAGTCGCATAGTTTTGGGTGGATATGGCATATTCTCGGTGGTCGGCATCGGCATAGAGTCGAAGAGGGCTTTCTGCCTGGCCAAGATGATGATAATAGTTCATTGCCTCAGTCTCGTTTTTGAATCGGTGGATGGTCAGGAGTTGTGTGGTGTCGGTGAATAAGATGGCGTTAACCTTGTATCCAGCATTGGCGTAGTATTCGGTGTTGAAGTCTGTGAGTTTGTATTGCAGTTCGGTAGCTTTAATGTTTCGGTCGTTGATGATGACGACTACATAGTAGGTTTGCCCCTCGCGATAACGATATATCTGGGCTTCCGGTGGTAGTTCTTCTTCTATCTCGGATTTCGGTTGGGTTTGGACCGTCGTTTTATTCTGCTTGGGCATGGTATCGGTAACAGCCAAATCACGACTCTCTTGTTCGGAGAATGTGGTGGTATCGGTTTGTAACAATTCAATCTGTCTCTGCACAAGTGGTGTGATACTATCGGTGCGTGGTACTTCGTTCAGGATAGCCTGGAAGGTGGAAAGAGCGTCATTTCGATGACCGGTTCTGGCGAGAGCCAGTGCTTTCCAGTAATGGAATTTTGGTAACAGCGGATGGGCGGTATAGAGTTCATCTGCCTGATTGGAGAGCTGCACTACAGTGCTGTATCGTCTGCGGTCGAATTGTGTGTATAATTCTTCGTATGCATCTTCCACAATACCTTCACGTCTCAGTAGCTCCTTGTAGTATTCATTGTCGCGAATCAGGTTGGCATAATCGCTATCAGGAAATCCCATAAGCACCATGTCTCGGTAGTAGTTGGCTTGGGGGGTATTGCCCTGTCGGTCATAGATACGATATAGCATGTAGAATGTTTGTACGATATGGTCGTATCCAGTATAGTCTTTGGCAAGCCTCAGGTAGCAATCTAATGCACGTGGGGTGTTGCGCACACCATCGTAGAAAATGTAGCCGGCACCAAGCAAGCAGACAGCGGTCAGTGAATCTATGGAATCAAATTGTTGCTGTGTGCGTGGCAATTCTTTAAGATAGTAGGCAGGATTGTGAGGATCGTCGGGATTCCCTGTTGTGGTGGCGGTGGTTTGGGTAATGACGCTGTCTCCGACTGACAATGAATCAGAGGTGTTTTCATCGTCGGATGAGGAATCATAAGCGAACGCGGTGGATGTAGGTTTATTGGAAAGACACCAATAGTCTTCTAACACACGCATGCCCCAACGTTGCCGGAATGTCTCTTTGCCTTTCTGAACACTGTTTTGATTGTAGAAATACCAGTCGCCCTTGAGCGTGTTCTGTTGTGCTTGGTTTTCTGCATTAAGATCGTCCAGCAACTCTTTTTCGCGAGCCCTTTGTTCTTGTGCTCGCAGAGTGTCAATTTTTGCTTGTATCAAGGCATTACGTTCGGCTTCGGGTAAAGCGGCCACGGCAAGTAGACTATCGCAGCGCTCGTAAACGCGTGTGAATGAACAAAGCTCGGTCAGCATATCGCTGCGTCGTTTGATAGAGGCATAATTAGGATAGTCGCTATTAATACATTGTATGGCAGTGTCGTAATATAATTGAGCTTGGTCATAGTTCTCATAAATGTCGTAATAGACCTCGGCCAGTCTCAATGCCGATTTCGCTTTTTGCGAGCGATTGTTGTTAGCAGAAGAGACGCTCAGGCGAAGATTGTCACAGGCTTTTTGTGCGTCTTTCACGCCAAGATACATTTCGCCTTTAGCATAGTAAATCTGATCTTTGAACTCTTCGTTTTTCTTGTCGTGGAGCATATTGTCCAGTTGGTTCTCCAATTTTTTGATATCGCTATGTTCCAAATCTGCACATGAGGCTTCCCCTAACTTTGCGTTAAACTCCATAACGTAGGGTGGATTATAGGACAAAACCTTGTGGTAATATTTGGATGCAACATTTCTGCGGTCCAGCTGTTGATATATTTGAGCGGTAAGGAATGTGAGACGTGCTTTGGACTCACGGTTGTTTGTACTTTCCAAAGCTAGATGGATATATTCTACTGCTTTCTTAAACTTCTCTTGTGGGACAGTGGCTTCAACCATAGCCATATAGAGTTTATCCTTGCATTTTGTATTGAAGTTGCCTTTGGCAAGGTTTTGTATTAATAGGTCAAGGGTTGTTTCAGCCTCGGCATAACGCTTCTCTCGCGTCATGCATCGTGCAAGCAGGATTGCACCTTCATCACCAGCTCTAGTACCTTTAAATTGGCTAATCAGAATGTTGCAGGTATTTTCGGTAGCTACATAATCTTGTTTATAGAATGTAGCATAGGCAGTCAAAAGATAACACTCTTTGATATAGGGCACATGTTCTTCTCCACCGACGAATATACTATGCTTTTTGATCCCTTTTACTCCTTTTTCAATAGCACGGTCCATTTCTGGGTAGACAGAACGAGCGGCATCGTTACTACCTAAATACTCAGGCATGAGAAATTGAGTGTAATCATCACCGGCACTCTTTTTTAGTTTCTCAATGCCCGCTTTGAGGCTTTCATTACCATTCCACCATACGTTATAATGACATGTGGTGTTATGAAACTGCACATTGGTCCACTTGGCCTTCTCTGTTGAACATCCAAAGAAAACCAAAGCCAATAAACAGGCGAGTAGACTATATGTACATTTTACCTTCACGATAAGTTATACGTTGAACCGGAAATGCATAATGTCTCCGTCCTGGACGACATAATCTTTTCCCTCTACGGATATTTTCCCAGCTTCGCGGCATTTGGCTTCGGAGCCAAGGGTTACGTAGTCGTCGTACTTGATAACTTCAGCACGTATAAATCCTCTCTCAAAGTCGGAATGGATGATGCCGGCTGTTTGTGGCGCCTTCATTCCTTTCTTGAAGGTCCATGCACGACACTCTTTGGGACCGGCAGTGAGAAATGTTTGCAATCCAAGGATGCGATAGGCGGCTTTGATTAATCTGTTAACACCACTTTCCTTTAGACCAAGGTCTTCCAAGAACATCTGCTTCTCTTCGTAAGTCTCCAGTTCGGCAATATCAGCTTCTATTCCTGCACCGATAAGGAGTACTTCGGCATTTTCGTCTTTGACAGTCTCGCGTACGGTCTCGGAATATTTGTTGCCTTTGACTACAGACGTTTCGTCAACGTTGCAGACATAGATGACTGGCTTGGTGGTGAGTAACTGCAGTTCGTGCGCTAATTCGGCTTGGTTGTCGTCAAGTTGTACGGTGCGAGCACTCTTGCCATCAAGCAGGGCCGCTTTGTACAAATCCATCACCTCAACAAGTTTTTTGGCTCGGATATCGCCACCAGCTTTGCCTTTCTTTACCTCCTTGTCATACCGGTTTTCAATTGTTTCTAAGTCTTTGAATTGCAACTCTGTGTCGATGGTTAGTTTGTCGCGTACAGGGTCAACGGTTCCTTCCACATGGGTGATATTGTCGTCGTCAAAACAGCGCAACACATGTATGATGGCGTCGCAATTTCGGATGTCGGCCAGGAATTTGTTACCGAGTCCTTCGCCTTTGGAAGCACCACGTACAAGGCCGGCAATGTCGACTATCTCGACTGTGGCGGGAACCACCGAAGCTGGACGCTCAATCTCGACCAACTTGGCCAATCGCTCGTCGGGTACTGTAATCACGCCAACGTTGGGCTCTATAGTGCAGAACGGAAAGTTGGCTGCTTGGGCTTTAGCGTTGCTCAGACAGTTGAAAAGGGTCGATTTGCCCACATTGGGCAGTCCTACTATTCCACATTGTAGACTCATAGTTCTTTTTCAATTAGGTATTGGTTGCGTGTAGTGGAGTTGCGGCAGATGAGTTCGCCAAGGAAACCAGCCAAAAAGAGCATCGTGCCCATAAGAATAAAGAGGATGGCGAGGTAGAACCACACGCTGTTGGTCAGTGAGATGGTGCCTACCATTCGCATTACTAGCACTACCACAAGGGCTAGGAATCCAAGCAGGAATGACAACGATCCAATAGCTCCAAAGAAGTGCATGGGTTGCTTGCCGAACTTGCTCATGAACATGATGCTCATCAGGTCGAGGTAACCATTGATGAAGCGGTTCATGCCGAACTTGGTGACACCGAACTCGCGCTTGCGGTGCTGCACCACCTTTTCCCCTATTTTGCCAAAGCCTGCCCATTTGGCGATGACGGGAATATAGCGGTGCATCTCACCATACACTTCAATACTCTTGACCACCTCGTGTCGGTAGGCTTTGAGACCACAATTGAAGTCGTGCAGATGGATACCACTCATCCTGCGGGTGGTCCAATTGAAGAATTTGGAAGGAATGTTCTTGGCCAGTTTGGAGTCGTAGCGTTTCTTCTTCCAGCCGCTGACCAGGTCATAGTTTTCTTCTTTAATCATGCGGTATAATTCGGGCACTTCGTCGGGGCTGTCCTGCAGGTCAGCATCCATTGTGATAACCACATCGCCTTCAGCTGCCGCAAAACCGGTGTTCAGGGCGGCCGATTTGCCGTAGTTGCGACGGAATTTGATTCCCTTCCAACAGGCATTCTTCTCATGTAGCTGCTCTGCCACCTGCCACGTGCCATCGTTTGAACCATCATCAACAATGATGACCTCGTAGGTGAATCCATGCTCATTCATCACCCTGTCCACCCATTCTGCCAAGTGCGGCAGCGACTCGGCTTCGTTATATGACGGTACTATGATTGATATGTCCTTCATTATATTATTATTTATTGTTTCCATTAATATTTTTATGTACAACTGCCTTCTCGTTTCGGAAGAGAACAGCAGCCACAAAGGCTCCAAACGCACCCAGTACGATGGTCTCAATACCCGACAATATGGCCCACCACGCTGCCCAGTAGTGCAACTGCGGGTCTTCGGCGGTGATATGGCTGTCTGTCATGGTATTGGTGAACAGCACGGTCTGTTCTGCCGAACTCAGACCGATGGCCCACAGCAACAATCCGTACACCACGCTTGCCACCAACGATGTACCCATGCCGAATAGCATGGCCTCCTTGAGGGTGATTTTCTTTTCGGGAAGCGCGTTGCGGTAGTAGGCTGTCAGCAGGAACACCGCCACCAGCAGTATGGCGTCGATTACCAGCGAAAAAGGACTCTCGACTGGCGTGCGCATCAGCAGTCGCACCAACACGTAGAGTGCCATGAGCAACCCCGTCAGCAAACCGCATCGCAGATAGGATTTGCGATAGTTGCCGTGAATTGTGCTGTCGTATCGGTGGAATATGGCCATATCTTTATCTTACATTACGTTCCAATGCCTCGCGGATCATCTGTTTCATCTTCAAGGTCTCCTTCTCTACCACTCCTTGCTTCTCTGGCTTGTAGAGGTCCGCATAGCGCACCTGTCCCAAGGCGATCTTCGGGCTCTTCAGCGATCCGGTCACATCCACACCCACCTTGGCCAGCAAGGGATTCTTGAGCAACTCCACATGGTAGCCGCACTGGTTGTCCAAGGTGTGCTTGCCTGATGCGCAGAGCTGGTAGTTGCCCAGCGTGAGCAGGAAGGGAAACACCTCTATCTCTTTGCGGAAGACAGTCATCTCGACGTCGAGGCTGTCAATCTTTATCTTGTTGTCTTTGTCTTTCCAACTCTTGAACTGCATCAGCTTGGCAATCTGCGCAATGCTGTTGTTGTCCATCACCACCAGATCTTTGCCGCTGATGGCCGCCGAGCCGAGCAGGCTGCTCATCTTGGGCTGGTAGTTGGCGAAGAGGTAGCTCTCGCCAGCCAGGTGGAAGTTGGCATTGCCGTTGAAGGCCGCCAGCATGGGCACCAGCGTGTCCACCACCGGAATCATGTCGAGCAGCTCGTCAATCTGGATATCAAGCAGGTGGAAGTCGATAGCGGCAAAGAGGTTGTTCGGCCGTGGCGACTTATATAGGGCGGTGAGCTGCATCGTGGCAGCCTTGCACACGAAGCCTATCTGGTCCAGCACGGCCACGCCGTCCTTGACGGTCACCGATCCGGCCACATCGCCCAGGTCATTGCCGAAGGCTAGGCTGCGCTGCAAGTGGGTGTGGAGCACAAAGTCGACGTCGCGCGGCACTATGAAGGGGTTTGCCTCCTTGGGCACGTTGTCCTCCTCACGCATCTGTTCCAGCGTATCGGGGTCGCTGCCCATGCCGCTGAACATGTCCATCAGCTGGTCAACGTCCGTGTAGTGCGAGGTAAGGTTCAGTTCGCCCACCAGCATCCGCTCGTGGCTCAGCCACGGCTCCAAGTTCTGCACACTGCCGTAGAGTTGCAGGTCGCTGTTGCCCAGCTTGATGTCGGCGTCGGCAATGTCGCACAACTCCGGTGTGTAGTGGAAGTCCAGGTTGTTGATATACAGCTCTTCGCCAAGCATGGCGGCTTGTACCTTGGTCTGGCGCAGGTCGATGTCAAGGTTGGGATTGTATTTGCGCAGGAAGTTGTCCTGAGTCGAATCCATGCGCACCGATCCGGAAAGCGACAGCGCACTCAAGTCGACGCTGTTGCTGTCCATCGTTGCGACGGTCTTCTCGAGGCTCATCACCACAGCGGCGGCCAGTTGTTCACGGGTGATGTCGTTGACGGCCACCTGCACATCGGGTGCTTTTGCCAGGGCGGCGATGCCGTTCATATTGAATTCCAGACGGCTGCCTTTGACATGAACCTCGGCCATCTTGTCCTTGTGCTGCTTGGTGGGCAGCTGCAGGGCAATGTCGAGGTCGGGAGCCACTGCGTGGATACTGTCGTATGTGACGTCGAGGTTGCGCAACTTGATGGTGCCGTCGGCCTTCATCTTGTTGTATGCCTTGGCCTTCAGTTGACTCATCTTCAGATTGGCATGCAAGTCGAGGTCGGCATGGCCATCGGCCACCAGCGGCAGGCTGTCGGGCAGCATCGGCTTGGCGTCCTCTAGCGGCAGCGAGCCCTTCACCTTGGCATCCACATGCATGTCGCCCAGCAGGTCGTTCACCTCTCCGCTGACGCTGACATCGGTGTTGCGGGTGTGGGCCTTCAGACTCTTGATGGTGACGGTGCTGGCCGACTGTTTCGACAGGTCGACCCATGCCGAGAGGTCGCCCTTGATATGGTTCACCTTGTAGGGCAACGCTGTCGGGTAGTAGAATCGGCCGTCGCTCAGCTGCACAGCGGCGGTCACGATGGGTTGGGTGTCGCCCAGCTTGGCACTGACAGCGTGGGCGTCGAGGCATATCTTGCCGTCAACATCCATTCCCTTGGGCAGTACCTGCATAGGCAATAGGGCAAGCAGAGGTGCCACCTGCCAGTTACCATCAGTGGCGATATTCATGTTGTACATCAAGGAATCTATACGAGCCACACCATTCACCATGAGGGCATATTCGTCGAGGGCGATGCGGCCCTCCTTGATGTTCACACGCTGCGAGAGGTCGTCGCGGTAGTGGAAGGGGAGCTCGGCGGTCAGCAGGTCGTGCTTCGATGCCTGCAGTCGCTCGTTGACCATGTCGTTGAACTGGCCTTTCTTGACGTTCAGCTTCAACTTGCCGTCCAGTTCCTTCATATTGCCTTTGGCCTTCAGGGCCAGGGCCATGTCGTCCAGCATGGCATTGATGCTTATGGTGCCGGCGCTGTCTTTGGTGATGAGGGCGATACGGTCTGTGCCGAGGTCGAGGGTGGCATCCACCCTACCCTCTTTCAGTGTGCCCACGATGCCCAGGTCAAGGTCCTCGATGGCGGCATCCATGCCGTTCTGTGCATTGGCAAACGTGGCACCAAGATTCGAGACCTTGATTTTGCGCAGGTCCATCTGTGGCAGGCTGTCGAGGCTGAAGGTACTCTTGGTGGTGTCCTTCACCTTCTCGCTCTTGGGGAAAATGTCGAAGTTGCTCTTGCCCTCACCATTGACATACAGGCGGGCCTGCACATCGTCGAGCAGCACCTGGTGCACCAGCACCTCTTTCTCTTTCAGAAATTTCTTAACATCGACGCCAACCGTCAGGTTGCCGATGCGGGCCACCGTGTCGCTCGGGGCCCCCTCGGTGGGGTTGACCACATAGACGTCGTCCACAGTCAGACCCGCGTCGGGGAAGGTCTTGAAGAGCGTCAGGTTCACACGACCGAAGTGGGTGTCGCAGGTCACATAGTTGGCCGCCAATTTGTTGACTATCCTGGTCAACTGGCTGGGGGTGAATATGAGCCATAGGGCCACCGCAACAACTATCACAATCAGTCCGAGTAGCGACCCTAGCGAGATGAGTGTTATCTTCCATCCTTTCTTCATAGCCGCTATTCTATTTTGGTGAAGTTAAGTGTTATGCTGTAATCGTCGCGCCACTGCATCGCGGTCTCACTAATAGCCGTGATGGTGTACACTTTGGGCACAGCCTGATTGCCCTGTTCACCACGGAAGACATGCGTCAGTCTGTCGCCTGCCAACGTCCATTCGAATGTCATATTCGACTCCTCTTCGCTGATGTCGTCGGCTTCGTCCCATGTAACGCCCGTATAGTCACTATGATAGCGCCAGTATTCCTGAGCCTCCTGGCTGTCGGTACGTAGCCATTTGCCAACCAGTTGAGCAGGTTCCACCGAGAGGTGAGTCTCCTTTTCATGGCATCCTGCTGCCAGCAGTGCCAGCAGCATCATGGTCCATAGTTTTAACCTATTCTGTTTCATTGTTCGTCAATCACATATATTTCCGGCAGTGTACGTCCTTGCTCGTCGTAGTCCATGCCGTAGCCTACAATGAATTCGTTGCCGATCTCGCGGCCTATATAATCGACTTGATAATCGCCTTTGAATGCTTGGGGCTTGTAGAAAAGTGCACACACGCGCACGCTGCGAGGCTTCAAGGCTCGCACCTCGTGCAGCATGATTTGCATGGACAATCCACTGTCCACCACGTCCTCAACCAGCAGTATGTCGCGCCCCGTCACCATAGCTGCAGTGAAAGGCAATTCGCAACGCACCTCGCCGCTCGAGGCTAGCCCGCTATAGGAAGCATAGCGCACGAAATGCACCTCGCAGGGCACCGTCAGACGCCGCAGCAGGTCTGAGGCAAACATGTAGGCCCCGGTCAGGACCGGACATGCCACAAGTTGTGACCCGCTATAGTCGCGACTCACCTCTCCTGCCAGACGATGCACGATGCCATCCAGTTCGTTTTCGGTGATGAACGGTTTGAATATCTTGTCCTTTATAATCATCATTCATTCATTCTTCATTCCGCATCGGTCGCGTCGGGTTCCATGACCACGCGCAGGCCGAAGTATTCGCTTGTGGCGGTGGGAACATACCAACTGCGGTCGTAGACTGTGCAGGCAGCCGACACACTGTTGTAGTGTCCACCGCGAAGCACACGGCTGCTTCCGACGCGAGGACCGCGCGGATTGGTCTGTTCACTGGCGCTGTAGGACTCCATCCAGTCGCCGCACCACTCGGCTACATTCCCGCTCATATCGTACAACCCCAACTCGTTGGGCTCCAGTTGTCCCACGGTATGTGTGCAACGTTCGCTGTTGGTGGTAAACCATGCGTAGCGTTCCAGCTGGCCGCGTTGACATCCGGCGTAGGGGTGTCCGGCGGCATGTCGACCGCCGCGGGCGGCGTATTCCCATTCCGCCTCGGTGGGCAGTCGGAAGCGATGTCCCGTCAACTGGCTGAGCAGCGTGACAAACTGTTGCGCTTCACCCCAGCTCACCTGCTCTACAGGCAACCGGTCGCTGTCGGCCGAGCCCGAGCTTTTGAACTTCGACGGGTTCTCCCCCATCACGGCACGCCACATGCCTTGCGTCACTTCGGTGCTTCCAATCAGGAAATCACTCACCGTGACCCGATGTTCGGGACGGGTGGCTTCGTAGTGGTGGCGGTGGCTCACGCCGGCATTGCTGCCCATAGTGAAGCTGCCGCCGGCCACCCATACCATTTCCATCTGCACGCCCTCGGGCAGTTGCACCACTACGGTGCTGTCCTGCGCATGCAAAGCCATAGGCCCTATAAGTCCTATCAGCCCTATAAGTCCTATCAGCTTGTGTATCATTCGCCGTGGTCTTTACTCCATTGTTCGGGATTGAGGCGCCATGAGGCCAGGCTGTCCAGGTCGTCGTGGCGGATGAAGTCCTGCTCCTTGGCCACCTGAATCAGGGTGTCGTAGTTGGTCAGTGTGGCCAGCTCCACCTCTTCCTGGGCAAAATTGTCGGCAGCCACCTGCAGGCCGTAGGTGAAGATGGCGGCCATGCCTTTCACCACGCAGCCTTTCTCACGCAGTGCGCGCACTGCGATGAGCGAGCTCTTGCCCGTCGACACCAGGTCCTCGATGACCACCACCGACTGCCCGGCGTGTATTTCGCCTTCAATCTGGTTGGTCAGGCCGTGGCTCTTTTGCTCGGAGCGCACGTAGACAAACGGCTTGCCAAGCTCCTGTGCCACCAGTGCACCCTGGGCTATACCGCCCGTGGCTACACCAGCCACCACGTCGACGTCACCCCACATGTCGCGGATGATGTCAACAAAGCGTTGACGGATAAAGGTGCGTATCTCGGGATACGACAAGGTGACGCGATTGTCACAATAGATGGGCGATTTGCGCCCCGATGCCCATGTGAAAGGATGCTCGTTGTTGAGCTTTACTGCTTTCACTGTCAATAAGAAATTGGCTGTCTGTGCAGCCATGTCGCTGTAGTTAATCATGGTGCAAAAGTACACATTTTTCTTTATATAATAAAAAAAAGTTTTGAACCGTTGAAAAATGTCGGCAGGCACCCTGTGGCCGGTGCTGACGTCCGGAGTTGCCCACAAAGGATGTCGGCTAACGGAGGTGCAGAAAATCTGTTTGACTTGCAGTCGGTTTCATGCCCCGCCGCGTCAGGTGCCAATGCCGGAAGTGACGCATGTGCACAATTGTGTTGGAAACTTTTTTTTGTCGGATGTTAAAATTTGTTTACATTTGTACTTTCATTTTGAAAATGAGTAATGTTAAAATAATCACTATATGAAGAAATTAACGCTTACACTACTTGGATTGGCAACGCCTATTTTTGCGTTTGCCAGTGAGGCAGACCTGCAAATGCCGCAGGGGTTTGCCTCCAGCCAGGAGGCGTCTATCCTCTACTGGGGATTTGCCGTCGTCGTGCTGGGTCTTCTGTTTGGATTCTGGCAGTTCAGCAAGGTGCGCCGTCTGAAGGCCCACAAGTCTATGTTGGAAATCGGCAATGTGATTTTCAAGACCTGCTCGACCTATCTGAAGCAGCAGGGCAAGTTCCTCCTGCTTCTTTTCCTGTTTATCGGTGCCGCTATAGCCCTCTATTTCGGAGTGCTGAGCAAGATGAGCGGTGGCGCTGTAGCCCTGATTCTCGGTTGGACGGTGGTGGGCATCCTGGGTTCCTACGGGGTGGCCTGGTTCGGTGTGCGTATGAACACCTATGCCAATGCACGCATGGCTTTCGCCTCGCTGCGCCGCAAGCCGCTCGACCTGCTGAATATCCCCCTGCGCGCCGGTATGAGTATCGGTATTGTGCTCATCTGCATCGAGTTGGTGCTGATGCTCGTCATCCTGCTTTTCATGCCCGAAGAGCTGGCAGGCAGCTGCTTTATAGGCTTTGCCATCGGTGAGAGCCTGGGCGCTTCGGCCCTGCGTATCGCGGGCGGCATCTTCACCAAGATTGCCGATATCGGAAGCGACCTGATGAAGGTGGTGTTCAAAATCGGCGAGGACGATCCGCGCAACCCCGGTGTCATAGCCGACTGCACGGGCGACAATGCCGGCGACAGCATCGGACCCACGGCCGACGGCTTCGAGACCTATGGCGTGACCGGTGTGGCCCTGGTGAGCTTCATCCTGCTGGCCGTCCCGGCTGAATACCAGGTGCCGCTGCTGGTGTGGATTTTCGTCATGCGTATTCTCGGTATCATCGCCTCGGTGCTTTCCTATTATATTAATGGCGCCATAGCACGCGCGCGCTACAACAAGGCCGACGATTTGGACTTCGAGCAGCCGCTGACTTCGCTGGTGTGGATTACCTCGCTGCTGAGTATCTGCGGCACCTTCCTGGCCAGCTACTTCATGCTCCGCAACACGCTGCCGGGCAACACATGGCTCGCGCTGGCTGTCATCATCAGCTGCGGCACCCTCGGCGCTGCCCTCATCCCCGAGCTGACCAAGGTGTTCACCTCGCCCAAGTCCAAACATGTGAACGAGGTGGTCACTGCCTCGGAGCAGGGTGGCTCCAGCCTGAATATCCTGAGCGGTCTGGTGGCCGGCAATATGAGTGCCTTCTGGACCGGATTTGTCTTCTTTGTGCTGATGCTTCTGGCCTATCTGGCCACGGTCCTCTTCCAGGTCGACCTCTCGTCGGTGCTGCCACAGTATGCCTCTATCTTTGCCTTTGGACTGGTAGCCTTCGGTATGCTGGGCATGGGCCCCGTGACCATCGCCGTGGACAGCTACGGCCCCGTGACCGACAATGCACAGAGCGTCTATGAGCTCTCGCTCATCGAGGACGACATCGAGAAGACCAAATGCGAAGTGGAGCAGGAGTTCGGCTTCACGCCCGACTTCGAGAAGGCCAAGTACTACCTGGAGGCCAACGACGGCGCCGGCAACACCTTCAAGGCCACCTCCAAGCCTGTGCTCATCGGCACGGCCGTGGTGGGCGCCACTACGATGATTTTCTCGCTCATTCTGATGATACAGAAGACCTTGGGTATTGACCCGTCGTCGATACTCAACCTGCTGAACCCCTACAGCATACTCGGCTTTATCCTGGGCGGCTGCGTCATCTACTGGTTCACCGGCGCCTCGATGCAGGCCGTCACCACCGGTGCCAACCGCGCCGTGGAGTATATCAAGAAGAATATCAAACTCGACGCCAACGCTCCCAAGAAGGCCGACACGGCCAAGAGCCAGGAGGTGGTGAAGATTTGCACCAACTATGCCCAGCGCGGCATGATAAACATCTTCATCGCCATCTTCTGCTTCGCGCTGGCCTTCGCCTGCCTGTCCAGCCCCGCCAGCATCGGTGGACAGAACGCCGTCTGTCTCTTCATCAGCTATCTTATCTCCATCGCCGTCTTCGGCCTCTTCCAAGCCATGTTCATGGCCAACGCCGGTGGCGCCTGGGACAACGCCAAGAAGGTGGTCGAGGTGGACCGTCAGGCCAAGGGTACCGACCTGCATGCTGCCAGCGTGGTGGGCGACACCGTGGGCGACCCGTTCAAGGATACCTCCAGCGTGGCCCTGAACCCCATCATCAAGTTCACCACTCTCTTCGGTGTGCTGGCTATGGAAATCGCTATCAGCGAGGGCTTCCGCCAGATGGCCCCGTGGTTTGGCGTGGCCTTCCTGATTATAGCGCTGGTGTTTGTCTACCGCTCGTTCTACAGAATGCGCATCACGCAGGATTGACCCCTGCCGACAGACGTCCGACAGCCGACACAGACCTCACGGGGTATGTGTCGGCTTTCGTTATGCAATGCCGCTTCCGAACGGCTCGTTTCCGACATGCTAACTGCTTATCAACTACTACTGTAGTAGGTGTTGGTAAGGTGTTGGTAAGGCGTTGGTAAGGAGTTGGTAAGGAGATGGTAGGTTGGGAGCCTGAGGTTCAGTGGGTTACAAGGGCGTTTTTTCGCGTCGCAACAGGTGGGTGCCGTCTTGGGAAAAATAAATTTGCGGGTTCGGAATTTAATTCTTACCTTTGCAATGTGGTGTTGTGTATCCATTTTGATGGTAAACACCTGGGTATGAATGTTAAATGAATGTAATATATAAATTAAACAATCAATACTATGAAAAAAAGAGTAATAGTTTTGGCCTTGGCGGCGGTGTCGGTGCTTGTGGCGTCGTGCACCAAGGATGACCTGGAGCTGCTGAAGCACCCCTACCGGGTGCAAGGCGAGCTGCATCCGAGCTACGGCCTGCCGATTATCAGCAACGGCCAGCTGAATCTGAATGATTTGCTGACCTCCTTCGACGGCACCTTCTCCGGTATCATCACCGACGACAACACCATCACCTTCCACTACGATACATCCATCCGCGAGACTATCGTGATTGGAGGCATGATCGGCCGTCAGCCTGCACGCAAGGGCAGGGTCCGCGGCACGGTGCGTCCGCAGCCCAAGATGTCCAATCCGCCCTTCATCCAGCGCGATACCGTCATCGAGTATTCGCTGCCTATCGACTTCTTCGACAAGGCCGACATGCAGTCCATCGTGGAAGGCGGCATCAGCATCCACGAGCTGCGCTTCAGTCTGAGCGCCTATGTGCAGGGCGGTTGCCCCGCCAATGTGGAGGAAGCGCTGCGCAACTATGTGCGTGCCCGATTCGACGAGGTGACCATCAAGTACCAGGGGCACGACTATCAGACCCACACCTTCACCGGATTCATGGACCAGTCGTTGGCATTGGACGACATCATCGCCGGTGGCTCGGTGACGTTCGACAGCGTCAACCTGGCCGAAATTGTCAACAGCATGCCCCGTATGATCACCGCCGGCTTCCGCATGCATATCGAAGTCGACTCGGCACTGGTGCTCGACAACCTGGGCTTCGACACTGCGTCCATCAACAGCTTCCAGACGCTGCTTGACAGCCTGAAGATGACCTACCTCACCATTGGCGGCGACCTGGACGTGACGCTCCCCTTCGAGGTGAGCATCGACGGCCTGGGCTACAACTACGACCTGGCCTTCTCGGACGGCAACTCCTCGTCCAGCAATACCAGCGGCTCGGTGCTCGACGTGCTCGACTCCGTCCTCAACAAACTGCTCGGCGAGGGTGCGGTGAACATGGATTCGTCCAAGGTGACCGCCATCGTCATACTGCAGAACGGCATCCCGCTCAACCTTACGCTCGACGGCACGTTTATCGACGAAAATGGCGCCCCGACCCTCACCCTGCTTGAACAGCAGTTGGTGGCCTCTGCCATCACGGCACCCGTCGCCAACCGCCCCGGCGTGTCGGAGGCTGTGGCCGATTCCACCACCCGTGTGGAGATACCGCTCACCATCGAAGCCCTCGACAAGATGATTCACTCCAGCGCCCTGCGCCTCACGCTGCGCATGGCCACCACCGATTCGGACTACAAGGTGGTGAAGCGCGACGACTACCTGAAGGTGAAACTGCTGGTGAAGCTCGACCCCTCGCTGGGTATCGACATGGAACTCTTCGACCCCAGCGGCCTTCCGCTGGTGGGCGACATACTGGACAGAATCGGCAACTAATCTGACAAGGAGGACTGAAACATGAAACACAAGATTACCATTTTGGCGGCCCTCTTTGTGCTTGCCACCGGAAGCGCCGGCGCACAGTCGTTCGGCTACAACGAGACCAACAATCTCTTCTACTTCGCACAGCGTACGCCCCAGAGCAATATGCTCAACCCGGCCTTCTTCCCCTCGACCTTCTATCTGCAGCTGCCGGGCCTCAACGGACTGCAGTTCGGCCTGCCCCTCTCCATTGGCGACGTGGTGAAATACGACTCCGCCCAGCAGGCCAACATTATCAACATCAATAACATCTTCGACTGCCTGACGGAGAATAACAAGTTCCGCGTGGGCTTCGACGTCAATGTGCTGGGTCTGGGTGTGAAGATAGCCGGCATCTTTGTCGACGCCAATATGCAGCTCAAGGGCAATGTCAACCTGGGTCTGCCCATGGATGCCATCAACTTTGTGATGAACGGCAACGTACAGCCCGACGGTACCCCCTATCCCGAGATGCCTATCCTCGACGGCGACTTCTTCAATATGCAGATGTATGTGGAGACCAGCATCGGCGCCGGTATGAAGATACCCGCCACCGGTCTCACCGTCGGTGTGCATGCCAAGTTGCTCTCCGGCCTTATCAACCTGCAGACCGACAATACAAAGGTTACCTTCGAGACCGACCCCAACTACGAGTCTGTGCGTGCCCGCATGTACTACGAGGTGATGGGCGCCTCCATCATCCCCATCGAAGAGGGGCAGACTGTGAACGAGATGGTCCAGAACCTGGGTGCCAATGTCAAGGATATCGCCCTGAGTCTGATAGATTTCAACGGTGGAAACAATGGTGTAGCCTTTGATTTGGGCGCCAAATACAAGCTGGGTCCCCTGACGCTCTCGGCCTCGATCAACGACCTCTCGGCCGGTATCCACTGGCAGAAGAACGTCATACGGATGACTCCCAAGGGTGGTCAGGTGCCTATCGAGTTCAACGGTATCGACATTGCCAACCTGCTGGACCGCGGTAGCATCAATACCGACACGTTAGAGCAGTACCTGAATGGCCAGTTGGATATGATGTCCCCCCAGTTCCTGACCGACTCGGGCGACTATTGGTATCCCATACCCACCAAGCTCAACCTGGCGGCTACCGTCAACCTGGGCATCCTGAAGGCCGGCATATTGATGCATGGCCAGTGGGATCGCGGCCTGCTGAGCAAGAATACTTACAACAGCGTCAGCGAGCTCTACGACGATGCCACTGCCGGTCACGAGCGTCTGAAGAACACCTTCCGTTTCAACACCACCCTTTCGGTGGGTGTGAACCTCTTCAACTGGGTCGAGGTGGTGGCCGGTTCGTCGTTCATCTACGACGGCAGCAGCGCCATTACCATCAATAATTTCCTCAATCCCGGCCTTGGCCTCATCGTCACACCGGCCACCCTGGTGCAGGCATACGTGATGATGGACTATGCCAGCAGCCTGTATTTCACCCAGATGAAAGCGTTCAACTTCAAGATGGGCTTCAACCTGCTGATTGGCAAATAAGGGAGCATTACGATATAGAACTAAACAGACTGGACAAACTGCATGAACATTATCGCCATAGTGGGACGCCCCAATGTGGGTAAGTCCACCCTCTTCAACCGGCTCACCGAGTCGCGCAATGCCATCGTCGACGAGACCAGCGGTGTGACGCGCGACCGGCAATATGGCCATTCCGACTGGAACGGCAAGCGCTTTTCTGTCATCGACACGGGTGGCTACGTCATGGGTGGCGACGACGAATTCGAGGTGGAAATCCGCAAGCAGGTGGCTTTGGCTATCGACGAGGCCGACATGATACTCTTCGTGGTCGACGCCCGCGAGGGGCTGACGCCTATGGACGAGGATGTGGCCGAGATGTTGCGCAAGTGTCCCAAGCCTGTGGTGCTGGCGGCCAACAAGGTGGACAACTCGGCCCAGATGGCCGGGCTGTCGGAGTTCTATTCCCTCGGTCTGGGCGACCCCTACCCCATTGCCGGCATCACCGGCAGCGGTACCGGCGACTTGCTGGACGCATTGGTGAAGGATTTCGACGAAGGCACCGACGACCCCACCGACGGGTTGCCCCGCATAGCCATCGTCGGGCGCCCGAATGTGGGCAAGAGTTCCTTTATCAATATGATTACGGGACAGGAGCGTTCGGTGGTGACCCCCATCGCCGGCACCACGCGCGACTCGGTCTATTCGCACTACAATCTCTTCGGCTTCGACTTCAACTTTGTGGATACCGCCGGCCTTCGCCGTAAGAGCAAGGTGAGCGAGGACCTGGAGTTCTACTCCGTCATGCGGTCGGTGCGCGCCATCGAGGCGTCCGATGTCTGTATTCTGATGCTCGACGCCAGCCAGGGCCTGGAGCAGCAAGACCTCAATATCTTCTCGCTCATCCAGCGCAACCACAAGGGTGTGGTGATAGTGGTCAACAAGTGGGACCTGGTGGAGAAGGACCACAACACGCACCGCGACTTCGAACAGCTGATAAAACAGCGTATTGCGCCCTTCGACGATGTGCCTGTCGTCTTCACTTCGGTCATCAACAAGCAGCGCATCTTCAAGGTGCTGGAGTGCGCCCGCGCCGTCTACGAGGCCCGCAGCCGGCGTATTGGCACGGCCGAGCTGAACGACACGCTGCTGCCCATCGTCAAGGAGCAGAATCCGCCGCCCAGCGTGAAGGGCAAGTGGGTCAAGATAAAATACATCACCCAGCTGCCCACGCCCTATCCGCAGTTCGTCTTCTTCTGCAATCTGCCGCAGTATATACGCGACCCCTACCGCCGCTTTGTGGAGAACCGTATGCGCGAGCTGTGGGATTTTCACGGGGTGCCGATGAGTATCTATTTCCGCGCCAAGTGAGCGTTTGGCATGTTTTTTGATAGAATGAATATACAGAAACAATAAAAACAACAGAGAATATGAAAGTCACAGAACAGAATTTCGATGAACTGATGAACTCCGGCAAGCCGGTGATGATCGATTTCGGCGCCACCTGGTGCGGTCCCTGCAAGGCGTTGGCTCCCCGCGTGGAGGAGATAGCCGCCGAGTACGAGGGCAAGGCCATCGTGGGCACGGCCGATGTGGACGAGTGCAGCGACCTGGCCGCCCGCTTCCGCATCCGCAATGTGCCCACCGTCCTCTTTTTCAAGAACGGGCAGGCGGTGGACAAGAGCGTTGGACTCGTGGCCAAGGAGACGCTGGCCGAGAAGCTGGATGCGCTGCTTTGAACATGGAGCAGTCGCAGATAGCGCGCTACAAGACCCTCGACTTCTTTGCCCGGCAGGTGGTCGAGGGTTTTATTACGGGCCGCCACCGCAGTCCGTTCCACGGCTTTTCGGTCGAATTCAGCGACTATCGCCAGTATAATACCGGAGAGAGCACGCGCAATATCGACTGGCACCTCTATGGCCGCACCGACAGGCTGTACGTCAAGCAGTTCGAGGAGGAGACCAACCTGCGCTGCCAGCTGGTGGTCGACTACAGCTCGTCGATGCTGTTTCCGCTGGAGGGCCAGGGCGATACGGAGCATCCCAACAAGCTCACCTTCGCGGTCTATGCCGCCGCCGTGCTGATGGAGCTGCTGCACCGCCAGCGCGACGCCTTCGGGCTGACGCTGCTCAGCGACGGCATCGACCTGCATACGCCCTGCCGCAGCAGCGGGGTGCATCAGCGCTATCTGCTGGGCAAGCTGGACGAACTGCTGCAGCCGGCCGACGCCGACCGCCCGACGCGGCGCGCCACGTCGCTGGCCGAGTCGCTGCATATCACCGCCGAGCAGATGCATCGCCGCTCGCTGGTGGTGATTTTCACCGACGCTTTTGTCGGCGACGCCGAGTGGGAGCCCCTCTTCGACGCCCTGCGCCACCTGCGCCACAACCGGCACGAGGTGATTCTTTTCCACACCTTCGACCGCGCGCACGAGCTGAACCTCGACTATGGCGCCCGCCCCTACCGCTTCGTCGACCTCGAGAGCGGCACCACGCTGCGGCTCAATCCCAGCGAGGTGGCCGACGCCTACAGCCGCGAGATGAACGCCCTGCAGGCCGACCTGCAGCGCCGCTCGCTGCAGTACCGCATCGACTATGTGCCTGTCGACGTGGCGCTGGGATTCCATCAAGTGATACAACCCTTCCTGCTCAAGCGCAGCCGCAGCAGCATGTAGTCCCCACAACGGGTCTCCCTTGCACCCACCATCGAGGCGTCCGAAATGTTAAAATGGTAGGATGGTGGTAGGATGGTGGTAGGATGGTGGTAGGATGGTGGTAGGATGGTGGTAGGATGACCCCTGCCGGGCAGGATGATGTTTGTGTTTTTGTATCTTACTGTTGTTGTGTGTTTTGTGTTGTTTTGTGGTGTTTTTGCGGTTATCCGGGGGCTTTTTGGAATGTTAAAATGCACGGACGGCCGACGGTGCGAGATACTGGGTTTCAATTTTTTTTATTTTTTAACATACGATTTACATTTTTTTATCGTTATAGCAGAAAATCGAGCAAGAGATGAAACTGTCACAATTTAGATTTAACCTGCCGAAGGAGCTGATAGCCGAGAAGCCGGTGCGCAACCGCGACGAGGCTCGTATGCTGGTGCTGCACCGCGACAGCGGCGAGATAGAGCACCGCCAGTTCAAGGACCTGATCGAGTATGTGGACACGGACGATGTGGTGGTGGCGAACAATACGCGGGTTTTTCCGTCGCTGCTGGAGGGTGAGAAAGAGAAGACGGGGGCGCGGATCGAGGTGCTGTTGCTGCGCGAGTTGAACGAGGAGACGCGTCTGTGGGACGTCATAGTGGACCCGGCGCGGAAGATACGCATAGGCAACAAGCTCTATTTTGGCACGAACGACGCGCTGGTGGCGGAGGTGGTGGACAACACTACGAGCCGCGGGCGCACGATCCGCTTCCTTTTCGACGGGAGCCACGAGGAGTTTATCAGCATCGTACGTTCGATGGGTCGCACGCCGCTGCCGGACGAGCTGCGGCGGCTGCGCGATATAGAGAAGAGCGATGCGGAGAACTACCAGACTATCTATGCGAAGCGGGAGGGTTCGGTGGCGGCTCCGATAGCGGGGCTGCACTTCAGCCGCGAGCTGCTGAAGCGTATGGAGATCAAGGATGTGAAGTGGGTGGAGCTGACGCTGCACACGGGCATGGGCGAGTTCAAGCCCATCGAGGTGGAGGACCTGTCGAAGCACCGTATGGATGCGGAGGAGATGCATATAGACCAGGCGGCCTGCGACGCTATCATAGCGGCCCACGCGAAGGGGCGCAAGGTGCTGTGTGTGGGCACCACCACTATGCGAGCGCTGGAGAGCGCTGTGACGATTCCGGGCAAGGTGTGCCCCTACGACGGCTGGACGAACAAGTTCATCTTCCCGCCGTACGATTTCACGGTGGCGGACATGATGGTGACGAATTTCCATCATCCTATGTCGTCGCAGTTTATCATGGTGAGCGCTTTTGCGGGTCCCGACCTGCTGATGCAGACGTACCAGACGGCCATCAAGGAGAAGTACCGCTTCTCGACCTACGGCGACGCAATGCTGATAATATAAATAGTGTTCAGTGTGCAGTGTTCAGTTGGCTGGCGCGGCCGCTGCACACTGCGCACTGAACACTGAACACTGCACACTGAACACTGCACACTGAACACTGCACACTGAACACTGCACACTGAACACTGCACACTGAACACTGCACACTGAACACTGAATATGACTCCGCTGGCAGAGATATTGCGTCCACAGACGCTAGACGAGTATATAGGGCAGCAGCACCTGGTGGGACCAGGTGCTGTGTTGCGTACGTTGATAGAGAGCGGACAGATACCGAGCATGATATTCTGGGGCCCTCCGGGCATCGGGAAGACGACGCTGGCGATGATTATCAGCCGCACGCTGCATCGGCCGTTCCACACGCTGAGCGCTATCAGCAGTGGCGTGAAGGAGGTGCGCGAGGTGATAAGCCAGGCGCAGGAGGAGGAGGGGGCGATACTGTTCATAGATGAGATACACCGCTTCAACAAGTCGCAGCAGGATTCACTGCTGGGGGCTGTGGAGCGCGGCACGATCACGCTGATTGGTGCCACTACGGAGAATCCTTCGTTCGAGGTGATATCCGCCTTGCTTTCGCGCTGCCAGGTGTATGTGCTGAAGGAGTTTGACGAGGGGGATATGCGGAGGCTGATAGATACGGCTGTGCACCACTATGCGGGGCAGGGTGTGACGGTGGAGGTGCGCGAGACGGAGGCGCTGATGCGCATCAGCGGCGGCGATGCGCGCAAGCTGCTGAATGCCATAGAGTTGGTGGTGAACAGATGCCTTAAGGACGTCAAGGGCAATAAGGACGTCAAGGTGACGCTCGACAATGAGTCTGTGACGACTGTGATACAGCAGAATCTGGCCTTCTACGACAAGGGGGGCGAGATGCACTATGATATCATTTCGGCTTTTATCAAGAGTATGCGTGGCAGCGACCCGAACGGGGCTGTGTATTGGCTGGCGCGGATGATTGAGGGTGGCGAGGATCCGCTCTTCATTGCCCGTCGCATGCTTATCTTCGCCAGCGAGGATATCGGCAACGCGAATCCCAACGCGCTGCTGCTGGCCAACGCGACGTTCGACGCGGTGAGCAAGATAGGCTATCCGGAGTGCCGCATCAACCTGTCGCAGTGTGCCTGCTATCTGGCCTGCTCGGCGAAGAGCAACGCGACCTATATGGCCCTGGCCAATGCGCAGGCGGCGGTGAAGCGCTGGGGCGACCTGCCGGTTCCGCTGCATATCCGCAATGCTCCCACGAGGTTGATGAAGAACATGGGCTATGGCGACGGATACAAGTATGCCCACGACTACAACGGTGGAGCAGCGCTGGGAGGATTTGCCGAACAGGAGTATTTGCCGCAGGGGCTGGAGGGCAGCAGGTTCTACGAGCCCGGCGCGACACCGCGCGAGGAGGAGACCCGCCGCAGCCTGCGGGCGCGCTGGGGCGACAAGTACGGCTATTGATTATTTTCTGCTCCATTCCTGGAGCGATGTCTGCATGACGCTGGCGAAGGCCCGTTGGAGGTCCTCTTCGCGCAGATAGCCGCAGGCATGGGCCAGTTGGGAGAGGTGTTCGTTGTCGTTGTAGTCGAAGTCGGGCTGTTCCATCAGTATGGAGGTGGCGTGTTCCACACGCAAGCCGTCGATATAGTCGCTGAAGGGGGCTCCGTTCATTTGATGGATGGCGTCCACTATGTCGTCCTGCGACACTTTGAAGCGTTCGCTCAGCAGGAAGACGGAGAGGTCGGGGTTGAGGTAGGCGTGCTCGTGCTCCACATAGTTGGTTATCTGTCGGCCCAGTTCCTGCAGATTGCCGCGTCCGTATTTGTTGTTGCGCAGCTTTTCGCCTATCCGCTCGGCCGAGAAATTGAGCTTGTAGAAGAGCCATCCGAGCGCGAGGATGTCCAGCGACTGCACACTGCAGATGACGGCGGTGGCCCATATCGGTCGCGGACGGTTGAAGGGGAAGAGCAGGTAATTGACCAGTACGCAGAGGCAGTTGATGCCCACGGTGATAAAGATGCCGCGGATGTTGCGCAGGTTTTGCTGCTGGGCGGTGTAGTATTCGTTCAGCACCAGGTGGAAACGGCGCAGATTGTGTATCACGTAGAAGAAGACGTATGTGGTTTCGAATATCAGAACAAACCAGTACAGGTAGTAGTGCACAGCCACAATGACATTGTAGCGCCAGCTGTTGGCATAGAAAAGGCCGGCATCGCCCAGTGTACCGCGGGCTATCCACAGCCGGTACATGTCGGCTCCACCCACGACGACCGACAGGGCCATGAGCGCGACGGTGAGTAGGGATGGCACCAGCAGAATGGGTGAGATAATCTTGTTGCCGCTAACGTGGGTGAACAAGGCCACGGAAGCCTGGGTGACGCTTAGCACGAAGAGCGACAGAATCATGTAGAGAAGCACCAGCAGATACTCTCCGGAGAGGAACGTGTTGAAGAATGTGCTGTACAGAATGGCGGAGAGGCCGAACAATAGCAGCGAGACCATCATCAGCCATTGTACGCCCATCACGGTGCGTTTCATGAGCAGAAGCGTCAGCGGCCACACGAAAGAGGCCAGCCCGACGATAAGATACAGTGTTGCAAGTGGAGTCATGTGTCTTCAGGATTGTTTTTCTTTGACGAGGTTGGCCACATAGCGTGCATCGTAGTCGAGATGGTAGATATAGCGGCCGATGATGAACTGAAGCGCAGTAATCAGCATGGTACAGACAATCAGTCCGTATTTATAGTAGCGGGGTCTGAAGTCTATGAGGGCTACGGTGCCGATGGCTACAATCAGAAAGGCAACGGTATAGGCAAACATTGGGCCGTTGTTGATTTTGGGCACATGGATGCCTTGGGCATAGAATGTGTTGAAGCGTTGGCTGAAGATGCGTGATTTGCGTGCTGCTTGTATCATAATGGCCAAGCTGGAAATGAGGAATAATGTCGGAAAGAGAATGTGGTCCCAGAAGTACATGGCATTCCACGCCATGTCGCCGGCTATCCATGTGGCGGTGCCGTCGCGCAAGGCATGGCACATCTCTTCGTAGCGGCGTGGCCCCAGCCAGAAAGCACAGTAGGTGAGCCCCAGCACATAGAGTATCGGGATGAGGAAGGTGCGCCGTTGTCGCAGGGTGGCCCCTCGCGGTTCGGTGAGCGAGCAGATGCCTACATAGTACAATGGCAGACTGAACATGGTGGTGGTGATGAACAGGTAGTCGTAGATGAAGAGCGACCCCGCCCGGCCACGGAAGAACACCGAGATGACAATCATGGCGAATGACTCGAGTAGGAGCATGAAACTCAGGATGAGTTGCGCATGTGTGGGGCGCCGCTTGAAGAGCATAGTGGCTAGTGCCCATGCTGCCGATATTACGGCGGGTACAAAGAGTATATAGCTCCACTTCATTGTTTACGGTCGTTTTCTATGAATCTAACCAGCTCGTCTACGGCGTCCTTTTGGTCGATGTCGCGCTTGACGACCTCTTTGCCTTTATACAGGGTTATCTTGCCAGCGCCGGAGCCCACGTAGCCGTAGTCGGCGTCGGCCATCTCGCCGGGGCCGTTGACGATGCAGCCCATGACGCCTATCTTCACGCCCACCAAGTGGCGAGTCTTCTCCTTAATCTCCTTCAGGGCGCGCTGAATGTCGTACTGCGTGCGGCCGCAGGAGGGGCAGGCGATGTACTCGGTCTGCGTGATACGGGCGCCGACGGCCTGCAGGATGTCGTAGGCGATGGGCATCTCGGCCTCGGGGTCTTCGGTGAGGCTGACGCGGATGGTGTCGCCGATGCCGTCGAGCAGCAGGGCGCCGATGCCGGCGGCGGACTTGAGGCGGCCCTGCATGCCGTCGCCCGCCTCGGTGACGCCGAGGTGTATCGGGTAGTCCATGCCGAGGGCATGCATTTTCTGCACGAAGAGGCGCGTGCTGTCCACCATCACCTTGACGTTGCTGGCCTTCATCGAGAAGACGAGGTCGTGATAGTCCTGCGCCTCGCACACCTGCGCGAACTCCAGCGCGCTCTGCGCCATGCCCCCGGGGGTGTTGCCGTAGCGGGACATGATGCGCTCGGAGAGCGAGCCGTGGTTGGTGCCGATGCGCATGGCGGTGTGGTGGCGCTTGCAGATGTCGATGAGCGAGGCCATCCTCTCCCCTATCCTCTTCAGTTCGTCGCTGTATTCCTGGTCGGTGAACTCCAGCTTGCCGGTATTCCTATCCGTGTAGTTGCCGGGGTTGACGCGCACCTTCTCCACCAGCGTGGCGGCGACCTCGGCGGCCTTGGGGTTGAAGTGGATGTCAGCCACCAGGGGCACCTCGCAGCCGCGCTTGAGTAGTTCCTCCTTGATGCGGCCGAGGTTCTCGGCGGCCTTCACGTCGGGCGCCGTGATACGCACCAGCTCGCATCCCGCCTCCACCATGCGTAGCGCCTGCTCCACGGTGGCGTGGGTGTCCATCGTGTCGGTATTCGTCATGCTCTGCACGCGCACGGGCGCTCCCCCGCCCAGCGTCAGCTTGCCTATATGTATTTGTCTGCTCATAGATGTCTTAACTATAAATCCAATGATACTCCGTTCTGAATAATATGGATACGTTCCATTGATTTGCCAGCTTTCTTTAGGTTTACAATAGACATAATCTCACACACTAAAGCTGTAATTCCACAAACAATAGATGTACCATATAAGACTACTGGAGTTCCCGGGTCGTGGTTCGGTTTAGCTGATGATATTGCTCCAAGAGTTCCAAAAAAACCAGCACCAAAAGATGCACCAAGAACTCCAAACTGACAATTGGCACTACGTTTTAAATAGTATGATGGAGGCATAATTCGAACAGGGTCAATAACAACACCCATTCCATCCAGATCCAAAGAATGGTTATTGGTAAAATTGACATACCGCCCATCATAGAAACGTATTTCCCGTAAAGAATGAACATCAATAGTGTATTCCTCATCTCCTTCTGCCTGTGGATAACGAGTGTAGTGAACCATGCCTTTTTCTACCTTGGTCACAACAGAGAGATATGCTTTGCCTTGCACCGTCACAAGAGTGTCCTGTGCATTAGCTGTAAAGCTCATTGCAGCAATCGCCGCGCATAACATCAATATCTTCTTCATTGCCTGTATCTGTTTGTTGTCGTTGTACAATTAATTGTTTCATTCATGTAATTTCACCGCGCTCATGAGCGGGGTGTTGTTTCGGGGAGAAAATCGAGCGCGCTCATGAGCGGAGGGTACTTTCTGGGCGAAAATCAGCCGCGCTCGTGAGCGGAGAGAACTTTCTCTCTGAAAATCGACCGCGCTCGTGAGCGGGGTACGTTTTCTGGCGCCGTTCATGGTCGCGCTCATGAGCGCGGCACATTTACCGGCCCCGACGCCCCTCACGCATCCCTGCATGGCTATGTTTCCCGTCCGTATCATCCTCGTGCGTCTTTGTTATTTCTTCTTGCGGCTCTTCGGCTTGTCGGCGTCGGGCAGGGCCTTGGTCTCTTCGGTGGATGCCAGGTAGTCGGCGGCTTTCTTCGATGAGACGACGCTGCGGCCGAGGCGTTTCTCCATGGTGCGGCGGGCGTCGCGGGCCACGTCGCCGCCCTCCTGCGCTATGCGCTGGCTCTCGGCCATCGTCTGCGGGTTCGACTGACGCGAGTACTCGGTGGTGGCCACCTCGGCAAGGGTGTTGAGCGCGAGCTCGATGTTGGTCATATTGTCGCGCAGATTCTGCTTGGTGAGGCCTTTGTAGCGCTTGTACTCGCCGGTGGTCATGCCGCTCCACGCCTTGGTGAGGACGTTGGTGAGGATGGCAAAGTCCTTGGGCTCGTGGATGCCGGAGCGGTGCCACTCGTCGGTCAGCTCCTTGCGCATCTCGATGCTGCGCATGCGCTCGTTGATCCAGCGGTCGCTGTAGCCCTGGCGGCGGTAGTCGTCGACGGCCATCTGGAATGTCTGCTCGGGGTCTATCATCTGGTCCACGCGCTGAGCCCCCACCTCGGCCAGCCACCGCTTCACCGGCTCGGCCTTCTTCGAAGGAATAGACTGGATAATGCGGAAGATGCCCTCAAGGTCAGCCGCCTGAGTCTTGTATCGTTTGCCATCAGCAGCTACCATTTCAGTAGGGGTACAAATTGTACCCCACCTGGAATCAAGCTCAGCGTCACGCGAACGCATTCGCTTGATATATTGCTTGACATCCGCGCTGTCTGTCAGTATCTGGACGATGTCAGCTACCGAGAAGTAATATTTCTCCTGTTTGTCATCCCAAACGATACGGACTTTCGTGTCCTCAAAGAGTGTTATGCCGCTCTGTTTTGTCATACTTTATTTATATTTCAACTGGTGACAAATTGTCACCGACTGATTGTTTTACGATATGCGGGCGATGGTGCGCTGCAGGCTGAGGACCTGGCTCTTGAGCTGCTTTATCTGGTCCTGCAGGTTGGCGTTCTGGCTGCGCAGGCGGCGGTTCTCCTCGATGAGCTCCAGGTGCGTGGGCTCGCGGTGCTCCTCCTTGGCCTTCTTCTCCACGCTCTGGCCTATCGTCTCGTCATTAAAGACCTTGCCCACGCCGGCCTGGTCGGCCATGCGGATGAGCTGGCTGGGCGCGAAGGGCATGTCGAAGCCTGTCTCGTCCTCGACGTAGACCATGCCGTCCTGTATCTTTTTTACTATTCCACCGCCCACAGCGTTGAGGAACTTCACTTTGTCTCCTATCTCAAATTGTGCCATAGTTCATTTATTTTTGGACTGCAAAGATACTGCTTTTTCGCGACATACGGAAATTTATTTTGCCACGTGAATATTAAATGCTATTTTTGCGGTCGAGAACCAAATCTTACTCATCATGAAGAAACGGACCATTTACGCCATCGCACTACTCTGTGCCACAGCATTCTGCGGCTGCACCGTCACAGCGCGCGTCACATCCTACAAAGCCTTCTCCCAAACCGTGGACGAGGTGAACAAAGCGCTGGAGAAAGAGGGATTCACACTCGAAAGCACCGAGAATAGCAGCACGCGCGACATCCCGCTTTCTTCCCGCGCGCCGCAACCCTACAGCTATAACGAACACGGATTCCACGAAAGCACGAAAGCAGATGTCGAATACACCGACACCTACCGCTTCGTCAACAACGCGGGCGAGACGATGAGCTACACGGTATCGTACCGCACAGGCATAGACATACAGAAAAGCATGGCTTTTGTGCGCGAGGCATACGTGTCAGGCTGCGAGACCTCCAACCCCGCCCACCACGACCGCCTCTGCGGCGAGCACTCCCCTATCCACAAACTGAACAGCTTGGAGAAGGATACCACGGCGGTGCTCTGAGGCTCAATCAGAACTAAAAGAACCAAAAGAGATTCTGATAGTTCTTTTTGTTCTGATTGAGAAAAAATCTCAGATAATCTCCTCTGCCAACTGGTTGAAGTCGATGCCATCGAAGTTGCCGCTGGACATCATCAGCAGGTTGATTGCGTTATTGTGCGATTGCGTTATTGTGTCAGCACTAATGCTTTTACGCATTAACGCAATCACGCACTCCACCAGTTTCTTGCTGTCGGTGAAGACCTCCACCGGGTGCGCAGCCGTCTCGGCTGCATGCAGGCGGGACGCCTGCGTACCCGACGGAGTACCCTCAAAGGCGGCCTTCACCTCGTCGGGGTCCAGCGGCGGCAGCTTTTTGAGCTGCAGGGCATGCTGGCTGAAGTAGACGTAGCGCACGTCGGCCTCGTCCATTGCATGGGCGTACTGCTGCAGGAACTCCTGCGTCAGCGAGCTGAATGTGTGCAGCTCCATGCAGGCCACTAGTCGCCGGTCGGGGTATTGCTCGCGCATGGCGTGGATGGTGGCGCGGAGCTTGGAGGGGGCGTGGGCGAAGTCCTTGTACACCGCGCAGGTGTCGCTCTTCTTCACCAGCTCCAGGCGCTTCGAGGCACCCTCGAAGGAGGCGATGGCCTCGTCGAACTGCTCGTCCGTCACTCCCACCTGACGGCAAGCCAGCCGGGCGGCGGTAAGATTGAGCAGGTTGTGGTGGCCAAACACTTGCAAGGGCACCGGGTGCGCAGCCGTCCCGGCTGCATGCAGGCGAGACGCCTGCGTACCCAGCAGATAGGTAACACCATTCTCCACGCGGTGCTCGGGACACACATACGGCAGCTTCTGTATGTCGGTGCGGCGGTTCTCCATCGCCACACGGTGCACCTCGGGGTCTTCGTCGCAGTAGATGAGCGTGCCGGGTTTTCGCAGGCTGGCAGCCTGCGTCCCATTGTAGGGCTCGATCAAGTCGATGAACTTGGCGAACTGCTCGCGGTAGATGTCGAACGTGGGGAAGACGTTGATGTGGTCCCACTCGATGCCGGTGATGATGCCCACATTGGGGTGGTAGAGGTGGAACTTGGGCCGACGGTCGATGGGCGAGGTCAGGTATTCGTCGCCCTCGATGACCATCACCTTGGCGGTATGCGAGAGGCGCACCATCACGTCGAAGCCCTTCAGCTGGGCGCCCACCATGTAGTCGGCCTCGATGCCGCAGTGCGCCAGCACATGCAGTATCATGGCCGTGGTGGTCGTCTTGCCGTGGCTACCGCCGACGACGATGCGCAGCTTGTCCTTGCTCTGCTCGTATAGGTACTCCGGGTAGCTGTATATCTTGACTCCCAGCTCCTGGGCGCGTAGCAGCTCGGGATTGTCCACTCGGGCGTGCATGCCGAGCACCACTGCGTCGAGGTCGGGCGTGATGCGCTCGGGGTGCCAGCCGAATTCCGCCGGCAGCAGGCCGTACTTTTCCAGCCGGCTCTTCGCCGGGTCGAATATCTCGTCGTCGCTTCCCGTGACCTGTATCCCTTTCTGGCACAGGGCGATGGCCAGATTGTGCATTGCCGAGCCACCGATGGCTATGAAGTGTACTTTCATCTTTCGCAGGTTTTGTTCAGCCTATTTAACGGCAAATGACCGGAAATAGTATGTCAGGCACACAATAAAAAGCCTATGGGCGGCAATTCAAATGTCGAATTTCGAATTTCGAATTTTGAACCACGCGATGGTATAAAGTATGTTTAACATTATTTAACTTGCAAAATCCAGGTGCACGCTGAGGGGATGGGAATTGAAAATTGAGAATTGAGAATTGGAAATTGACAGTTGGTAGTTGGCAGTTGGTAGTTGGCAGTTGGTAGTCAGTTGATATTCATTATTTATCATTCATCATTTATCGCTCCAACCTCCGCCCTCTACCCTCCGCCCTAATTAGGGTCATCCTACCACCAACGTACCACCATCCTACCACCATCCTACCACCATCCTTGCATTTTAACATTTCGGATGCCTGTATCGTGCGGTGGTGGAATGTCGGATGTGCGTGCCTGCCGACCGCCCGGCCGGGGGTGTCAGCGTGTTTGTGGGGTCGACTTGGGGAAATAGCAGAAGTATTTGGTCACCTGCTTCTCCAGGAAGTGGCGGTCGAGCTGGTCGCTGGCCTCGCCGATGGGCAGGCAGCGGCCGTCCTTGTAGAGCACCTTGATTTCGTGGTCGGCGAAGTCGTAGGAGCGGTTGTGCAGCTCGCCGGTGCCGTGGAAGTAGTCGTTGGGTATGCCGGTGAACGGTATGGTGCCGATGCGTATGGCCGGAAGCACACGGTTGACGAGCGAGCGGCACAGGGTGCCGAGGGTCTCGTCGTCGCTGTGCTGCCACCCTTTGACGGCCACCATCACGTCGTCGTCGTCCAGTTCGGCAAAGCGGTCGAGCAGCGTAGGGTCGTTGCGGAAATCCGACTCGGTGCAGCGCCGGGACAGGAATCCGAACAGCGGCGTCTGTGTCAGGCGGTCGGCCGGCCAGGTCCCGCTCTCCGTCAGCTCGCGTGCCCGCCGCAGTATGTTCAGCAGCACGTTGTCGGCGGCGATGACCGTCTTGTGCATATACACCTGCCAGTACATCAGTCGGCGCGAGATGATGAACTTCTCCACGCTGTATATCCCCTTCTCGTCCACGACCAGCTCGTCGTCGTGAACATTCAGCATCGAGATGATACGGTCGGTGCCCACGATGCCCTCGCTGACGCCGGTGAAGTAGCTGTCGCGCCCCAGGTAGTCCAGCCGGTCCATGTCCAGCTGGCTGCTCACCAGCTGGTGCAGGAAGTGTTTTGGGTATTCGTCCTTGAATATGGCGATGCAGAGCGCGAGCGCCTTTGCTGCGTCGGCTCCACTCTCCACTCTCCACTCTCCGCTCTCTGCCTGCATGCGCTGCATCATGAGCAGCGTCAGTTTCTCGTGGTGCACATCGACTATGGCGTGCTCGCTGGTGTGCGAGAAGGGGCCGTGGCCTATGTCGTGCAGCAGGATGGCCAGCTTGGCACCGCGGCACTCCTCGTCGCTGATGTCCACCCCCTTCTGCCGCAGCACCTCCAGCGCGCGACTCATCAGATTCAGCGCGCCCAGCATGTGGCTGAAGCGCGTATGCATGGCACCGGGATAGACCAAATAGGTGAGCCCCAGCTGCTTGATACGCCGCTGGCGCTGGAAGTAAGGGTGCTCGACAACCTGCAGTATCACCGGGTCGTCTATCGAGAGGAACCCGTCGTACACCGGGTCGTTGATTATCTTGCGTTTGGTGCTCATGCGCTCATCTTTTTCAGTTCGGCGGAAAATACATCGTAGAATTTCAGCGTCATCTCCACCATCCAGTCCAGCGCCTCGTCCACTTGTTTGAAGTCGTCGAAATCCACCTGGCGCTGTATGGCGATGGTCTTGTCCTTGGCTGCGGGATTGGCGTCCCATTTGGGTGCGAAGCCCAGCGCAAGGTCGATTTCTTTGCGGCGTTTGCACAGCGGCGGGAAGTAGGTGTCCACGGCCTTGTTGCCGATATAGAGTTTGACACCCACGTATTTGCCCCAGGTGCTGCAGTAGTTTGATATGTACACGTTGGAGTGGCCTATCGGTACGTCGAACCAGGACCGCGGTGCCGGAGTCTTCTGTGTGTGGATGCGTTTGGTGGCATTCAGCCTCTCTTTGAACCGCTGCCACAGTTGCAGCTGCACTTTGCCCGGCCCGCTTTCGGCATTGGCCCGGGTTGCTGCCGCCCGGTCGTCGTCTGTCAATTCGTTGTCCATCTCGACCACCACGGCGTCGGTGACATCGGTATGCTGGAATAATTCGAGTATGGCCACCGCCTGCTCCACCTGTATGCGGAAGAATTCACGGTTGGAGTTCACCCGTTGCGGAGCGAAAGCCTTGTGCAAAGCCTGCTCTATTCTGAGGCAGTCGGCCCGCTTCACACGGCACGCGTATTGGCATTCGAACGGCACCGGCACGCCGGTGGTGTATAGCTCCCGCATCCGCGTTTTGATGTCTTCTTTGCCTGTCATACCTATCTTCACCAGTCCCGGCATCACTGGATTGGTCAGCAGATATACTATTCCGTATTCCTCCATGCTTCTACTCCTATGAATTTATATTACATCGGCCAGCAATCCGGCGGCCTCGGCCACCATCTCGCCGCAGGGCTTCTTGCCGGCAGCCAGCAGACGGCCGCAGACTATATCGCCGTTGCTCAGGCGGAAGCGCTCTATCAGCGTGCGCGTGTCGGCGGTGTGTCCTGTGAGACCGCACACCATAGCCATGCCGCTGACGCAGCCGCAGACCTCGCGGCAGCCCGAGAGGCCGCGGCCGAACGGTGCGGCCACATTCATGGCATCCTCGGCCCGTATCGGCAGCCTGTCGGCCCAAGCCATCACCACCGCCTGGCAGCAGTTGCAGCCCTGCTTGTGCAGCCCTCTGGCACGCTCTGTTCTTTCATCCTTTGTCATTGTCGTTTATCTTTTGTCGTGTGGCGCGGCCTTCAGGTCGCGCATTTCTTTATATATCTCCCACATCACAATGGCGGCGGCGCAACTCACATTCAGCGAGTGCTTCGTCCCCTCCTGCGGTATCTCCAACGCCCCGTCGCACAGCTCCATCACCTCCTCCTGCACCCCCTCAATCTCGTTGCCGAACACAACCGCCACTGGTACGCGGGCAGCCTGCCCGCGGTCATTGCCCCGCAGGCCGTGGTCGTTGCCCCGCAGGCTGGCAGCCTGCGTACCCAAGATGATGCTGTCGTGCGCAATCTCAACGGCATAGACCTTGTACCCTCTCTCTTTCAGCCCACGCACACACACCACCGTCTCCTCGTGGTAGCTCCACTCCACGCTCTCCTCCGCCCCGAGGGCCGTCTTGTGTATCTCGCGGTGGGGCGGCGTCGAGCAGATGCCGCAGAGCGCTATGTGCTCCACACGGAAGGCGTCCGCCGTGCGGAACACCGACCCAATGTTGTTCTGACTCCGCACATTGTCCAGCACCACCGTCAGCGGCAGCTTCGCGCTCTCGCGAAACTCCTCCACCGTCAGACGGTGCATCTCTTCGGTGGTCAGCTTGTATGTCATTGTTCTGTAGGGCTGAACTTGACTGGATAATATACCCACACACGGACAAGTTTGTCGCGCTGGCGTCCAGGTATCCAGCGTGGCATCAATCGCATCACTCTCAATACCTCCTCGTCGGTCTCTTCGTCTATGCCTCGCAACACTTCGAGGTTCGTCATCCGCCCGTTACGCTCCACAATAAATTGCACATACACCTTCCCCTCCACCTGTCGTGGGTTGCGCAGGTGGCGTTCCATAAAAGCCCGTAGCGAGTCCTGCCCACCGGGAAACTCCGGATCGTTCTCGACAACAGTAAAGCAAACATCAAAAAACATTGCCGAATTGCTATTGATTGCCAAGCTGTCCTTCGCCACATGCCCCAGCGAGTCCAAGAAGAGATAGTGCACTTCCTCTTCATGGATGCTCTCGTCGTTGTCAGGGAGGCTGGCTCTTATCTCAATAGCTGTTCTGCCCGCTGCTTTTTCTAAATATACGGAATCTATGAATCCCGAGTCGATTATCATGCACTTGTGGCCCGCAATCTCCACCACCCCAACCGTTCTTTCCGCATAGGTGCGGTTGTCAACCTCATAGTGGTATTCCGGATGATAGGTACCAATAACAGGCAGAGAATAAAAAGTATCCCATCCGTCCACAAAATGATCCTCTATTGCCAACAGCACACTGTCTGGCACATTCATTGCTTCGACGGCCTCGGCCACCTGCTTTTCCAACGTGCTGTCTTTGAAACGATAGTTCTGATACTGACAACCACCATCATTGCTTCGACACGCAGCCAGCAACAACACCGCAGAGAACAACATTATCCATTTAGAATTCATCATGGTATTTCACCTATCATATGTGTAACATCTCATCCCACACTGCCCTCCAGACTGATTGACAGCAGCTTCTGCGCCTCGACGGCGAACTCCATCGGCAGCTTCTTCAGCACGTCTTTGGCGTAGCCGTTGACTATCAAGCCAACGGCGCTCTCGGGGCTGATGCCGCGCTGCTGGCAGTAGAAGAGCTGGTCCTCGCTGATCTTGCTTGTCGTCGCCTCGTGCTCCAGGATGGCCGTGTGGTTGTCGGCCTTGATATAGGGCCATGTGTGGGCGCCGCATTGGTCGCCCAGCAACAGGCTGTCGCACTGCGAGTAGTTGCGGGCGTTGTCGGCTCCCTTCCCTATCTGCACCAAGCCACGGTAGCTGTTGTGGCTCCGTCCGGCGCTGATGCCCTTGGACATGATGGTGGAGTGGGTATTCTTGCCCACATGGATCATCTTGGTGCCCGTGTCGGCCTGCTGGTAGTTGTTGGTGACGGCCACGCTGTAGAATTCCGCCGTGCTGTCGTCGCCCTGCAGGATGCAGCTCGGGTACTTCCACGTCACGGCGCTGCCGGTCTCCACCTGCGTCCAGCTCAGCTTCGAGTGACTGCCCTTGCAGATGCCGCGCTTGGTGACGAAGTTGTAGATGCCGCCCTTGCCCTCCTTGTCGCCGGGGTACCAGTTCTGCACGGTGCTGTACTTCACCTCGGCATCCTTCATGACGACTATTTCCACGATAGCGGCATGCAGTTGGTTCTCATCGCGCTGCGGAGCCGTGCAGCCCTCCATGTAGGAGACGTAGGCACCCTCGTCGGCCACTATCAGTGTCCGCTCGAACTGTCCTGTCCCCTTGGCGTTGATGCGGAAGTACGACGAGAGCTCCATCGGGCAGCGCACCCCCTTGGGAATATAGCAGAACGAGCCGTCGCTGAAGACGGCGCTGTTCAGTGCGGCAAAGAAGTTGTCGGTCGAAGGCACCACACTGCCTAGGTACTTTTTCACCAAGTCGGGATGTTTCTGCACGGCCTCGCTGATGGGCATGAAGATAATGCCCTTCTCCTCCAGCGCCTTCTGGCTGGTGGTCTTCACGCTAACCGAGTCCATGATGGCGTCGTAAGCCACGCCTGCGAGGGCTTCTCTCTCCCTCAGCGGAATGCCGAGCTTGTCAAAGGTGGCTAGCAATTCGGGGTCTACCTCGTCCATGCTCTTTTTCTTCTCCTGTTTAGGGGCGGCGAAGTAGATGATATCTTGGTAATTAGGAGTCTCGTATTCTAGGTGTGCCCAGTCGGGCTCTTTCATTTTCTGCCACCGACGGAATGCCTCGAGGCGGAACTCCAGCAGCCATTCCGGCTCCCCTTTCTTCTGTGAGATGAGTCGCACCACCTCCTCGTCCAATCCCTTGCGGATGGTGTCGGTAGCGATATCCGTGGTAAATCCAAATTCGTAGTCCTTGTTGGTAACTTCTTGAATTATATCTTTTTCGTTCTCTTCCATTGTGTTGGATACATTCTAAATTGCAATGCAAAAATACAAAAAAAATAGAAATAGCGAGTAGCCAATCTACTCGCTATCTAAAATACTCGTTGTTGTCAGGGTGTTTCAAGCACCACGCAGGGTGTCAATCACCCGTTGTGCCTCGGCTCTGCTTGCAAAGCTGAAGGGGTTGTGGCGGCTGTCCTCGAGGCAGATAATTATGTCGCCGGACAGGTCGGCATAGCCGTCGTACCATTGTGAGGCACGATGGTTCAACTTGAGGTCGGGTTTGCGGAAGGCTTCGCGGTCGAGCAGGCCGAGCAGGTTGCCTTTCAGGCGGAGGCGACGTGATACCTCGTTGAACTTGGAGCAACGCAGGTCGTTGGTGCCGCTGGCATGTATCAGTGTCGGCAGGCTGCGCCAGTCGGTGGCATCGGCAGATTTGATACGGAAAGCTCCGTCGGTGTCGACGATGATGACGCACAGTTCGTCCTCGACCTCCAGGCTCTCCGAGCGGGTCCAACTATCCTCGCCAATCTCTTCTTCACGCTCTTCTTCCAACATGTTCTGTAGCAACTCGCTACCCATGTCCATACCGCATTCCATCCAATCGGCCGCCAACTCTTCGTTGCCTTCCTGGCTGTAATACTTGTAGAGCAGTGCACAAGCGTCAGCACAAGGGTCGTCTTCGTCGCGAACCAGTTCCTCCAGTAGGTCCACTATCTCTGGGTCCACTTGGTTGTTGTCGATGAAATGAGCGCAATAGTGTAAGGCACATTCGTGGTTGCCAACTGCCATACCCTCCTGCCAAATCTTGAGTGCAGCTGTGACATCGGCGCTCCCATTGGGCAATGAATGGTTGCCATAGTAGCACATCCCCAATTCATTACAAACGTCCATGTCACCGAGTTCCTTGGCTTCGGAATAGTGGAGGGTGGCCAATTGTAGATTGTCGTCTGGCACGGGCTTGGTATTCATGTAGTTGTAGAAATACATGTCGCCGAGACGGGAGTGGGCCAACGTGATGGAGTCTTTTGCGCCTTCGTCTGGATGGGCCTTGTACCAGGCAAAGGCTTGGCTCCACCAGTCGACGGCCTCCTTGTACTTCTCTTCGTCGTAGGCAATGGCGCCCAGATTTACGGCGCTTATCACATCATTGCCTTCGGCGCCTTTTCGGAATGCTTCGATAGCTGCATCTCGGTCTGCTTCGCAACCAATACCTTCCAGCAGGTTGATGCCTTGGTTTCTGTATTCTTCAGCTGTCATATTCTTTTGGTGTTAATCGGTTGTATTTCGGATGCAAAGATACGAATAAAAAACGTGGCGGCGAAAATTATTTCATGCCGCGTTGCAGTTTTCTGTTGATCCACAAGGCGTAGGGGACCGAAAGAAGGAAGGTCAGCACATCGGCCACTGCCTGTGCCATCTGCACGCCCTGCAGACCTAACCACATGGGTAGCAGCAATATGGCTGGCAGGAAGAAGAGCCCGTTGCGGCTAATGCTAAGCAGTGTGGCCGGTATGGTCATGCGGATATTCTGGAAGAGCATGCCCGTGGAGGTGAAGAGTGCCACCAAGGGGAATGCGATGCACTGCCAACGGAGTGTGGATGCGCCTATTCTGATCAGGATTGGATCTTCAGCTCGGAAGAGTGAAACAATATGTGGCGCAAATATATATCCGAGTGTCGAGATGACCAACAGGAAGGCCGTGCCCACACATGTGGCGAACAGCCACGATTCGCGCACCCGGTCGTACTTCTTGGCGCCGTAGTTGAACCCGCATACAGGTTGGAATCCTTGGCAGAACCCCAGCACCATGCTGAAGGCAAACATCATGATGCGTGTCACTACGGCGAAGGCGGCCACCGCGGAGGCTTCCTCGCCGGGCGCGGCATAGGCGGCGGCACAATAATTTAGCGACACGGCAGCGGCACAGTTGAACACCTGGCGAAAGAGTGAAGGCAGTCCGCCGCGGAATATCTCGTAATACACCCTCAACGAAGGCTTGAAGTCACGTAGTCTAATATGAACACTTTCAGGCTTGAATGTACCAACCAACAGGAGTCCCCATGCGAAGAGTTGACTGATGGCTGTGGCAAGTGATGCGCCGCTGACACCCATGCCCAGGGTGAAGATAAAGAGTGGGTCGAGGGCGATGTTGAGGATGGCACCGCTGACGATTCCGACCATTCCGAATTGGGCATTACCCTGTAGTCGCAGCTGATTATTGAGCGTCAGGGCCGACATCATGAATGGTGTGGCCAAGACGATATAGCGCAGATAGTCGTTGGCGTATGGAATTACCTCCTGCGGAGCACCGAGCAGTCGGCTCAATCCGCTGAGGTTCAATATGCAGACGATGGATGCCACCAGGCCGAAAAGGAAAGGGGTGATGAATCCGACACTGGCAATCACCGAGGCCGAACGGGTATCCTTGGCGCCGAGCGCACGGGAGATATAGTTGCCGCTGCCATGTCCGAAGAAGAATCCAAGTGCCTGGATGAATGTCATATAGGCGAAAGAAATGCCGATGCCGGCGGTACCTTCGGTGCTGAGGCGCCCGATAAAAGCGGCATCAACTACGTTGTACAATGCCGTGGTCACCATAGCGATGATGGTAGGCACCGCCATTTTGCAAACCAATAGTTTGACAGGCTTGCCCACCATCTCCTGGTATTTGTCGTCCAGCGTCATTCTTTCGATTCTGTTGCCCTCTCCGCTCTGGCTGTCTTTCTCCTTTTTCTGTGGAAGTAAATGTCTGAAATGGTGTACTTATTGTTTTTTGATTATCTGCGTATTGCCCTGCGAGTTCAAAAGTGTTGCTTTAACGGTGTTGGTATGTCCGTTGCGCTCATAGTCCACCTCCACCTCGTCGCCGGGACTGAACAGGCCGAGCTCTTCCATCATCTCGGCGAAGGTGTTCACCTCCTTGCCAGCCACTCGCAGTATGATGTCGCCCTGACGGATGCCGGCGCGGTCGGATGCACAGTCTTCGGCCACCTTGGCCACATAGAGTCCTTTGATGGCTCTTGCACCGGTCTGTCGTGCCACATTGGCATCGACTTCAGTGACTTGCAGCCCAAGATAGCCGCGCTGCACATAGCCATAGCGCTGCAGGTCGGCGGCCACTTTGACGGCTATGTTCGAGGGAATGGCGAACGAGTAGCCGATATAGTTGCCGTTGCCCGAGGCGATGGCGGTGACGATGCCGATAAGTTCGGCGCGCGAATTGACCAATGCACCTCCACTATTACCCGAATTGACGGCTGCATCTGTCTGTAAGAATGACTCTAGCGGTGTCTCGCTCGAGCGTGGATTGTCAATTATATGCATGTTGCGTGCCTTGGCACTGATGATACCCGAGGTGACGGTAGAGGTGAGGTTGAAGGGGTTGCCAATGGCCAGCACGGGTTCGCCGACGCGCACCATGTCGCTATTGCCGAAGGGCAGATAGCTGAGGCTGTCGGCTTCTATCTTGATAACAGCCAGGTCGGTGGCGGGGTCGTTGCCAATCAGACGGGCCGGGAGTTCACGGCGGTCGTTGAGTGTCACGGTGATACGTTCGGCATCCTGCACCACATGATTGTTGGTTAGAATATAGCCGTCGGTGGTTACTATGACACCCGAGCCGTAGGCATTATACTCCTGGCGTTGCACGCCCTGAGGAATGATGAAGCCGAAGAACGATTGATAAAGGGGCGTCATCTGGGTCATGACGGTTTTGATGTGCACCACAGCGTCGATGGAGGCGGTGGCCACATCGGTGAAGTCGGTGAGCGTCAGCCGCGAGGGTTCGTTATGGGTGTTTACGGTTGTCAGTTCGGGACCTTTGGCGGGGACCTCTGTGTTCTTTTGTGCGTTGCATGACTGGGCCGTCAGCGAGAGTACCACGACGGCCATGATAAACATTCTACTCATATTGTGACTTGTTAAATTCATTTTGTAACTAAACTGAAAAGCGGAAAAAATATTGCTCTGGGGCCAATTATTTTTGTTCTAAAAAATGAAAAACCGTCCGAAAAACGGGAAAAGTACCCCTTGCAACCCTCACAGAATGAGGTTCTCCAGATACCCCCTCCTACTCAACTCCTACTCATCGCCTACCCTACTCCTTTCCATCGCCTACCCAGGTAGGAGAAGAGTAGGCGATGGTTAGGAGAATGTAAGTCGAATGGATGGCGTATTCTGTAGGCTGTCCCCTGGGAGTGTCCTGGTAGTCCAGGGGGATGGGGGCAATGTTAATTTTAGACAACTCCTATAAATCCAGAATTCCTCTGTTCGCTTCGCTCACGAAATCTATAAATCTTGTAGATTATTCCGCCTACGGCGTTGCTACGCAGGTTGTTGCGTCAGCAGATAATTTATAAGATTTATAGATTTCTGCCCGCAGGGCAAGGTAATTATTGATTTTTATGATAAGTAACTAATCAGAATTAATGTACATGCTTTATAACACGAATTGCCACGAATTATCCATTAATTAATGGTCAATTAGATGATAATTACATGTAAAATAAATTTGAACTATTACATACAATTATTTTATGTATTTTTGCAGCATGAAAGGCAAGTTGATATTATTCCCCGTACCCATTGGGGCTGAGGATATTGCAGTCTCGCTCCCGGTGGTAAATGCCGATAGTCTGGCCTCGTGCCGCACCTTTATCGTAGAGGAGTTGCGTTCGGCGCGCCGTTTTCTGAAGCGGGCGGGCTATCCTTTTGCTATCGACGACACTGTTTTTCTGGAGCTCAACGAGCATACGACTCCCGGCCAGATAGGCGGCTATCTGGATGCCATCGACCGTGGCGAAAACATTGGACTGCTGAGTGAAGCGGGTTTGCCATGCGTGGCCGACCCGGGGGCTATGATTACCCGCATAGCCCAACGGCGAGGCATCGAGGTGGTGCCATTGGTAGGGCCTTCGTCGCTGATGTTGGCGCTGATGGCCAGCGGGTTGAACGGTCAACGGTTCGCCTTCAATGGCTACCTGCCGGTGGACCGCACGGCACGTGCCGCCACCCTGCGACGACTGGAGGAGCGCGTGCACCATACGCATGAAACCCAGCTCTTTATCGAGGCACCCTACCGAAACAATCAGATGCTCGAGACGTTGGCGTCGGCACTCAACCCCCAGACGATGGTCTGCGTGGCCTGCGACCTGACGCTGCCGACACAGTACATCCGCACCCTGCCAAGCGGAAAGTGGAAAACGGAGAGAGAAAAGATCGACCTCCACAAAAGGAATACGGTGTTCCTTATCGGGGAGTAATCGCGACCTCCACGCTGTCGCCGAAAGTCTTGCCTATCTTCTGTCGGATGGCTTTCGTAATTCCTATTATGTAGCATATATTGCCGTCGGCATCCTTAACCCCCATATTGACCACGCTGCCACTGTAGGGCACGCCGTCGAAGGTAGCCTCCACCTTCAGCCGCCCCACACCATATTCCTTGCGTATGTCAACAGGCACAACGATATAACCGGCATCCATGTCGCCATTCTGAATAATGATGGAGGTAAAACGGTGGCTCATAACGACCTTACTGCAAGTCCTACCAAACAACAAATAAGTATCGCTGCCGGCACCAAGATTATCGACGCCCAAAGGTCTTTGCCCGTCGTTCTATCGCGAATAACGCCGTTCGGCCACACTACCTTTTGGCCGTCTACGTCGTAATACGTCAAACCGTGTTTTCTTGCGATTGAATAGACCTCAGTCAAAACGTTTCTCTCATAGACATCCAGGAATGTCAGTTCGACCCAGATGGCATCTTGGGAGAATCCATAATCCGAGGCATAGTATTTCCCCGAATCAAGTTCATCTTCTGTGGCCGAAAATTCTCCGCTAAGTGGACGGATAACATCTTTGAGTTCAAAGAAAAAGTCCTGCAGCCGCTGCGAAGAAACTGTGTGGTTCTGGCCATCAGCGTACTCCGGCATTCCGTCATATCGCTTTTTATATGACTTATAGAACAGCTTTTTCTTGGTGTCAACTATGGCAACCAGGTAGCCCATTGGACTATATCATCTTGAGATAACCCACTTCCTTCTCGGTCAGCTCGCGCCAGCGGCCGCGGGGGAGGTCCTTCTTGGTGAGGCCGGCAAAGACGGTACGGTCAAGCTTGTGCACCTCGTAGCCAAGGGCCTCGAAGAGGCGGCGAACGATGCGGTTGCGGCCGCTGTGCAGCTCCACGCCCACCACACGCTTGTCAACGGTCTTGCCCACGGCGGCATACTGGATGTCGTCGACGTGCATGGGACCGTCCTCCAGCTCGATGCCGTCGAGCAGCTTCTTCATGTCCTCCTTGGTGACGGGCTTGTTGAGCTCCACCTGGTAGATCTTGTACACTTGCGTGCTGGGGTGCGTGAGCTTCTTGGCCAGCTCGCCGTCGTTGGTGAAGAGCAGCAGGCCGGTGGTGGCGCGGTCCAGGCGGCCGACGGGGTAGATGCGCTCGGCACAGCAGCCGTCCATGAGCATCATCACGGTGCGGCGCTCCTGCGGGTCGTCGGTGGTGGTGATGAAGCCTTTGGGCTTGTTGAGCAGGAAGTAGCGGTGGCGCTCGCTGCGGAGCTTCTCGCCGCCGTACTGCACCTCGTCGCCGGGCATGACCATGTAGCCCATCTCGGTGACCACCTTGCCGTTCACCTTCACGCTGCCGGCGGCGATCAGTTCGTCGGCCCCGCGGCGCGAGCAGATGCCGGCGTGGGCGATGTACTTGTTCAGGCGCATGGCGCCCTCGGGGTGCTCCTGCTTGGTTTTTTGCGGAGCGACAGTCCTCTTCCTTCCCGCTGCGCGGAAATCCATTGAGCCGCTTCTCTTCTCCCCTGCCCTGAGCGAGTCCGCGGTGCCGGGTTTTACGGATCTGCGTATTGCGCCGGAGGCGGGAGCCTTCTTTCTAGCGGGTTCACGGGATTCTGCCGTCGCAGGCTTCCTTGTTTTATGGTTTTCGCCGGAGGCGGAAGGCTTAGCACTCCTCGGTGTTTTGTTGTTGTCTTTCTTTATCATTTCCAGTTTGTTTTTCTTTCCATTCATTGAGCTCTTTCATGGCGCGGTAGTGCCCACCGAAGTGAATCACGTAGGGCCAATCATATTCTTTCTGTTGGTATTTGAGGAACTTCTCCACCTCGCGCACCAGCATCAGCAGCACGCCGAGCTTGCGCTGGTAGAGCCATCGGAGCGAATCGACATCATGGCGGCAAGCCAGCGCGAAGCGCAGGTTGACGGGAGTGAGACCGTTCCGTACCCAATCGAGGGCTTTCTCGTCGCCGTCGCAGGCGTTGCTGAGGATGGCCAGCCAAGCGAAGTTGTGCTTGAAGAGCCACACCATGGCGTCGTCGTCGCCGCGGATGGCGTTGCTGAAGGCTGCCAGCTCGGGGTGCGGCCCCTGGACGAGCACCTTGAAGAAATCGGTCCGCCCGCCGACACTCTTGACGAGCGCCAGCAGCAGCTTCACATCATATTGCTCCAGTCCTTTCATACACATATAAACGCAAAACATTCTTAAATATTGCATCATTAGCACAATAAAAGCAATTCTGTCGCGTTATAGGGCAAAAAAGACATAATCATGGCAACACTGACATTACAATACGACGGACGCAACAAGACGGCCCGCAGTATCGTTGAGATGCTACGCTCGCTCGACATATTCCACGTCGTCGAGACCCCGGCCCGCAAGAGCGGCATAGAGCTGGCTATGGAGGACAAGGCTGCCGGACGTGTGACCACTTGGGACAGCCCGCAGCAGATGTTCGACACACTGATGGCACAATGAAGTACACCGTCCTGACCACCAAGAGGTTCGAGCGTGCCTTTGACCTCTGCAAACGCCGTAACTATCCCATGCAGCGTCTGCTTGATGTTGTAAACATGTTGGCCGAAAACGGCACCCTGCCTCGACAATACAAACCGCATAAGCTGAAGAACATCCCCGGCAACAACACGTGGGAGTGCCACATCCAGCCCGACTGGCTGCTGGTGTGGGAACAGAATGACATGCAACTCACCCTGCTGATGCTCGACACTGGCACCCACTCCGACATATTCTAAGAAGAACATATCCCCTACCAGCCTCCGACGGGCCTCCCGCCGGAGGCTTTTTTTTATTGCAGCCTAAAAATAAATTTTGCCACCTCGCAGAATTGTCGTATCTTTGCACTCGATTTAACTGAGTATAAACGAAAATAAATGCCAATGAAGCATAGCGCATAGTTTAGTATGCACATCATAGAATAGAAAATAGCGAAGTAGCTAATCTGGTGTTTACGAAACTTGGACACTTTCGGAATTATCCCCAGACCAAAGCGACGACGTTCCCGCATAAGCGTGGACTTGTACGTTGTAATTGGGGATAATAGGTAGTCCAAGACCTCGTAAACACCGATGAAGACTTAAAAGTTCCACGCTCTTTTTATGTGCATTCTTCATCGGAACTTCGATAACATGTTATTAAATCAAAACCGACGGGTCGATGGTATATAACCGACAAATTTTGAAATGAAGAAAATCATAGGAGTCATTTTGTCACTTGCAGCAGTAGTGATGCTCTCCAGTTTTGTTATTGCGCACAATGGAAACAATTCCACGACGTTCAAACAAGAAACACTAAGTGTTAATGACGATGGGTGGGAGTATTATACAACTGTTACTGCATATGCATATGAAAAAAAATCAGGAGAATGGGTTTACACAAGAGTTGAACGCAAAAACTTAGAAGTTCAAAGAAGAATGTCTTGTGGGGAAAGAGAATCCCGTATTAAGTATCTTCAATATGGGCAACCAAGATGGTTCACTGTTTCAAAATCGTCACCAGTAGATGGCTATTCATATTGTTTTTATGAATCTCAAAATAATTGGGCGATGTGTTTTAATATGTGAAAACATATTGATACATGTAAGGCAGAGCTTCTTAAGTTCTGCCTTTTTTTTCAACGGAGCCCAGCGTGCGCGGAGGGAGGGTTGTACAGCGATAACATTCTAAACAGAGATTGTCTGGATGTCCGATGGCTTGCGGAGGTAAGAAACGAATTTAAAACTGAGCTGTCGTGGGTGATTTTATTCTCCGATTATTTGTAGGGAGAATATTGCGGATGGGAACGGGGTCTCCGAGTTTTTTTCGTGTCCACATAGCCGTCGCAAGGCCCAATCAGTTTTGGAAACGGCTAAAATGAGTGTCGCAAGGCCCAAACGATTTTGAAAATTGCAAAAAAGACGCATTACAACACCATGCAATTTTGGAAACGGCCGAAATGGGTCATTACGACACCATACAGATTTTGAAACGAAGAACAGACAAAAACGATGAGGCCCGCGACGGAACGTCGCGGGCCTCTAATTTGATTATCATTCACCAAATCTTACCGCATTGACTTCTTCGACAATTTCTTCATCAGTCATTTGCGGGCTTGCAGGGCATGATTCAACAAATTGTGCTATCGTATTGACACCCTTTTTACGCTCACAACGAGCCTGACGTATTTCTTCATTAATATCGTCAAGGGGCATTTCTGAGTTACCAACAGCCTCGCTTTGCTGCCGCAACTCATCTATTGCTTTTATCGCTATTTCATCCATAGTACTATCCGCGCACCTTTGCGCCCAGCTGGGTCTCGAGGGTCTTCTGGATTTTGGCCATAGTGGTCTCAATCTGTTTGTCGTTGAGGGTTTTGTCCTTGTCCTGCAGGATGAAGCTGACGGCGTAGGACTTGAAGCCGTCGGCGATGCCCTTGCCTTCGTAAACGTCGAAGAGGCTGACGCGCTTGAGCAGTTTCTTCTCGCACTGCATGGCGGCCTGCTCGATGGCGGCGAAGGTGACGTCCTTCTTCAGGATCAGGGCCAGGTCGCGGCGCACCTCGGGGAACTTGGCCACCTCTTCGTACAGCACCTCCTTGGCGGGGTACTGCTTCAGCAGCAGGTCCCAGTTGAGGTCGGCATAGACGACCTCCTGCTTGATGTCCATCCGCTTCAGCAGTTCACGACTTAGGCGACCGATGCTGCAGAGGGTCTTTTTGCTGTCACGCATGACGTAGTCGAGCCCTTCGGCGAAATACTTGCTTTCCGTGGGCTTCAACTCTACCCTGCCCATGTTGACGCGCATCCGCTTGAGGATGTTGGTGAGGTGGGCCTTGAGGTAGTAGAAGTCGCTGTCGGCGGCCACCACCTTCCAGTTCTCGGGCATCATCTTACCCGTGAGGAAGAGACTGACATGCTGCGTCTCGGTGAAGCGCTTGGTGACGGGGAGCGTGTCGTCGTCGACCTCGTTTTTCACATAGCTGCGGCCAAACTCATAGAGCTTCTGGTCGAGAATGCGGTAGTTGATGTTGCGGGCGATGACTTCGAGACCGCTATAGAGGAGCGTCTGGCGCATGACGTTGAGCTCCTTGCTCAGCGGGTTGATGATCTGCACACAGCGCTCGGCGGGGAAGTCGGGGTTGCTGTCGTAGTACTCGCTCTTGGTGAGCGAGTTGTTCATTATCTCGCTGAAACCGTTATCGGTAAGGTAGTCGCTTACGGCGTTCTTGAGCTTCAGGGGGTCGGGCTTGCGGCCGTAGGAGAGGCAGCTGTTGAGACGCTCGTCGAAGGTGATGTTGTTGTAGCCGTAGATGCGCATGATCTCCTCGACGATGTCGCACTCGCGGGTGACGTCGCACTTCATGGTGGGCACACGGAGGGTCATGCCTTCGGTGTCCTCATGCACTATCTCAATGTCCAAGCTTCTCAGCGAGGTATGCACAGCCTCCATCGGTATGTCTTTGCCAATGAGGTCGAACATGCGGCGGTAGTTCACCGTTACCTCAGCCTTCTCAATCTTCTTGGGATACATGTCTACCATCGGTCCGCACACTTCGCCACCGGCCAGTTCGCGGATGAGCTTCACGGCGCGGCGCAGGGCCCACTCGGTGATGTTGGGGTCGCAGCCGCGCTCGTAGCGGTAGCTGGCGTCGGTCTTCAGCGTGTGGCGCTGGCTGGTCTTGCGGATGCTGACGGGGTTGAAGTAGGCGCTCTCGAGGAAGACGTTGCAGGTCTCGTGAGTGACGCCGCTCTTCTGGCCGCCGAAGACACCGGCGATGCACATACCCTCCTGCTCGTCGCAGATCATCAGGTCGCGCTGGTCAAGCTCACGCTCTACGCCGTCGAGGGTGGTGAACTTGGTGCCCTGTGGCAGGCGCTTGACGATGACGTGGCCGCCGCCGATCTTGTCGGCATCGAAGGCATGCAGCGGCTGGCCCACCTCCATCATGACGAAGTTGGTGACGTCGACGATATTGTTGATGGGCCGCAGGCCGACGGTGCGGAGGCGCTTCTGGAGCCACTCGGGACTATCCTTCACCTCGACGCCGCGCAGGGTGATACCCGTGTAACGCGGACAGAGCTCCGGTTCCTCAACGGTGACGCGGATGGCCTTGTCACTTTCCACCTTCCACTCTCCACTTTCCACTTCCGGCCACTTGATGGCCAGATTCTTCCCCTCGCGGGTGTTGCGCACGGCCACCACATCGCGGGCCACGCCGATGTGCGAGCAGGCGTCCATACGGTTGGCGGTGATGGCCACCTCAAGCAGGTGGTCGTCCTCCACATGGAAGTACTCTTTGGCGGGCATTCCCACCGGTGCGTCGTCCGGCAGGACCATGATGCCGGCGTGGTCGGAGCCGAGCTGCAGCTCGTCGGCAGCGCAGAGCATACCCTCGCTGACGGCGCCGCGCAGCTTGCCCTTCTTGATCTCGTAGTATTCGGTGGCGGGTCCTCCCGCAGAGGAATTTGAGGTGTATATCTTGGTGCCGATCTGGGCGCACACCACCTTCTGGCCGGCGGCCACGTTGGGGGCGCCGCAGACGATGTTCAGCGGACGTTCGCCACCCACGTCGACGGTGGTCAGGTGCAGGTGGTCGCTGTCGGGGTGCGGCTCGCAGGTCAGCACCTGTGCAATCACCACATGCTCCAGACCACCCTTGATGGTCTCCACCTTCTCCATGCTGTCCACCTCCAGACCGGAGAAAGTCAGCAGGTCGTCCAACTGTTGAGGAGTCATATCCTCAATATCTACATACTCTTTAAGCCAATCGAAAGAAATATTCATATATGTATCAGTTTATTATCAATATTTGATGTTCTTTGCATTCAAACTGCAAAGATACAACTTTTTCTGTAATCAGCAATGATAAATCACAATAGGTTTTCCAAATCACCGTTGAAGAACACCTCCAAAGGCATAGCAGGACCTCCCACAACAAGGGAATGTGTCGGATGAAAGCGTTCTCTGAAGGTAGCCAGGCCACTATTCATCTGGCGGTTACCGCTCTTCACTTCGATAGCCACTGTCTTGTCTCCACGAGTAATCACAAAGTCCACTTCCTCGTTGTTCTCACGCCAATAGTACAATTGGTATTCCAGTTCATCTGCCTTGTCAAGCAGGTGACATCCTACAGCCGACTCCACCCATCTCCCCCATAATTGCGGATTGGTGTAGGCTTTCTCAAATGTCATACCATCACTCATCACCGTCAACAATGCATTGTTGTACACCTGCAATTTGGGAATAGACTTGTATTTACGCGACATGCCAACCGTATATTTTTGCAACCCTGTGAGCAGTTTGCTTTCTCCAAGCACCTCCATATAACTCGCCAGTGTAGTTGCATTTCCGGCATCCTGAAGCATACCCAACATCTTGTTATACGCAAGCAACTCTCCCGAATAGCCACAACCCAGCCTAAACAGTTGGTGCATCAACGCAGGTTTATAGATATAAGTTGTCTGTAACACATCTTTCTCGATGGCCGGTGCCACAATGGCTTCTCGCATATACCTCCGCCAACGGCTCTCGTTGGGCAGGTAGCCAGCACTTCCAGGATAACCACCGAAATAGACATACTGGTTGATGTCCCAGTCGAAAGCATCTTGCATCTCCTTAAACGACCAATGTCCCATCGGTATCAACTCGAAGCGTCCTGCCAATGACTCTGTCAGACCTTTTTTCAGCAGCAGCCTTGATGAGCCAAGCAAGATCACTTTCAAATTCACATCGTTAAAGGTATCCGCATCCCATTCTTTCTTTACTTGCTCGCTCCAGTTGTCAATCTTATGCACCTCGTCGATAGCGAGTAGAAACTCTTTGCTACCAGAGAACCGCATACTCGACCGAGCTTCCTCCCACCGAGCGGCAATCCACTCGTTATCATCCGGAGTGACAGCGTCGGCGTTGAAGTAAAGTGACGGCATCGAGACCTTCTCTATGAGTTGCTTTACCACTGTCGTCTTTCCAATTTGACGGGGACCTGCAACCACTTGGATTGTCTTCCTCGGCTCTTGCAACCTGGAAATCAACTCGTTTATTTGTCCTCTTACTATCATAACCATCTGTATTTCCGACTGCAAAGATACAAAAAATCTCCGATTCTACAACAAAAAATCTTCAATTCTTCGAAAAAAAATCTCCGATTCTTTATCTAAAAATCTTCAAATCTCCAACAGAAAATCTTCAAATCTTCCGAGAAAAATCTCCGATTCTTATTGCAACAAGCAGACATTTACCACTTCCAAAATACAACAACCTCTCGATAATCCTTCGGCGGCCTCTCGGCGGTGGCGGCTCTTCAGTCCTTCTTGGTGGGTTATATGTGGGCTCTTTTGTTCTTCGTTCTTATGTGTTAATTGTTGTTTCTTGATATAATCACAGACAATAGAGCACATATTTCATTAGTATTACGTTCATCTTCCCCAAGTCTCAATCTTTCAATCGGGTTAGAGAGACTATTAACGGTAACAGCAATCAGATAGTCGTGAATTGTAGAAGATGTTGTTGTGGTTGGAGCAACGCTTGATGTAGTTTCACGTTTTGCGGTTGAGCCACCAATGGCAGCACCGACACCTCCAGCCAACACACCTCCGACCACAGCACGTCCTAACATACTGCCAGTGTCGGTAGAAGATGTTGAGGTGATTTCTCCTCCACTATGTTTTTGTATCACGGTGGCGTTGTCCGACATTGTGTAGTTTATTATGTCTTTGAAGTTATAGACATGCTCATTCAACATAATTTGCGATGTGCTTTCGTTTACCATGATATAATGGTCATAGTCGTACTCAATTATCTTATTTGGAGAAGACATTATTGTGGTCAATTTATTATATTTCTTTTCTCTTTCCTTCTCTTTTTGTTCTGCGAGGATTAGCCTATATTCTTCATCCTTTTTCTTTTTCTCGGCTTTCTCTTGTTCTTCTTTCTCATTTTTATTGTTTTGTACTGCGGCAGCAATAGCTACAATGACGATGCCTACAAACACCATAACGATGAAAAAAGTGATATCGGTACCATCAATCGAAGCTCCAGCCAATAGTGAAAATACAATTATCGCAACAAGTGATAAGATTTTTTTTGGGTAATACATATTGTTAGTGTTTTAAGGGTTAATAATACAATCAAAGGAGAAAAATAGCACAACAAATCCAACCAATCAAAATGGCCGGGCAGAATATATGTGGCTTGCATGATTTCAGAAAGTACAGCCATACTTGGCATTAAACAAAACCATACTATATTACTCCTACTTATGGTACCCCATATTGAAAACATTACGAGGAGATATGCTGTTGACCATAATCCATCTGGGAGATTGTACAGGACAAAGTTTGACGGCGTATAATTAGACAATGAATAGCGTAATGTCTTTATGACGTCAGTTAAGTGTAATGTATCTGTCCATCTAAACATTAATAGGGTATCTGTGCGATAAAGAAGATATATTCCACCTCCGATAGCCAAAGCTACTATCGAAATAACAATAGCCAAGAGTCGAATATGTGTTTGGTTCTTCACTGCCGTTGACAATCAATAATCAAAACCGTAATCGTTCATCATTTCCTCAAGTTCGGCTTTGCGTATCATCTCCAACTGCTCGGCCTGTTCTTGCGACCCCTGAAATTGCTCCTGTCGTGCCTTACCATCAATGGTATGATACTTTCCTGTGCTGCTAACTGTTGGATGATAATTAGGGTCGGGAGAATATCCTGATGAAGTGATCACGGTTGAGTTTGATACTTCCTCAGAAGTGGAAGGGCTAACTGCCGCCGGTGTTCCCATGTAAGTCGTGTTAGGCCTATTGTCACACGAAACAAAAGTCATTGCGGCTACAGTGATTGTTAATAATACTTTTTTCATAATGTCTTTGGCGGTTTTATCCTGTTGCCTCTTCAGTTTTTATAGGGTTAAACAAATTTCGGCTCAAAGCCATTGAGCCGGAAGCCGATGTTCAAATAAGAGCATAAAGAAAGGCGTGATTCTTTCGTCAAAACAGCCTTATTTGTATTGAGGGTGTCTGGTAAAACCCATGCGATAAATAAGTGTTACGAAAATTCACGCCCCTAACGTGAACCTTCCGCTTTCTTATTCTCATCGCATTAAAGTTTACCAGACTTTTCAATACGAGAACAAGAGCGTTCAGCTCAATATATGTCTATGTTGTCTATTCTGTCTTTATCTCATTGTTTTGTTTTTATTTCCGACTGCAAAGATACGAATATTTTTTTAATTGACAAAATTATTTTGCCTGTAGCTCGTAGAGGTGATACTGCTCTGTCGGCAGGGGGACCTCACAGTAGGCGCTGTCGGCGGGATATCCGTCGGTCGTCAGCAAGTGACGGTGACGGTGTTGATCGTCGAGGCTCACACGGCATTCTCGGTAGTAATAGCCTTGCAACTTGTAGTCGAAATACAACGGTGTGGACACCGTAACCATCTCGCCACGCTCCAACTGCGGGGCAATGAACCTCATGTCGCGTTGCAGCTGTGCGTCACGGCCTTCGCTGCCGAAACGGACGGCGTTGAGAACCACTGCACCCAGCAGCAACGCCAAGGCAACATATACCAACACCTTGGATGGCTTTATCCATCGGGCAACAGGCTCCTCTATCAGCAGGGCCAATAATACGGCAACCAACGGCAGCGCCGTCAGTAGGTAGAACTCACGCTGGCGGGTGCTCACCATCATCGGCAGCACGGCGCAGGCCACCAACGCCCACATGGCCCATTGCTCACGCGTCGGTTTCTGCACCGCCCCTTTGTTGACAATGGCAACCAACAATACCACGCCTATTGCAATGGCAGTGTTGCGCAGGAAGTAGACAATTATCTGCCAGCGGTGCACCTCGCCCTGCGACCATCCGGCCAACACCTGTTGCTGCATGTAGTTAGAGAAATACCCCCTTGCATCGGGGACTGTAAGTGCCATGATCACCAGCGGCAACAGCAGCCCTACCAATAGAGCTACCGTCTGGATTATTGCAGCAGGCAAGGCTGCCTGCGCACCATGTTTCTCCGCAGGCAAGGCTGCCTGCGTACCATAAAGCAGCAGCGGCAGCACCAGCGGGAACAAACCTGTGAAGCCTTTGGTCATGAAGGCGGCAGCAAGCAGCAAGCCTGCCAACACACCATTCATGGCTTTGCGTTCTGAACGCAACAAAAGCAGTATGGCGCCGAGGTCGAACAGCACCATGGTGTTCTCGAGCATGCACTGGTTGGCGAAGTGCGTCACTGTGGGCATCAAGGTCCACAGCAGCAGCGGCATCCAGCCATCTTCACGTCTGCCACCGAGCCGCATCCATAGCCTGATGGTAAGCCAGGCGCAGAGCAGCATGGTGAGCGCCATATAGAGCTTGGTGACCCAGATGTGTGTGCCCAGCACCTTATAGAACAGCGCCAGCAATCCCAATGCCAGCGGCGGATGCTCATAGAATTCGGGATGGTGCGTGGCGGTATAGACCGGATGCCAGAATGAGCCGACACCTTCGGCCATATTGGCCGAGATATTGCTGTATATCAGGCCGTCCATAAACATACCCGTCGTGGTCAGCGTGCCATAGACAAGAGCCAGGAACACGGCGGTCACGACGAGATATAACGGCCAAGATTTCACTGCTTATTTTATCTTCGCCCAGCTGTCCTTCAGCATGCAGGTGCGGTTGAAGACGGGGTGGCCATCGGTGCTGTCGCGGTCGGTGCAGAAGTAGCCCATGCGCTCGAACTGGTAGCGCACGATGCCGTCCGCCCACTTGCCGCTTTCCTCTTTCCACTCGGCCAGGGCGGGTTCGCACTTGGCGGTGACCACCTTCAGGCTGTTGGGGTTGAGGTTCTCCAGGAAGGTGTGGCCTTCTTCCACATCGTCAGGTGCCTCGACGGCGAAGAGGCGGTCGAAGAGGCGCACCTCGGCGTCGATGGCCGTGGAGGCGTTCACCCAATGGATGGTGCCCTTCACCTTGCGGCCGTCGGGGGCATCGCCACCGCGTGTGGCGGGGTCGTAGGTGCAGTGGATGCAGGTGATGTTGCCCTCGGCGTCCTTCTCAACACTCTGTGCGGTAACGAAGTAGGCGTAGCGCAGACGCACCTCCTGACCGATGGCCATGCGGAAGTACTTCTTGGGTGCCACCTCCATGAAGTCCTCGCGCTCGATCCACAGCTCGCGACCAAAGGGCACCTCGCGCGTGCCGTCTTCGGCGCACTCCGGATTGTTGACGGCTGTCAGCATCTCGGTCTGGCATTCGGGATAGTTGTCTATGACGACCTTCACCGGGTCGAGCACGGCCATGCGGCGCTGGGCCACCTTGTTCAGATGTTCGCGCAGCGAGAACTCGAGCAGGCCGTAGTCGATGATGTTGTCGCGCTTGGCCACGCCGATGCGCTCGCAGAAGGCTTTGATGCTCTCGGGCGTGTAGCCGCGGCGACGGAAGCCGCAGATGGTGGGCATGCGCGGATCGTCCCAGCCGCTGACGTAGCCTTCCTTGACCAGCTGGAGCAGCTTGCGCTTGGACATGACGGTGTAGTTGATATTGAGGCGTGCGAACTCGTACTGGTGGCTCGGCCAGATGCCCAACTGCTCGATGAACCAGTCGTAGAGCGGACGGTGTATGTCGAACTCAAGGGTGCAGATACTGTGTGTGATATGCTCTATGCTGTCGCTCTGTCGGTGGGCGTAGTCGTACAACGGGTAGATGCACCACTTGTCGGCGGTGCGGTGGTGGTGGGCATGCAGGATGCGGTACATGATCGGGTCGCGGAACATCATGTTGGGGTGGCTCATGCTGATTTTGGCGCGGAGCACCTTGCTGCCGTCGGGGAATTCGCCGGCGCGCATGCGGCGGAACAGGTCCAGGTTCTCTTCCACCGAGCGGTTGCGGTAGGGGCTGTCGGTGCCGGGGGTGGTCACCGTGCCGCGGCCTTCGCGTATCTGGTCCAGCGTCTGGTCGTCGACATAGGCCATACCCTTCTGTATCAGCAGTTCGGCCCACTCGTAGAGCTGCTCGAAGTAGTCGGAGGCGTAGTGCTTCTCGGCCCAGTCGAAGCCCAGCCAGTGAATGTCCTCCTGTATGGAGTCCACATATTCGGTGTCCTCCTTCACTGGGTTGGTGTCGTCGAAGCGGAGGTTGGTCTTGCCGCCATACTTCTGTGCCAGTCCGAAATTAATGCATATCGACTTGGCATGGCCGATGTGCAGGTAGCCGTTGGGTTCGGGCGGGAAACGGGTCTGGATGCTGGTGTACTTGCCTTCGTTCAGGCCCTGCTCGATAATCTCTTCCAGAAAATTCAGTTGTCTTCCGACAGCGGTGTTCTCTTCCATAATGATTTGATATATAATAATATTATGCACCAAGTGCAGTTACAATCATTTTGCAAAGATACAAAAAAGGGCCGATGTGGGAAAATATTTTTAGCCTGAAGCTTATTTTTTCCCGCTGCCGGGCCGTGGCGGTGCGGATTGGGACGGTGGCGGGCAAAAAAAAGTTTGGCCATATTCAGAAAAGTGCATATCTTTGCAGCATGAAAAAGATAACCTTAGTATTAGCCCTTGCAGGTTCTATCCTGCTCAGTTCGTGCGACATGCTGACCCAGGTTGCCGACCAGTTCGCCAGTGTAGCCAACCTTGTGAACTGCGATTTCAGTCTTAAAAACGTCTCCAATGTCAGCGTGGCGGGCGTCAATGTGAAAAATCTCACGCAGGGCAACCTGACGGCGGCTGATGTGTTGAAACTGGTGGCCGCCTATCAGAGCAAGAAGGTGCCGCTGGCTATGGACGTCAATGTCGATGTGACCAACCCCACCACCACCAAAGCGGCCATGACAGCCCTCGACTGGATTCTCTCTATCGACAATACCGACATGGCCAACGGCGTGAACAGCAAGAGCTACACCATCAAGCCCAGCGCCACCACCACGGTGCCTCTCGGTGTGAATGCCGAGTTGGCCGACCTCTTCTCGAAGAAGGGTGTGGAGGCTTTGAAGACCTTTGCCAGCAGCTTTACCAGCGAGGGCATCTCGTCGAAAGTGGGTCTGCGCGTGAAGCCCTCTATCAGTGTCGGTACGGCCCAGGTACCCTTCCCCGACTATATCAAGCTCGAGAAGAAGACCGGCTCCGCCACCAACACCAGCGCCACGGGCACCAGCAGCACCACCAGCGGTACCGTCAAGTCCGGCGCCGCCTTCAATAAAACAAAATAACGGCATTCCGTCACCCACCGGCTGCCGCGGCGGCCGGGTGGGAAAAAGCCATACGAAAGGACCCGGCATCGGCCGGGTCCTCTTTTTTGCTACCTGTTGCGAGGCGAAAAAGCGCCGTTGTAACGCACTGAAACACAGGTTCTCTACCTATCATCGACTTACCAACGACTTACCATCGACTTACCAACGACTTACCAACACCTACTATAGTAGTGGATGACAAGTCTTTAGCCAGTCGCTCACTGCCCGATGGCCAGTCGTAAAAAGAGCTGCGCCGCGGGCTCGACCAGACGGTCTGGGAAGTCGTAGTCGGGATGATGCAGCTCGGGTTGGTGCTCGCCGCTGCCGATGCCGAACATGGCGCCCTTGTAACGGAGGAGGTACTCGGCGAAGTCCTCGCTCCAGCGGTTAGGCTGGTCTTTAAATTGAAAATTGAAAGTTGAAAATTGAAAATTATCCTGCGGGGTTTGTGCTTCGCAGGCTTTCTTTATCTCCTCCACGCAGTTGGGGTCGTTCTCGGTAGCATGGAAGGGTTCCTGGAGCATGCGGGAGACCTTGAGGCCGTGGCGGGCGGCGATTTCGTCGACGGCGGCGTTGGCGTCGGCGAGGAGCTGCTCCATGGCGTCGTTGGTGAAGGCGCGGAGGGTGAACATCACCTCGGCATGGCCGGCGGAGGTGCCGAAGGCGGGGCTGCCCAGGTGCACACAGATAAGAGTGCTCTGGCAGAATTCTTTTATCTCATTGTGCCGCAGGCTGGCAGCCTGCGTACCATTGAAGTCGTTGAAACGTTTGATAATCTCCGCAACCGCCAGTCCGGGGTTGAGCCCCAGCTCGGGCGTCGAGGCGTGGGTCTCGCGGCCGTCGAGATGGTAGATGACACCCGTCGATGCGGCGGCAAAAGTGCGCGGACATAGCACCACCGTGCCCAGCGGATAGCCCGGCAGATTGTGCAGGCCGTAGAAGCGTACTATATTGTACTGCTGCAGGATACCGCTCTCCAAGACGGACTGCGCACCGGTGCCGGTCTCTTCGGCGGGTTGCCACAACAGGAGGATATTGTGAGTGGAGAGTGGAGAGTGGAGAGTGGAGAGCGATTGTTCCCGAGTGCTATCCACTACACACTTCCCACTATCCACTAGTTCCGCCAGGCGCAGCAGGATGGTGGTGTGGCCGTCGTGGCCGCAGCGGTGGCCTATGGGCAGGGCGTCGGTGTCGGCACGGAAAGCTATAGTGGGTAGTGAATAGTGTGTAGTGGATAGCACTTGACCACGTGTGCTATCCACTACACACTCCCCACTACCCACTCTTCCATCCCACACGGCGATGACGCCGTAGCCGCCAACATGGGTGTACACCTTGTCGGGATGCAGCCCTTGTAGGTGGCGCACGATTGTATCGTGCGCATACTGTTCGTCGCCCGCCGTCTGCGGATGCTCGTGCAACTGGTGGCGTATTTCTGTATAATCAACCATATTGTTTTCTCAATCAGATTGTAAAAGATTTTAAAAGAAATATTCATTTGTACCCTCATGCAGATTGTAAAAGAAAAAAGGATAACGGTTGCAGAGAACGATTCTTTTCAAATCTTTTACAATCTGATTGAGTCTTATTATTTGAGTTTGACAATCTGTTCGCGGAAGAAGTCGCCGCGGTGTTCGAAGTTGCGGAAAGCGTCGTAGCTGGCCGCGGCCGGCGAGAGGAGCACCACCCCACCCTGCGGCGTATGCTCGGCGCACCAGGGCACAATCTTGGTGTAGTCGTCCTCGGTTAAAATTGAAAATTGGAAATTGGAAATTGAAAGTTCTTCGCGAATCCTTCTGCCTGCTTTTCCGACAAATACGACATTCTTCAAAGGCGTATCCTTCAGGAAGGCCACCAGCGGGCCGTAGTCGATGCCACGGTCGAAGCCGCCAAGTATGAGCGTGTCCACACGGCCCAGTGCGCTCACGGCGGCAATGGTGGCTGCGGGGATGGTGGAGATGCTGTCGTCGTACCATGCGATGCCGCACCGCTCCCCTACCCGCTCCATGCGGTGGTGAAGGGGCTGGAAAGTGGAGAGTTGAGAGTGGAGAGTGGAGAGCGGCTGGCGTAGGACGAGCGAGGCCACGCGGCAGGCCACCAGGGCATTGCTACGGTTGTGGTCGCCCGGCAGGGGGCTAGCCTTCAGCAGCTCGTGTTCCTCTTCGGTAATGATATTAATAGAATACGGATGAGGTTCACTCTTAACTCTTAACTCATAACTCTTAACCAACTCGCGCAACTCCACGTTGTCGGTGCAGTAGAAGAAGTGGTCGCCAGCCTGCTGGTTGAGGGCTATTTGCAGCTTGGCCATCTTGTAGCCCATATAGTTCTCGTAGTGGTCCAGGTGCTCCTGGAAGAGGTTGAGCAGCACGCCGATGTGGGGGCCGCGGTGTATATTCTCCAGCTGATGGCAGCTGAGCTCGGCCACCACCAGCGAATGCTCGTCGATTTGGTCCAGTATGTCGAAGAGCGGAATGCCTATATTGCCCGCCAATAGCGACCCCGGCAGCAGGTGGTGTATCAGGCTGGCGGTGGTGGATTTGCCCTTGGTGCCTGTGACGCCGATGGTCTGGTCGCCGTAGACCTGCAGGAAGAGGTCGGTAAGGCTCGTCAACTGGAAATGGAGAATCGGGAATTGAAAATTGGGGATGCCGGGGCTCTTGATGACGAGGTCGAAAGGCCAGTCGCTGCGCCATTCGTCGCTTGCTGCCGGCGTCCAACGGCCGGCGTCCACCCGTGTGGCCACCGTCAGCGGTGCGTCGGGCAGCAGTCTGCGCACCAGGCGCTCGGCGCTCTGTCCCTCGCGGCCGTAGCCGGCAATGAGTATGCGGTGCCCCGCAAGCAGGGCTTTCAGTTGTTCTTCTCTGTACATGCTGCTTGTAGTATTTGGCGCTCTTCGGCGGTGAGGTTGCCTAGGGGGAGGATGTCTTGAAGGTCGTCAGGGTCGTTAATGTCCGGAATGTCCTTAAGGTCTTTAAGGAGGGCGGGGATTGGTGTGGAGGTGTACCAGCGGTGGAGGGTCATGGCCAGTGCTTGACGCACTTCGCCCACGGTGCCTACACACTCGAAGGGCTTGGTGTCCTCGAGGCCGAGCAGCTGGCGGAACTCATGCTCGAGCGCGAGGTCGTCGAGCATCGGCTTGCCGAATATGGCATTCAGGCGTTCGGGGGCGATGAAGGGCGAGAGTATGATGTAGGCGAAGAGGCATTTGGCGCAGTGTCCGCACCAGATGTCCTGTTTGCTGCCTGCATTGCACGAGCGGAAAACGTCGTGATAGGCCGTGAAGCGGCTGAAGAGCATGGCTATCTGCAGCTCCGAAAGCGGCCGCAGGAAGGAGAAGTAGTTGTAAGTGGGCAGTGGGCAGTGGGCAGTGGGCAGTGGGTGGCGGGAGGGTTCTCTGTCAACTGCCGACTGCCAACTGCCAACTACATACCTCCGGAAGTCGTCCTCGAACTCGAGGCTTTTGCTGTATTGGTGGTTGACGTAGCTGCCTTTCACGGTGCTCTCATTGGCGGAGCTCTCGTTGCTGAGGGCTACGTTGGGTATGCCGCTCAGGGCGGAGGCCAGGCGGGTGTAGAATGCCAGCATGGCGCTGAAGGGCGTATGGCCGTTCAGATACCCCTGCTTGTTCAGCTCCAGCAACGTAGGGTCTATCGTGCGGCGGATGACGAGCACCTCCTCCAGGGGGAAGCCTGCCACACGGGCGCACTCGCGCGTGGCTCCGCGGGGGTTCATGATGAGCGGGCGGATGGACTTGCCGGCACGGCGCAGCAGTTCGAGGGTGACCACCGAATCTTTGCCGCCACCGATGGGGACGAGGTAGGAAGTGGAGAGTGGAGAGTGGAGAGTGGAGAGCGGAGAGTGGGGAGTGGTGAGTGGTGAGTGGAGAGCGGAGAGTGGGGTGTGGGGAGTGGACTGCGTAGCACGGTTCTCCACTCTCCGCTCTCCACTCTCCACTCTCAGAAAGTCCTGAGGACTTTCTGA
>JAZNHG010000036.1:0-23021 GCA_045576855.1 Bacteroidales bacterium | reverse complement strand
AATATCCATTCCTCACCCCTGGGGCGAGCTCCCGGGCCCCGGCGGAGCCGTGGAGGATGGGGCACTTGAGCGGCAATGCCCCCCTGGGACAGGGGAGCTGGCCGCCCTGTGGGCGGACTGAGGGGAGGAAGGGACTCGGCGCGGCATCCACCCCTCACCCCTTCGGGGAGCTCCCCTGTCTCAGGGGAGCAGCTTGGGAATGCGATGTTTGCGTGGCAATGGCCGGTGCGGCGCCGTCGCCGAGCACCTCGCCCGTGGCGGTGTCCACCACCATGCCGTCGGCTTCGACGACGGTGGCCGCGGTGGCCCCCACGACGAGGCTGCCCCCATAGGCGGTGGCCGACGTGCGTCCCTGGCCGTCAACGACATAGGCGTAGAGGTGCACCTCGGTGTCGGCAAACATGTCGGGCAGCACGGTGGCCAGCCGCTGCTCGCGGCGGTAGACCGGCGAGGCGAGGAAGCCCAGCTCCAGCTCGGGGGCGTAGACGTAGAGGTAGACCGAGTCGTACTGGTTGCTGCTCATATGCAGCGGGTTGCGGTCGAATTTCACCTCCAGGCGCGTGCCTTCGCTGGCCTGCACCTCGCTCAGCGCCACCGGCGCCACCGGTCCCATGCTGAGCTGCAGCGCCGCGTAGTCGACCGCCAGGCGTCCGTCGGCCAGGCTGAAGGCCGGCTGGTTGATGGAGACGAAGAGGTTGAACGCCGTCATGCCGGCGGCGCGGGCGGGCTGGGTGAGGGCCTGCGTCACCGCCCATCGCATGTGCGACGCCAGGCGCACCTCCTCGGTGAAGAGGGCGCGCTGCTCCTGCTGCGCCTGCGTGCGCGGATTGCGCACCGCATCGGGGCGCGTGCGCATGCACCACTTGCCATTCCACTGATAGCCCACCACGGGACCCAGCTTGCCGCTGAAGCCACCGAGAAATCCTTCTGTTGCCTTTGCCATAATCGTATGTTTTATAGGGGTTTGTAAACGCTTTTCATGGGGTCGGAGAGCAGTTTTCGCCCTGCCTTCCACTATGCATAACGTACTTTTCGCCTACTTATTGCCCATCAGAATAAATTTTGATAAGCCGATGACTGGTGGAAGAGTAGGGGATGAGTAGGAGATGGTTCTGCTTCATCCTGGGGCTGAGGGCTTTGCGGTGGGTGCAAAGGGGCGCAAAAAGGGGTCGGTGCAGCATCCACCCCTCATCCCCTGCGGGGGATTTCCCCGGGGACAGGGGAGCAAGCAAGTATAATTATGATAGACAGAAACACACCCAGCTGCTCCCCTGGGACAGGGGAGCTGGCCGCCCGACGGGCGGACTGAGGGGTGGAAGAAGGGCGTCGTGTTATCTACCCCTCACCCCCTTCGGGAGAGCTCCCCAGGGACAGGGGAGCAAGCAAGTATGCGTATTATGGCCAGATAAGTAATAGTTCATGTTTATTTTACATGTAATTATCATCTAATTGACCATTAATTAATGGATAATTCGTGGCAATTCGTGTTATAAAATATGTATATTGATTCTGAATAGTCTATTGAAAGGAAGCTCCTGGCGGAGCAGGTCAGTCTGCCGCGTGGGATTGGCCCGTAGGGCCTGCCTTTCAATAGCACGTCCCGTGTAAGCAGCGGGTATATCTGGCCCGTAGGGCCTTTCTATTGAAAGGAAGCTCCTGGCGGAGCATGTCTGCCTGCCGCGGGGGGGATTGGCCCGTAGGGCCTGCCTTTCAATAGCGCCCCAATATTAGCGTGTAATTGTCCATGTTTATTTTACATGTAATTGTCATCTAATTAACCATTAATATATGGATAATTCGTGTCAATGCGTGCTGTAGGTATGCGTGTTGCAGACAGATACACTCCCTGGCTGCTATTTGCGGAGCACGATGCGGAAGCAGGAGCCCTGGCCGGGGACGGTGTATTTGAGATAGAGGCGGCCACGGTGGTACTGGCTCACGATGCGGCGGGCCAGCGGCAGGCCGAGGCCCCAGCCGCGGGGCTTGGTGGTGTAGCCGCTGTCGAAGATGCGTCGGGCCTCGGCGGGCGACATGCCGCGTCCGGTGTCGGCGATATCGAGGTATATGCGGCGGGCGTCCTGCGAGGCGGTGATGGTGATCTGGCTGGGTCGGCGGTCGGCGTCGGCGCTGTCGGTGCCGCGGTCGCGCTCCATAGCGTCGATGGCGTTCTTGCAGAGGTTCTCGATCACCCACTGGAAGAGCGGTGCGTTGAGCGGCGCCAGGAAGGTCTCGCCCTCGGGGAAGGAGAGGGCGAAGTGGACGCGGCGCGGCGAACGGCGCTGGAGGTATTCGACAGCGGTCTGCGTCACGTGGCGCACGTCCTCCTGCCGCAGTTCCGGCGTGGAGCCTATCTTGGAGAATCGGCGCGTGATGGTGTCCAGGCGCTGCAGGTCTTTGTCCACCTCGTCGGCGTATTCGGGCGTCAGCTCGCGGCCGCGCAGGTATTCGAGCCATCCGGTGAGCGAGGAGAGCGGGGTGCCGAGCTGGTGGGCCGTCTCCTTGGCCAGGCCGACCCAGATGCGGTTCTGCTCGGCGCGGCGGGCGGTGCGGAACAGGGTGTAGGCCACCACCAGGATGGCCACGGCGATGAAGAGGTAGAGCAGCGGCACCCAGCGCAGGGCGCGCAGCAGGGGCGTGTCTTCGTGGTAGACATAGCTGAGGGCGCCCGACGGGAGCACCACCTCGATGGGGTCGGTGTCGAAATCGAAGCGGTCCAGGTTGGCGCTGTCGATATTGCCGTAGGCGAGTATATGGCTGCGCGTGCTGTCGAGGATGACCACGGGCACGAGCACGGTGTTCTGTGTGATGTCGGTGAGGAACGACTGGGTGAACCCCTCGAGCACCTGCCGCAGGCGGGTGTAGTATTCCGACTCCTTGTAGTAGAGCGTCATAGGCATGCCCCAGAGGGTGTAGGAGAAGGGTGGGTTCTGGCTGTATTCGGCCAGCAGGTCGCCTTCGAGCTTCTGTCCGGCCAGCTCGTGGGGCACGGAGATGATGCTGTCGCGGGCCGAGGCGATGATGATGGGGGTGCGGCTGCTGTCCACGATATAGTTGACATAGCGGAGGCTGAAGGCGAGGTCGGCGCTGGGGTCCGGGTCGTTGAAGCGCTGCAGGATGTCGGTGTAGAGCTCCATCTTGCGGTGTTCGTCGAGTGTGGCCTCGAGAAAGAACTGGCGGCTGGCGGCGGCGAGCTGGTTGCGCTGGCCGATGGCGTTGGCCCAGAGGCGCACCTTGGCCTCTTCGCTGAGGCGCACCTGCTCGGCGACGCGTCTCACCTGCCACAGGGCCGCGAGGGCCAGCAGGATGGTGAGCGCCAGGAGGGTGAACTTGATGCGGGGCTTCATGGCTTGGCTATTCGGTTTTCATGGTTTGCACGGGGCTGATGCGGGCTATGGACGCCGTGGGAAGCAGCAGCGCCAACAGGCAGACGGCCAGCGTGCCGGCGCTGACCAGGAGGTAGACCGTGGGGGAGACAAGCACCGGCACGTGGGACATGGAGTAGCTCTCCGGGTCCAGCCTCAGCGGTTGCCACCACTGCTGTATCAGGCTCAGCGCCAGGGCCAGGGCATTGCCGATGAGGAGACCCTTGAGGATAAGCGTGGCGGATTTGATAAGGAAGATGCGGCGCACCGAGCGGTTGCAGGCGCCCAATGCCTTGAGCAGCCCGATGGTGGCGCTCTTCTCATATATCATAATGAGCAGCGCCGAGACGATGGCCACGGCCGAGACGAGGCACATGATGGCCAGAATGAGCGTGATGTTGGTGTTCAGCAGGTCGAGCCAGGAGAAGAGGGCCGGGTGGGCCTGGCGCACGGTGACGGTGTGTAGCTCGACGGGCAGCAGCGTGTTGACGCGCGCGGCCACCTGGTCCAGCCGGCCGAAGTCGTGCACCAGTATCTCGTAGCCGCCCGCCTGGGTGGAGTCCCAGTCGTTGAGCCGCTGCACGGTGGACAGGCGTCCCACGACATAGAGCTGGTCCATCTCCGTGAGGTCGGTGTTGTAGATGCCGCTGATGGTGAAGGCGCGCGGGCGGTAGGTGTCGGACTGCCAGAAGTAGGTGCGCATGCGGTCGCCGGCGTGGAGGCCCAGTTTGGCTCCGATGGTGGAGGAAATAAGCACCTCGTTGGGTGTGGCGGGCAGGCGGCCGTCGACGAGACAGCTGTGATAGAAGGTGGTGTCGTAGTCGTCGCTCAGGCCGCGGAAGAGGATGCCGTATATCTGGTCGTCGGTCTTCACCATGCCGCCCTTGGTGGCGAACGCCTGCAGATGGCGCACGCCGGGGGTGGCGGCCAGCTGGCGCAGCAGGGTGCTGTCGGCCTCGAGGGGCGTTTCGGTGTAGGTGGAGCCGCCGTCGTAGGGGACCACGGTGAGGTGGCTGCCGAAGCCAACCACCTTGTCGGCGATATCCTTCTGGAAGCCGCGCAGGATGCTTACGGCCATCAGCATGACGAGCACACCGAGTGCTATGCCCGCCACGGCGATGCCCGACAGCGGACCCGAGAATCCGCCTGCATCGCCTCCGCGTGGCATAAAGCGTCGTGCTATGAACCGCTCGAACGACATGCTGTGCTTTTCTGTAGGGAGTGGACAGAATAGAGCGAGGGCAGTGGCTGCTGGCCACTGCCCTCGTTAGAGATTAAAAAGCGGTGATGATACCCATGAAGTCCTGAGCCTTGAGCGAAGCGCCGCCGATGAGGCCGCCGTCGATGTCGGGACAGGCGAAGAGTTCCTTGGCGTTGCCGGGCTTGCAGCTGCCGCCGTACAGGATGCTGATGTCGTCGGCCAGCGCCTGGCCATATTTGGCGGCCAGCAGGGTACGGATATGGTGGTGGATTTCCTGCGCCTGGTCGGGGGTGGCGGTGCGGCCGGTGCCGATGGCCCAGACGGGCTCGTAGGCGATGACCACCTGGCGCATCTGCTCCTCGCTGAGGTGGAAGAGGCCCTGCTCGACTTGCGTTTTGACGACGTCGAGCTGGCGGCCCGCCTCGCGCTCGGCGAGCACCTCGCCGACGCACACGATGGGTTTCAGGCCGTGGGCCAGCAGGCGGTCCACCTTGGCGGCCACGGTATGGTCCGTCTCGCCATAGTAGGCGCGGCGCTCGGAGTGGCCCACGATGCAGTAGTCTATCTCCATGCTCTCCAGCATCTCGGCGCTCACCTCGCCGGTGTAGGCGCCTCGCTCCTGGTCGCTGACGTTCTGTGCGCCGACGGCAAAGTAGCTATCGTTGGCATAGTCGCTGGTCATCTCGAGGTAGGGGAACGGAGGACAGACAATGACCTGCGTGTCGCGGGGCAGTTCCACTTTCTCCAGCTCGCTCATCAGTTCGTCGAGCAGTTCATCGGCTTCGTTGAAGGTGAGGTTCATCTTCCAGTTGCCGGCTACAATATGTTTTCTCATAGTGTGGTTTTATTAGATTGAATTTCCACTACAACGCACTTTGCCCCCTTTTATTGCCCGTCGGCGTAATTTTTTCTCGCTGTGGGTGAGTGTGCAGAAAAAGTATATAATTTGATTCCAATAAAAATAAAAATGTTTGGAAAAGATAAAATAAATGCGGTATATATATTTTTTTTTACTATCTTTGCCATTACAACCTTCAAGGGATTGTATAACGTAATAAATTAAATATAAACATTTTAAAAACAAAACTAAACAATGAAAACCGCTTATAATTTCAACGCAGGTCCTTGCGTCCTGCCGAAAGAGGCCATCGAGTCCACCATTGCCGCCATCCGCGACTTTGACAATACCGGTATCGGTCTGCTCGAAATCAGCCACCGCACCCCCGGTTGGGAGCGCACTATGGAAGAAACCCGCCAGCTGTGGCGCGACCTGCTCGGCATCCCCGCTGAGTACGAAATCCTCTTCCTCGGTGGTGGCGCCAGCACTGGCTTCATGGATGTGCCCGCCAACCTGCTGAACAAGAAGGCCGCCTACCTCCAGACCGGCGTCTGGGCCAAGAAGGCCGCCAAAGAGGCCAAGAACTTCGGCGAGACCGTCATCGTGGCCAGCAGCGAGGACAAGACCTACAGCTACATCCCGAAGGGTTGGACCGTCCCCGCCGACGCCGACTACTTCCACATCACGACCAACAACACCATCTACGGCACCGAGATCCGCAAGGACTTCGCCGCCAACGAGATCAACAACGTCATGCTCGTGGCCGACATGAGCTCGGACATCATGAGCCGTCCCGTCGACGTGAAGAAGTACGGCCTCATCTACGGTGGTGCCCAGAAGAACGTCGGCCCTGCCGGTGTCACCTTCTACATCGTCCGCAAGGACATCCTCGGCAAGATTACCGACCGCCAGTACATGAACCCCCTGCCCACTATGGTGGACTTCCGCACCCACGCCGCCGAAGAGGCCAAGAACATCTCCATGTTCAACACGCCCCCGGTGAGCGCTATCTTCGTCATGCACGAGACCCTGAAGTGGGTTAAGAACACCATCGGCGGCGTCGCCGAGATGGAGAAGATCAACCTCAAGAAGAGCAAGATGCTCTACGAGGAGATCGACCGCAACAGCATGTTCCGTGGCACCGCCGAGAAGGAGGACCGCTCGATCATGAACCACTGCTGGGTGATGGCCGAGGGCCGCGAGAACCTGCAGGACGCCTTCATGGCCTTCGCCAAGGAGCGCGGCATGGTCGGCATCAAGGGTCACCGCAGTGTTGGTGGCTTCCGCGCCAGCCTCTACAACGCTTGCCCCGTCGAGGCCGTCGAGGCCCTCGTCCAGTGCATGCAGGACTTCGAGAAAGCCAACAAGTAAGAGTTTAAAGCTCAATCAGAACTAAAAGAACAAAAAAGAGCATCGTTGCTTCTGACAGTTCTTTTAGTTCTGATTGAAATATAAAATAACATGGAAATCAGAGACGACGTAAGGCATGGATTTGAGAAGAAGCTTCGCAAGGAGCCTACTTGCGTCTTCTCCGATGAAATAAAGATTTATCCAAAGATGAAAGTTTTAGTTGCTACCGAGAAACCGTTTGCCAAAGTGGCTGTTGACGGTATCAAGAAGATTGTCGAGGAGAACGGCTACCAGTTTGCCGCCCTCGAGAAATACACCGACGTGAACGACCTGTACAAGGCCGTCGAGGATGCCGACGCCCTCATCGTCCGCTCCGACAAGGTGACCAAAGAGGTCATCGACCACGCCAAGAACCTGAAGATTGTCGTGCGCGCCGGCGCCGGCTACGACAACCTCGACCTCGAGGCTTGCACCGCTCGTGGCATCGTCGCCATGAACACTCCCGGCCAGAACAGCAACGCCGTGGCCGAGCTCGTGATGGGTCTGCTCGTCTATGCCGTCCGCAACTTCTACAACGGCAAGAGCGGCTCCGAGCTCATGGGCAAGAAGCTGGGTATCCTCGCCTTCGGCAACGTGGGACGCAACGTGGCCCGTATCGCCAAAGGCTTCGGCATGGAAGTCTACGCCTACGATGCCTTCCTCAGCGCTGAGCAAATCAACGCCAGCGGTATGGCTACCGCCGTTGCCAACCAGGAAGCCCTCTTCGAGACCTGCGACGTGGTGAGCCTCCACATCCCCGCCACCGCCGAGACCAAGCAGAGCATCAACTACGCCCTGGTGAACAAGATGCACAAGGGTGGTATCCTGGTCAACAGCGCCCGCAAGGAAGTCATCAACGAGCCCGAACTGCTCAAACTGATGGCCGAGCGCACCGACCTGAAGTATATCACCGACATCATGCCCGATGCCGATGCCGACTTCCGCGCCTTCGAGGGTCGCTACTTTGCCACCCCCAAGAAGATGGGTGCCCAGACCGAAGAGGCCAACATCAACGCCGGTCTCGCCGCTGCCAACCAGATTGCCGACTTCTTCAAGACCGGCAACAAGAAGTTCCAGGTGAACAAATAATCCTTGAATAGAGGAATACGGTAGTTAAGGAGTTAAGACAAATGTGCTACTCGGCAAGGTTGTCTTAACTCCTTGCTCTTTTAGACAGGTATGCATCTTTGCATATTCAATCCCGAGCATGACCTGTGCCTGGCCAAGGGCCGGTGGAATTATGTTCCACCCCGGTCGGCTGTGGACTTCGCGCTGCGCGATGCCTCGCTGATGCAGGTACTCTACCCCGATGCCGTATGCCTGAGCGTCTACGACCCACAGTTGCCTTCGGTGTTGTCGGCTTTGTCGGGTGGGAAGGCGCATGCGTCTGCCATCACCGCTTGGGGCTGGGATGCCGTGGTGAAGCACGAGCTGTTGAAACGCGACTGTCCCGAGAGTCTGCTGCCCTCCGACGACGAGCTGGCCACCATACGCCGCCTGCAGCACCGCACCACCGTGCTACCTCTGCAGACGGACTGCCATGCTGTCACCTCGGTCGAAGAGATGGAGCGTCTGCTGCGCCAGCGCATGCACTGGGTCATGAAGGCTCCTTGGAGCGGGGCGGGCAGGGGACTGCGGTGGGTGCACGGTTCCCTTAGCCCCATCGATCGCGACTGGTTGCTGAAGACCGTCGCTACCCAGCGGTGTGTTATCGCTGAGGCCCGTCGCGATGTGGTGGCCGACGTGGCGCTGGAGTATATTGAAGGGCGTTTCTTCGGCTATTCCTATTTCAAGACCGGCAGCGGGGTCTACAAGGAGAACATTGCTTGGAGCGACAATCGCATTGAGACAACATTTAATCTTCTGCATATACGTGACAGGATGGAAGAGTGGCTTTCCGCGAATGTATGGCTCCACTACCGCGGCCCCTTGGGGGTCGACCTCATGGTCTGTGCCGACGGCAGCGTCCATGTGGCTGAAATCAACTTCCGCCACACAATGGGCATGGTGGCACATGAGAAGTTGAAAGTTAAAAGTTAAAAGTTAAAAGTTAAAGGTTTAGAGTTGGGAGTTAATGAGCTGTGTTGCTTCGAGTAATTCGCCCCCAATATACCTGCGTAGTTTCGAGTAATTCGCCGTTAAAAAAATAGAATAGATAAGAGTTATGAGCTTTATAGAAGCCTTTATATTGTCGCTGGCCCTCTGTGTGGACACGCTTGTGGTCTCCACCGCGACGGCATTCCGCGAGATGAGAACTGCCGGTGACACTTCGGGCGTGAGCCCCACGAGTACCTCACCCGAGGGTAAGGCGAGGGGATCGTGGAGCCGCGGACTGCTGCTGGCGGTCATACTGGGTTTCTGCCAGTTCGCCTTCCCGCTTGTGGGTGCCCTCATAGGCGATGTGGCACGTGCCTTCATCGAGGCGGTCGACCATTGGATAGCCTTCGGCCTGCTGGCCATCATCGGTGGCAAGATGATTCTGGACGCCATACGTGGCGGAGAAAAAGAGGAGGGAAAGGTCCAGAATGCCGGCAAGCTCGCGGGGATCACCACGGTGGTGTACCGTTACTTCCTCCTCGGCGTGGCCACCAGTATCGACGGCTTGGCTGTAGGCATCGGGCTGGGGCTGGCGCACCCGATGGACACAGTCATGTGGGTGGTGCTGCTGGTCGGAGTCACCACACTGCTCGTCGCACTGCTGGGCTACGTGCTCGGCAGCCGCCGCATCCCCATTCCCGAGCGCACCGCCACCCTCGTTGCCGGCGTGGTGCTGGTCGGCCTGGGGGTGAAGATACTGCTGGAGCATCTGGGCCTCTTCGCCTGACGGCAGCCTGCCGACCGTTGAAGACATCACAGACCAGATATTTTCGACTCTTCATCCCGCCGCTTACCATGCTTCCGAAATGTTAAAATGGTAGGATGGTGGTAGGATGGTGGTAGGATGATGGTAGGATGGTGGTAGGATGATGGCAGGATGACCCTTATTAGGTCGGATAGTGGTGTAATGATGAATGAGGAGTGATAAATGTTGAATTCCAGATAATTACCCACTGCCCACGGCTAGCTGCCCATTGCCCGCTGCCAATTCTCGCTGCTCAATTCCCAATGCATAATTCATCCTCCCTCAGTGTACTGTTGGATTTTGCAAGTGGAATATTGTTAAAAAATCCAAAATGCCTGTCTATTGTGGAAAGCAGCGACCGGAGAGCAACTTTTCGTCCGCCCTCTGGTCGTCGTTTCTGTTCCGCGGGACAGGTTCGGTGGCGCTGACCGCAGCGTCGGTGTCGGCAGGCAGTTGGTCGGCAGCGGCAAATGGCTCGCGGCGGTAGTGGGGCTTATGGCGCATGTGGCGCACAAGAATTGTGCTCAGCAGCCGGTGGAGCTATCGGTTCTGTTGTTGCGGCAAACTGTCGGTGTGCAGATGGTCCATCTTCTCCCACAGATTGGCGTAGAACTCCTGCATGAGGTTCTGCGCCTCGGCAAGACTGTCGCTTGCATATTACAGCATCTTGTGTTGTTCCTTTCTAAGATACGCATCATAGCCAGACAGTGTATGTGTTTCTCAAAGTCGTTGTCGGACATGGAATGCTGTGCTTTTTAATTGAGCAGTTTTGTGGGCAAAAAGTATTGCGCAGTCTTTTTCAATCGGAATCATTCGCAGCCTAGATGCAGTGTAGGGAAGGGGTGTGAAAAAAGAAAGCGCCCCGCGGAGAGCGGGGCGCTGTGTAGAGTGATACGGTCGCGTTGTTTGCGAATGCCTTGTGGCTATTTCTTGCGGCCGCCTTTACTGGCGTTGTAGAAGATTTTCAGGGCACCGGCTTTGCGGAGCTCCTGCTTGATGTCGCTAATCATACCCATGCGCACCTGCTTGTCGGCCTTGATAGCCGTAGTGATGTAGGGGCGGTCGGCTTCGACGCGCTGGTTGCGCTCGAGTTCGACGAAGGTGATGATGTCGCTGACCTCGGAAATCTGGTCGTTGAGCTGGATACGGGGTTCGGTACCGTATTTCTTCTGCTGGTCTTGCAGCGGCACACCGACGTTGATATAGCTTACGAGGCTCTTCTTTTCCAGTTTTACTACTTCGGAACCTTGCGGAGGGATAATCTTCACATAGAGCGAACTCTCGCGCATGGTGGTGATGACCATGAAGAAGAACAGGAGCATGAAGATAATATCGCTCATGGAGCCCATGTTGAGGGCGGGTGTCTCTTTTGCTTTTTTACCAGTGAAACGTGCCATAGCTTATTTTCCTCCTATCTTTGTGGGTTCGGCCTCGGAGATAGCCACGGGGATGGCCGTCTCGACAGCTTTGCGTTGTTCTTCGTTGAGGTCGGTGAATTTCTTACCGAAGCGGGTGGTGGACAGTTCGTCGCGCATTTCGTTGATGGCGGCGGTCAACTCGTTCTGCACCTGGAGGTACATGTCGTAGGATGTACCGCGGTCGTTGCGCAGGGAGATGACACCCTTCGACACTTCGTAGGTGCCAAGTAGGGGTATCTCGGTGGCGACCTTTTCAGGCAGGTTCGACAGATTGTTGGGATTGCCGAGGAATTCCTTGGCACGGTCCTTCAAATCCTCGATACGGCCATACTGGTTGTTGTAGAGCAACCGGTCGTCCTTGTTGACCAGCACGGTGAAGATGTTGCGCTCACGAACCTCTGGCGGCTCTACGTTCTCCGGCAGGGGAGGCGGTAGACGGCGCGCAATACCCATGTCCGAGTTGATGTTGGAGACCATCAGGAAGAAGGCCAGCAACAGGAACGAGATGTCGGACATAGAGCTTGTGTTTAGTCCGGGAGTTTTTCTTGCCATAGTTGATTACTTTTTAAACAGTTTGGCAACAACTTCGGTGTAGACAATCGAGACGGCGGCGCCGATGACGAGGATGTAGACCATCCAGCAGGCGGCACCGATGAGTTTCGAGGTGCTTTCCGAGATGTTGTTTTTCTCCATCAGAGCCAGGGTGACGTCGTTGCCTTTGGACAGCACATAGCTGACCACGCAGACGACGACGACGATGGCGACGAGGAGCAGGAATTTCTTCCAGTAGCCGGGCTGCTCTTTGAAGTTGTTGGCCAGCTTGACGACAAGGAAGAAGACGATGGCGGCGATAGCGACGGCCACGAAGCAGATGAGTATCCAGTAGACGGCATCGAAGAGGCCGTTCTGCTGCACTGCTGCCAGCTCTTTCACTCCGCCGTTGTTCATGGCAAACACGATGGCCAGAATGGTGCAGACCACTGCGATGCCCAGACCCAACAGGGTGATGAGTTTATCGGTTTTCTCTTTCATAATTGTTTCTCTTTATTATTTAGTGTTTAACGTTTAACGTTTCCCGTACAAAAGAGAAGCAATTATTTGTGATACTTCACGAGGATGTCCATGAAGCTAATCGAACCGTCCTCCATCTGGTCGACGAGGCTCTCGATTTTGGTGAGGATGTAGTTGTAGAAAATTTGAAGGATGATAGCGACAATCAGACCGAAGATGGTCGTCAACAGAGCCACTTTCATACCACCAGCGACGACGGTCGGGCTGATATCACCGGCGACTTCGATGTCATCGAAAGCCTGGACCATACCGACCACAGTGCCGAGGAATCCGAACGAGGGGGCAAGGGCGATGAACAGGCCAATCCAAGTGAGGTTGTTCTCCAGGCGGGCCATCTGCACACCACCGTAGCTGGTGACGGCTTTCTCGACGTTCTCGAGACCCTGGTCCATGCGCATCAGACCCTGGGTGAAGATGCTGGCCACGGGGCCGCGGGTGTTCTGGCAGAGCTCGAGGGCACCCTGTACGTTGCCGCTCTTCATGTTGTCCTCAATGCCACCGAGGAGTTTTTTCACGTTGGTGGTGGCCATGTTCAGGTAGAGGATGCGCTCGATAACGAGCGCCATACCGAAGATAAGGCAGAGGAGCACGGGGGTCATCCAGCCGGCACCACCCTGGATGTACTTCTCTTTCAGTACCTGGTGGAACGACTTGGTGTCGTCGGCGGGAGCGACGACGGCCTCTTCGACAGGGGCAGCCTCTTCGGCAACAGCCTGGTCAGCGGAATCGGTGACCTGTTCGGTGGCTTCGGCAGCGGGCTGATCCTGCGCCTTCACGTCATTGAAGTTGGCAAATGTCAACAGTCCGACTATTGACATCAAAGCGATTACTTTTTTCATGATGTTTTTAGTGTGTTGATTATTAATTTATTGTTTACTTTTTACCTACTTTGATTTGTCGTGCAAATATACAACTTTTTTGGATAGTGGCCAAAATTTATTATTTTTTTCTGCCGCTGAGGGTGTCCATGAGTTGCCGGAGGGGCAGTTTCAGGCTTTCGTCGGCACGGATGCTGTCGAGGCATTGGGCGGCCAGGTCGAATTCGGCGGCGATGCTTTTTTCTACGCTGCCTTTGAGGGCCATGTCGCTGTAGACGGCCAGCACGCGCTGCACTTTTTCCTCTTCGTCCATGTTGTCTTTGGCGGCGAAGAGGCGGAGCAGTTCGCTGCGCTGGACGTCGTTGCCTTGCTGCAGGGCGGTGAGGGGGAGGAAGGATATCTTGTTGTCGCGGATGTCTTGGCCGGTTTTTTTGCCGAAGACGGCGGTGTCGCCGTAGCCGTCGAGCAGGTCGTCCTGCATCTGGAAGGCGAGGCCGAGGTGGATGCCGAAGGCGTAGAGCCGGTCAACCTGGTCGGCTGGCGCGCCTGCATAGAGGGCGCCGATTTTCAGTGCACCGGCCAGCAGTACGGCTGTCTTCTGGCGTATCATGTCCAGATAGTGGTCGAGGCTCACCTGTGCCAGCCCCATGCGTTCGAAGTTCATGTCTTTCTGTTGCCCTTCGCACACTTCGATGGCGGTTTCGACGAAGCATTGCAGTATGGGCTGCAGGCGGGGCGATGGCTGGCGCAGGAAGTAGCGCCATGCCAGTGCGAACATTGTGTCGCCGCTCAGCACGGCGGTGTTTTCGTCCCATTTGGTGTAGACGGTGGGTTGTCCGCGGCGCAGGGGCGAGCGGTCCATGAGGTCGTCGTGCAGGAGGGTGAAGTTGTGGAAGGTCTCGATGCCGAGGGCGGCGTCGCGCACGCTGTCTTCGCTGCCGCCGAAGAGGGCGTTGGCGGCCAGCAGCAGGGTGGGGCGGATGCGTTTGCCGCCGAGGCGCAGGGTGTAGTCGATGGGGGCGTAGAGTTCGGCGGGCTCGGCCATGAAGCGCTCTTCGGCGAAGATGCGTTCCACGCGTTCCAGGTAATCCTTCAGTGTATTCATGTGGCTGTCTTTTGTTTGCGTTGTGTGTCGGTCGGGTGTGTTGGCGGGTTGTAGTGTACTATATTATATTATTGGTATGTCACACCGTGTTTGGTGCACCATTGTTGTGCCTCGCGGTGGCCGAGGCGGGCGGCGCGCTTGTAGTTGGCCTGCTCGCGTTTGGGCTGGTTCTGGCGGTTGTAGAGTTCGGCTATGCGGCAGTAGGTGTCGGCGTCGCGCGGGTCTATCTCGACGGCTTTCTGGTATTGGCGTATGGCTCGGCCGAAGTCGTTCTGTGCGGCATAGGTGCGTCCGAGCAGGCGGTAAGCCTCGCTCAGGCCGGGGCCGAAGTGTATGGCGCGCCGGTATTGTTCGATGGCGCGATTGTATTCGGCTCGGTCGAAGTATATGTCGCCCAGCCGGTTGTAGGCGTTGACGTGGGTGGAGTCGAGCTGCAGCACGTTCTCCAGGCATTCGATGGCGTGTTCGCGGTCGCCTTTGAGCAGGTAGGCCCAGCCGAAGCAGTAGAAGAGTTTCACCGAGCGCCGGTGCTGTTTCAGTCCGGCACGCAGGGTGGTGATGGCCATATCGTAGTTGTTGCGGCGGCAGTAGATGGTGCCCAGGTTGAAGTGTGCATCGACGTTGGCCGGGTCCACCTTCAGTGCCTCGCGGAAGCGCTGCAGGGCCTCCTGCTCGTTGCCGCGGCTGTAGAGCACCACGCCCATCACGTTCAGCGCGCGCGCCGAGGCGGGGTCTTCCTGCATGGCCTGGCGGGCCCAGTGCAAGGCGTTGGTGTAGGACTCGCTCTGGCAGTGCACCAGGGCCAGCGAGGCCATTGCCGACGAGCGCAGCGCGTGGGCGGAGGTGTCGGCCAGCTCGATGCTCTTCTCGGCCGACTGGCGCGCCGCAGCCCATTGGCGCAGCTCGGTTTGGCATAGGGCCAGATGGCATAGCGCCAGCGCACTGCTGTCGGCCCCGGCCAGCCAGCGTGCCGCCTCGCCGTAGCGCTCCTGCTCCTCGAGCAGCAGTCCCAGCCGCAGCCGGGCCCCGGCGCTGGTGTCGGCCGCCTGGCGGTAGTAGCCTTCGGCCAGTTCGGTCAGCCCTTTCTGCTCGGCCGCCACGCCCTTGTCCAGCAGACCCTGCCCGTGGACAAGGCTCGCCGGCAGCAGCATGGCCACCGCCGTCAGGAGCCTCAGTGCATTGCGTGTCGTCATGTCTCGCTTGTCTGTTTTCGGGCTGCAAAGATACAATTATTATTCAAAGTGGCAAAAAAAAATACCACCCCGGCAGCAAACGGGATAGTTTTCAGGCAGAAAGCCCGTCCGCCGACCCGCCAGGCTGCCTCCAGCCCGCCCTTTTCCGGACGACGAAGCTTGTTAACGAAATGTTAAAATGGTAGGATGGTGGTAGGATGGTGGTAGGATGGTGGTAGGATGATGGTAGGATGATACCCTCCGGAGGGGGGCTTGCCCGGGGGCGTATTTTGATGGTTTTTTACAATTTTTCCGTCCGAATGAAAAAAAAAGTGTATCTTTGCAGCCTCAAATCACTACCAGAGATGAACAAAGTGAAAATAGGAATCGCGCAGCTGAGCTGCGTGGAAGATAAGATGCAAAACATTGAGCGCTATACCGAAAAGGTGCGCGAACTGGCAGCCGGGGGCGCGCAGATTATCTGTCTGCAGGAGCTTTTCGCTTCGCTGTATTTCTGCGACGAGGAGCGCTACGAGAACTTCCGTCTGGCCGAAGCCATTCCCGACGGGCCCACCACGCAGCACTTCATGTCGCTGGCCCGCGAACTGGGGGTGGTGCTGGTGTGCTCCATGTTCGAGAAGCGTGCCGAGGGGCTCTACCACAACACGACGGCCGTCATCGACGCCGACGGCAGCTACCTGGGCAAGTACCGCAAGATGCACATACCGGACGACCCGGGCTACTACGAGAAGTTCTACTTCACGCCCGGCGACCTGGGCTACCGCGTCTTCAAGACCCGCTATGCCACCATCGGCGTGCTCATCTGCTGGGACCAGTGGTATCCGGAGGCGGCCCGCATCACGGCGCTCAAGGGGGCGCAGATACTCTTCTTCCCCACGGCCATAGGCTGGGACGTGCGCCAGAACGAGGCCGACAACCGCGAGCAGTACGCCGCCTGGCAGACCATCCAGCGCAGCCATGCCGTGGCCAACGGGGTGCCCGTGGTGAGCGTGAACCGTACCGGCCGCGAGGGCGGCATGCAGTTCTGGGGCGGCAGCTTTGTCACCAACGCCTTCGGCCGCGTCCTCTACCAGGCGCCGCACTACGACGAGGCCCTGCATGTGGAGGAACTGGACCTGGACCAGACGGACCACTACCGCCGCCACTGGCCCTACCTGCGCGACCGCCGCATAGACTCCTACGGCGACATCACCAAGCGGTATATAGATTAGTTTTTATCAAGAAAAGGATTCTATGAACACCGAAACAGATATAATCTTAGCAGTCTATCGGAGTCTGGTTTCTCGGAAAGGAGAAAACGGAATACCGGTTTCCCTGCGTCCTCCAAGTCGTGTGGGAACGGTACAAGATGATCCTTTTGATTGTTGGGTGGAGGATGCAATAAGGAATGTGTTGCCCAAAAATATAGAAATATTTCATTCGGGAAAACTGACCACTCCTGATTTGGTGATTAGGGATGTTGTTTCGGGTACAATAGTGGGACTTGAAATAAAGAAACTTATACAGGATAGTCATGGGAAAGACCCTCGGGGAATGACTATTGATTATAATAGTTGTCTTCCCTGTGGACGCACCATAGTCAAGGTGGGGGGAGAGGCTCAGATAGTACCTTGCTATTATTTGTTTGCACTTCTTTCGCCACAGAGCGACAGTATAGTCACTCTGATTATAATGGATGGTGATTTTATCAATTATGACTTCGACCTGCATAAAGAAGCAAAATATTCAAACTATACAGAGTACCAGCATGGACCATATGGTGAAGGTTCCATCCGGCATCGAAAGATGTACACCTACCCCAACCCGTTAAACTCCCAGTTGGATTTTTTCTATATGCGTCATGTACTTGTGGTGAAAAAATCGGCATTGGAAAACAGAGAAGAGATGACGAGAGTAAAAGAACAGATAGAACGTGTAGACAAATATAATAATTCATTCTACTTTTCTTTGTACGACGAGTTGGACACAAAGAGACAAGGTCCTGGTTTGCATACCCTGACGGGCATCTTTGATGCATGCAAGCATCGCAAGCCCAAGGAACGGGTGGCATATATTCCAGACATACCCAAACTAACACAAACAGATACAAATGTTTAGTGTAGAACAGAACGAAAAAAGCAATTATACCTTTCTTGGCCTCTTTTCAGGAGCTGGCGGACTTGATTTAGGCTTCGAGAAGGCTGGCTTTGTACATACGCAATCAAGCGATATTCTGTCGTGTGCGACAGACACGATAAGAAAAAACAGACCAGACTGGGATGTTCTGACATGCGACGTAAGAGATTATACGCCAGATTTTCGCACGGGACTGGATGTACTATTGGCCGGTTTCCCATGTCAAGGTTTTTCTCTGGGTGGCAATCGCAATGAGAATGACGAACGCAATCAATTGTACAGGCAAGTCGTTCGCATTGCTGACATTATGCAACCACGGGTAGTCGTGATGGAAAATGTTTTGAATCTGCGGACCATGCTTCATCCTGTCACAAGGAAACCGTTTGCTGTTCAAATTGCGGAAGAATTGGCGGAAATCGGATACACGACCAAGTTCCAATTTTTTCGAGTTTCCCAATACGGTGTTCCACAAACTCGTCGACGGTTTATTTTTGTTGCTTATAAAGGAGATTCGCTATCGAATTATGTTTTCCCGATGCCGCGCAGAGAAGTTGGAATCCACGATTTTATATATGATTTAGGACAGGATTTGACTATTCAATTGCCAAATCATAATCCTCAGTGGGGCTTTTCCAGTTATGTGCATAAAGAGACTCATGAATCTTTTGACCCGTGCGAGATTGCTATTCCTGTAAGATTCAGTCGTACTGCATCGGAGGGTACACCTATTAGAAATTTCGATACACCATTCCCCGCGGTGGATACTGCCACGGTATGGGGCTGGGCTCAGGGACATGTGGAAGCATCTAGAGTGGATAAAGAAAGGGAGAAGGCTTTATATGTTCGGAATCCAGAATCAAGAGCAAAGCTTTGGAGGGTGAGTGCAAGTCGTTTACGGTCGTTTACGGCTAGAGAGTATGCTCGTTTGCAAACATTTCCGGACGACTGGGTGTTCTATGGGAATAATAAAAGGGATATTCAATTGCAAATAGGAAATGCAGTACCAGTCATATTTGCAAAGAAGATTGCGGAAAGTGTCCGTAAAGCGCTTGAAGAAAGTGATGGTAAAAGAGTAAATAAAGAAAAAGGAGTTCAAATGGAACTATTTTGATGCCTTTCAAAAAGAGATAAAACTAGATTATGACACCGAAAGAACAAGGCTATTATATGCCAGCCGAGTGGGTGCTCCACGAGGCCACGTGGCTCACCTATCCGAAAAACCCCGATTCGTGGCCCGGAAAGATTGAGAGCATCTACCCCTCGTACCACCTCTTTGTCAAGGTGCTGGCCGAGGACGAGATTGTGCATATCAATGTCGACGACGAAGCTATGGAGCAGCATGTGCGCCGCGAGCTGGACGCCATCGGGTGCAATATGCAGCACGTATGTCTGCATCGCATCCCGAGCAACGACGCCTGGTGCCGCGACCACGGCCCCGCATTCCTGCTGAACAGGCGAGCGGAAAACGGGAGGGCCATCGTGAACTGGAACCACAACGCCTGGGGCGGCAAGTATCCCTACGAGCTGGACACGGAGGTGCCGCTGCGCATCCACGAGCTGATGCCGCAGGTGCCGCTGTTCCATCCCGGCATAGTCATGGAAGGCGGCTCGATAGATGTGAACGGCTGCGGCGACCTGCTCACCACCACCAGCTGTCTGCTGAACCCCAACCGCAACCCGCACCTCAACCAAGACCAGATAGAAGGCTACCTGCGCGACTATTACGGGGTGGACAATATCATCTGGCTCGGCGACGGCATTGTGGGCGACGACACCGATGGCCATGTGGACGACTTGACGCGTTTCGTGTCGCCCGACACGGTGATCACGGCGGTGGAATACGACACCTGGGACGAGAACTACGAGCCACTGCAGAAGAATCTGCGCATGCTGAAGCGTGCGCGCCTGGCCAGCGGCAAGCAGCCTACCGTGGTAGAGCTGCCCATGCCCGACGTGGTCTTCTACGACGGCCAGCGCCTGCCCGCCAGCTACGCCAATTTCTATCTGGCCAACGGCAAGGTGATTTTCCCCACCTACCGCTGTCTGACCGACAACGAGGCGGCCTATATACTGGAAGCCTGCTTCCCCGATCGCGAGGTGATTGGCATCGACTCGACCGATATCATCTGGGGTCTGGGGTCGTTCCACTGCCTCAGCCAGCAGATGCCTGCGGTGGCGGCTGGGAAATGAGAATGCAGAACTGATGTATTTGCTATGAAAGCTACAGACATACTGAAATACGCTGCCTGTGCGGCGCTGCTCGCTGCAGCCCCCGTGCGGGCACAACGTCCGTATATGCCCGACACCGTCAGCGCCGGACAGCAGCGCGTGGACGAGGTGATGCGCCTGATAGACGGCAACTACACCGAGGCGCCCGACATGGACAAGATGAGCGAGACGGCAATCCACGCCATGCTGAAGGCGCTCGACCCCCACAGCGTCTATATCCCCGCACGCGACGTGCAGCGCGCCAACGAGGGCCTGCAGGGCAACTTCGAGGGGGTGGGCATCTCGTTCCAGATAGTGGACGATACTATCGTCGTGCAGAGTGTTATCGACGGTGGCCCGTCGGAGAAGGTGGGTGTCATGATAGGCGACAAGCTGCTCCGTATCGACGGTATCGCCGCCACGGGCGACAGCGCCCGCAACGATTTCGTCTTCCGCCACCTGCGCGGCAAGAAGGGCACTACCGTGGTGGTGGACCTCCTGCGCCAAGGCACCGTCTATACCTTCCATATCGTGCGCGACAAGATACCGATATATAGTATAGACACCTACTTCATGGCCAACGACACGGTGGGATATATCCGCCTGGTGCGTTTCGCCCGCACGTCGGTCGACGAGTTCCGCAAGGCGGTGCGCTCGCTGAAAAAGCAGGGTATGACTGCCATGATACTCGACCTGCGCGGCAATTCGGGCGGCTATCTGGACATCGCCCACGGGCTGGCCAACGAGTTTCTGGACCGTGGGCAGCTGGTGGTCTACCAGGAGGGGCGCCGCACACCGCGCCAGGACTACCGTGCCAACGGACGCGGCATCTTCCGCGCCGAGCGCAATGCCGAGGGCAATGTGGTGCGCGGCAAACTGGTGGTGCTCATCGACGAGGGGGCGGCTTCGGCCAGCGAGATTGTCAGCGGAGCGGTGCAGGACTGGGACCGCGGGGTGCTGGTGGGACGCCGTTCGTTCGGCAAGGGTCTGGTGCAACGCATGTTCCCGCTGGACGACGGCGGACAGGTGCGCCTCACCACAGCCCGCTATTACACTCCCAGCGGCCGCTGCATACAGCGCCCCTACGACGAAGGCGACGAGGCTTACCGGCAGGAGATGGGCAACCGCTACCGCCACGGCGAGCTGGTCAATGCCGATTCTATCCATTTCTCCGACTCGTTGAGCTACAAGACCTCCCACGGACGCATCGTCTACGGCGGCGGAGGCATCATGCCCGACGTCTTTGTGCCGCTGGATACGATGCGCCTGAGCGACTATTATATCTCGCTGCGCGGCAAGGGACTGCTGAACAGTTTCCCCATGCAGTGGGCCGACCAGCACCGCAAAGACGCCCGGGTGAAGACATTCGAGCTCTTCCTCGAGAATTACGACAGCTTCGGCCTGGACAGTCTGCTCACCGCCGCCGCCCTGGAGAAGGGGGTGGTGCGCGATGTGGAGAAAGAAGCCGCCGAGCCCGAGCGCACGGCCCACAGCGACCACTATATGTGGCTCATGCTCAAAGCCCAGGCCGCGCGCAATCTATTTGGCATCGACTACTACTACATGGTGATGAAGGAGGTGGACGACGGCTACCAGCAGGCTTTGCAGCAGCTATAGGCATACACTGGGTGTTGAAAACTTTTCTTGGTCCGATTGAAATGTTTTTGTATATTTGCACCTTGTAAAACGGAGACAGACACGTGAAGATGACGGAATGAAATTAATCTAATATTCAAATAAATAAGCACTATGAACAATAGTATTTTCATGTTCCCGAAGCCCGAGAACGAGCCTGTGAAAGGCTACGCCCCCGGCAGCGCAGAGCGCAAAGAAATCCGTAAAGCCCTCGACGAGCTCTACAACAAGGTGACCGAAATACCCGCCATCATCGGTGGCAAGGAGGTCAAGACCAAAGACATGGGCGAGGTGGTGATGCCCACGGAGAACCACCACGTGCTGGCTCGCTACCACAAGGTGGGCGAGAAGGAGGTGAAGGCCGCCATCGCTGCCGCCATGAAGGCGCAGCGCGAATGGGCCGACACGCCCTGGATCGACCGCGCCAGCGTGATGCTCAAGATCGCCACCCTCGTCAGCGGCAAGTATCGCTACCTCATCAATGCCGCCACCATGCTCGGCCAGGGCAAGACCACCATGCAGGCCGAAATCGACAGCGCCTGCGAACTGGTGGACTTCCTGCGCTACAACGCCTACTATGCCAGCCAGATATACAGCGACCAGCCCTGCAGCGACAAGGGTACGCTGAACTATGTGAACTACCGTGCTATGGAGGGCTTCGTCTTTGCCATCACGCCGTTCAACTTCACCTCGATTGCTTCCAACCTCTGCCTCAGCCCCGCGCTGATGGGCAACGTGTGTATCTGGAAGCCCTCGACCACCGCTCTGCTGAGCAACTATATCCTGATGAAAATCTACAAGGAGGCCGGCCTGCCCGACGGCGTGGTCAATTTCCTGCCCGGCAGCGGCGCGCTGATAGGCAAGGTGGCCTTCGCCGACGAGAACCTGGCGGGCGTCCACTTCACCGGCAGCACCGGCACCTTCAAGGGTTTCTGGAAGGCTATCGGACAGAATATAGACAAGTACAAGACCTATCCCAAGATAGTCGGCGAGACCGGCGGCAAGGACTTCATCTTCGTCCACAAGAGTGCCGACCCGGAGCAGGTGGCTACTGCCATCGTGCGCGGCGCCTTCGAGTTCCAGGGCCAGAAGTGCTCGGCCGCCAGCCGTGCCTATGTCCCCGCCTCGATGTGGCCCAAGGTGGAGAAGATTGTGGGCAAGATGCTGAAGGAAATCAAGATGGGCGATGTGCGCGATTTCTCCGCCTTCGTCAATGCCGTCATCGACGAAGCCTCGTTCGACAACTGCAAGAACTACATAGACCACGCCAAGAAGAGCAAGGACGCCGAGGTTATCTTCGGCGGCAAGTGCGACAAGAAGAAAGGCTGGTTCGTGGAGCCCACCGTCATCCTGGCCAAGAAGCCCGACTACAAGAGCATGTGCGAAGAGATATTCGGCCCCATCATCACCATCTATGTCTACGAGGACAAGGACTACGAGAAGACGCTGCATCTCTGCGACGAGACCTCGCCCTACGCCCTCACCGGTGCCATCTTCGCCACCGACCGCAAGGCCCTGCGCCTGGGTGCCGAGATACTGAAGTATTCGGCCGGCAATATCTACTACAACGACAAGCCCACCGGAGCCGTGGTCGGCCAGCAGCCCTTCGGCGGCGCCCGCGCCAGCGGCACCAACGACAAGGCCGGCAGCTACCTGAACCTGGTGCGCTGGGTCAGCCCGCAGGCCGTCAAGGAGACCTTCGACCCCGCCCGCGACTACAAGTACCCCTTCATCAGCAGTGCTGAATAAACGGGTGCCTGCACCCACAAGCCGAAGGGGGGCCGGGGTTCGCCCCCCGGCCGCCCCCCCTTCTCCCTCGGCCTGCC
>JAZNHG010000035.1:0-66703 GCA_045576855.1 Bacteroidales bacterium | reverse complement strand
TGGTCGGGGCGGAGGCAGGGCAGCTGGGCCCGGCTGCCCGGGGGGAGGGTGGCCAGCTCGAGGTACTGCTGGTTGCAGTGGGGCGTGTGGTCGGGGGTGATGAGATAGCCCAGTATGGCGATGAGTGCGAAGAGGCCGATGACGACAAGGCTGGCCACCGAGAGGGGGTTGCGGCGGAAGCGCAGCCATGCCTGCCGGTCGAGCGAGCTGCCGACCAGGCCGGCGGCGGAGCGTTTTCTGAGGAGGTTCATGCTTCTTTTTGCAGGGCTTATAAGACTGATAGGTCTTATAGGACTAATGGGGCTCTTACATGAAGCCCAGTTCCACTTTTATGTCGTCGGGTATCATGTCCATGCTCCAGGGCGGGTCGAAGGTGAGCTCCACGTCTACGCTCTTGATGCCGCTGATGTAGCCCACCATCTGCTTCACCTCCTGAAACATGTATTCGGCCTCGGGGCAGTCCGGTGCCGTCATGGTCATGAGTATGTGCACGTTGAGGTCGGGGTCTACGTCGACCTTGTAGATGAGGCCCAGGTCGTAGATGTTGACGGGTATCTCCGGGTCGTAGATGTTTTTGAGGCAGTTGACGACTGCGCTCTTGATGGTGTCTTGGTTGGGTTCCATGCTGCTATTGGTTTGCGGAGTGGAGTTGCGAGAAGGCGAGGGCGTAGAGCTTCATCTGCTTGATCATGGCGGTGAGGCCGTTGGAGCGGGTGGGGGAGAGGTGCTCGCGGAGGCCGATGGCGTCGATGAAGGAGAGGTCGGCGTCGAGGATTTCCTGCGGAGTGTGGTCGTCGAGTGCGCGGATGAGTAGTGTGATGATGCCGCGGGTGATGACGGCGTCGCTGTCGGCGCGGAAGTGCAGATGTCCGTGGTCGTCGCAGGAGCAGGCGAGCCATACGCGGCTTTGGCATCCGCGTATGAGGTTCTGCTCGGTTTTGTCGTGCTCGTCGATGGCGGGGCAGTCGCGTCCGAGGTCGATAAGATAGGCGTAGCGGTCGAGCCATTCGTCGAAGTTGGCGAATTCGTCGATGATTTGTTGTGATGTTTCCTGTATTGTCATTTGGATGCTTTGTGAATGAGGTAGGCGGCGGCGATGCCGAAGACGAGCTGCGGGAGCAGCACGGCCATGAAGGGCGAGAGGTTGCCGCCGGTGGAAAAGACGGTTGTGATTTTCATGAAGACGATGAATCCGAAGGCCAGGGTGATGCCGATGGCCAGATGCATTCCGATGCCGCCGCGGGTCTTGCGCGAGGCTATGGCTACGCCGATGAAGGTCATGACCACGATGGCCAGCGGGTTGAGCAGGCGCTGGTAGAGCTCGATGAGAGCTTCCTTGACGGTGCCGGTGCCGCGTATGCGTTCGCGCTCGATGTGGCGCAGCAGCTGTGGCGTGGTCATGGTCTCGATGCGCTTGGAGAGCAGGTCGAAGTCGTCGGGCTCGATGCCGAAGTCGGCGTTGTAGTGGCTCTGGCGCTCCAGGTGCTCGCGGCCCTGGTCGTCGATGGTGCGCAGGGTGTAGCCTATGCAGCGCCAGCTGCTGGAGGCGCTGTCGTAGAGGATGATGTCGGCGGTCTCGCGGCGGGTGAGGCTACCATCGGGCTTCAGCGCTTCGCGGCAGAACTTGACGGCGCGGGCTTTCTTCACGTCGTAGCTTTCGGCATAGACCTGCACGCCGGGCTCGGATTGGAAGTGCAGGTTGCTGTAGTAGCTGGTGGCTTTGGATTTGACGTACTGCTCCTCGAAGTCGATCAGGTGCCGGTTGGAGACCGGGATGACGAAGTTGCCCAGCAGCAGCACCGTGAGGGCCACGAGGACGGAGCCGTAGGTGTAGGGTCGCAGCAAACGGCGGTAGCTGATGCCCGACCCGAGGATGGCTATAATCTCCGTGTTGCCAGCCATCTTGGAGGTGAAGAAGAGCACGGAGATGAAGATGAAGAGTGGCGAATAGAGATTGACGAAGCCGGGTATGAAGTTGAGGTAGTAGTCGAATACCACCTGTCCCAGCGTGGCATGGTGGGAGATGAACTTGTCCAGCTTTTCGCTGACGTCGAAGGTGATGACGATGACAATAATCAAAGCCAAGGCCAACAAGAAGGTCTTGAGGTACTTGGCTAAGATGTAACTGTCGATCCTTTTCAATTTAGTGTTCAGTGTTTAGTGTTCAGTGTTTAGTGTTTAGTGTTCAGTGTTCAGTGTTCAGTGTTCAGTGTTCAGTGTTCAGTGTTTAGTGTTCAGTGTTTGGTTTTTGCTGACGCGGTGCAGTTTTCTTTGTGGTTGCTATTAGCATTCTCAATAACTCATGACATTTTTCTGTCAGTTCGTTGGATTCGGCTTGGTTCAAATATCCGGCCCTTCCCAGTAGTTTTAGCCAGTATGACGTTTCGTTTGCTTCTTTCAGGGCAATATACATTTTGGAAGAGAAATCAGCAAGGGTCTGTGCCATATTCGCTTCAGCTACGTTTGCGCCTATACTTGTCCCCGAACGTAGCATCTGTTTCGACAATACATATTCCCCCTGCTCGCGTAATGTCTTATAGGTGTTCACGATTGATAAAGCAAAATCAAAGCTCTTTTCGCTTAATACGCTTTCTCCCATGATTGTTTTACGCTATGCTAAACTGAACACTGAACACTAAACACTGAACACTTGCATGTGTTTACAGAAGTTTTTTCTGGAATTCCTGTAAACACTGCAGGGCGTTTGTCTTGACGTGGATGAACTCGTCGACGCCATAGCCGCGGTAGGTGTCCACCATCTCCTTGGGGAAGCCGGCGAGGACGATGCTCTTCACCTTGCCCTTGAGGAGCTTGCAGGCGGGCTCGGTCAGCTCGGCATATTCGTCGTCGCTGGAGCAGAGCACCACCACCTCGGCGCCGCTTTCGAGGGCGGCCTTGGCGCCCTCCTCGGGGGTGGCGAAGCCGGGGTTGTCGATAATCTCATAGCCGGCCACGCCGAAGAAGTTGGTGGCGAAGCCGGAGCGAGCCTTGCGCATGGTGAGGTTGCCGTAGGTGAGCAGGAACACCTTGGGGCGATGAGCGGCATGCTCGGTCTGCAGACGCAGCTGCTCGAAGGGCTCGGCGCCGCGATAGTCGTGCAGCACCTTCACCTCGTTGCCCTGCTCGGCGCAGTGGCAACAGCAGCCCTTGTGGGTTTCTGCGCCCACCTTGTCGCCCATCTGCTCCAGCAGGTTGGGATACTGGTTGGTGCCGAGGATGGTGGTCTTGCGGGTGGCGATGTCGAGGTCGCGCTTGCGGGCGGTCTCCATCACCTCGTCCTGCACCAGACCCTGGCGGATGGCCTTGCAGAAGCCGCCGGCTTCTTCCACTTTCAGGAAGTGCTGCCAGGCGCCCTGGGCTATCTTGTCGGTGAGGTTTTCGATATAGTAACTGCCGGCGGCGGGGTCGACAATCTTGTCGAGGTAGCTCTCCTCCTTGAGGAGCAACTGCTGGTTGCGGGCAATGCGGTAGCCGAAGTCGTCGGCTTGCTTGTAGGCGTTGTCGAAGGGCAGCACCGATATGGAGTCGGCACCGGCCACGGCCGAGGACATGGCTTCGGTGGTGCTGCGCAGCATGTTGACGTAGGGGTCGTAGACCGACTGGTTCCAGCGGCTGGTGGTGGCGTTGATGAAGAGTTTGTAGGGGCAGTCGCACTCGGGCTTGTACTGTTCCACTATCTTGCTCCAGAGCAGACGGGCGGCGCGTATCTTGGCAATCTCCATGAAGTAGGTGCTGCCCACACCCACGTTGAGCACGATAGAGCGGCCGGCGTGCTCCATCTTGCAGCCCATATCGGTCAGGCGAGCAACCAGCTCGTTGGCGGCGGCCAGGCCGAAGCCGAGCTCCTGGACGATGTTGGCGCCGGCATTGTGCAGCACGACGCTGTTCACCGTCAGCACGCGGAAGCCGGGCAGCTCCTCGTGGGCATATTCTACCAGCTGGCGGGCCATCTGCAGGTCGCCTTCCTCGCCACGGTGGAACCGTCCATGATGCAGCGCATAGCGGAAGGGGTCGAAGTCGGTAGAGCCGCGGAGTTCCTTGGTGTCGTAGCCTTCGCGACGGGCATATTCAACATAGAGTTTGAGGAGCTGCAGGTAGTCCTGCGAGCACATGAAGTTGATGCTCACGGCATTGATATAGATGCCTTTGAGCAGGACTGCCAAGTCGTCGACGGACGAGACCTGCTTGGCGCAGAGGCCGAGGGCGGTGGCACCGCGCTCCACGGCATCGAGGGCTATGCGGTTGGCTTCGGCCATGTCGGGCACGTGAATGTCCTGGCGCACCTCCCACTCGTTGCCGCCCTTCTGGTGGCCGCGGGTGTAGGGCTTCTCGCCGGGGTTCGACTCCAGATAGTCCAGCCCTTCGAGGTTCTCGGCTCGATAGTAGGGGCGCACGTTGAAGCCTTCGATGGTGTGCCATACCAGTTTCTTGTCGTAGTCGGCTCCCTTGAGGTCTTTGTTGATTACCTCTTCCCATTTTTCGGTCGAAACGGGCGGGAATTCGCTGAATAATTTGTTGTTTTCCATTATATTGTATCGTTTGTTCTTTTCGTCTTGAAAAAGCAAAGATACGAAAAAATATTATTGTATCAAATTATTTAGTGCGGTTCCGGGATTTTTCCGATGCCGGTCCGCTTTGCCGGGCGGCTGTCGGCAGGGGGGTGAGGCGGCAGGGCCGCGCCACAGGCGCGCCGTTTGGTGGTCGTTTCGGTGGCGTTTGGCTCCGGTTTGCCGTCATACAGCTTGGTGCATCCGCACTCTTTTCGACTGTTGTACGTCTATCGTTCTACCATTGTTCGACCATCATGGATGGTAGAACGATGGTTAAACGATGGTTGAAATGTGCCGGACAGCCATGCGCAATGTGGGGCAATTATTGCGGCAGTTGTAGCGGCGACTACTTGTGTGTTTCGGGAAAAATGTGTACCTTTGCACTCAAAACGCTCGCTATGGATAATGCGCAGAATACACTGAATCCGTTTGTTATATGTCGTGCTGCCGCCGGCAGCGGCAAGACGTTCACCCTGGTGAAGGTGTATCTGAAGCTGGCCATGACGGTGCCGGGCATGCCGTTCGACCGGCAGAACGAGGACTTCCGTCGTGCGCTGCGGACCCGCTTCCGCGGCATACTGGCCATCACCTTCACCAACAAGGCTGCAGGCGAGATGAAGGGCCGTATCATGGACTATCTGGAGCAGATGGCCCGCTACGGTGCCGACCCCGAGTGGTCGCGCATGGGAGCCCCGCTGCTCGAAGCGCTGAACCAGCAGCCCTGTTACCAGCGGCGTCCGCTGGACGAGAGCGATTTGCGCTGGATGGCCGAGATGGTGCGCTCGGCAGTGTTGCACCATTTCAGCGACCTGTCGGTGTGCACGATAGACAGCTTCATGCACCGCATCGTCCGCACCTTTGCCCACGACCTGAACCGACCGGTCAACTTCGAGGTGATGATTGACCAGGAGGAGATGGTCAACCAGGCAGTGTCGCAGCTGATGTCGCTGGTGGGTACGCCGGGGCACGAGGAGCTTACGGAGGTGATGCGGGCCTTCTCCGAGAGTAGGATGGAAGACAGCAAGAGCTATCGGGTGGAAGGGGCGTTGACGAGCTTGGCCGGACAATTGTTCAGGGAAGATACCGAGCCTTTCCTTTCGGCGCTTTCGGAGATGAAACTGAGTGATTTCGTCGAATTGCACAAGAAGATGACGCAGGAGAACCGGGCCTTCGAACAGAAGGTGCACGCCTGTGGTTCCGCCGTCATGACCTTGTTGCGCGAGGCTGGGGTGGACGAGGCCGATTGTGCAGGGGGCGGCAGGGGGTATTATGGCTTCTTCCGTTCGCTGTCGACGGGTGAGCCCCGTCCACTGACCGCCACCGTGGTCAAGGCGTTCGAGGCTGGCAAGCTGTACAGCGCCAAGTGTCCGGTGCAGCAGCAGGCCGCTCTCGACGGTATGGCAGGCGCGCTGCAGCAACGGTATGAAGAGGCCCGGGAGTTGTTGGGGGTGGCTGACGTCACCTCGTATACTGAGGGCGGAGCACTGCGCGACTACAATACGCGTGCGGTGCTGCTCAAGAATCTCTATTCTATGGCTTTGCTCAACGAACTGGCTGAGCAGTTGCGTCTCTATTCGCGGGAGAACGACGTGGTACACCTCTCCGAGTTCAACCGCATGATAAACGCTATCGTCACTGAGCAACCTGCGCCGTTTATTTATGAGCGCCTGGGTAACCGATACCATCATTTCCTGATCGACGAGTTTCAGGACACCTCTGTATTGCAGTGGCACAATCTGGTGCCGCTATTGGAAAACGGAGTGTCGCAGCGCATGGAGTCGCTGGTGGTGGGCGATGGCAAGCAGGCCATCTATCGTTTCCGTCAGGGCGACGTGCGTCAGTTTGTGGCGCTGCCGCGGGTGGACGGTATGCCACTCCACGGGCAGACGCTGGCGTTGCCGGGCAATTACAGCTTCGATCCGCTGGATACCAACTACCGCACGGCGTCGAGTGTGGTGAATTTCAACAACGGATTCTTCAGCTGGCTCATGGAGCGTGAGCCTTTTGCCAGCAATCCGCTGGCACAGCAAATCTATGTGGGAAGTCGTGACAAGGAGGGGCATGCCGAGTTGTGGCAGCAGTTGCCCGCCGGTAAAGTGCCGGCCGTGGGGCATGTGGGGGTGAGCTTTGTGGATTCCGACGACTCCGATGCTGTGGGAGAATGCATCCGCCAGACCATCGTGCGGCTGGTGACAAAGCAGGGCTACCGCCAGAGCGACATCATGGTGCTGGGGCGCAGCAAGCGCGAGCTGGATTATGTGAGTACCTATCTGCAGGGGCATCCCGGGGAATTGCGTATCGAGGTGAGTTCCAGCGAGTCTTTCTTTTTGGTGCGCAGCCATGCCGTGATGGCGGTGGTGGCGGCGTTGCGGCTGCTGGCCGACCCGTCGGACCGTGTTGCGGCGGCCGACCTGATGCAGCGAATGGTCAATCTGGGACTGGCAGAAAATCTGCATACGGAGACTTATGGCACAGAAGGACCTATCGACGTGGCCCGGATATTGCGCGATGAACACCGCGGGTTTGACTTCAGGCCGGACGAGCTGGCGGCACTCGACCTGTACGACTGCTGTGAGGCGCTGATTCGCGAACTGCATCTGGACGGTATCGACACCGCTTATCTAGGGTCGTTTCTGAGCCGTGTGGCTGCTTTTGTGCAGCGGCAGCATGGCGGGGTGGCCGACTTCCTGAAATGGTTCGACGACAATGCCAGCGCCGATGCTGGCGATGTGCGTCACAAGCAGCTTTCGGCCGCAAGTCCCGAAGGCGTGGATGCAGTGCGACTGCTTACTATTCATAAGGCAAAGGGGTTGGAGGCTCCGGTGGTGATATGTCCTTTTGGTGCGCCTGATACGCATGGATTCAGCCTCTGGGTGAACCTGGACGGCCAACTGGCGACTGTCGGTGAAGGACGCCTGCCTGCAGCCTTTGTGGAGTTGAGTCGCAAAAGCATGTCTCGCTTTGATTCCGTACGTGATGCAGAGAAGAGACTCAGCGAGGTGGATCAGCTGAACGTACTGTATGTGGCGCTCACGCGTCCCAAAGAACAACTGTTTGTTGTTTGTCCCACTCCTAAGAAAAGTGCTTCCGGTGAGTTGAGTTACTCGGCGCTAATTCAGCAATATATAGACGAAAAGAAACCCGATATGGGTGATGCCGGATTCTGTCATGCGTTCTGTCAGACAGACGAGGATGCTCGGCGCAACGAGGTGTCGTTGAATCGCTTGTCGTTTGCAGAATGGATCAAGAAAGTTCAGGTGGCATCGGCTGCTGAGCGGGCGCTGTCGCCGATGCAGGAGGCCAGTGTGCGCCTGGGCAATATGGCACACGACCTGTTGTCGAGGGTGCGGCATGCCGACGATGTCGAGAATGCTGTGGTAAAACTGGCCAATGAGGAGAAGCTGGATGATGAAATGAGAACGCAGTTGGGAGAGTTGGCTCGGAATGTGGTTAGGCATCCTGATAGTGAACGCTTCTTCCGTCCGGAATACGAGGCTAAAACGGAGTGTGACCTGTGTGATGCTGAGGGTGTTTGTCGTCCGGACCGTGTGGTGATAACCCCTGATGAGACTTGGGTGGTTGATTTCAAGACGGGTCGCGACCAGGGTGAAGAACACGACCGACAGGTGCTCCGCTATTGCCGTGCTATGGTCGAGATGGGCTACCCCCGGGTGTCGGGTTGGCTCGTTTATCTGTTGCCCGATATCCGTGTGCGGGAGGTTATCAAATGTTAAAAAATGGGTTTTTCACATTTTCTTGTTGGTAATTCAGTTTTTTTTCGTATTTTAGCGGTGCGAAAAGAGGGATTGAAAATCCTGTAAAATGTAGAATAAATAATTAAAAGTCAAAAATATGGAACTGAAGAAAAATCCAAAGGCTGACCTCGAAAATCGTCGAGGACTCTATCTGGAGATTGGTCTGGTGGTGATTCTTGTGGCTGCACTGGTTGCCTTCAACGTGAAGACGTATGACAAAGAGGAAAAGGAGCAGGTCGAGCGTCAAGCCAGCGAGGAAATTGAAGACGTTATCATCCAGACGAAGCCGGAAGAACTGCCTCCTCCCCCTCCTCCTGAGACTCCCGAGGTGACCACCGAGTTTGAGGTGGTTGAGGATGATGCCGAAATCAAGACCGAACTGGTCGTCAATGCCGAGGTGACCGATGATACGAAGAACATCGAGATTACTCCGGTCAAGATTGAAGAAGAAGAAGAGGAAGAAGATGTGCAGATTTTCACCGTCGTGGAAAATGACCCCGAGTTCCCTGGCGGTATGGAAGCCCTGTACAAATATCTGCGAGAGAATATTAAGTATCCTTCGCTGGCCCGCGACAACAACATCACCGGTAAAGTGTATGTCACTTTCGTGGTGGAGAGGGACGGATCGATTGCCAATCCGCGTGTGTTGAAAGACATTGGCGGCGGCTGTGGCCAAGAGGCTATCCGCGTGGTGAAAACCATGCCTAAGTGGACTCCCGGTAAGCAGCGTGGCAAGGCTGTGCGTGTGCAGTTCAACCTGCCGGTCAGCTTCAACCTGCAATAATACAACCTGTTTGGCGGTAATAAGCCTGACGGTTAAAGGCGCTGACGTGTTCAGTAGCCTTTGACCGTTTTCTTTTGTCACACTACGACTCTATTTGTTGTACTCATGATTAGTGTAAATAATCTTTCGGTGCAGTTTACTGGCACCAATCTGTTTTCGAATGTCACATTCAATATCGCAGACCATGACCGTGTGGGTCTGGTGGGTATGAATGGTGCGGGGAAGTCGACGCTGTTGAAGATTCTGTGTGGATGGCAAGAACCTGAAGGAGGAACCATAGTCGTTGCCAATGGACAAACTGTGGGGTATCTGCCACAAGAAATGGTACCCGATGCCATCGGTACGGTAATTGACGAAGCGATGACTGCTTTCAGCCAGCTTGATGAGTTGGAACGAGAGCAGGAACGTTTGACGCAAGAGATTGCCGAACGGAGCGACTACGAGAGCGCTGACTATACAAGGCTTTTGGAACGGCACAATGAGGTGACCGAGCATTTGGCTATGCTGGGGAGTGGCCGGCGACGCGAGGCTGCCGAGAAAGTATTGCTCGGTCTGGGCTTCCGGCATGATGATTTCAACCGACCGGCAGCTGTGTTTAGCGGAGGCTGGCAAATGCGTGTGGAACTGGCCAAGTTGCTGTTGAGCCATCCGGATTTCCTTTTGTTGGACGAACCCACCAATCACCTGGATATAGAGTCGATACAGTGGTTGGAGAACTATCTGCAAGGCTATCCCGGCGCAGTGGTGTTGGTGAGTCACGACCGTACCTTTTTGGATAATATTACCAAACGGACTATAGAAATAACTGCTGGTCGCATCTATGATTACAAGTGTCCCTATTCGGAGTATGTGGTGCAGATGCAAGAACGCCGCGCCAGCCAGATGGCGCAGTTGACCAATCAACAGCGTCAAGTGGCGCAGATAGAGGCTTTTATTGAACGCTTCCGCTACAAAGCAACTAAGGCTAAGCAGGTGCAAAGCAGGGTGAAGATGTTGGAACGCATGGATAAAATCACGGTTGACGAGGTGAGTACGGATAGTATTCATTTCCAGTTTCCCCCAGCCCCACATAGTGGAAAGATAGTAGTAGAAGCGCAACATTTGGGTAAGGCTTTTGGTGACCATCAAGTATTTGACGGAGTTGATATGTTGCTCACGGCTGGACGAAAGGTTGCATTTGTGGGGCGTAATGGAGAGGGTAAGTCGACTATGGCTAAAGTGATTGTGGGCGAGATTCGCGACTATACTGGCAGTTTCCGCCTAGGGCAGGGTATGGTACTGGGGTATTATGCTCAGAATCAAGCGACTATGCTTAATCCAAATAAGACAGTCTTTGAAACGATTGATGACATAGCACTAGGTGATATTCGCCCCAAGATACGCACAATACTGGGGAGTTTTCTGTTTGACGAGGATGATATCGACAAGAAGGTGAAGGTGCTCAGTGGAGGAGAGAAGGCTCGCCTGGCATTGGCGAAATTGTTGCTTACGCCCAGCAATCTATTGATACTTGACGAGCCCACTAACCATCTGGACATGAATAGTAAAGATGTGCTGAAGAATGCCTTGTTGCAGTACACGGGAACCCTGATTGTGGTTAGTCACGACCGCGACTTTTTGAGTGGGCTTACCAATGAGTTGTATGAGTTCCGTGACGGTGGCGTGCGTGAATTCAAGTGTGATATCATGGAGTTTCTGGAGAAATATCAGGCAGGCTTGACTGCATCTATACCTACGGCTACTCCAGTGAATACGACAAAAACTGCGAGTAAGGTTGCTTATGAAGAGGGTAAAGAGCGCGAGCGCGAGCGACGGAAGTTACAGAATGCTGTGGCTCAGAAAGAAAAAGAGATAGAAGAATTGGAGAATCAGATTGCCGCAAAAGATGCGCTGTTGGCGGAGGGATTGCCTCAAGATGCAACTTTCTACGACGAATATCAGCAACTCAAACAGCAGTTGGAGCGCAAGATGGAGGAATGGGAAGAGGCGGTTGTATTGGCGGAAGCTTGATTTTAGTTTTGTAATAACGATGCGCGATTAAGAAAATTTGTGTAACTTTGCAACAAAATGTAACGTGATTGTATCTAATTTACACGCTTGATAGACATAAAGATAAAGACATGGCAAAGAAGACTGACGATAGCTCGCCTTTGATGAAGCAACATGCTGAGTTGAAGAAGAAGTTTCCCGATGCGATACTTCTGTTCCGTGTGGGTGACTTTTATGAGACATTTGGCGAGGATGCACGTGTGGCTTCCAGTGTGTTGGGACTCACCCTGACTCGGAAGACGGCCGGTGGGGGCGAATATACCGATTTGGCCGGTGTGCCATATCATGCAGTGGAACAATACCTTCCACGATTGGTTCGGGCAGGTTATCGTGTGGCTATTTGTGAACAATTGGAAGACCCCAAAACGGCCAAGGGCTTGGTGAAACGAGGGATCACGGAATTGGTTACTCCCGGGGTGGCTTATAATGATATGGTGCTTGAGGTAAAGGAGAATAACTTCCTGTGTGGATTGCACCTGACGGATAAGATACATGGAGTGAGTTTCTTGGATGTATCAACGGGCGAGTTCTATGTTGCTCAGGGTGATTGGGCTTACATTGACAAATTAATGGCCAATTTCCACCCCTCGGAAGTTGTTCTTCAGCGGAAGAAGCAACGCTGGTTTATGGAGCGATTCTCCGAAAAATACTACTGTAACACATTTGATGACTGGGTTTTTGCTCCCGATTTTGCCCATGAGCTACTCCTGAAACAGTTTGGTACCAATTCGCTGAAAGGTTTTGGTGTGGACGATTTGGATATGGGTATCATTGCCGCTGGTGCAGTGCTCTATTATTTGCAGGATACGCAACACAACCAAACGGCCAATATTACAAGGCTTAGTCGCGTGGAACGTGACCGCTATGTTTGGCTCGACCGTTTTACGGTGCGTAATCTAGAGTTGGTGTCCTCTCCTAATGAAAAGGCTCGTACATTATTAGATGTGTTGGACGAGACGCTCACCCCGATGGGATCACGGCTGTTGCGTCGATGGGTGCTGATGCCGCTCAAGGAGAGAGAACTGGTAGAGGATCGGCTATCTGTTGTAGATATATTGGTACGCGATTCCGATTTGCGAGAACAGCTGGCGTTACATATAAAAGCTATAGGTGATTTGGAACGCTTGGTCACCAAGGCTGCTGTTGGCCGAATCAATCCCAGAGAGATGCAGCAGTTGCGCCGTTCTCTACAGGCGGTGGCCGAAGTGAAACGTATATGTGGCGAAAGCGACAACGAAGGGCTGCGAAATGTGGCAGAACAGATTAACCCTTGCATGATGTTGGCTGACAGAATTGGTCGCGAGATAAAGGAAGAACCTCCGGCCAAAGTGGAGAAAGGTGGTGTGATAGCCGATGGTGTAGACGAAGAACTTGATGAGTTACGAAAGATGGCAGGTTCGGGCAAGGATTACCTTGTGCAATTGCAACATCGTGAAGTAGAGGCGACTGGCATACCGTCGCTTCGGGTGGGATTCAACAATATCTTTGGTTATTATTTTGAGGTTTATAACACTCATAAAGATAAGGTGCCGGCAGAGTGGGTTCGTAAACAAACTCTTACCAATGCCGAACGGTATATCACACCCGAACTGAAAGAATATGAAGATAAGATACTGGGCGCTGAAGACCGGATTCTGACGTTGGAACAGCAGTTGTACTCCCGTCTAATGGCTGCTGTGACAGAATACGTGCAGCCGGTTCAATACGATGCACAGCAGGTGGCGCGGTTGGACTGCCTGCAGAGCTTTGCTGAAGTCGCACTCAGGAACAACTACTGCCGACCTGAATTGAACGACAGCGATACCATACATATTCTCGAAGGTCGCCATCCTGTCATCGAGACTCAGATGCAGCCGGGCGAGCAATATGTCAGCAATGATGTTTCTCTAGATCGAGACCATCAGCAGATAGTAATTATCACCGGGCCCAATATGAGCGGTAAGTCGGCTTTGTTGCGCCAGACCGCACTCATAGTTTTGATGGCACAGATGGGATGTTATTGTCCGGCCAAGCAGGCATCTATTGGTATTGTAGATAAGATATTCACCCGTGTGGGCGCGAGTGACAATATCAGCAGTGGTGAGTCGACATTCATGGTCGAGATGAACGAGACTGCGAGCATTCTTAATAATGTGAGTGACCGGTCTCTGGTATTGCTTGATGAAATAGGTCGTGGTACCTCTACTTACGATGGTATCTCCATAGCCTGGGCAATCACTGAATACCTTCACAATAACAAGAAGGCTCATCCTAAGGTGATGTTTGCTACACACTATCATGAATTGATAGAGATGGAGAACCAGTATGCACGTATAAAGAATTATCATGTCAGTGTTAAGGAGGTTGACGGACGGGTTATTTTCCTGCGCAAGTTACTACCAGGAGGCAGTGAGCATAGCTTTGGTATCCATGTGGCTAGATTGGCAGGTATGCCACCGCAAGTGGTTAACCGTGCCGATGCAATGTTGCAACAATTGGAGCAACAAAATAGTCGCGCAACGGAGGGGCAAAAAAGTAAAAAAACGTCAAAAAAAGAGTCCGAAAACAGCCCGACAGAGGGACTTCAACTTAGTTTTATCCAGTTGGATGATCCAACGTTGTATCAGATAAAAGACATCCTTCTCGACATTGATATTGATACACTTACGCCGATAGAAGCGTTGCTGAAACTCAATGAGATTAAAAAAATTGTAGTAAAAAAGTGAAAAAAATTTTTCCAGTTTCAAAAATGTTTGTACTTTTGCACCCGCTTTCGAGGTAAAAAAGCACGCGGAAATAGCTCAGTTGGTAGAGCACGACCTTGCCAAGGTCGGGGTCGCGAGTTCGAGTCTCGTTTTCCGCTCCAGGACTCCAAAATCAGAGGAGAGGCTCTGGTGGTGGAATGGTAGACACGAGGGACTTAAAATCCCTTGCCCGCAAGGGCGTGTGGGTTCAAGTCCCACCCGGAGTACGATTGACATGATGCGGAAATAGCTCAGTTGGTAGAGCACGACCTTGCCAAGGTCGGGGTCGCGAGTTCGAGTCTCGTTTTCCGCTCCAAGAAGAAAGAGTAACTTGAAATAATGCACGACAATGTCAAAGTCCATGTTCAATACGCCTTCGAAGAAAGGCCGATGAGGTTGTCGTAAAACACAAGCGAAAGAGAATAAATGTCTTGGTAGCTCAGCTGGTAGAGCAATTGACTCTTAATCAATGGGTCCAGGGTTCGAATCCCTGCCAGGACACAACATCGCGGGGTGTAGCGCAGTTGGCTAGCGCGCCACGTTCGGGACGTGGAGGCCGGAAGTTCGAGTCTTCTCACCCCGACACAAACCGCAAAAGCCGCCACTTTAGCTCAGTTGGTAGAGCAACGCATTCGTAATGCGTAGGTCCGCGGTTCGAGTCCGCGAAGTGGCTCGAAAACGAAACAGATAGGCAGAACATGGTGTTCTGCCTTTTTTATTTAAAACAATAACAACAAAACAACACAGTAATGGTAAAACAGTACGAAACCGTTTTCATTGCAACTCCCGTTTTGTCTGAAGAACAGATGAAGGAAACGGTCAAGAAGTACAAAGATCTTCTCACCGAGAAGGGTGCCGAGATCGTGTACGAGAACAATTGGGGCATGCGTAAGCTGGCCTATCCTATCCGCAAAAAGACCACCGGCTTCTATTATCTTATTGAGTTCCGCGCCGAGGGTAGCGTTATCAATGACCTCGAAGTCGCCTACAAGCGCGATGAGCGTCTGCTCCGCTTCCTCACCGTCAGTCTCGACAAGCATGCCGTGGCTTACAACGAGAAAAAGCGTGCCAAAAAGGCTGAGGCTCCCGCTGCTGTCGAGACTCCCGCCGAGGCATAATTAATTAAGAGTTTAGAATCAAGAATTAAGAATTTGTTATGGCTAACGAAAGCGAAATCAAATATCTGACTCCCATTGCCGTGGAGACTCAGCGTAAGAAATACTGCCGCTTCAAAAAGCTCGGTATTAAATATATTGACTACAAGGATGCCGACTTCTTGCTGAAGTTCGTCAACGAGCAGGGCAAGATTCTGCCCCGCCGCATCACCGGCACCTCGAACAAGTACCAGAAAAAGGTCTCGCAGGCCATCAAGCGCGCCCGTCACATCGCCCTGATGCCCTACGTTGCCGATTGTCTCAAATAATAATAAGGAGGAAGAATAGATGGAAATCATACTGAAACAGGATGTGGCCAACCTCGGCTACAAGGACGATATCGTCAAAGTGAAGAATGGCTATGCCAACAACTACCTCCTTCCTCAGGGTAAGGCTATCATCGCCACTCCGGTGAACAAGAAAATTCATGCCGAGAACCTGCGCCAGCGCGCCCACAAGGAGGAAGCCCTCCGCAAAAACGCCGAGACCCAGCAGGCCGCCCTCAACGGCAAGACCGTGAAGCTCATCGTCAAGGTGGGTGAGAATGGCCAGCTTTTCGGTGGCATCAACAACATCATGGTTGCCGAGGCTCTCAAGGAGCAGCACAACTACGATGTGGACCGCAAGGACATCGTTGTCGAGCCCATCAAGGCCGTCGGTAATTACACCGCCAAGGTCAATGTCTACAAAGAGATTAAGGCCGAACTCAACCTCGAGGTCGTCGCCGAGTAATCGCCAGATAGACAAGCAATAGTCAAGCATCCCCGAACCCTTCGGGGATGTTTTTTTATGCCCTCTGTCAGATTTGGCCTTCCAAGTGGGTATTATATAGGCATGAACCCCTTAATACCAAACGACATGAGACACATCATCCCCCTTCTGGCACTCTGCGCAGTGCTGACCACCCTCCCGTCCGTCGCTTCGGCGCAATACTATGAAGTGGACGGCATCGCCTATGGCATCACCTCGTCCGCGGAGCACACCGCCGAAGTGTTGCCCCACTACTACGTGCAGGAGCTGCAGTCCAGCCCCTACAGCGGTGCAATCGCCATCCCGCAGACGGTCGAGCTGGACGACGCTGCCTATACTGTGACGGCTCTGGCCGAGTCGGCCTTCGAGGGCTGCACCACCGTCACAAGCCTCACCCTGCCGCCTACCATCCGCCGCATCGGCGCGTACTGCTTCTACAACTGCACCTTCACCGCCCTGCAGCTGCCCGACTCGCTGCGCCACATCGACGACCACGCCTTCCTCTACTCCCGCGTCGAGACGTTGCACCTGCCGGCCTGTTTCGAGTCCTTCGGCGAGTGTGCTTTCTGGTTGAGGAACCTGACGAGCGTCACTGTCGACGAGGCTAGCCCGCACTACCGCTCCATCGGCGGCTGGCTCTACAGCCGCGACAGCCTGACGCTCTGCCTCGTGCCCTCCGGGACGACGGGCGCCGTCAGCGTGCCGCCGTATGTGCGCCACCTGGGGCCGATGGCCTTCGGCTTCTGCAGCCGCATCACCGCCGTGGCGTTCCCCGAGGGGTTGGCCTCCATCGGCGACTTCGCCTTCAACTGCTGCTCGGCGGTCGATGGCATAGTTATCCCCGCCACGGTATCTCGCATCGGACTCTGCCCTTTCTCCTATTGCCCACAGATGAACAACCTCTCAATCGCCCCCGGCAACACCCACTACGTGATGGACGGCCTGATGGTCTACAGCGCCGACTATGACACCCTCGTCTCGTGCCACAAGTCGGGCGCCACCGTGACACTGAACCCCAATGTGAAGGTCCTCGGTGGCTTCGAAAACAACACGTGGGTACGGAACATCGCCATCCCCGAGAGTGTGACCGACATCCTCGACAACTGCTTCAACGGCTGCCAGATTACCACCATCGCCCTGCCGCTCCACATGCACTCCATCGGCCGGAAAGCCTTCTCCGAGAACGACCGCCTGGCCAGCGTCACCATGCCGCAGACGCTGCTCTCCCTGGGGCAGGGGGCGTTTGAGCACTGCTATGCGTTGACCTCCATCGTCATTCCTGACTCGCTGCGCGTCATCCCCAAGGAGGCGTTCAATTCGTGCATCAAGCTCAGCTCCGTCACCTGGGGCAATGCCGTCGAGGAGATCGGCGACTATGCCTTCTGGGCGCTGTCGCAGATGAGCAGTTCCCACGTCACCACCCTCGACCTCCCGGCGACCCTGAGGCGAATCGGCGAGGCCGTCTTCGGCGCCTGCAACAACAGCCTGCGCGACGTCCACTTCAACGGCCCGCTCGACACGATGGGCAGCTATGTCTTCTCCGGTGCCAACCTTGCCAACATCCGCTTCGCCGCCGGTCTCCCACCCGCTGTCGTCGGCGAAGGGCCCCTCGAGCAGATGGGCAGCCTCGGGCGCATCTATATCCCCTGTGGCTATTTGGATGAGTGGACCGACCACGTCTACTGGGGCCGCTATGCCGACAAGATGGTTGAGGACTGCGGAAGCATCGACGACGCGGAGGGCGACGGCCTGAAGGTCTATACCCTCGCCGGCCGCATCATCGTCGAGGGTGCCGAGGGCGAGACAGTACAGGTGTTCGACGCAATGGGCCGTAGCCTACGCAATGAGGCGTTGCCTGCTGGCCTCTACCTGGTCAAAGTCGGCGACCGCCCAGCACAGAAAGTAATAGTAATGAAATAAATCATCAAAAACACATATTATATGACACACAACATCATCAAATCCCTTTTGTTCTCCGCTTCGCTATCGAAAGTCCACCGGACTTTCTTCACACTCGCCTTGGGCGCAATGCTGCTGGTTGCCTGCGACCCGGACGATATGTTCAACATTAACGACACTATCCCCACCGATACCGTGCCGCAACAACCCGACCCACAGCCTGTGTCGCTCGTCGGCACTGCGTGGGAAAATTTGAGTGTGGACGGCAATGTTACTGACAAGGACGTTTTGCGTTTCGTCACCGATAGCACAGGGACGGATTATGGCCTCTTAAGCAGTAACGGGCAGGTAATTATTGAATCTCTCGACGACATCAAGTACCGTTTCGACGGCCTCACGCTGGAGGGTGCCTATTGGCTCACCACCCATCCTGAAAATCCGATTTCCTTCAGCTACAATCCCGCCGACACTACCATCACCACCGATTTAAATCGAACTTACCATCCGCTGGCGGAATAACGAACCATCAAAAACACCTCCAATATGCAACGCCACATCATCAAAATCTTCACCGTCATCGCACTGGGCGCGATGCTGCTGACGGCCACCGTTGGCTGCGAGAAAGAAAACACACCCGTCCAGCCGAACGATAATGACGGAAAAATATCGCTGGCACATACCGCATGGCAGGGTAGGATGGAAAACCCGACGTTTGATGACACCTACTGGGAGGAAGAACTCGTCTTTATGTCCGACAGCATAGCGTTGCTCTTCCGCAAGGCCATCTTCGAAGGGGAACTTACCGGAGCAAGAACCATTGAGACGACCTACACTTTCGACGGCGTCAGCTCCGGCACCATCTTCGGCGACGAAGGCATACCGTTCCACTATGAGATCATGGGCGACACCCTTACCCTCACTATCGAGGACTACTATCCCCATGTATTTCATCCCATGGATATCTAAGGTCTGAACTTTTTTCATAGAAGGGTGTAAGATTTGGGCCACTTTCGCGATATTATAATAAAGAAGTATTAATAGTTATTGCCTTATGAAAACCCCTAAAAAAAGAAAGTGGACCTTCCTCCTGCCCATAGTGACCTCTCTGCTGCTCGCGGGCTGCATGATGCAGAAACCCACGGTGAAGAACTACCGCAAGGTCTCCGCGATGAGCAACCTCACGCCCGTCACTGTGGAGCAGTTGCGGCAGATGGTGTCCGCCGACACCACACACTATAAGGTGGTGGTACTGACCAGTTCCTGCTGCGGCCCCTGCGAACTGGCCATGCGCGACGTCTACCCGCGCAAGATGGCCGAGTGCGACAGCAGTCGGGTGCGCTGGTACTTCGTGGAGACCGACTACAGCTCGGCACAATACATGGACAAAGTCTTCCGTACCTACCATATCGACTCGCCCCGCTACTGGATCGACGACACGCTGCCGCAATTCCGTCCGCTGATGGTGAGGAACATGTGGACGGTGGCATGGAATATGATTTGGAACTACGGCAAGAGCTTCGAGGAGTTGGGCTGGGAAGAGGCTGACGACCGCCAGAACAACATCGTCAATGCCATCGCTCCGCAGCGCCAGCCCATCACCGGCCCCAACGGCACTCCAACCACCGTGATGCTCGACCCCAAGGGGCGCATGAAGTGCACTTACACCATCTATAACGACACCACCGCCCTGCTCGAGCCCACCGACATCCGCGATATCACCGTCCCTGTCACCGAGCTGGACTTCGGCCGCGTCGACACCCTCTCCTACGCCTCCCGCGTCTGCACCCCCGACGGTCGGTGCGAATGATTTTCAACCCCCTGACGACACCCCTGGCGACATGCTCAGATGTTAATTATATCGCGTGCGACCTATTTCGCCACACCCCTCTGACAACCCCTGTTCAACACCGATTCATGTCCGACTCATGTCCGACTCATGTCCGACTGAAGTCCGACTGCAGTCGGTTTTTTGTCGGATGAATTGTGTAGAAATACTGATGTTTATGGGGTTATGACCCACATTTGCCTGTATTTTTGCCCCATTCGACACCTTTCTCTCGATGGTGCGACCCCATGTCAGTAAGGCGGTTATGTCGTGCACGATGTTTTTTTTCTTGCTTCAAAACTCCGCCCAATACAAATTTTTTTTTGAAAAAAATATCACTATCATACAATACGTAATGCATTATGCCGTTATGTAACTAGAAATATAATTAATGACAATACGATATAATTATGGAAACAAAAGAGATTAAAGAGTTGACCAAGGCCGAGGAGCAGGTGATGCAGGCGGTGTGGAAAGTGGGCCAAGGGTTTGCCAACGAGGTGGTTGCGGCGGTCGATGCCGACGTGGCCTACAATACGGTGCTCACCGTGGTGCGCACGCTGGAGCAGAAGGGATTTGTGGCCCACGAGACCTTCAACCGTGCCAACCGCTACTATCCGCTCATCAGTCGCGAGGAGTATATGCAGCGTATGCTGGGCAGCATCGCGCACCGCTTCTTCGGCTCGTCGGCGCGGGCGCTGGTGTCGTTTCTGGTCGACAAGAAGGAGGTCTCGCTCGAAGACCTCGAGGCTATCACCAAGGGGATTGAAAGTTAAGAGTTAAAAGTTAAAAGTTAAAAGTTAAAATGGTGCACTGGGTTCTTTTCTCTGTGGTGGCGGCGGGGCTCTTCTGGGGGCTCTACCGGTTGCTGTTGCGGCGCGACGGGTGGTTGCAGCTCTCGCGCTTCTATTTGATTATCTCCTTGGTGTTCAGCCTGGTCTATCCGTTGGTGCCGCTGCCGGAGTTCTCGCTGCCGTCGCGGATGGGCCTGACGGCTGCCGGGGCGGGGACGGGTGGTGTCCTGCCTGCGGTCGAGGTGGCTGATGCCTCGCGGCCGGCTGCGGAAGCGGCACGCCACATCCCTACCATAATATACCTGGCGGGCGTGCTGCTCTCCCTGGCGGTGCTGACGGTGCAGCTGGCGCGGACGCTCCGGATGGTGCGCCGCGGCTATGGCGGGCCGTTCTCGTTCTTCCGCCACGTTGTGCTGCCCGAAGGGGACTATGCCGACGGCGAACTGCAATGCATCCTGGCCCACGAGCGCGAGCATGTGCGGCTGCACCATACGGAGGATGTGCTCTTGATGCGCCTGCTGTGCTGTGTGGCCTGGTTCAACCCCTTCGCGTGGCTGATGCTGCGCGACTTGCTGGCCGTCCACGAGCGGCAGGCCGACGCGGCGGTGCTGTCGCGTTGCGCCAAGGAGGACTATCTGCGCCTGCTCTACCGGCAGGCCACTGGATTCGGATATGGCCATATCACCCATAATTTCAACAGTATTAACCTTAAAAACCGTATCGTTATGATGAACAAAACGAAATCGCGCTTCGGCGCGTGGAAGCCGCTGGCGGCCCTGCCGCTGGTGGTCGTATTGATGATGGTGGGTTGCCGGACGGCCAATGCCGAGCCTGCCGGGGTGCAGACGGGCGAATGCCTGCTGACCGTGACCTATCACCGGACCGGAGGCAAGCCGCTCCCGTTCGGCGGCATAGGCTACAACAGTATCCATAGCCAGGCTAGCCTGACGCTGCAAGAAGTGCGGGTGGACTGTAAGGGCGAAGGGGCCGAGCACAGCTACGGCGCCTGGGAGATCGACCAGCTTCCGACCTCGCGGGGGGTGGTCGACGGCCAGGTGCTGAGCCGCAATGAGAAGAAAGTCATCCAGGCCGTCGACCGCGAACTGCGGCGAGGACACTCCAGCGGCACCACTGACCACACCACCACCGTGAAGACCGACAACGGCGATGTCACCCTGTGCTTCGCCGCCGCCTGGCAGGACGGGAACCAACAGGGCGATGCCGTCATCAAGCTGTGGGTGGTCGAGGTGGACGCTGCCAAGGAGCCCGTGCGGATAGTCATGGGTCAGTCGGACGAGGTGTACCAGGTGGTCGAAGAGACGCCCGAGTACCCTGGTGGAATGGAGGCTATGTACAAGTTCCTGAGTGAGAACATCCACTATCCCGCGAAGGCCAAGGAAGAGGGCGTCGAGGGCAGGGTGTATGTGGCCTTCGTGGTGGAGGCCGACGGTCGGCTCTCCAATATCAAGGTGCTGCGCGGCATCGGCGGCGGCTGCGACGAGGAGGCCGTGCGGGTGGTCGAGGCCATGCCCAAGTGGAAGCCCGGACGGAACCAGGGCAAGGCCGTCCGCGTGCAATACCACCTGCCCATCGTCTTCAAGCTGTCATGAGACGGCTGCTGCTCTGCCTTGCTGCCACCCTGCTGCTGACTGCTTGTGCGGCTACGCGGCAGGGTGGGGGTGAGGCCGCCTGCGACTGCCGCCGGGCGGTCAGCGTGCCGGACAGGGCCTTTCGCGAACTGCTGCTGGAGAGGGGTTATGCCGCCAAGGTCGGCGGCCACCGAATGAAGCCCACCCCCGAAGGGTGCGCCCTGACGACGCTGGAGTGCTACGGCAAGGACATTCACAGTCTGCGCGGCATCGAGATGTTTCCCCAGCTGGAGGAGGTGGTCTGCAGCGACAACCCGCTGGCGGAGCTGGACCTCAACGGCCTCCCCAACTTGCGGCGCCTCTATGGCCTCAACCTGCCGCTGGAGCGCGTGGCCCTTGACAGCTGTCGCCACCTGAAGCACCTGCAGCTGAGCTACACGCACCTCGCCGAGTTCGACCTGCACCCCTTCGCCGAGTTGGAGTCGCTCTTGCTAATCTTCAGTCCATTGTCGGAACTTGACCTCTCGCCTTGTCCGCGGCTGACGACGCTCTACATCCGCGGCACGCAGATACGCCGACTCGACCTGCGGGCCAATCCCGCTTTCTTTCAGCTGCATGCCCTCGACACACCGCTCGAGGCCATCGTGGTCACGCCACAGCAGTACGACGGCGACCTGAAGGTGTCGTGCTCGGACTCGGTGCAGATTGTGGTGCAGTCCAGGCACGGTCAGTCGCTGTAGGCCGTCAGGATGGGGGCTGCGCCGTCGACGATGAGCTGCTGCGGCAGGTTGATTTTCTTCACTTTGGGAGGTATGCCGATGCTGACGCCGCCCGTGGCGGTAGCGTGGGTGGGGATGGTGCGCGGGTCGTAGGGCAGCTGCTTGGCCAGGGAGGCCCAGTCGGAAGCGCTCATCCGGGCCCCGTAGCCGAGGTTGAGGGTGAGGGCTATGTTGTCCGACACATAATAGCGCAGGCCGAGGTTCAGCTCGGTACAGAGCTGCAGGGGTGTGGCTTTGCCGGAGGTCAACCGCATGTGTTCCAGTGCGAAACCGGTGGCCACGCCGCCGTAGAGCTCCAGTCGCGGGGCCAGCGGCTGGCTGTACTGCACCATCAGCGAGAGGTCGCGCACGGGTTCGGCTTCGTGCAGGGGCGAAAGCGAACTGCGGTAGCGCAGGCCGACGCCGAGGTGGCCGCAGCGCAGGCCGAGGGTGGCGCCGAAGACCGGGGTGGTGGCATGGCGCGAAGCGAGCAGTCCGGCCTGCAGCTCGGCGAAGGGGCGCAAGCCGTCGGGCTGTGCGCTGACGGCGCCGCCCAGCAGCGCCAATACGAGTAGAAGGTGCTTTTTCATTGTCATCGTCGGTTTGATTCGTCGTATATAAGTCGCACGAAGGTGGCCGAATCTTACACCCGCGGTGGAAAAAAAGTTTGTGTCCACCTCCGCACCGGGGGTGGAGTGCCCGGCGCCACCGTCAGGAAGAGGGCATTCCATCGGGTGACGAAATACGTGCTAACACCTTATCAACTACTACTGTAGAAGGTGTTGGTAAGTCGTTGGTAAGTCGTTGGTAAGTCGTTGGTAAGTAGATGGTAGGTTGAGGGCTTGAGGTTCAGTGGGTTACAAGGGCGTTTTTTCGCGTCACAACAGGCAGGGGCAATTGGGGGAAAATGGCGATTGTGCGGGTTTGGCTGCCGGTGCGAAAATTTGAAATATTTTTTGCAAGAAAGTGGGGGGGCGGGCATACTAATAAATGTTAATACGCGTTATAAGCGGCAATGATACAATACAATATACAGATTACGATATGAAACGGAACAATGTGAAGCGAGTGATATGTCTGGTGGCCGTGATGTTGATGGCGGCGACCTACAGTGAAGCACAGCCCGGCGGCCCCGGTGGCGGGCCCGGCGGCCGGCCCCCGATGGGCGGTGGGCGGCCCGGACAGCGCCCCGGCGGCAACCGCGACTGGAGCCAAATGGGCGACAGCCAGCAGGCCAGCCAGGTGAAGCAGAAGAAGAAAGTGAAGGAGGGCGACACCTTCAAGGTGGTGGGTTCGCTGCGCGACTCGGTGAGCGGCGAGTTTCTGGCCTTCGTCAATGTGGCGGTGCTCGATTCGACCGACTCGAGTTTCGTCAAGGGTGCGTCGACCAACTTCGACGGCCTGTTCGAGTTGACCGAGGTGCCGGCCGGGGCCTACCTGCTGCGAGTGAGCGCCATCGGCTACCAGAACCGGCTCGTTCCCTTCCGAGTGAGCAACAACACCGCCCTCGGCACGCTGCGCCTCAAGCCCGGCGCCACCACGCTGAGCGAGGTGAAAATCACGGCCGAGAAGCCCCTCTACGCGATGGATGGCGAGAAACTGGTCTACAACGTCAGTGAAGACCCCTCCATCCAGACCGGCACCACCGAGGACGCCCTTCAAAATGCGCCCGGCGTGGAGGTCGATGTGGAGGGCAACATCACGCTGCGCGGCGTGAGCTCGGTGGAGATATGGATCAACGACAAGCCGTCGAAACTGACCGAGGAGAACCTGAAGACCTATCTGCAGACCCTGCCGGCCAACGCGCTGGCCCGCATAGAGACCATCACCAACCCCTCGGCCAAGTATGCCACCGACGCCGAGGCGGTCATCAATATCATCACCTCGGCCCATATCAAGAGCAACCAGTTCGTGAGCTTCGGCGTCAATGGCAGCAACCAGCCCTTCGCCAGCCCCTGGATCAGCTACATGTGGGCCAAGGAGCGGCTGAGCTTCAACCTCTTCGCCTCGGGGCGCTACAGCGACCGTCGCAATACGAGCAGCAGCTGGTCGATGCGTCGGCAGGACAATGCCGCCGGCGATGGCTACGACACCACCATGTACCAGGAAGACACCTCGAGCAGCGACAACCGCTCCTACAGCGGCAACTTCTTCGCCAGCATGAACTACGAAATAGACTCGATGAGCGAGCTCTCGGTCGACGGAGGCGGCTTCTACAACTACAACAGCTCCTTCAGCGACCGCTCCACACTGCAGGAATTCTACCGCACGGGGCTGGCGGACAGTGTGCTGGACTACGGCATAGGCAACCGTAGCAGCGCACAGTCCATGATGGGCCACCTGGGTGCCGACTACACGAAGAAGTTCGACCAGGAGGGGCACAACCTGCGTCTGGGCGTCAACACCCGCCTGTCGCACAATGCCGACGACCAGTGGTACGACCGCACCTACACCACCTATACCGACCTGGACGAGCACCGCTACCTGCTTACGCGCAGCTATAGCTACGGTGGCAGCCTCGATGCCCGCTACAACCGCCCTTATTCCAAGGACGGCGAGATGAGCTATGGCCTGCGGGCCGACGTCAATCGTCAGGACAACGACTACCGGCGCTACAACGACAGCCTTGGCACGCTGGTCGACACCCTGCGCAGCTACCGCTTTGTGGGTGGTACCGCCGAGGTAAATGCCGACGTCAACTGGACCCACCGCTGGGGCGGATTCACCCTCAGCAGCGGCTTGGGTGTGGGCGTGGACAACGAGGACTACTGCTACCGTAGCGCTATGGACTTCGCCGACAGCGGCTCGTTCCCCGGCTTCACCCTCCGCCCCTCGGTGCACCTCACCTACCGTACCGACGACATGCACAACTTCAAGCTCAACTACTCGATGCGTATGCGCACCCCCGAAGGGGAGCAAATCAGCACCTTCCGCCGCTACGGCGACGACAGCTACAGCACCGGCAACCCCAATCTGAAGGACAGCTACACCCACAACGTGGAGGCTGGATGGCAGAAATACTTCGAGCGATTCGGCAATATCGGCATCGAAGGCTATGGCCGTCTGAGCACCAATGAGATTAATTCGCTGACCGATGCCGAGTACGACGACTATCTCGACCGCATCGTCAGCTACGCGGTGCCGTACAATATGGGCTCGTCGTGGCGCTACGGGGCCAGCCTCAATATGACCTATCGCCCCTCGGGCTTCTTCAATGTGCGCCTCTATGCCAACGTCTACGACTACGGCTACCACATGGAGTACGACCGCTCGGGTGTGCATCAGGTGATAGATACCAGCATGTTGTCGTGGAGTGTCCGCCTCAATGCCTGGGCCAAGATATTCAATCAGTATCAGGTGCACCTCTCGGCCAACTATAATTCGCCCACCCTCGGCCTGCTGAGTGTCCGCAAAGCGCGCTATTCGCTCAATATGGGCGTGCGGAGCGACTTCTTCAAGCGCAAGCTCTCTGTCTTTGTCAATGTGCAGGATATCTTCAATTGGGGCGGTCGCTTTGGTTCCGGTTCGGAGAATACCAACCCCTACTTCCTCAGCAGCAGCACCAACAAGATGACCAACAGCCGTTATATCTCGGCCGGCATCACCCTCCGCTTTGGCAAGATGGAGCTCGAAAAAGAGGCCAAAGAGGGCTCGAGCGAAGCCGGAGACACCCTGTAATCGGGCTTTGCGGGGGATTGGAAATTGAAAATTTTTTAGTCCGCAACTAGTTGATTGATAGATTTCAATTTCCAATTCTCGCCTTCGGGGCTAAAAAAAATTTGGCCATATTGGAAAATGTTAGTACTTTTGCACCCGTTTTCGAAGAGACGAAACGACAATGTCCTATGGTGTAACGGTAGCACATCTGACTCTGGATCAGCTTGTCTTGGTTCGAATCCAGGTAGGACAACAAAGAGCACTGATTTTCAGTGCTCTTTTCTTTGTGTCTGAACATTGGAAGAGATGAAATGCAGATTTTTTCCTCCAATTCATAATTTATTTGTATTTTTGCACCTCAATAATGACGAAAGAAATGATGAAGAAAGTCTTTGCAATTGTCGCATTGGTGGCACTTTTCAGTGTTGCGGGCCATGCCCAGCAACGTGCCCTGCCGGGTAGATATGCCGGTATGCAGACTGTCACGCTCTTCGATTCGACGGGTGTGTATATGGAAGAGTCGGGTCTGAGTCATGTGCTTAAGCACTGGCGGACCCGCGTGGTGAGCTATGCCGGCGCCGCACGCCTCAGCACTATCAAGGTGGACTACGACCCGCTGTCGGCATATTGTGAAATCAGCCATGTGCTGGTGCACCGCGCCGCCACCGACAAGGTGGACACGCTGGTGTGGCCTGGCCGCGAGAACAACGTCCCGGTGTACGACTATATCGCTCCTGCACGTATGATTTACTGGGGCGCCAGCCAGAAGATGGTCGAGGTTGGCAGGCTGTACCTCAACGACGAGTTGGAGGTGTGGACCTACAAAAAGGGGTACACCTACGCTCTGTTGGCCGACGAGCAGCCTTCTCTGAACGGCACTTTTGCCGCCCTGCCCGAGGATGATGCCCGCTATGTGCCGCCGATGAAGGGCCACTTCTACGACATCGTCCCCTTCTGGAGCGACCAGCCGGTGCAGAAGCGTGTCTATCAGTTGAATATACTGGACAGCAAGCAGCTGCAGTATCAGGTCTACTTCCACGGGATGCTTAAGAATGACCAGCTGGACATACGTCGCGAAGCCGCCGACGAAGAGGGCCGCAGCCTCTACACCTTCACCAACAAGGATGAGATCATGCCCCTCAGGCGCGAACCCCGCGCTTGGGCTGACAATGATATCCAGTGCAAGCTCCTCCTCAGCACCAGCCCCGACTGGCAGGCCAAAAGCCGCTGGTTCTACGGCGTCAACGAGGACTACGGTTCATTCGTCCCCACTCCCGCTATGCGGAAAAAGGTAAATGAACTGGTGCGAGACTGCAAGACAGAGATGGACTCTATTGCCGCGCTGACCCACTGGGTGGCTGACAATATCCGCTATGCAGGCATCTCAATGGGCGAGGGCGAGGGCTTTACGCTGCACAATGCCGAAATGAACTTCACCGACCGTTGCGGCGTATGCAAGGACAAGGCTTCTACGCTGATTGCTATGTTGCGTGCTGCCGGTTTCAAGGCTTACGCCGCTATGACGATGGCTGGCGAACGTATAGACCGCATCCCGGCCGACCAGTTCAACCACTCCGTATGTGCCGTGCAGCTGCACGACGGCAGTTTCCGCATGCTCGACCCCACGTGGGTGCCCAATGTGCGAGAGTTGTGGAGCAGCGCTGAGCAGCAGCAGGGCTACCTGATAGGCACAGCCGAGGGCTGTGACCTGATGGAGACCCCTGTGTCGCCTGCCGAAGACCATTATGTCCGCATCCTTGGCGAAAGCCGAATAGACCAGGAGGGCAACCTCGCCGGCTCTATCGTTGTCACGGCCGAGGGGCAAAGTGATGCTGCCGTGCGCGGCATCTTCAGCGCCCGCCAGAGCGAATGGCGCCGCAATCTGGAACTGGAATTGCTTCGTATTGCTCCCAATGCTAAAATCGTCGATATACAATACACGGACCCTGACCGCTACCTGGAGCAACCCGTGCAGATTACCTACCAGTACGTCATCCCGGAGTATGCCACGGTGACCAAGGATGTAATCGAATTCATCCCCCTCACGGCGCGTAACTTCTATCAGCGTGCGATGGGACACCTCAATTTTGACCTCAGCCAGACGAAGCGAACCCAACCCTTCAGCGACCGCTGCTCGCGACTGGTCGACATCCGCGAAACGATACAGCTGCCGTTCGCGCCCTCACAGTTGCACTATCCGATGGTGGACGGTGTGGCCGACCCTGCTGCATCTTTCGGCTGCGGCTTCCAACTCGAAGGTGCCAAGCTCACTTTCGGCGAGCAAGCTGTCTTCAGCAAGCGCCGCTACGAGGCCAAGGATTGGATACCGTTCCGTGCCTCGGCAATGGCCCAGCTCAAGGTGTCTGAAACCCCTGTTATTTTGACCAAGTAAAGCAAACTATACTATGAAAAAGATATTCCTTTCCATTCTGACGGCCCTGCTCTGCACGGTGTCGTTTGCTCAGAACCCGGATGCTGTTTTCAAGCTGCTGCGACAGGAATGGACTGTCAATGCCGACGGCACCAGCGACTACCACTACCGCCACGAGGTGCAGATACTGCGCAACCGCGCCCTGGTGGCCTATGCTGACAAGGGGGAGACTTTTGTGGTGTACAATCCGGATTTCGAAGAGGTGACGGTCAACGAGGTGTACACATTGCAGAAAGACGGTACCCGCGTCGATATGCCACAGAATGCTTTCATCTATCAGCTGCCCTCCGAATGCGCCGACTGCGGACGCTTCAACCACATGCGTGAACTGGCAATGGTGCATACCGGTATGGAGATTGGTTGCACCGTGGTGGTCGACTACACCGTCCATCGCCGCTACAATGTGCTCAACCAGACGATGACACTCGTCCGTGAATGCCCCATAGAGCGGCTGGAAATCAACGTGCGCGTGCCGGCTGACCAGGAATTGGGCGTGACGCTCAGCAACCCGGAGTACCTCTCGTTCCACCCCACGGTGGAGCAGACCGCCACCAGCTACAGCCTGCATGCCGTCAACGTGCCGCAGAACTATGTGGACAGTTACCTGCCCGCTCCGCAGACAATCTATCCCACGCTCCATTTCTACAATAGTGTGCCGGAGTATCTGCCCGCTTTCGACAACCGCGGTCTGCCTGCAGCCGAAGATGCTGCCATGCAGCAACTCAACAGCAGTGACCCGCGAGACAATGCTGTCACCCTGCGCGACTTTGTGGTCGACAATATCCACCTCAATGATATCAGCCCCGAGCATCTGGGCTATACCCACGCCACCGCGGCCGAAGTGTGGCAGACCGGGTGCGGCACCGCCACCGACAAGGCCGTGCTGCTGGCCGCCTTGCTCAACCAGGTGGGCTACACAGCCCGCGTCATTGGCGATGCATGCGACGAGGTGGGCATCATGGTCGACACCCTGGAGTACCGTCTCGGTGTGCGTGCCAAAACGCCCATCGCCCTCAATGGCGAAGCCCGCGACGAGGTGAGTACCGTCACAGACAAGCGCACGGTCGACGCCGTGCTCGACACGCTGGGCGACGGCTTCTTCCGCATGGTGCTGCCTGCCGTCCAGGGAAGCCCCACTCTTCGCGCCAGCCGGCTGGCTCTTACCCGTGTGGCCCCGCTGCAGGGAACTGCCTGCGACATACAGAGCGACGTCACTTACCTGCTGCCCAAAGGAGTGAAACTACTCGGCGGCAGCATAGACCGCAGTCTCAGCCATGAAGGTATCGGGCAGGTGAAGGTCAGTGTGAAACAGAGTGGCAACAAGCTGCGCGTCGTGCGCAGCCTCAAGCTTGAGCCCACCATTGTGGAGGCCAAGGACTATGCCAACTATCGCGCCCTGCTCGTCATGTGGCAGGGGGTGGAACCGTTGTTGTTCCGTGCGAAGTGAAAGAAAACGACAATTAAGGATACTAAATACTAAAATTGAAAAATAACAACAAACAATAATTTATCAATGAAAAAAGTCATCACCTCCGTTCTGGTAGCCATGACCCTGATGGGAGCCGGTGCAGTGCGCGCCGAGCAGGTCCCCGTCGACCAGGCCCAGCGTGTCGCAGCCATCTATCTGCGACAGAACACCAACCTCAGCCGTCTCACTGCCGACCAGTTGACACTGACTTACCAGTGGTACAACGCTGAACTCAATGTACCCTCCATGTATCTCTTCTCCGCCCCCGAGGCGGGTTGGATTATCATTGCCGCCTGCACAGCCACGGAACCTGTCGTCGCTTTCTCCGACGACAATGTCTTCGATGTCAGCAATGTGCCGCCCCAAGCCGATTGGTGGTTGCGTGGATACAATGAACTCGTCAGTGGTGTGCAGACAGCCGACGCCGAGAAGGCCCTCGAGGAGAATCCCGAATGGGCCGACATCCTTGCCAGCGAACAGTCGGCTCCAGCCCCCAAAGCGATGATCAAACTGCTCAGCACCACCTGGAACCAGGGCGACGAACGCGGTATCGACTACAATATGTTGGCCCCGGTGGTCAACGACAGCGTGTGCCCCACCGGCTGCGTAGCCACCGCTCTGGCCCAGATCTGCAAGTACTATGCCTATCCCAAGAAGGCCACCGGCCGTCTTTTCTACACTTGGTACTATCGGGAGAACGGTGTCACCAAGTCGAAACAGCTGGGTGCCCGCTTCGACGATTCGGCAGCCTTCAACTACGACACGATGCCCAATTCCATCACCGTCACCTGGAACGGCAATACCAACGTCAACTATGCCCGTCGCTACGAGGTGTCGCGTCTGGGTTACTACCTCGGCCTGGCGGTCAAGATGTCCTTCTCGCCCGACGGCAGCGGCTCCAACAATAACAGTGCCCTCGAGGGTATGGCCACCAACTTCAAGTACAGCCGTGGACAGGTCCTCACCCGCAACGGCAGCACCGACACGCATTTTGTGAACACCATCCGCCGCGAGCTGATGATGAAACGCCCGCTCTATATGGCCGGTTCCAGCCGTACGGGCAGTGGCCGCGACGCAGCCGGACATGCCTGGGTGTGTGACGGCTACAATACCGCCAACGAGACCCACTACCACATGAACTGGGGCTGGGGCGGCAGCAGCGACGGATACTTCAACCTCTCCACGTTGGCCAACAACAATATGAGCGCCGGCGGCTACGACTTCGTCCGCGACCAGCAGATTATCTACAATATGCTTCCCCCGGCCGACTCCACCGACCGCCCCATCTACGTCGGTGTGTCCGAGGTGGCCGACGGCAGCAGCCGTCTCGGCGCCGCCTATCCCAACCCTGCCACCCTCAGCATCACGCTGCCCTATGCCACCCGCCAGGCGGCTGAGTTGAAGGTTTACAGCATCGACGGCCGGCTGGTCGAGAGCCGTCCCGTACAGGCCGGCGAGGGCGAGGTGGTCCTCCCCGTGGCCGCTCTGCCTTCGGGCATCTATATCTACCGCATGGGCGATGCCCACGGCAAGTTTATAGTTCGATAACCGAAGCGTGGCAGTTATACCTGTAAATCCCCGTGCAGCAGCGGTTGCACGGGGATTTTTGTATGACTTGCAGCCGTCAGGGCAGCGGTGTCTGGTCCCGTGTGGCGGCATGTTGGAAAAAATACCCCCACCTGTTGTGACGCGAAAAACGGCCCTTGTAACCCGCTGAACGTCAGGCTCCCAACCTACCATCTCCTTGCCAACTCCTTACCAACTCCTTACCAACTCCTTACCAACACCTACCACGGTAGGTGTTGGTAAGGGTTTAGTGTCGTGTTTCTGTACTGTTTGGCAGAGCGTTGCACCGCCGGAAGTGCCTGCCGACAGGTCTAGGCTGGCAGCGATATGGTGAATGTGGAGCCCTGGCCGGGTTCGCTTTCGAGACTGATGGTGCCATGATGCAGGCGGACCACCTGGGCCACATAGTTCAACCCGATGCCGAAGCCCTTTACATTGTGCACATTGCCGGTCGACACGCGGTAGAATTTCTCGAAGACGTGCTTCTGATCGGCCTTGGCTATGCCCATGCCGTGGTCGCGGACGCTGATGACGAAGCGGTTGCCATCGTGGCGGGTGCTGACGATGATGTGTGGCGTTGTGGGCGAGTATTTGATGCCGTTGTCCACCAGATTGTATATCATATTGGTCAGGTGCAGCTCGTCGGCGACTAGGGTGGAGGGCTGGGCGTCGAGGTGCGTCTCGAGCCGTCCGTTGCGGTTGCTCAGCGTGAGCTGGAAGCTCTGCGCCACCTTCTCCACCACATGGTCCACATTGACCTCCGTGAGGTTCAGGTTCACCTTGCGCCCGGACATTTTGGAGCTCTGCAGTATGGTCTCCACGAGCATGCGCATGCGCTGGTTCTCGTCGGCTATGATGCCCACGTAGGTCGGCCGGGCGGCGTTGTCCTGGGCTATGGACTGGTCCTGCAGCATCTCGCAGGCCAGCGATATGGTGGATATGGGGGTCTTGATTTCGTGGGTCATGTTGTTGATAAACTGCGTCTTCATCTGGTCGAGGCGGCGCTGGTTGGCCACGGTGCGGATGGAGATAATGAACAGCACGGCGATGACCACCACGAGGAAGAGGCTCATATAAAGGTAGAGGCTGCTGTCGATGCGGGGAATCAGGTTGCCGTAGAAGGCGAGAATGATGAAGAACTGGTTGGAGGAGACCACGCCAATGGGCTGGAAACTGTAGCGGTAGGGCGACTGCTCAAGCAGGTTTTCGCGCTGTGGGTCAGAGCTGTAGAGGAACGAGCCCTGCGAGCCGTCGTAGAGGCCCACGATGGGATGCTGGTCGATGCCGACCAGCAGAAGCTCCTCGACGATGAGCGAATCCAGCTCCTGATAGTTGAACGAGGCCGCGGGATGGCTGGCCGTCTGGAACACTTCGCCGTTGAGTTGTTCCACCACCCGGTCCATTGCGCTGGAGACGCTGATGTTGAACATATTGTCACTGATGGAGAAGGTGCGGCGTGTCTGCACCATTTGGATGAACACCAAACTGACGGCCGCCAGGGCAAACAGCGAGATGATGATGATGCGTAACCAACGTTTCATGACGTTCTGAACTTTGCTGTTAGTTGTTCTTTAATAGGACTATAACGCCTGCCGCGGAAAAATATTATGCGCCACAGGGCGGTGAAATGGAAAAAAGTTGTATCTTTGCAACGTGAAACCCAACAAAATGGCCATCGCGGCAGCCGCCCGAAGCGCCATCAAACGAAACAGAATATGAAGATAGGAGTTATTATTGCAATGGACATCGAGTATCGGCAGATGCGCGATGCAATAGGAGGCGACACCGGCCGACTGGGCAGCAACGATATAGTGTTGTGGCAGTGCGGCATTGGCAAGGTGAATGCCGCCGTGGGCACCATGCGGCTGATGCAGGAGCACTGGCCCGACGCCATCGTCAGCACCGGTCTGGCCGGCGGTATCGACCCGCAGATGCAGGTGATGGACGTGCTGGCCGCCACGCAAGCGGTCTACCACGACGTCGACTGCGGCGGCGGACTGGGATGTGTCCGGGGGCAGGTGCAGGGGTTGCCCGAGCGTTTCGATGCCGACCGGCATCTGCTCGACACCGCCCTGCGTGTGCCCCGTGCAGCCGACGAACGCCTGATGACAGGACTCATCTGCACCGGCGACCAGTTCATCACCGACCGCGAGCGGCAGAATGAAATCAAGCGCAATTTCCCCGACGGGCTGGCATGCGACATGGAAAGCGCCGCCATAGCGCAGACAGCCTACCTGCTGAAGGTGCCCTTCCTCAGCCTGCGCGTCATCAGCGACACGCCCGGCCGCACCCCCGACCACAAGCAGCAGTGGGCCGACTTCCTCGCCTCTATGTGCGACCGCTCGTTCCGCTTCGTCCGTAATTACCTCGAACTGTTATAAACCAACGACTATGGAAGTAATACAAAGCTTTACAATAGACCACACGCACCTGAAGCCGGGCATCTATGTGTCGCGCATAGACCGCGGGTTCACCACGTTCGATCTGCGCATTACCGAGCCCAACCGCGAGCCCGCAGTGGCTCCGGCGGCCATGCACAGCCTGGAGCATCTGATGGCCACCTGGTTCCGCAATTCGGCCGCCAAGGACGATGTGGTGTATGTGGGACCTATGGGATGCCTGACCGGAATGTACGTTATCATGACGGGGCACTACACTGTGGAGGACATGCGGCTGCTGACCATGCAGTGCCTGGAGTGGGTGCTGACCCAGACCGAGGTGCCTGCCACCACGCCAGAGACCTGCGGCAACTGCTTGCTTCACGACTTGCCGATGTGCCAATGGGAGAGCCGACGCTACCTGGACCGCCTGAAGAACGACTTCCACTGCGAGTACACCAAGCTGCAGGTGACGCTGCAGGACGGCAAGGTGTTCGCCGATGCATGATGCAGCCGGGGCGGCGTCTTGCCCCGTGGCGGATATAAAGAGAAGGGCCCTGCCAGACGGCAGGGCCTCATCCCTATCAAAACCATGAAAACATTTTTTCTCCAATTCGGGTGCAAAAGTACATCTTTTTCGGAAAACGGCGATGCGAAAAGTGGCTGAAACGGCCAAATCGGCGTCTCAAAAGTACAAATCGCGCTCTCCATCGCCAATTTTGCAGAGGTTACCCTCCACGCGACGTTTCAATTCTTCCTTGCTGAAGGTCTGAGTGAGCTCCTTGAGCAGGCGCAGACCTTTCTCTTTGGTGGCGGGGCTGGCGTAGTCCTCCAGGTACTCGCGGAAGGTGAACATGGCGTTGGGCTTGCAGTACTCCTTGATGAGGCCGGGTTTGGCCAGGTCCATGAAGTCGGCGCCCACGCGTCCCTTGCGGTAGCATCCGGTGCAGAACGAGGGTATGTAGCCGCCGTCGATCATCATAGAGATAACCTCGTCCAGCGAGCGGTGGTCGCCAAGGGTGAACTGGGCGCCGGTGGAGCCGGTCTTCTCGTAGGGTTTGGCGGCCGTCTTGTCGCCCTCTTCGTCGTAGCCGCCGGGGTTGGTCTCGCTGGCGGCGCTGATTTGGCTGACGCCGTAACGCACCAGCTGGTCGCGCAGTTCGGGCCGCTCGCGGGTCGAGATGATGATGCCCGTGTAGGGCATGGCGATGCGGATGATGGCGATGATCTTCATGAAGTCCTTGTCGCTCACCGGGTGCGGTATGTTCTCGCGCTGGCTGAAGGGGGTGCCTTCTGCGGGCTCGATGCGGGGGAAGGAGACGGTGTGGGGGCCGCAGCCGTAGTCCTCTTCCAGGTGGCGGGCATGCTCCATGATGGCCAGTATCTCGAAGCGGTAGTCGACCAGTCCGAACAGTGCGCCGATGCCCACGTCGTTGATGCCGCCTTCCTGGGCGCGGTCCATGCAGGTGAGGCGGTAGAGGTAGTCGGCCTTGGGGGTGCCGGCGGGGTGGAATTTGGCGTACTCCACCTCGTCGTAGGTCTCCTGGAAGCAGACGTAGGTGCCTATCTTCTCGGCCTTCAGCTTGGCGTAGTCCTCGACGCTCATGGGTGCCAGCTCGACATTGATGCGGCGTATGGTGCTGCCCTTCTCGTCCTTGGCGGCGTAGGTGCGGCGTATGGCCTCCACCATGTAGTTGGCGTCGTTGCGCGGGCTCTCGCCGCAAATCAGCAGGGCGCGCTTGTGTCCCATGCGCAGCAGGTGCAGCGTCTCGGTCTCTATCTCGTCCAGGGTCAGTATTTTGCGCTTCAGCGCCTTGTTGTCGCGGCGGAAACCGCAGTAGACGCAGTTGTTCACACAGGCGTTGCCCGTGTAGATGGGGGCGAAGAGCACCAGGCGGCGTCCGTAGATTTCGTCCTTGCAGTACTCGGCGGTGTCCAGTATCTTCTGTATGTCGGCTTCGTCTTTGACGTTGAGCAGGTGGGCCACATCCTGCAGGTTGAGGCCTTTCAGCTTGCGTGCCTTGTTCAGGATGTCGTTCAGCTCGCTCTCCGTCGGGGCCGGTTGGTCTATCATGCCGTACAGTTTGTCGCGGTCGATAAAGTTCTGGTGTTTCATTTCTCTATATTTTTTAGGATTAATTATTCTTCGTTACCACCGCTTTGCACTCCACCTCGGGCAGGCGTCCCAGCTGGCCGGTGAGGGCGTTGATGCTGTTGACGGTACCCTCCACTATCAGCGAGATGACGGCCACGGCCCGCTCGTGGAAGGGCAGGCCCTGTCGGCAGAGTATAATATCCGAGTGCTCAGACAGTATCTGATTGATGGCAGCAGACTGCTGCCGCTCCTTTATGAGTATGGTAATCGTTCCTATTCGCTTCTCCATCAGGTGTTAGGCTTTTGGATTAGACATTCGGTTGACGCGGCAAAGGTACAAAATGAATTTCATCTGCGCAAATTTTTTTGCAAATTTTATCTGCATATTAAACCTAGAAACCGAGTCGCTTGCACTGATGGATGGCGATTGAAGGCAAAGTCCAACGGGCCAGGGTCCGGCGGCGCAGGTGCGGGAATGGCTATTGAAAGGAAGCTCCTAACGGAGCAGCATGGTGTGTTTCGGGGTCTTGCTATTGAGAGGGAGCTCCTGACGGAGCATCCTTTGCAACCGTCGGGTCTTGGCCCGTAGGGCCTTTCTTTCAATAACATGCACCAGATATGCCGCGCCGCATTCTGGCCCGTAGGGCCTTTCTCTCAATAGCAAGCACCCCGTACGCCACGCCGCATTCTGGCCCGTAGGGCCTTTCTCTCAATAGCAAGCACCCCGTACGCCGCGCCGCAATCTGGCCCGTAGGGCCTTCCTTTCAATAACATGCACCAGATATGCCGCGCCGCAATCAAGCCACAGGCCGGGCAAACGCATCATGTTTCCGGTACTTCGTCTTTTTTCGCCTTTGCTGCCGGCCGGACACGGCCGCTTGGGGCGTGGGGACGGCGCTGTCCACCACGTCTGCCCTACCCCGTGCCGACTGGTGCATAGAGGAGGTTTAACATTTTTTATCATTTTTGCACTTGCAAAATCCAGATGCACACTGAGAGGATGGGAATTGAAAATTGAGAATTGAGAATTGAGAATGGAGAGTTGAGAGTTGGCAGTTGGCAGTTGACAGTTGACAGTTGGTAGTCAGTTGATATTCATCATTTATCATTCATCATTCATCGCTCCAACCTCCGCCTTCTACCCTCCGCCCTAATTAGGGTCATCCTACCACCAACGTACCATCAACCTACCACCATCCTACCACCATCCTACCTATTTAACATTTCGGGAGGCTGTTTGACTGGTGGATGTTGAACCGGTGGGACGGCGATGGCTGTCGGTCGGCTCGGGGTATGCAGGGCGGGGTGGGGGTGTAGGCGGCGCGAATGGCGGATGGTGTCGGCCGCTGGGGCAAAAAAAAGAGAGACCCTGTCAGGTCTCTCTGGGTGGCATCGACTGGATTTGAACCAGTGACGCAAGGATTTTCAGTCCTTCGCTCTACCAACTGAGCTACGACGCCATCTCTCTCGATTTCGGGTGCAAAATTACTAACTTTTCGCGAACTGACCAAATTTTTTTTTGCTCTTATTCGTTGGTTGTCTCCTTGACGTCTGATTTTGAGCTTTTTGGTGCAAGAAAAAGTTGGTCGACAATCAGCCACACCACGCCTATAGTGACCGCGGAATCGGCCACATTGAATATGGCGCTGAAGAATTCGAAGTGTTTACCGCCCAGCAAAGGCAGCCAGTTGGGCCAATCGAACTCAAAGAGAGGCAGATAGAACATGTCTACCACCCGGCCCTGCAGGAAGCCGGCGTATCCGCCTTCGGGCGGGAACAGGGAGGCCACGCTGTAGTAGCTTTCGTTGAAAACGAGGCCGTAGAAGCAGCTGTCGATGATGTTGCCCACGGCGCCGGCAAGGATGAGCGCCAGGCTGATGACGAGCGAGGGGCGCTGCCGGTGGCGTATATACTTGGCAATGAGGAAGGCGATGAAGCCGGCGGCGACGATACGGAAGAGGGTGAGCACATATTTGCCTGCCACGCCGCCCAGGGTGGTGCCGAAGGCAAAGCCCTCGTTCTCGACGAAATGGATGTGCAGCCAGCTGAGGACGGCTATGTCGTCGCCTATCTGCATGTGGGTCTTGACCAGGACTTTCACTATCTGGTCGACGACGACTATGGCTGCCGTCAGCAGTATGACGAGGCGTGAGAGTTTCTTTCTATCCATTGTTGCGTAGGTTGATTTGTTCGACTAATTCTTGGTACCATTCGTTGCCGAATCGGCGTATGAGGGGTTCGCGCAGAGCGATATAGAGAGGCTCGCCCTTGGCGCGGGCGCAGCGGCAGATGTCCCACTGGTGGTAGTTGACGGCGGTGAACTCGCCGTAGTCCTCGATGCGGATGGGGTAGAGGTGGCAGCTGACGGGCTTGTAGAGATGCTGCAGTGCGCAGAGTGCGGTGCCGTCGGGGGTGCGGAAGGCATAGGCGCAGATGCCGCCGTCGACGAGCGGGGTGCCCAGGTCGCCGTCGTGGTTGCGCACGGCCACGCCTTGTGCCTCGACGGCGGCGCGCCCGTCGGGCGTCATGAGCGGGAGCGCCTCGGGCAGCACCTGCTCCAGCCGCGCCGCCTCCTCTTCGAGCAGGGGGGCACCGCTGTCGCCCTCCACGCAGCAGGCGCCGCGGCAGACGGACAGGTCGCAGCCGAAACGCTGGTCGGCGATATCGTCGGACACTATTGAATTGCCTACTATTATCATCTCAGTGTCGCAATTATCTTATCGGCCAGCACGGCGGCCAGTTTGTATTTCGATTCTGCGGTCCATCCCGCCACGTGCGGGGTGAGCACCGTGCGGTCGCTTTGCATGAGGTATTGCATGGCTGGCGGCACGTCGCCCAGGCTGTCGGCCTGCATATTCTCGTATTCCAGCACGTCGAGTGCGGCGCCCCGTATGCGTCCGTCGCGCAGCCCCTCGGCCAGTGCCTCGGTGTCGACCACGGCACCGCGCGCGGTGTTGACCAGGAAGAAGGGCTTGGCCATAGCGGCTATGAAGGCGGTGTCCAGGTAGTGGCGCGTCTCGTCGGTCAGCGGCACATGGAAGCTGACCACATCGGCCTCTTGCTGGAGTTGCCCGAGGCTGACGCGGATGGGGGCACTTATAGGACTTATAGGGCTTACAAGGTACTTGTCGTAGTAGATTACCCTGCAGCCGAAGCCGCCGAGGCGTTGGGCGAAGGCACGCCCCATGTTGCCGTAGCCAATGATGCCCACGGTGAGGCTGCCCAGCTCGAGGCCGCGGTTGGCCTCGCGCAGCCACTGTCCGCGGCGCACCTGGGCGTCGGCTCGGGCTATATTGTCGAGCAGGGCCAGGAGCAGACCCACGGCATGCTCGCCTACGGCGTCGCGGTTGCCCTCGGGACTGTTCAGGCAGCGGATGCCACGGCTCTCGGCATAGTCGGTGTCTATGGTCTCCATGCCGGCCCCCACGCGGCCTATGCATCGCAGTGTGGGTACGGCGTCGATGAAGGCACGGTCTATATTCACCTTGCTCCGCACCACCAGCCCGTCGTATCCTTGCGCGGCCGCCATCAGCGAACGGTAGTCGTGGTCGGGCTCTACGCTGACGTGGTAGCCCGCCTGGCGCAGGCGTTCTTCCAGTATGGGATGTGTGCGGTCGGAGATGAGAATGCGGGTCATAGTTCGTGGGTATAGTGGCAGGTATGGCTTGTCTTGTTGGCGATGCCCAGGATGCCGATGGCGCCGTCAACGTTGGTCAGGAGTTGTACCGGCTCGGAGAAGAAGCTGGTGATTTCGTCGCTGTACTCAAGCGCTTGGAGCGAGTTGAGGTAGAGGTATGTGTCGCGGCTGAGGGAAGCCACATCAATGGTGTAGGTGGAGTGGACTACGATACGGGTGTCGAAGGAATCGTATCCCGTGCTGTATTCGTCTATATAGAAGTAATTGGAAATCTGTATGTTGTGTGATTGCCCGTTGAAGCGTTCGTCGCTGAAGAGCAGCATTTCTCCGTAGTAGGTAGGGGCATCCATTCGGTCGATCATGCCTAGCACGTCAACCTCGGTGACCACGAGTTGGTCGCGGCATTCGAACCAGTTGCTGGTGTTGTATGTGGTGTCGATGGCGGTGACGGTGTTGTCGCTGTCGAGGTAGGTGCAGATGATGGTATCGGTGCGATGCAGGGTAATGTAGTAGTAGTCGGTGCCGGCCCCGGGGTCGGAGAGCGGGATGCTGAAGGTGAGCACTTCATTGTAATACCCGTCATTGGTGGTTGTCGTGGGCTGTTCGATGGGGCCGACAGTGGGGGCATTGGGTATGATGGCCGAGGCTGTGGCAGGTGTATGTCCCGGGCGTTCGACCCGTAGCGCCAGACTGTCTCCGGCCTGTGGGATGTAGGGCAGGGTATAGCAGTTGCTGTCGCGGCTTGCGGTGAGGGGTGAGGCTCCGTTCACCGTCAGTGTGACTGTGGCGTCGGTGACACGCGGGAAATCTTCGTCGGAATTGTGGATTCCGAACACTGGGCGGCTTTCGGTGAGGACGACCGACAATGGTTCTCCGGTTGCACCCAGAGCATTGACGACAAGCTGCGGCTGCAGGTCTTCTATGTCGAGGTCAATCATCTTTTCGCAGGAAGTGAGCAACCCGAAGGCTATCAATAGGTAGAGGATGGGCTTTTTCATGGCTTTAGAACTTATAGATGTAGGAGACGGATGGCATGATGGGGAAGAGCGAGCGTTGGTAGAGACCGGTGAAGGAGCGGAAACTCTGGCCGTCGGTTGAGGAGGCATATTCGGTCTTGGGATAGATGAGGAAGGGGTTCTGTCTGTTGTAGAGGTTGTAGACGCTGATGTTCCATGTGCGGATGCCGTGTCTCTTCTGTTTGTGGAAGTTGACACTGATGTCCATGCGGTGGTAGGCTGGCAGGCGGAAGTTGTTGCGGCTTTCCACGAAGTCGAGACTGTTGTCCCAATAGCCACCGTTGACGTTCTCTATTTGCTGGAGAGCGAGGGTGGCCGTGTTTCCTGTGCAGTAGACCCAGGTGATGCCAGCGTCGAACTGCTTGTTGGGCTTGTACTGGAGGGTGATGCTGATGTCGTGGATGCGGTCGTATTTAGCGGGGAAGGGGCGACCTCCGTTGAGCTCCTCGCCGGGGGTGTCGAATTGGCGCATGGTACGGCTCCATGTATAACCAAACCAACCAGTAATCTGGCCGAAGCTCTTCTGGGCCAGGAACTCGATGCCATAAGCCCAGCCGCGTCCCATGCTGACCATATTCTCCCAGCCTGCGGTGCTGCCGAGGAATGAGGCGCCGGGTTTGTACTCCAGCAGGTTGTTCATCCACTTGTAGTAGCCCTCGACGCTGAAGTCTATGAGCGACCGCCAGGTGTAGAATATGCCGGCGGCCACCTGGTGCGAGTTCATCGGCTGTATGCGGGCCGTGACCGGAACCCAGAGGTCGGAGGGCAGCGAGATGTTGCTGTTGGAGAGCAGGTGCATGTATTGCGTCATGTAGCTGTAGCCCGCTTTAAGGGATAGGGCATCGCTGAGCATCAGGCGTCCGCTGAATCGGGGTTGTACGGAGGGGTAGAAGTGGTTCTGTACAAGAAAGCCTGTCAGCGCTATGCCGCTGTTGAACTTCAGGGCATCGCAGACGCTCCAGTCGTCTTCGGCATAGAGCGATGCTTCACCCGCCGCAATGTCTTTCTCTCCGATAGTGTGGTTGAAGTCTTGCTCGCCGGTGGCGCTTTCGCGGATGGTCTGCACCTGTGGGCGGAAGAGGTGGTGGGTGAATGAGGACCCAAACCGTATGTTGTGGTCTGGTGAGGGTGTGTAGTCGAAATCGACTCGACCGGTGAGGTCGTTGATGCCTGAGTTGAGTTTGGCCTCGGCCTCGCTTCGGTAGGGTGAACCGTCTTCCACATACGCCTCCTCAACACCCAGGCTGAGCCGTTGCCGGTAGCGGGTGTATGAGCCCGTGACATTCATGAAGAGTTTTGGCGTAAGCTCGTAGTTCCAGCGTAGCGAGGTGGCGAGATTGCCCCATCGGTAGCCAAGGCTGAGGTGCTCCGTGTCGCCCATATAGTAATTGGTTCGCACGCGCATGTATGCCTTGTCGTCGCCGGAATACCACATGGCATATATCCGAGAACGGTCGCTGAACTTGTGGGTCACCTTGGCATTGAGGTCGTAGAAGTAGTATCCGGCGTTGGCTGTGCCTGTTCCCTCAGTCTGGGAGGCAGTGACAGCCATAATCAGTGGCTGTAGAAGCAGGTCGCCATAGGTACGGCGGAGCGAGACGCTGAGGGTGGTCTTTTCTTTGATTATGGGTCCTTCGATATTGACCTTGGCACTCATCAAACCGACTGACGCGCCGCCGTGCCATTCGCGGTCGTTGCCATTGTTGGTAGTGATGTCGAGCACCGAACTGATACGCCCGGTAAAACGGGCGGGGAAGGAACCCTTGTATAGGGTGACATTTTTGATAGCGTCGCCATTGAATGCGCTGAAGAACCCGCCAAGGTGGTTTACATTGTATAGGGGGACCCCGTCGAGCAGAAAGAGATTCTCGTCGGCCCCGCCCCCCCTGACGTAGATGCCGCTCATGCCTTCTGTTCCCCCCTGTACGCCGGGCAGAAGTTGTATGGCTTTCAGCACGTCGGTCTCTCCAAAGATGACAGGCACAAGTTTCAGTTGCTCTACGGGCATCTCCAAAGCACTCATCTGGCTTGCTTTCGGACTGTTGATGCGTTCGGCCGTGATGGAGACTTCATCCAGTTCGACGGAAGGCTGCAGCTGTACGTTGAGCTGTTGGTTCCCTCGCAGGGCGACAGTATGGTGTACAGTCTGATATCCGATGTAACTTATGCGTAGGCGTGCAGTGTCGTTCGAAAGGGTCAGGGTGTAGCGGCCCTGCGCATTGGTGACAGTGCCTTTGCCACTGACTTCTTCAAGCACGGTGGCTCCGATAAGGGTTTCGCCATTGGATACATCGCTGACGGTGCCACTGACCGTCTGGGCCCGCAAGCTGCAGCAGCAGGAAATCAACAATAGTAGGAATGTGTAGATGCGGTTGCCCATATGTGTGGTGCTTTATTAGTGTCTGATGGCATCGTCCTCTTCGTCGAAGTCCTTCTCCATATCTTCTACAACCTTCTGCGAATGGCGTTTCTTCTTGCTTTTCTGGTGCTCGTTGATGGTCTCGCCTGCCACGATGCCCATAGGCACAGCGATGATGGAGTAACCGAGGAGCATGACAAGTACAGCTATAAATCGTCCTACGGGTGTGATGGGCACAATGTCGCCATAACCTACGGTGGTGATGGTCACCACAGCCCAGTAGATACCGCTCAGCACGTTGTTGAATTCGGCGTTCACGCTGCCTTCAATGGAGTACATCATTGTACCCATGATGATGGCGGCCACCAGCACAAAGAGCATGAATACCATGATGCGCAGAGCGCTGTTCTTCAGTGCATTCATCAGCATTGCACTGGCATCTTGGAAACGCTGCAGGCGGAATATGCGGAATATACGCATGGTGCGCAGCAGTCGCAGCACGGTGAGAGCCTGTCCTGTGGGCCAGAAGAGGCTCAGGTAGGCCGGGAAGATGCTCAGGAAGTCGATAATGCCCCAGAAGGAGGTGACGTATTTCAGCGGCCGTTTCAGGCAGTAGATACGCAGATAGTATTCAAAAGTGAACAGCAGTGTGAAGCCCCATTCCAAAATCTTGATTATCCAGAACGAGAGGCTCATATGGGCGCCAGTGGTGATAGTACTGGTGCTGCCGAACAGGCTGTCGGCCACCAGCACCAGTATGTTGGCGACAATGGCGATGAGCAACCATACGTCGAAGGTCTTGCCGGCCGGCGTGTCGCTTTTGAAGATAATCTCGAATATCTGTCTTTTGGTGATGTTGCGATACTTCTTGGGCAGAAGCCAGCTGAACAGTATCTTGTGCAACACGCGGCCTATGCCGTCGATAGTCTGCCGTCCCACATGGCGCCAGTTGACGTTGCATAGCCACGTCACAAACCGTTTAGGTAATGTCTTTATTCTTTCCAGTAGACTCATATTCTTTCGTAATATAGGCAGTTCTCTTTCTTGGGGTCGAGCACGGCCCGGGCAGCCTCCATCAGCAGTGTGGGTGTCACCCGGCGGTATTCCTCCGGCTCCCTGTTCACCAGATCGGTATCGCCCACCCATGTGTAGTGGCAGAGCGAGAGTGCACGGTCGGAAACTTTGTATTGCGAAAGCACGAAGGTGTTCTCGTACTTGTTCTGTACCTTCTGCAACTCATAGTCCGACACAGGATTCTCGGTCAGCAGCATCGCTTCGCAGCGCAGTGCATCGGCGGCTTGGTCGGGACTGACGCCGTCGCGCAGCTTGCCGTTGAGTACCAACAGTCCGGGACCGGCCTCGCCGCTGATGCAGGCATCGGCTTCGGTGAATAGTTGTTGCTCCACCACCAGGCGGCGGTGCAGGCGGCTGGAGGTGCCATTGCCCAGTATGTCGCTGATGAGGTCGCAGGCGCGGAAGTGGGGCGAGAAGCGGTCACCCATAGGGTAAGCCAGATAGACTGCCGAGGCCGGCACGTCGCGCTGCACGCGCAGCAGGCGGTTGGCTGTCTGTTCGGGTTCGGAGGGGTAGGCGAGGGTGCGGCATGTGGCTGTGGACTGCGCGGTGCCGGACGCCTGCGGGCTCTCCCATGCCTCTTCGGCCTTGTGCAACATCTCGCTGTGCTTCAGCGGGGCGGCGATGGCGAGAATGGCGTTGTCGGGACGGTAGTAGCGGCTGTGGAAGGCGCGCACGTCGTCGAGTGTGGCCTGGCTCACATGCTTGATATCGGCACCTATGGTAGGCCATCGGTAGGGGTGCACGGTGTAGCAGAGCGGACGCAGCAGGAGCCAGATGTCGCCGTAGGGGTGGTTCATGTAGCGCTGGTGGTATTCCTCGGTCACCACACGTTGCTGCACTCCGAGGGTGCGGTCGCTGATGTCGAGGTGTGCCATGCGGTCGGCCTCGAGGTTGAGGGCCAGCGCCAGTGATTCGGCGGGCAGGGTGATATAATAATTGGTATAGTCGCAGTTGGTGAAGGCATTGTCGTCGCCGCCGACGGCGCTGAGCACACTGTCGAAATCGGGCACCTGCGGCGTGCCGCCGAACATCAGATGCTCGAAGAGGTGGGCGAATCCGGTGCGCTGCGGGTCCTCGTCGCGCGAGCCTACATTGTAGAGTAGGTTGACTGTGGCTAGCGGTGTGTCCCATGATTCGTGGGTGACCACCGTCAGCCCGTTGCCGAGCGTATGTTTCTGATAGCTAACCACAGTCCACGATGCTACGCTTATTTCAGCAGGTTGCCCAGTATGTCGCGCGTCAGGGTGCGGGTCACGCTGCTGGTGGTGTTCTTGACTATCTTCTGGCCGACGGAGGTCTTGCTCTTGGTCTTCTTGCCGCTGACGGCATTGCTGACGGCGGTACCGGCGGCGGTGGCCAGGGTAGCGGTGGCGGCGGTGAGCACCGACTTCAGTATCTTGCTGGCCAGACCGCTCTTCTTTTTCTCTCTGGCGGGCTGCTGCTTGTCGGCGGTGGCTACCGGGGCTTCCGGCTGCTCGACCACGGCTTGCTCGGCCTCTTCGGCTTCGGCGGCTTCGGCTTGCCGGAGCAGCACCTCGAAGGCGCTCTCGCGATCCACCATCTTGTCGTATTTGCCGTACAGGCGGCTGCCGCGTATGATGTCGGCGCGCTGGCTGTCGGTGATGGCGCCAATCTGGCTCAGGGGAAAGAGAATCTTGGCGCGCTGCACCATGCCGGGGGCGCCTTTCTCGTCGAGCAGGCTCACCAGGGCCTCGCCGGTCTCGAGGTTCATGATGGCCTCGTCGGTCTTGAATTTCGGATTGGGGCGGAAGGTGTCGGCGGCGGTGCGCACGGCGCGCTGGTCCTTGGGGGTATAGGCGCGCAGGGCATGCTGCACGCGGTTGCCCAGCTGGCCCAGTATGTTCTCCGGTATGTCGGTCGGGCTCTGGGTGACGAAGTAGATACCCACGCCTTTGGAGCGGATGAGGCGTATCACCTGCTCTATCTTGTCGACGAGGGCCTTGGAGGTGTCTTCGAAGAGCATGTGGGCTTCGTCGAAGAAGAAGACCAGACGCGGCAGCTCCTGGTCGCCCACCTCGGGCAGGGTGGAGTAGAGTTCCGAGAGGAGCCAGAGCAGGAAGGTGCTGTAGAGTTTGGGCTGCAGCATCAGCTTGTCGGCCGCCAGCACATTCATGATGCCCTTGCCGCCATCGGTCTGCAGCAGGTCGTATATGTCGAACGAGGGCTCGCCGAAGAAGCGGTCGGCCCCTTGGGCGTCGAGTTGCAGCAGCGAGCGCTGTATGGCACCCACGGTGGCGGTGCTGATGTTGCCGTACTGGGTGGTGTATTCTTTGGCGTGGCGGGCCACGAAATCGAGCATGGCGCGCAGGTCCTTCATGTCGAGCAGCAGCAGGCCGTTCTCGTCGGCGATGCGGAACACGATGTTCAGCACGCCGTCCTGCGTCTCGTTCAGGCCCAGCAGGCGGCTGAGCAGCTGCGGACCCATCTGGCTCACGGTGGCGCGGATGGGGTGGCCCTGTTCGCCCAACACGTCGTAGAAGCGCACGGGACAGGGCTGGAATTCGGGGTTGGGGACCCCGAAGGCGTCCTTGCGTTTCTCAATGAACGAGCTCATCTGTCCGGCCTGGCTGATGCCGCTGAGGTCGCCCTTCATGTCGGCCATGAAACAGGGCACGCCGGCTTGGCAGAAGGTCTCGGCCATCACCTGCAGGGTGACGGTCTTGCCGGTGCCGGTGGCGCCGGCTATCAGTCCGTGGCGGTTGGCCATGCGGCCCACCAGTGCGAGGGCTCCCTCGTCGCAGTGGGCTATATACAGTCCTTGTTCTTTGGTGTACATGGTTTATGGTTTAATGTTCAGTTGGCAGTTGGCAGTTGGCAGTTGGCAGTTGGCAGTTGACAGTTGGCAGTTGGCAGTTAATAGTTGGCAGTGAGCAGTATCCGGGTACGGCAACTGCTCTCCGCTCTCCACTCTCCACTCTCCACTCTCCACTCTCCACTCTCCGCTCTCCACTCTCCACTCTCCACTCTCCACTCTCCACTCTCCGCTCTCCGCTCTCCACTCTCCACTCTCCACTCTCCACTCTCCACTCTCCACTCTCCACTCCCTAAAAGGTCCAGTTGAAGCCCAGACGCAGCAGGGGGCTCTCCCAGCGCAAGGTCTCCATCAGCGTGTTCAGGCCGGCATAGATGGTGCGGGTGCGGTGGGTGGTGGTGGTGTAGACTATGTCGCCGTCGAGGTATTCCAGGCGGCCTTCGTTGTCATACTTGGGCTGCATGTGGTCGTCGGTGGCGCGGTGGTCGATGTAGCCGATGCTCAGGAAGTCGAGGCTCAGCTCGGCGCTCAGGTGGCGCGAGAAGGCATAGGTCAGCGTGGGCCGCAGGCTGACGCCCCAGGTGAAGGTGTGCAGGCTGTCGGCCAGCACCGGTTTGGTCACATGCTCGCCGTTGTTGCGGAAGGGGGTGTCGAAGGTCTCGTCCAGGGTGGTGTAGCCCGTGGACGACACGGTGCCCTGCAGCAGCAGGTGGAAGTGCATGTTGCCGTATTTCAGAAATTCCCATTTCACCTGCGGGCCCACGGTCCAGCCCGTGTGGTGACCCTTCAGCTCGCGGTTGTCGACCTCGCGCATCATGCCCTCGAAGTCGATGATGCTGTGCAGGTAGAAGGTGTCCGTAGCAAAGTCTTGGTAGTTGCCGCTCACACCGACATACAATTCGGGCGTGATATTGTAGCCCAGCTGCAGTCCGCCCAGCCAGTTGGTGGCCAGACGCGTATTCTCTGTATCATACGATTGGGTGTTCTTCTGCCAGTGGTAGCCGCCCTGAATGCCGATTACCACTTGCGCGTTGGCAGCCGTCATAAGTGCCACTGCGGCAATGAGAAATGCTGTTTTTTTCATCTTTTTTATCTTTATTTGCAAAGTGCAAAAATACACTTTTTTTTTGATTCCGCAAAATTTATTCTCTTCCTTCGCCAAGCCGTCGGTTTGGGGGGTGTCTTTCTTGTCTCTCGGTAAAACCTGCTTACGTGCTGATGTAGATGTAATTACAAGTCTTTTATGATGTGATTTAAGAAAGTTTAACAATATTTTACTTGCAAAATTCGAAAACATGCTGAGAGGGGTTGAATTGAAAATTGAGAATTGAAAATTGAGAATTGAGAGTCGGAAACGAGCTTTATTCAGTGCCAAGTGTTAAGCATTCAGTGTCAAACACTGAGTATCAAGACCGTAGGATACGTACAGCAACCTCTTTTCCACTGAATGCCGAACACTGAACACTGAGCACTGAACACCTACCCGAAGGGTATCATCCTACCACCATCCTACCATCAACCTACCACCATCCTACCACCATCCTTGCATTTTAACATTTCGGATGCCTGTTTCGGACGGCGACGGCGGGTCGAAAACTGCTGCATGGTGCCCCGCCGTCGGGTTGTGGGGTGGAGTTTTTCTGCTTTTTTTATTTTAAGACCTTTGATTTAAATATTTTTCTGTATATTTGCATTTCTAAGTGCCGCTGGACCGAGGTTCCATGAGGTTGGTATTGTGTATGATACGGGCGCATGGGCGTATGTCGCGGCATGGGAAAAGAAATATGGCAAAGAACGAAACATCATCCGCCCCCCTGCGTCCGGCGGCGCACACGACAGCCCAGGACGTCAGCCCGCAGCCGGCCCCGTCCGTCCGCGCGGCTGCGGCTTGCTGCCAGCGGCTGCTGGTCGTCGACGACGAGGAGGACCTCTGCGAAATACTGCGCTTCAACCTGGAGAGCGAGGGCTATCGGGTAGACACGGCCGGCAGCGCCGAGGAGGCGCTGGAGAAAATCGGGGCGCAAAGCCAGCGATACGACCTCATACTGCTCGACGTGATGATGGACCGCATGTCGGGCTTCGAGATGGCCGGCCTGCTGCGGTCGCGCGGCGACGAGACGCCCGTCATCTTCCTCACCGCCCTGGACAGCCACGACCACCAGCTGCAGGGCTTCGACGCGGGTGCCGACGACTATATCGCCAAGCCGTTCGCCTTCGACACCGTGCTGGCGCGGGTGCGTGCCGTGCTGCGGCGTTGCGGCGGTGCGCGTGCGTCCGAGCCGGCGGAGTCGCCGCTGCTCACCCTGCGCGAGCAGTGCATCCTCGACCTGCTGGCCTCGCATCCCGGCCGCTTCTTCTCGCGGGCCGACATACTGGCCGCCGTGTGGCCGGGCGACGCCCTGGTCGGCGAGCGGGCCGTCGACGTGCATATTGCCCGCCTGCGCAAGAAAATGGGTGCGCAAGGCGCCTGCATAGTAAACAAAACTCACTTCGGATACCGATACAATCCCCCAACCGCATGACAATGACACAACGAAAACATACCCTGCTTCTTCTGGTCCTGCTCCTGGTTCCGGCCCTGCTGCCGGCATCGCTCCGGGCCCAGTCGGTTACCTATATGCTGGCCCACGACACCATTGTGCTGGATGCCTGCACCCTGGGCTCGGGCACCATCTACGACAACGGCGGCCCCCTGTCGGACTATGCCAACGGCTTCGACGGCGCGGTGCTCATCCAGGCATCGGCGGGCCTGACCATCACCCTCAGCGGCAGCTACCAGACCGAATCGTGCTGCGACTGGCTCACCATCCACGACGACCAGACCACCTACTACAGCCAGGCGGGCGGCACCGGCACCGTCAGCGTCAGCACCACCCGCGGCCAGCTGCTGGTGAGCTTCCATAGCGACGGCTCGGTGGTCAGCTCGGGCTTCGAGCTGAACTGGTCTGTCTCCGGCGTCTCGGATGTATGCACCAATCCTGTGACCGGCCTCGACACCACCGCCGTCACCGCCACCAGCATCAGCTTGAGCTGGACGGCCACCAATGCGGCGGGCCCCTTCACGGTGGTCTGCAACGACCAGACCTACAGCGGCATCACCGGCACGAGCCATACCCTGACGGGGCTCAATCCGGCCACCAGCTACGACATCTCGGTGGTGGCCACTGCGGCGGCCGGCAACCGCTGCTGCGCCGACCGCCTCTTTGTGCGCACGGCCTGCGGCTCGGCCGATATGCCCTTCCGCGAGGGCTTCGAGGGACTGGCTGAAGGCTCCTTCCCCAGCTGCTGGCTGCAGGTGGTCAACTTCGACGACGAGGAGAGCCTGCCCCAGGTGGTGGCCACCCACCACAGTTCGGGCAGCCGTTCGCTGATGCTCAGCTGCGGCAACAACGACGCCGCGGGCCACTTCGGCCTGGTGGCCACCCCGCCGCTGCAGGGTGTGGGCAGCCACACGGTGCGCCTCCAGCTGCGCGCCAGCCACAGCAGCACCTATGTGCAGGTGGGCACCTGCGACAGCGCGGGCTCCGACTATAACCAGTACGGCTTCACCACGATACAGTCTTTCTACGTGGACAACACCACCCAATGGCGGGAATACAGCTTCACCTGGACGCCGTCATCCAACGGCCGCCGCCTGGCGTTGCGCATGCAACAGTCGCAGCAGAACGGTATCGGACGCCGCCTGTACATCGACGATATGGGCATCGAGAACTGCGGTATAGACTCGCTCCGGGTCTACCATATCGAGTACGACCGGGTCACCCTGGCCTGGAGCAGCTACGGCAATCCCACATGCAACGTCGGTGTGCGCCGCGAGGGGGCTATGGTCGACTCGCTGAGCTTCTCCAACGTCACGTCGCCGCTCGACATCACGGGCCTCGACGCCGAGACAAACTATATCTTCACCGTCTATCCCACCTGCCAGGGGTCGCTCAACATTGCCCGCAGTGTGACGGCCCGCACTGCCGTGATGCCGACCGCCGCCGACGGCTACTGCTCCAACTTCAGCCAGAGTCAGGGACTGCCACCGGAGTGGACCTTCAACGTGCTGCAGGCTTACTGTGGCGGCAACTTCAACCTGGTGGACCGTGCCGTCTATTTCCGCGACGGCTGCAGTGGTGTGGACGCCTACATGGCCAGCGAGCGCCTGACGGGGCTGCCGGGCACGCAGGTGTCGGTGACCTTCAGCGGCGAGAACAATGGGGCGATGGTGATACTGGGCACTATGGTGCATCCCGACGATATCACCACCTTCGTGCCCCTCGACACGGCGTGGAGCGACGGCGGCCGACACACATTTGCCGCCACCGTGCCCACCAATTCCACCGGTCGGCATATCGCCATCCGCCTGGGCAATCCCGGTTGGTATGTCGATGTACGTGTCCATTCGGTGACGGGTAGCCGCTGCGCCATCGAGGAGCCGCGCGTGCTGCACCGCCGGGGCACCCACATGGAGCTCAGTTGGGCTCAGCCCTACGACACGGTGCTGGTGCAGTATGGCCCGCACGGCTTCGCCCTCGGCTCCGGCATGGTGGACACCTTCTACCACGTAGACCACGCTTCCATCGGCGGCCTCGTGCCCTCGACAGAATACGACCTCTTCGTCTACCGCCCCTGCCAGACCCCGTGCGAGGACATGCGCTACCAGCGCCGTTCGGCCACGCAGGACTACACTCTGCCGTGGTGCGAGGACCTGGAGAGCCTCAACGGAAACGCCTGGAGCAGTACGTTAGGCGACTGGCAGCGTGTGCGCCAGCTGAACGATTTGCCCGGCTTTGTGGGCCAGTCGTTCGGCAGCGACGGGAGTATCTCGCTCCAGATGTCGTCGTGGGGCTTCTCTTGGGATTACTACTCTATGGCCATGCTGCCCGACGTGGAGGTGGACAGCACTTCGGTGCTCAGCTTCTACATCTACGACATGGCGCCGCAGTCCACACTGATTGTGGGTACAGTGCCGGACGACTACCAGTCGCCCGCCGAGCATTTCCGCGTGCTGGACACTATCCATATCAGTGCCAACAATGCGCGCCGCCACTACAGCTACGAGCTGCGGCCGAGCGACACCCTCTTCGACGGCCGTCTGGTGCTGGCCTACCAGCACCCCTACGAGTATTCCTACTATAGCTGCTATATCGACGAGATGCAGATAGAGCATGCCTCCTACGGCACGCTGCAGGTTGTCCACACCGGATTCGACACGCTGGCCTTCGACCTGAGCTGGCTGCACCAGGCCGACAGCGTCGAGGTGACGCTGGTGGGCGGTGGCAACACCTTTGCCGACACCGTGCAGGCCGCCGATATCCACAGTATAGGATTCGGAGGACTGGATACCGGCACGCTCTATTACTGCTATGTGCGTCCGCTCGCCGGTGGCTGCCGCTCCTTTGCCGGATATGCCATCACGCTGAGCTATGGCATCGGAGGCTACGGCTATTGCTTCAATTTTAGTGATGTGCTCTCCTATGAGCTGCCCTACCACTGGGCGGCCGACAGTACCACGCTGGTCACCACGGGCGACTATCTGCAGCTGCGGCCCCGCGGGTCGGTGGCTATGCACCCGATGACTGGTATCGACCGGCAGAGCTTCTCGTTCAGGGCCCGCAGCAGTGTGCCCGGCGACACCCTGCTGCTCGGCTGGCTGCCGGCCGACAGCATACCGGTTCCGGCTGCGACTTTCACCACCCAGGCCCAGGCTATGGTGCCGATAGATACCTTCGTGGTGGGGGCCGAGTGGGAATATTATATGATGCGTCTGCCTGCGCTGGCGGCTGACACGCTCCGTCTGCTGATACGTGGCGGTGCGGGTGTGACAGACCTGGACGAGCTGGAGATCAGCTACTACCCGCATGTGCATTTTGCTGTCGACGGCAATGTGGTGGATTGTTCGGTGGATGCCGACCAGATGCAGAGTTATTATCTGACGGTCACCGACAGCGCCAGCGGCGAGGAACGGACGATGTATGTGCAGACCAACCCCTTCCGCGTCACAGGTCTGCAGATGGACAAGACCTACTATTTCACCTGGCGTTGCCTGTACCAGACCGAGGGGTGCCGTCCGGTGGTCAGGATTCATACCGGCGGCCTCATCCCGCTGCCCTACTGCGAGGACTTCAATGTGTCCAATGGTACACTCACGGTTCCCCCCACATGGACGTTTATCAAGAACAATGCATCCAACAATGTGTCTCTCGACACGTGGGGCCCTTCGCTGCGTATGGACCCGGGCAACAACAGGTGGATGTACGCCGTGTTGCCCGAACTGGCTGTAGACTCGGCAATGTCGCTCCACAGCTACTTCTATACCTGGACCGATGGCGGAGTGCAAATCGGTGTGATGGACAATGCTACCGACACGTCGTCGTTCCTGCCGCTGTGGACGTCGTACAACAACGACTGGCAGCAGGCCGATGTCGAGCTGTCGCAGTATGTGGACAAACGGATTGCCATCCGTACCCGTGCCGATATGAGATTGTTCAATATGCACGTGTATGGCTACCCGCTGCCCAAGATTTCGCTGGTTGCTGCACGCACGCTGAAGTTTACTACCAGTACGGCGAGCCCCTACTGGCTGCATTATTCCAACCCGTGGAACAGCAGCGAAGATACGATGTTCTATGTGGACACTACGGTGTTCTTCATCCATGACACCAATATTCTGACCAGTGGTCATGCTACTATATTGCAAACCGATTCGGCGGGTTACACCTGTGAGGGCAACCGGGAGTATAATCTGTCCTATCGTAACGGGGTGCCGTGGTGCTACGACGCAAGCTGGAACACGTTGGGCTTTGCCCACTATGCCGCCCGTGGACATTCGGGACCGGGATATGTGACGCGTGATAACTATAATCAGCGTGCCACACGTTTCTATGGTAACAGTTCGTCGTGGGCGGTATTGGAGGATTTCAATGTGGATTCGATTCGCCATGCCGGACTGAAGATAAGGTACGATGCGGGGTCGGTATTCGATACGTTGGTGGTTGGTGTGATGACCGATGCCTACGACACGGCTTCGTTTACCCCCGTCGACACGCTGACCTATACCATCACAGACACACTTCAGCAGGCTTTCGTGGACTTCCAGTCCTATGCCGATACCGGTAGATGGATAGCGCTGCACCATCTGTGGAACCAGAATGCCAGCTGGTTCGATGTGCGCTATCTGTATGTCGATGGCTGCCCGGGTGCACTGGGAGCCACGGCATCGCTGAGCCGGTGGAACAGGGTGAAGATAGATGGTCCGCATACGCCCTTCTATGTGGAATACGGCTATTCGGACAATGGACAGGGCAGTGGCGCCAATACCATCCTGAGGGTCGACTCGGTTCCGCTTATCCTCATCCTCGATCCCGAGACGCGCTATGATTTCTATTTCCGCTGCGACAGCAACAGCTACACCTGTGTGCCGAAACAACAGGTCACGACGCTGGCCGCGCCGCTGGAATTGCCCTCGTGTATCGACTTCGACACCGTCAGGGCTGGCACCATTCCGCGCAGTTGGACAGCCCGCAATGTCGGTATCGGTGCTACGAATGCAGTGGCCCATTCCGATACCAATAGCCTTGTTATGCCGATTGCTTCCAACTCGTATATGATTACGCCCGATATCAATATCGACTCTATCCAGAAGGTGGCCCTCAGTCTGTGGTATCAGGTGGAGGACCTCTCCGACCGTCTGGTGGTTGGCGTGATGAGCAATCCGGCCGATATGTCTACGTTCCATCCTGTCCGCACGCTGGCGCCCCTTGAGACCGGTGTATGGCAACACGGGCTGGTGGAATTCAGCGCTGCTCCCGACGATGCACACTTCATCGCACTCAGAGCCCGCAGCAACCGTCAGGCCGGTGGGCGCTCTATCTATGTCGATGATGTCTATGTTACTTCATGTGCTGCATTCGACTTCACCGTGCAGCGTTTGACCAACAATAGTATAGACCTCACATGGAGTCATGTGGGCAATCCCAATGTGACCGTTTCGGTCATTGACGACGGTCAGGTCAGTCAGGTGTTCAATAATGCCGAGCCGCCGCTCCACATAGAACCATTGACAACGTTGCATTATTATACGTTCCGTTTCGAGAGTGAATGCAGTGCCACGGACACGGGTTACTGCTCAACCAACTACCGCGACAGCCTTTCTGTGGTCACGCCTGCGCCCGGCACGGGCTGTGTGAACCCCACGGACATGGCTTCGCCTCAGGCGGTATTCTTCTCGGGCAGCTACCGTAACCCCTATGCCCATGCCGGTGCTGTCAACTACGGGTCGCAGCATCCCGATAGCCGCCACACCGTGTGTTACGACACGGCTCAGCGTGACCCCCGAACGGGCAATCTGTTGCGTACTATTCCGGTCGGCTATACCAGTAGTGTGCGTTTGGGCAACTGGAGTACCAATGCCTATACTCCCGAGGCCGAGGGTGTCATCTACAGCCTCTTTGTGGATACCAGCAGCTTCGAATTGTTGCTGCTGCGCTATGCCGCTGTGCTACAGGATCCCATGCATGCACCTTCGGACCAGCCCCGTTTCCGTATGGAACTGCTGGATACCAACTACAATATCATCGACTCGGCCTGCACCAGTGCCGACTTTATTGCAGACCAGAGTCTGGGTTGGAACACGGCCGAAGATGGCGTGCTGTGGAAAGACTGGACCGCTGTGGGCGTCGATTTGTCGGCCCATGCCGGCGAGCAGGTCTATTTCCGCTTGACCACGTATGACTGCAATGAGGGTTCGCATTACGGCTATGCCTACTTTACGCTTGAGTGTATGCGTAAGAATATGAATACCGTCTCCTGCGGCGATGTGGACAGCAACACATTGAGCGCCCCCGAAGGGTTCCACTATCGCTGGTACACTTCGCAGTCTGGCGCTACCGTCAGCACCAGTCAAAGCATCACGGTTCCCAGTCAGGATATCACCTACTACTGCGATGTGTCCAAGTTGGACAATCCTAATTGTCATTTCGTCATCAGCGCTTATGGTGGCACCCGCTATCCTATGGCGTCGTTCGACACGAGTATGACGGTTGATAGTTGCCGTTTTTATGTCTCGTTTACCAATACCAGCGGTGTCAGCAACGACGGCGTGACGCCGCTTTCGGGCGAACATTGCGAATCGGCATATTGGGATTACGGTAATGGGACGACTTCGGTTAACTACCACGGCTATGCCGTATATACGCATCCAGGCACTTATACCGTGCGTCTTATCAGTGGCATTGCGCTTGATGAATGTCAAGACACTGCCGTCATGACACTTACTCTCACATTGCCAGCCGGCATGGCCCCGAGTGATACTACCGTGGTTTCCATCTGTGACAACCAGTCCTACCTCTACTACGGGCAGCCGTACACCGATGCGGGTGAGTATTATCATATCGTTCCTATCCCGAATGAGACGTGTGATAGCATCAATGTACTGCAACTCAGCGTGCGTCCCACCTCGTTGGCCGACACCGTGGCTGTGGTATGCGATAGTATCAGTTGGCACGGTGGGGTCTATTATACCTCCGATACACTTACGGCTCCAGTGGGCCTCAATAGCGTATACTGCGACAGTACGTTGCGTCTTGCGTTGACTGTTAACTACTCTAGCGAGGTGAACGATAGCATCTATATCTGTCCGGGCTATCCGTATCTTTACCGCGGTGTAGACTATGGTGGACCCGTCGTATTTGATGAATTGCTGCCCACCCGGCAAAATTGTGACAGCTTGGTACATGTCAGTTTGATTGCTCGCGACAGCAATTACCATCTCAGTGTGCTCTACCGTTTCGACAGCACCGATTGGCAAGAGCCCGACAGTGTGCTGAAGAGCTGCGACCCCACGCTGCTTGAGATACGCGACAGCATCGAGGGCGCCGTCGCACACAGCTGGCAACTCTTCATGCGCGACACTGTGGTGGCTTCGGCCGATACTTTCTTCTCGTACCGTTTCGAGGAGGGCCAAGATGCTATGACTGCTTACTTGTCGTTGGTCGTCACTGATATTATAGGATGCTATGATACGCTCAGCTGGCCTTTGTTCGTCCTCCAAAGCGCTATACCTGATTTCCATACCGACCCCGATGTGCCGGCTATGCACAATCCGGAAACGCAGTTTGTCAATCTCACGTGGCCCGACACGGTGGACTACCTGTGGCGTATCCAGCAGCAAGAGGGTGGAATGTTCGACACTACCTCCGAGGTGGCGCCCCTCTACCGATGGGGAGAAGCTGGTGACAATATGGCGGGTGAATATACGGTGCGTCTACTCTCTTTCTGGTCCCACACAGTGCCAGCCTTCAGGGTCGATAGTGTCGACTGGATTGATAGCACGTTACGCAATGTCTGGCTATACGAAACCTTCACCCACACGTGTATCGACTCTGTTGAACACGTGGTTACCATCACCAATGACTATTTGCAGTTTCCCAATCTTGTTAGCCCCAATGGCGATGGAACCAATGATACTTGGCGTGTGGTCAATCTGTTGGAGATGGGTAACTATTCGATGAACGAGTTGTGGATATACGACCGCACGGGAGCTTTGGTTTATCACGTGAAGAATATTCGCCGGGAAGACCAGTTCTGGAATCCGTTGGATACTCGTAGTCCTGATGGTACCTACTATTATCGATTCATGGCACAGGGACAGTACGGACTTGTCAAACGTAACGGCGTTATCGAAGTAGTGCGCTAAACTGTCAAAAGAAGAGGCTGCGTATGATGGATTTGTCAGATTGGGTATTGCTGGCTGCGGTGGCGGCTGTGCTGGTGCTCTATATTCGCTTGATGCGCAAGAACCGGCGCCTGCGGCAGTTGGCTGACGAATCGACCCGTCTTAGGTTGGATGCTGAAGCGGCTTGGCAGCGCAACCGCCAGCTAAAGCAGGAACTGACATCCAATATAGCGCATGAGTTGAAGACGCCGGTCAGTTCCATTCGCGGCTACCTGGAAACGCTGCTAGGCCCCCATCCTGTCGATGACGAGCGACGCCGTTATTATTTGGAGCGTTGCTATAGCCAGACGCTGCGTCTCACAGACCTTATACGCGATGTCTCAATAATCAACAAGCTGGAGGAGAGTGCAGACCTCTTTCCTCGCGCCGAGGTGGATGTGGTAGCTGTGGTCGGTGAAGCTATAGATGAACTCGCTGACAGAGCCCAGTCTGCCTCCATTACGATAGATAACCGTTTGTCCGATGCGATGCCCATTTTGGGCAATCATGAGTTGCTCTATTGTATCTTCCGCAATCTCATCGAAAACTCGATCACTCATGCCGGCGAAGGCTGTCAGATTGTCATATCCACTTACCACCCTACACGATTGAACCCGCCAGATTCGTACTATTATATTCATTATTATGACGACGGAGTCGGCGTGCCTGACGAATACCTGGCCCGCCTTTTCGATCGTTTCGTACGTATCGACAGCGGTCGTTCTCGTCGTAATGGTGGCACTGGGCTCGGACTCTCTATTGTTAAGCATGCTGTGCTATTCCATAATGGAGAGATTTATGCCAAGAATCGTCCGCAAGGTGGTCTCGAATACTTCCTTTCACTAAAAAAGAATTGAATACGCAATTATGAGCATACACTCTATTCCAATACAAATACGTTTCAATGATGTCGACCAGATGGGACACGTCAACAATGCTGTCATCATGGAATATCTCGACCTTGGCAAGGATGCATTCTTCTCATCTCGCGGACTTTCTCCTGTCAAGAGCGATTTTACCGTTATGGTGGTTCACTATGATGTAGACTTCAAGCGGCAGATACATTACCATGATAGGATCCATGTCACTACCGAGATAGAACGTTTTGGAAACAAGAGCCTCACCGTTGTTCAGCAGGTGGTGGACATCGATACTGGCGATGTTTGTGTCGAATGCCGCACGGTTATGGCTGGCTATCGTCGTAGCACCTCCTCGTCAGAGGTGATACCAGACGAGGTGCGCCAATGGCTTATGCGTTGACCTTCTGCATGGCGTCAAGTTCTTCTTTTAGGTATATGCCGGTGAAGTTGTTTTTCTGACGGGCCAGCTGTTCGGGTGTCCCACAGAATGTGATTTGTCCACCGGCGCGTCCACCGTCAGGACCTAGGTCGATAATCCAGTCGGCCACCTTGATGACATCCATGTTGTGCTCGATAATCAGCACAGAATTCCCTTTGTCGACCAGTTTTTGCAGTACGCCCAGCAGGATGCGAATGTCTTCGAAGTGCAGTCCGGTGGTGGGTTCATCCAGTACGTACAGGGTGCGGCCGGTATCGCTTTTGCTGAGTTCGGCGCCCAGTTTTACGCGTTGAGCCTCGCCACCGCTTAGGGTGGTACTCTGTTGCCCCAGGGTGATATATCCCAGTCCCACGTCCTGCAGGGTTTTCAGTTTGCGGTACAGTTTAGGCATGCTCTCGAAGAAGTCTACAGCCTCGTCGATGGTCATGTCCAGCACATCGGCGATAGACTTCCCCTTGTAGCGTATTTCCAATGTCTCGCGGTTGTATCGTTTGCCACCGCATACCTCGCATTGCACATAGACATCGGGCAGAAAGTTCATCTCGATGGTACGCAAACCGGCACCTTTGCAATGCTCGCATCGTCCCCCGCTGACGTTGAAACTGAAGCGGCCGGGCTTGTAGCCACGGATACGTGCCGACGGTAATTCTGCGAAGAGGCGCCGTATGTCGTCGAAGAGGCCGACATAGGTGGCTGGATTGGAACGCGGTGTGCGGCCGATGGGTGATTGGTCAATCTGGATGACTTTGTCGATATGCTCGATACCTTCGATAGACTGGTAGGGCAGCGGAGTTCGTATTGAATGGTAGAAGTGTTGGCTGAGGATGGGTAGGAGGGTGTCGCCGATGAGTGTGGATTTGCCGCTGCCGCTGACACCGGTGATGCAAACCAGCATGCCGAGTGGCAGGTCCAAGTCTACGCCGCGGAGGTTGTTGCCGGTGCAGCCGCGCAATAATATGTGTTCATGGCCTTTGATATTGCGCCGTTTGGGCAGGGGTATGTCTCGCTCCCTGGACAGATATTGTAGTGTCAGCGATGGCGTTTTGGCCTCTTTTTTGTCTGTTATGTTGCCAGCAAACAACACTTTGCCGCCATGCACGCCAGCCCCGGGGCCAATGTCGACCAGAAAGTCGGCGGCCATCATCATGTCGCGGTCGTGTTCCACCACGATGACTGAGTTCCCCAGGTCACGCAGCTGCTTCAGACTGTCTATCAAGCGTTGGTTGTCGCGTTGGTGCAGGCCGATGCTGGGCTCGTCGAGGATATAGAGCACATTGACCAATTGCGAGCCAATCTGTGTGGCCAGACGTATGCGCTGCGCCTCGCCGCCACTCAAACTGCGCGAGCTGCGGTTCATGGAGAGGTAGCCTACGCCGACGTTGTTGAGGAAGTTGAGCCGTTTCAGTATCTCGGTCAGTACATCGTGAGCTACAGCGGCATCGCGTTCGTCAAGTTGCGCTTCGAGTCCCTGTAGCCATTCTTGCAGCTCTATCAAATCCATGTCGGCCAGCTGGCCGATGTTTTTGTCCAAGATGCGGAATGCCAGACTTTCGGCCTTCAACCTGTGGCCGTGGCATTCGGGGCAGGGCACAGTATTCATGAACGAGGCAGCCCATTTTTGCAGGCTGGCAGGACTGTCCTCCGACGAAAGGGAGGTGATATAGTTCACGATACCTTGAAAGTCGCTCAGGTAGCCTGGGTCTTCCGGATCTTCGATGCCGGTGAAGTGGTTGCTGCCGTAGAGTATGGCGTTTATGGCCTCCTCGCTCAGGTTCTCCACAGGGTCGTCAAGTGTGAAGTCGTAGTGTTTGCCCATCAGTTCCAGCTTGCGGTAGACGTAGTTCGTGGGCGAGTACTTGCCCAGCACCTCGATGGCGCCGTCGCGTATGCTCTTCTTTCGGTTGGGAATGAGCTTGCTCATGTCGATTTGCGCCACTTCGCCCAGTCCGTTGCAGTGAGGGCAGGCACCGTACGGCGAGTTGAACGAGAAGGTGTTGGGCTCGGGTTCGGGGTAGGAGAGTCCTGTGTCGGGGTCCATCAGCATCTTGCTGAAGTAGCGTATGCTGCCTTTCTCGTCGTTGTCCAGCACCATCAGTATGCCTTTGCCCTGACGGAAAGCGGTCTGTACGGCCTCGCGCAGGCGTGTCTGGTTGCCTCTGGCTCGCAGGCGGTCCACCACTAGCTCTATGTCGTGCACCTTGTAGCGGTCTACCTGCATCTTGTAGGTGATTTCCTTGATTTCTCCGTCTACCCTCACTTTGAGGAAGCCTTTCTTGGCTACCTGCTCGAAGAGCTCGCGGTAGTGACCCTTGCGCCGTTTCACCAGCGGGGCCAACACCACGATGTCGTGGCTGCCGTAGCTCTCGCGTATGATGTCCAGTATCTTCTCTTCGCTGTACTTCACCATCGGTTTGCCACTATCGAGGCTGTAGGCTTTACCGATGCGGGCGTAGAGCAGTCGCAAAAAGTCGTAGGTGTCGGTGATGGTGCCCACGGTGGAACGCGGGTTGTTGTTGGTGCTCTTTTGCTCGATGGCAATTACAGGCGATAGGCCTTCAATCAGGTCCACGTCCGGCCGCTCCATGTTACCGATGAATCGGCGTGCGTAGGCCGAGAAGGTTTCCATGTAGCGGCGCTGCCCCTCGGCGTGTATGGTGTCGAAGGCAAGAGACGACTTGCCGCTGCCGCTCAGCCCGGTGAATACCACCAGTTGGTTGCGGGGTATCTCCAAGTCTATATTCTGAAGGTTGTGCTCTCGCGCGCCTAATATCTTGATGCTATTGTCGTTGGACATCGTGCTGATTCAGTTAGTCAAATTGCAAAGTTACATATTTTCCGCGACTTTGCGCGAAAAAAGTTCTTCCTGTGCAATAAAAGGACCTTGTATAGTGTTATCTGGAAAAAAAGAATATGTGCAAGGAACGTCTTTTGGTATATGCGGTTGCTGTGCTGCTGACGGCAATACTGGCGGTAGGCTGCGAGCCAGAAAACAGCACTGTCCCGACGCCATCGGGACCGGATAATCCTGGCGGGACAGTCGAAGCGGACACCCTTGTGGCAGCGCTGTTCTCGGTGAGCGACTCGCAGAAGGTTAGATTCAGCCCAGGCAACCTTCAGTATATCAATCACCAGTGGCGTTTCGCCGAGCATCAGGGAGACGTGCTTTCTGTCTATAACGATGACACCTGCGACCTCTTCCGCTGGAGTGCTGAGAATACAAACTGGGGCTTGACCGACGAAGATACTGCCGGGGCGAATACATGGATGTACTATCGAGAGCCTTTTATTGACTATGGCACCAATCCGCAGCTCATTGCGACCCTCGGCGAAGGGTGGCGCACTCTCACAGCCGAGGAGTGGGACTATCTGCTCAACAAGCGTACCTTCGACGGCGACACCTGCCTCTACAACTCGTACATGAATGTCCGTATCAATGGCCAGTACGGTCTGCTCATATTCCCCGATGGATACACGCAGCAGTTGGAGCACCCCGGTGTGATACCGGATAGTTGTGTATTCCTTCCTGCCAGTGGCTACAGAATGGATGACCATCTGTATGACACAAATTCTAGGGGACATTACCGCACTGCATCGCCGCACCCGACCACACTATGTGAGTGCGTCACAGTCCGTTTCTACCAAGACAATGGCTTCCCAAGGGCACGCCTAGGCTATAGCCACCGCACCATCGGTGTTGCAGTCCGTCTGGTGCGCGATGTAGAATAATACTAGATGCTTTCCAACACTGTCGTGTCGTGCTTGCCTTTTACGATGGTGTTGTACTCCGTCCCTTTCTTGACCGGTAGCTTTACCTTGTAGGTCTTTCCGGCTTTGTTCTTGAGGGTGCTGGAGCTGAGCCACGGGTTGAGTGAGCGCAGCACCTTGTAGGTGGTGCCATGCTCAATGGCGAAGTCCACCAGGTCCACCTCCTGTCCCGAGAGGTCTGCCTCGGTGGTGGGCACTTCGGGGTAGGTGTCGCAGCGGCGCACGTAGTAGCCGTAGTCCTGCGGGTGCTGCATGATGAGCTTCAGGGCCAGGATGCGGAAGATGTAGCGCTGGGTCTCCTGGTTGAGCAGCAGCTCGTAGTAGCTCGACTGCTTCTGCCCCGCAAGCCGTTTGCCCAGTCCGTTTTCGCCACAGTTGTAGGCTGCCGCAGCCTCGGTCCATCCTCCCAGGCGCCGTTTCATGTCTTTCAAGTAGCGGCAGGCTGCGCGGGTCGATGCCTCCAGGTGGTTGCGCATATCCACGTCGTCGGTCACCTCCAGACCGTATTTCTGCCCGGTGGTCTTCATGAACTGCCAGTATCCTTGGGCCCCAGCTGGAGAAGTGACGCATTGCAGGCCGCTCTCGGCCACGCACAGATATTTGAAGTCTTCCGGCACCCCCTCTTCGCGCAGTATGCGTTCTATGGTGGGGAAGAAGCGGGTGGCGCGCTTGATGTAGAAGAGGGTGTTCGACTGGTAGTACATGTTGCTCACCAGCTCGCGGTCCAGGCTCTCGCGCACATAGTACAGATTCATCGGCACCCGCTCGCCGGCGAATGTCAGCGTGTCCGGCAGCGCCGGGGCATAGATGCGGTAGTCGGCGCGTATGGCGCGTTGGTGCAGCTCGTCACTCTCGTCCTTGCGGGTGGCAAAAATAAAGGCTTCTCCGGCTATTGCCAGAGAGGCCAGTATGATGGCTAGAATACTTATCTTCTTCAACTTGTGACTGTTTTGACTATCAGTTGTGCTATCTCCCGTTTGCTCATCAGTTTGCTGTCGAGGCGGCTGCCGTCGGCACCGAGGATGGTCACCTTGTTGGTGTCTACGCCAAATCCGGCGCCCGCGTCGCGCAGCGAGTTCATGACGATATAATCCAAGTGTTTGCGCTGCAGCTTGCCTTGTGCGTTCTGCAGCTCGTGGTCGGTCTCCAGGGCAAATCCCACCAGACGCTGTCCCGCTTGCTTCTGGCTGCCCAGGGTGGCCAGTATGTCGGGATTCTGCACCAGCTCCAGGGTCATGCCGTCGTCGCCCTGCTTCTTCAGCTTGTGGTCGGTACATGTGGCGGGCCGATAGTCGGCCACGGCGGCCGAGAGTATGGCCCCGCGGCAGGTGGGGAAGAGTGCGGTGGCGGCGGCATACATCTCGCGGGCATTCTCCACGCGGGTGAGATGCACCTGCGGGTGGCTGCTGTCAAGGTGGGTCGGTCCGCTGACGAGCTCTACGTCGGCGCCCGCCGTGGCTAGCGCCTCGGCCAGGGCGAAGCCCATCTTGCCGCTGCTGTAGTTGCCTATGAAGCGTACCGAGTCTATGCGCTCGTAGGTGGGTCCGGCGGTGACCAGCCATCGTTGGCCTTGCAGTGCGGGGGGGAGGGTGTGTTGCAACAGTGTTGCAACATACTGGACTATCTCTTCCGGCTCGGCCATGCGGCCGGGACCGCTGGCGCCGCAGGCCAGCTCGCCCTCGGCGGGACCCACGGTGGCGATGCCCCACGCCTGCAGTTGGGCTATGTTGCGTTGCACGGCGGGATGGGCCCACATCAGGCTGTTCATGGCTGGAGCCATGAGAACAGGCTTCTGCGAGCAGGCCAGCAGCAGGGTGCTCAGCGCATCGTCGGCGATGCCCGAGGCCACCTTGCCTATGATGTTGGCCGTGGCGGGGGCCACCACTACCAGGTCGGCCCAGTCTTTGAGCGAGATATGTTCGGTGCCGCCCGAGGCGAAGAGGTCGCTGTAGAGTGGATGTCCGCTCACGGTCTCCAGGGTGGGGCGGGTGACGAACTGCAGCGCGTGGGCCGTAGCGGCACAGCGCACCGTATGCCCCGCCTTCACCAGCAGCCTCACCAGCTCGGGTGCCTTGTAGGCTGCTATGCCTCCCGTGATGCCGACAACGATGTTCATCTTCTTAGGCGTTCTCTTTGATTACCTGCTCTTCCAGTGCCTCGAGGCGTTTCTTCTGCTGGTCCTCCTTGGCGGGGTTGCGGTAGTATATCTGGCCCTCCAGGTATTCCTCCGTGGCTTCCAGCGTGGGTTTGGGCTGCTGCTCGTAGCGGCGCACGATTTCCACCTGCTCGCGGTTCTCGTAGATTTCGTCCACGCTGTCGTTGTTGCTCTTGAAATCGTCGATTTTGCTGTGCAGCTCCTTCTTCTCTTCGGCGGCTATCTGGTTGGCGCGTTTGGACAGCACCGCTACCGTCTCGTAGATATTGTCGGTCATGTTGCTGAAGTCGGCGGTGTTGCGCGTGATGGTGGTGTTTATCACCTTCTTTTTCTTTTCTTCCATTGCTCTGTGTATGTTGTAGATGTTATTTTGTTTTCATTGCACTTGTGCGCGGTCCATGTCGGTGAGCATGGCGCGTGCCTTGGTGTATATGGTCTGGGCGGCACTCAGATGCTTCGAGTCGGCGAAGCTGCCGCTGAAGAGCTCGAAGTCGCTCAGCACCTGCTGCAGCCGGTCTCGCTTCTTGTCCTCGCGGCTGTTGGCCGCCAGACGGTAGCCCGCGTCGAGCTGGTAGAACATGGCCTGCTCGCGCAAATCCGACTCGGGATAGAGGTTCAGAAAGCGCTTGAACTGCTCGTAGGCGGCGCGGTACTCCTCGATGTTGTAGTAGCCAAAGGCCAGCTCGTACTCTTTCATCGTCAGTTTGTCGCGCATCTCGTCCAGACAGCGGTTCAGCTCCGGCATGTAGGTGCTGCGCGGCCACCGCTCGGCGAATGCCTCCATCTCCTCGATGGCCTCGCGGGTGCGCGACTGGTCCAGCTGGTAGTCGGGCGAGTCCTTGTACTTGCAGTAGGCCGACATCCAGGCCGCCTCCTCTACGCGCTCGCTGTAGGGGAACTGGCGTCCGAAGCGCTGAAACTGGTAGGCCGCCGATATGTAGTCCTTCTCCTTCAGCAGGCTCTGGGCATAGTACCACGTGATGTTCTCGGCATTGTCGCGTCCACGGTAGTGCAGCGTCAGGTTTTCGAAGAGCTGTATGGCCCGCGTGTAGCTGTTGTCGTTGTAGTAGCGCATGGCAGCCTCGTACTTTGCTTCGTAATCGTTGCTGTTGAGCAACTTGTTGTATCCGTTGCAAGAGGCTAGCATCAAGTTGATTGCGCAGATTCCTATGATGGATTTTACATTTTTCATAGCGTGCAAAGATACGAATAATTTTTGATATACGCGTAAATTATTTTATTCTTTCTCCAATAATGGGGTTCGGCACAGCCCGTCTGTAGCCGGGTGGCCAGCCCGCCGCGCCCGCAAGATTTCGTGAATCTTGCGGATTTCATGGATTACAGCCCGCAGGGCTGGGAGACGGTTCGTCCCGCCGTCAAATCTGTCCCGGCGGCCACGAGGGGGCGGCTGCGGGCTGCTTTGTCCCGTTTATCCCCGGCTTGCCGGGGTCTGCGGCGGATGCCGACGAGGGGGCTTCGACGGGGCTTTCCGGCAGGGATACAAGGTCCACAGCGTCAGTGCCTTCCACCTCCGGCACCAGCGGCCCGTAGCCCACATAGAGCGTCTCCGACCAGCGGCCCTGGGCGTCCTGCACCAGGCCCCAGAGCTGCACCTCGCAGCCCGCCATGACCTCCGGCAGCACGGCCTGCAGCAGCCCGCTGCGGCGGTAGACCGGTGCCGAGAGGAAGCCCACCTCC
>JAZNHG010000034.1:0-49918 GCA_045576855.1 Bacteroidales bacterium | reverse complement strand
CTGCAACCTGATGAAAGCTGTCATCAATGATGAATTAACGGTAGCACAATTCAATCGACTTGTCATTGCCATCCAGAGAACGGCATTTACAGATCTGACTCAACTGAGCAAGTACGTGAACGATTACGATGAAGTTGGACTGCCAGATGCTCTTCAAGCAGCAGGACTCATATACCAGTCGGTCTATAATGGCGGAAATGCAGATACTGGAGAGAGAAAGAGTAAGTTCAAGATAAGCCCAAATGGCTACTTGCTTCTGAAATATGGCTTTATGAAGAGCGATATAGAAGAGGCGCCTCGTTTAGCAGAGATTAATGCCGCACTGACCTGGGATGAGATAGATGATTTAGTAAATAAGGACAAAGCGCAGGCGGAAATGGATTTATATCGGGGGGAAGTAGGACTCTCATACTTAATAAATTGAAATGATGATAGACCAACAGATAATGAAGAAAAAACTCTTAATTTCTATCCCCTTGCTCCTTACCTTAGTAGGTTGTGGATTGGCTTATAAGATGATAACCTATAAAGAGCAGCTCGATAGGCAACAGAATTTGAATATACGAGAAGGGATACTCTGTACGTCTGCTCAGCGGATAAGCTACAGGACTATGACCAAGGCAAGTGATGCCAACATCGTTATCTCTAATCCTGTTATAGTCGCTATGGCTGAGCAGAATGAGGCTTGGGGCTATTTCCAGTTCCCGACAATTGGTCGTGCAGAGGATGGCACTCTTGTCGTGTCTTGGTCGATGAAGCCGGACTCTTATAAAACGGCAGGGACGAAGGCTGTTAGAGATAATGTGCCGATGATATCCAAGGATGGAGGAAAGACGTGGCAACCTCAAGAAAAAAAATACTTTGCTCCACAGCAAGGCGGTTATTCGGTGAAACTTGAGAATGGCACATTCTTGAGTATCAAGAATCCGACAACCAAGGCTATTTCAGGGTATTCGAACTTTCCAAAAGTTGTTGCAAAAAAAGGTAATTATAGTTTCTTCCCATTAGCGAAGTTACCGGATGACTTTAAAGGTGCCTATTTCTCAAAAAGAGACTTGAAGACGGGTAAGACATCTCTTGTTCACGCCAAGATTAATGACCCCAAAGCCTTACGTCCGGCTATTGATGGGCTTATGCCTGTCATTTGGAGGGGTAATATAAAGCAACTCAATGATGGTTCTTTACTTGCGGGAGTTTATTCAGTTTATTATCCGGATGGAAAAGGTGGAGTACTTCCCGGGGCAATTGGTTTTTATCGTTCTACAGATATCGGAAACAATTGGAAGATTCAAGGCCATATCCCATACGAGATCGACGAACAAATTGACTCGCTTACGGAGAAAGAGAGTATAGTCGGTTTCTCGGAGCCAACCTTTGAGATTTTGGACGACGGCCGTTTGATTTGTGTAATGAGGTCTGGCAGCCCAAGTCCCTTGTATCAAGCTTTTTCGAACGATTATGGTAAGGGGTGGACCAAGCCAAAGCCCATAGCCCCCAACGGTGTCAAGCCACAATTGCTGAAACTTGGGAACGGCGTGTTAGTACTTGCTTCAGGTCGTCCGGGTATTCAATTGCGTTTCAGTCTGGACGGAAAAGGAGAAAAATGGACTGACCCGATAGATTTGATACCATTTACTAAAGCAGATGGTTCCTATGATAACGATGTCTCATGTGGGTATCCTTGTCTCTTAAGTGAGGATGACAACACTTTTTACGTCGTATATTCCAGTTTCAAGGAACGCGATAAAAGAGGGAATGAAAGGAAAGCAATTATTTTCAGAAAAGTACAAATATCCTTATAATAGTTCTTTTGATTAATGACATACAAAGAATTACAATTCCCCAAGGGCTCGTTGTTCTTGGTGACCGGTGGAGCGGGATTCATTGGCTCCAACCTCTGTGAGGCGATTTTGAAGATGGGTTACAAGGTGCGGTGCCTTGATGACCTGAGTACGGGTAAGCAGGCTAATGTGGATCTGTTTCTCGATAATCCGAACTATGAGTTCATTAAAGGCGACATCAAGGACCTTGACACTTGTATGAAGGCCTGCGAGGGCGTGGACTATGTGCTGAACGAAGCGGCCTGGGGCAGTGTGCCTCGCTCGATCGAGATGCCGCTGTTCTATTGTGCTAACAACATCCAGGGAACTCTGAATATGATGGAGGCGGCCCGCCAGAACAAGGTGAAGACCTTTGTCTATGCCTCTTCCAGCTCGGTCTATGGCGACGAGGCGCACCTTCCCAAGAAGGAGGGCATCGAGGGCAACCTCTTGAGTCCCTATGCGCTGAGTAAGCGTGCCGATGAGGAGTGGGCGAAGCAGTACACCAAGCATTATGGCTTGAAGACAGTTGGTCTTCGCTACTTCAACGTCTTTGGTCGTCGTCAGGACCCCCACGGAGCATACGCCGCTGTGATTCCCAAGTTCATCAAGCAACTCTTGAACGACGAGCAACCCACCATCAATGGCGATGGCAAGCAGAGCCGTGACTTCACCTACATCGAGAATGTGATTGAGGCTAACCTTAAAGCTTGTCTGGCTCCCGATGAGGCCAGCGGTGAGACGTTCAATGTGGCCTACGGTGGTCGAGAGTATCTGATTGATATCTACTACGATCTTACCAAAGCCCTTGACAAGGACATCGAGCCTCATTTCGGCCCCGACCGTGCCGGCGACATTAAACACAGCAATGCCGACATCAGCAAGGCTAAACGACTGCTGGGTTACGACCCGCAGTATGATTTCGTCCGTGGCTTGGCAGAGGCCATCGATTGGTATAAGGCCAATCTCTAAACGAAACGAGAAATGATATTAAACATCAAATAACAATGAAAGAGACAAAGATTTGCGTTATTGGACTGGGCTATGTAGGACTTCCCCTTGCCCGCCTGTTTTCCACCAAGTACAAGACCGTTGGTTTTGATATGAACCAGAAGCGTTGCGATGCGCTGATGGCCGGTCACGATGCTACCCTTGAGGTGGCCGATGACATCCTTCAGGATGCCATCAAGAACCACGGCTTCATCTGCACCAGCGACATTGAGAAGATCAAGGACTGCAACTTCTATGTGGTGGCTGTTCCTACCCCTGTAGATGCCGACAACAATCCCGACCTCACTCCGCTCGTGGGTGCCAGCACCACCGTCGGTAAGGTCATCAGCAAAGGCGATGTGGTGGTGTATGAGAGCACCGTCTATCCCGGTGTCACCGAGGACGAATGCATCCCCGTTGTGGAGAAGGTGAGTGGTCTGAAGATGAATGTGGACTTCTATGGTGGCTACAGCCCCGAGCGTATCAACCCGGGCGACAAGCAGCACACCGTGGAGCATATCAAGAAAGTTACTTCCGGATCTACTCCTGAGATTGGCAAGTATATCAACGAAGTCTATAGCAGTGTCATCATTGCAGGGACACACCTTGCTCCGACCATCAAGGTGGCCGAGGCAGCCAAGGTCATTGAGAACAGCCAGCGAGACATCAACATCGCCTTCGTAAACGAACTCTCCAAGATTTTCAACAAGATGGGTATAGATACTCTTGATGTGCTGGAGGCTGCCGGAACCAAGTGGAACTTCCTTCCTTTCCGTCCCGGTTTGGTGGGTGGACACTGCATCGGTGTTGACCCGTACTATCTGGCCCAGTGTGCCCAGCGTCACGGTTACAACCCTGAGATTATTCTGGCCGGTCGCCGAATGAACGACGGTATGGGCGAGTATGTCGCCACCGAGACCATCAAGCTGATGCTCAAGAAAGGCATTCAGGTGCTCAACTCCAATATCCTCATTTTGGGCTTCACCTTTAAAGAGAACTGCCCCGACGTGCGCAACACCAAGGTCATTGACATCTATAAGGCACTGAAGGAGTATAACCTGAATATCACTGTGTATGATCCTTGGGCCAATCCTGCCATCGTGGAGCACGAGTACGGCATCAAGGTAGTGAACGAACTGCCTACTGAGAAGTTTGATGCTGCTATCGCAGCCGTGGCTCACAAGAAGTTTGACGGACTGGATGTGCCTGGCCTGCTGAAGGAAGAGCACGTCATCTTCGATGTGAAGTGCACGTTGAATAGGGAAATTGTAGACGGTAGACTGTAAGAATCATCTTGACATATGTTTTTTATTAAGATAATCAAAAAATATCGCCAGAAGCTCCAGAATAAGGAGTTTTTCGGCAAAGTCACTTGCCTGGGTGAAAAATACAAAATCGTTGGGAAGAATACCGTTTCACTAATTTGGGGTAGCTCTAAAGATGATATTGTTTTATATGATGATGTTACATTTTTGGGTACGAATTTGACATCAAGCCATCATGGAAACATCATTTTCAAGGCACACTCAAAAATTGATGTTGGATGTTGTATTCAGTGTGTAGATAGGGTAGAGATAGGAGAGTATGTAGCAATTGCTAAGAGTGTTTATATCACTGATAATAACAGTCATCCTGTCAATCCTGAATTCAGAAAATTTATGAGGACTACGCCGCATGGAAGTGATGCAAGATCTTGGATTCATTCAGACCATGCCCCAGTAATAATTGGAGATAATTGTTGGATTGGTCAGAACGTGCGTATTCAGAAGGGGGTCACAATTGGAGAGAACTCTGTTATTGGCGCTTGCTCTGTGGTGACTAAGAGTATTCCTGCAAATTGTGTTGCAGTTGGAATTCCGGCTAAAGTAGTCAAAACCGATATTGACCAATTACCATTACCGGCAACTTGCGCGGATTTTAATGAATACATACGAAATAAAGGATAAAGGAGAATAATGGGCACTAACTCGTCTCGCATTGCGAGGAATACGATATTCCTGTACATTCGCTCTTTCATTGTTCTTCTTATCACACTCTATACCTCTCGTGTGATATTAAGAGTGTTGGGAGTTGAGGATTATGGTATTTATAATGTCGTCGGAGGAGTCATCACAATGATAGGTTTTTTAAACCAGACGATGATGGCTACGTTTCAGCGGTATTATAATTATCAGATGGGAAAGCACGACTATGAGCAGGTCTTAAGTTATTTCAGATCTGCCATAGTCGTACAATTCCTTATGTCTGGGATTATTGTATTGGTGGCTGAAACACTCGGTTTGTGGTTTGTAAACACACAACTTACAATTCCTGAGAATCGGATGTTTGCAGCTAATTGTATTTATCAGGTATCCATCTTGTCATTTGTGTTAATGATGTTTCAAGCGCCTTATGGTGCTCTCATCATTGCTCAAGAGAGGATGAATTATTTTGCGATTATATCAGTTTTAGATGCTGTATTAAAATTGTTGATTGTCTTTCTTATACAGGTTCTTGATGGCGACAAATTGATTTCTTATTCTCTTCTGTTGCTCGGGGTCTCTATCCTAAACGTTTTTCTATATTATGTCGTATGCAGACTTAAATTTAATATAGGGAAGTTTAAGCTTGTATGGAAAAGGAAGGAAATAAAAGAATTGCTTGGTTTTGGCGGTTGGGGTATGTTCGGGAGCCTTGCAAACACATTTAAGTCGCAAGGTATTAATATTCTGCTCAATATTTATTTCGGCCCAGTGGTAAATGCTGCTCGTGGTGTAGCCTATCAGGTTCTCAATGCTACCAATCAATTTGTTGTTAATTTTCAGACTGCATTCCGGCCGCAATTAACCAAGTTATATGCAGAAGGTGATTTCAACAATATGTATAAATTGTATTATTCCGCGAGTAAACTATCTTATTACTTAATGTTATTGTTGACATTGCCAATAATTGCAGAGGCACCGTCAATTTTACACCTATGGTTGGGTGATAATGTGCCGGAACATACAGTGAATTTTTTACGACTGATTTTGTTGACTTCTTGGGTCAGTGCTTTTGCTAATCCCACGAGTTGTATAGCGTATGCTACGGGCAAGATCAATAAGTTCATCTCGGTTGTTGGAGGTATGAATTTAATGATACTTCCGTTTGCCTGGCTTGTATTAAAGTTAGGAGGTAATCCAGAGTCGACAATGGTAGTGAGTTTGATTCTAACTATTGTGACACAAGCAATCAGGGTGGTAATGGTTAAAACTATGATGCCCTTTTCGTTGAGTAATTATTTATACAAAGTAGTAATTCCATCACTAATGGTGCTTATCTTAGCTATAATAGTACCAATCCTAATCATTTTACTTATGGAGGAAGGTTGGCAAAGGTTATTATTAGTCTGTTTCTTAGCGACAATATCAACTGGTGCCGCAGTTTGGATTGTGGGTACTGAGCGGCAGGAGAAGCGTATAGTCATAAGTAAAATTGAAAAAATTATTCATCGAAAAAACAAATAATAAGTATATGAAATTAAAAAGAATCATTCCGTCCCTAAAACGATTATACTGGGACTACTTTTCTACCAATGAAGAGTATGCCCGTCATATAGGAGTTACTATTGGTAGCAACTGTTTTATCAATACTAGGAAATGGAGCACTGAGCCATATCTTATCACGATTGGTGTTAATTGTCAAGTAACTCGCGATGTTTATTTCCATACACACGGCGGTGGTCACGTGGCGCGAACCGTGATCCCAGATTTTGATGTCTTCGGTAAGATCAAGGTATGCAATGGAGCTTATATAGGCGCCGCCAGCCATATCATGCCAGGAGTGACAATAGGAGAAGGTGCTTTAATTGCAGCTGGTAGTGTTGTAACTCACTCAGTGCCAGCACATACCGTTTGGGGTGGGGTGCCAGCTCGCCAGATATGTACAGTCGAGGAGTATATAGAGAACAATAAACAATACAACGTCAATACTAAGCATATGTCAAAGGTAGAAAAACGAACATTTCTTTTGAGTCTGCCTGACGATAGATTCTTAACGAAGTAGCAGGACTTCATAATTATTATAGCATAACACAATCCATATGACCGCAGAAGGAAGGACTACAATACCGAAGTTGGGTGGAATCGTACGAGAGAACAAGGACCAGATATTATTTGTGTTCTATGTGATAATGATATCGTTACAATTTGCGATTTCATTGTCAGGTATTGCGGCACCTATTTATATAAGACTCGGGGGATTGCTAATACTCTTTATATCCCTTATAAATAATTCGAGGTGGTTGCCCTTTGTCATTACTCTCTTTTGGGGGACGTCAATGATGTCTCCACTACCCGTATTGCCTACGGAAACACTTTATATTTTATTGTTTACCGGTGCCGTTGGAGCAGTAAATATTAGGAGTCTCAAATTAAATATGCAGCCCAGAATAATAATACTGGTAGTTTATTTTCTGGTAATGGCACTCCTCACAATCGACCCGACTATTGATTATACTTCACCACTGTTTCTTATCATCCCCATTGCGTTAATAATCAGCACCACCGTTAACGACGAAGGGGATGTTCTGAGGCTTATGCTAGCATTGATGCTGATGTCGCTTTTTTTGGCCTCTCTGTTTTTGCTGAAGAGGGATGATTTTGCCCAGGCATATAAATCATTTGATATTGACCGCTCTGGTTGGACAAATTCAAATATGTTTGGAGGAAGCATTGCGGTAGGCCTTGTATGCGCAGTAGGATATTACCTGAACACATTCCGTTTTTTCAAGAACCGTACTGTGAATATTATTGCCATTGCAACAGTTTTTGTTTCAATTCCGGCACTGATTCTAAATGCAAGTCGCGGTGCTTTATTGGCCGCTGGGGCGACAAGTATCTTGTTGCTCCTCTTCTCTAAAGTAAAGATTCCGTACAAGATAGTGGTCACGTTAGTTACTGTCGGCTTTGCTGTCTATTTGTATAATAGTGGCATTTTTGAGTTATTAGAGGCACGAATTGGAGAACAGGATTTAGAAACCGGCGGTAATAGATTAATTATATGGGAGGCAAAATTCCGTGCATTTAGTCAAGAAGGTTCGCTATCCTGGATCTTTGGTGTCGGGCAACCGCGCCTGCGTTACCTTGGTGTGTTTTTTTCTACGCATAATGACTTTATTACGTCGCTAATAGGCTATGGCGCCATCGGATTTATCTTGTTTATGTATTTCTTGCTGTTGCCGTTCAAACTGGCGAAAAAATGCAAACTAGAGGTTTTGATTTTGACGGGCTTGCTGTTTGTTGAAGGGATGGTCCTTGAACCCATATTCCGGGGACTACTACCTTTTTATATGTATTATATCATTTTGTATAAATACGCTATTTTAAGCAGGTCGAACTCTTAAATATAGTCCCAAAATGGAATTATTGTTTGTTATTAGTTCGCTTACAGGGGGTGGGGCCCAACGTGTTTTGGCCACTCTCGCCAATGAGTTGGCGGAGCGTAATCACGAAGTCTCTATTTTATACTCCTTTACAAGGAAGGATTATACCTTGGACGGTAGGATAAAATCGATTGACTCTGATACACCTTTTGCAGTTGTCGCTGGAAATCGTATAAAACGTGTGGCAATAGCTTTCGCCAATAAATATAACAACCTAAGGTTCCTCAATGGCACAATAGAGCAAGAAAGGCCGGATGTAGTCGTTTCTTTTATGCAGACATATCATTGGCAGCTCTTAATGATATGCAGGAGGAAAAGGATTCCGCTTGTTTTCTCGGAGCGTACTACCGTTACGCGTTATACATCGTTCCATAATGATTTTGGACTTAAACACTTGTTGAAGTATGCCGATAAGGTTACGATTCTTTCAGAATATGATAAGCAATTTCTGAAGGGAAAGTTGCCTAATGCTGTAGTTATGCCCAATCCGCTCAGTTGCGAACCGATAACAAAAACTGAATATGATGAGATATTTAATAGCCGGAAGGATGTTTTAGCCGTCGGCCGGTTAGAGCCTGTAAAAGGGTACGATGAACTGATTCGGGCATTCGCCCTTGTGGCTGACAAATACCCTTCGTGGTATTTGGATTTTGCGGGAAAGGAAGAGAGTGCAAATCATTATTCAGATAAATTGAAGGCTCTTGTCAGAGAGTTGCATTTAGAAGGTAGAGTGCGTTTTCTCGGTTTCCATGATGATGTTCATCAAGTGATGAAAGAGCACTCTGTCTTTTGTTTGACTTCTCTCAACGAAGGTTTCCCCAATGCTTTAGCAGAGGCGATGGCAATGGGAATGGCGTCAATCAGTTTCGATATTGTTACAGGACCGCGTGAAATAATCACTGATAAGGTGGATGGGGTCATCGTGGCCAACAGAAGCTGTGAGGATTTTGCAAAAGAGTTGGATAAACTGATGGATAGTACGAGTTTAAGGTATAGCTTAGGACTGAATGCTATTGAAAATATCAAACGTTATAGCCTTGAAAAAATGGTGGATAAATGGGAGCAGATGCTCCAGGAACTTGCAGAAAGGAATAAAGAATAAAAACAATGAACGATATGAAGACTGTAGATGTTTTGATGTCTGATTTCTTTGACTCTAAGATAGGACCGATGCAGACAATCCGCAGAATAAAGAACAGCCAGGATTTCTTTAGAGAAAGAGGCTATGAGATAAATATTTATACCAGGGAAGGCGTGTCCTCTAAGGAACAAGAGACGGATATGTCGTCCAGTGCGGTGTATATAAATCTTAAAAAGAACAAATGGTGGCCAGGAGTAGTAGGTTGGCTGCAGCGGAATACGCTTTGGTATGCAAAGAAAAATCAAGCGCACGCCCTGATGAGAAGCCGTCAATTGCTGAGTAGCTACAGCGAGTTGAATCGAACTCCCGATGTTGTTGTCTTTCATCGGTTTCACGACTGCTATGTCTATCTTAAGAGTTATAGGTGCAGCAAGGTAAAGGTTGTGTTTTTTGAACACGATGACGGATCAGGAGACATGACGTTTTATAGCTATCCGAAGGCCAAGGGTACAAGTGTCGAGAGGGATTTCCGTGAAAAAGAGTTGTTCGTTATGTCAAATATTGATGTGATGGCTTGCATAACAAAGACAACAGAAAAGAATCTTATTCGGAGGTATCCCGTTCTTAAAGGTAAGACAAGACTGGTGATTAACGGCATCTCTGACATAACAGAGCGGCAAAAGGAAGAAACTAATGAGATACGTGCAGAGCATCAGCAGCCTAAGTACAGGCTTATTGTCACGGGATCCATTAACGGTAGGAAAGGACATCGTGAGATAGTGGAAGCGCTGCATCTGATGGACTCGAAAAATTTATCAGATTTTCACGTCTCTATTTTGGGAGGCGGCACAGAGAAATCGGATATAGAGAGTTTGGTAAAGAAGTATGGTCTTCAGGAGATAGTGAAATTTGAAGGAATTATACCCAATCTGGAGGTCTATAAGTACCAAGCCAGGTGTAATATTGCCATTTTGATTTCGAAGGTGGAAGGGTTGCCATTAGCGCTCCTGGAAGGGATGAGGAGCGGTCTGGCACTTATTTCAACCAGAGTCTCAGGGATTCCAGAGATTATTGAGGAAGGAATTAATGGTTTGTTGATCAACCCGTGTGTAGAAGAACTTGTAGAAGTGTTCAACCATATGGATGAGTATGATTGGTCCAGAATGGGTGTTGAGTCAAGAAAGAAGTTCGATGAGTTTTATAATTTTGCCCGAATGCGTGACGATTATGCCAATATGCTTGACTGGGCTTTGAATGAAAGGAAAATATAAACGTGAAATATTTAGACGCAGTACATCTCTTCAAAGAGATTGAGAAAGAATATGATGTGATGTCCATCAGATACAAAGGGGTGGCGGTCTGGCCATACCTGCGTATCTACCTGTTTGATACATTGACCTCAAACAGTGCCGTCAGCCACGATGGATCGGCCATCAAATTGCTTCTCTCCTCTCTTTTCCGCTTCAATCCGTTGCGGTTCTTCAAGAAGTACCAGGTATGGAACTTTTCGTCGAGTACCACACGAAAGAAAATTGGTAATCAGTATGAGCACCACGTATCAGGGTACCTGTACAAGAGCCCCTATACTGTGCTAACGGTTGAGTTCCAGTCTCCCAAAATAAGAACTCCCAAGAATTCAGATATACCAGAAAAGAACATCGTCAGCGGCTCCTGGGCTCTGATGATGACCGGGATGCTTGAGATTTTGTCGCGACCGTTCCTCAAGGTCAAACTGGAAGGTGAAGATGTGTTGAGGCGAATTATTGAAAAGACGGGTGTGCCATTCAATTATAGGTGCAGGCTTGGCTGGTTGCTGGCTCAAAAACGCACAACGGATTTTTTCCTGGCGGTAGGTCACAAACCTGAATTGATGATTATGGAATGTTACTACACGCAAATTGGACGTATATGGTCGGCCCATAATCATCATATCCCAGTAGTGGAATTGCAGCACGGAGTGCTCAACCGAAACCATTATGCCTATAACCCCACGTATCACTCGGATCTCCTATATCCGGACGAGATTTGCGTGTACGGAGAGGAAGAATACAAATACTTCACCGAAGAGGAAAAGCAGTTTGTATCCAAAGTATCGATGACGGGCCTGTATATACTCGACCGCTCGGTGGCGTTCTTCAGCAACGATATCTTTGCAGAGCAGAGGAGGAAATATAAACACATCGTGGTGGTAGCTGGGCAGAAGGGCGGTGAAGAGACGTTGTCTGCTTTTGTAGATGATTTGGCCAAGCACCTGCCGGATGTGTTCTTCGTCTATATACCACGTCACGTCATTGAACTGTCGTTCACTTCGTCAAATGTTCTGTTAAAAGTAGGCGTAAACATTTACGAATACCTGAAATGGTGTGATGTGCACGTGACCATCTCTTCAACGACCGGACTCGAAGCCCATTTTTATAGGAAACCGGTAATCTTCTGTGACTTCAGCAATGTTGCAAAGGAGTATTATGGTGGTATCATCGGCGAGACCAACGGTGCCTTTTATATCCACGATAAAGAAGAGTTTGTGAAAACCTTTCAGGAGATTCAGGAACGGCAGTTTGTATGGCGTGAGCTGTTTGCTCATGACAATGAAAAGCGAATGCAGGTTGTGCTAGATAGGTATTTGAATTAGTGTATTTTAACTATTATTGATGACTCGGGTTTGTTCTATTACCTTTTCGATAGTAATAAACACTTCAACAAAAAAACTAAATTAATGAAAAAGGGTATTAAGCGTTTTATTACGGGCTTAAAACGTCCGTTTTTATCCCTGCGAAAGAACCATATGGGCAAGGGGTCAATAATTGGGAAAAATGTGTTTATGCGCAACACAAGAGTTGGAATGTATTGTTATGTCGGTCCAAATGGGTGTTATAACAATGTTGAAACTGGAAATTACTGTAGTCTATCTGTGGATGTTCAGATAGGAGGCATGGAGCACTCCTATTGGGAGATTTCGACTTCTACTTATTTAAGTGATAGCTGTGTGAGAGGTGGAAAAACAATTATTGGTAATGACGTTTGGATAGGCGCTAGTTGTATCATTCGACAGGGAATAACAATAGGTAATGGTGCTGTAGTTGGAGCCAATTCTTTTGTTAATAAAGATGTGCCTCCTTATGCAATTGTTTTTGGCAATCCTGCAAAAGTTTACAAATATCGTTTCTCTGAGGATTTGATTAAAAGAATTGAAGAATCAAAATATTGGAATTATTCTCCTGAAAAAGCAAAAGGGATTATTGAAAGCATAAAACAAAATGGTTTTTAGCTAACACTAGTAAATGAATTGTTTTGCTTGTATAATTGTTTTTCTATAAAATTGTTCGTAGTACATCATTCAAAGTGAGGTTCGATAATAGCGGTGCTAACATAGCGGTGCTAACGAAGATTTTGTTTTTTATATATAATTATGATTTCCGTCATTTGTCCAATTTATAACGAGGAGAAATACATCAAAGCATGTATTGAATCTATCTTGTCTCAGAATTACCCTAAAGACGATATGGAAATTCTCTTTGTTGATGGTATGAGTACCGACACCACGAGAGAGATAGTAAAAGCATATTCGGAGAAGTATCCATTTATTCATTTGTTAGACAATCCTAATAAAATTGTACCCTATGCCATGAATACTGGGATCCGTGCCGCAAAGGGGAATATTATCATAAGGATTGATGGTCATGCACTTTATCCAAATAACTATTTCTCTGAACTTGTAAGATGGCATGAATTGTTGCCTGACGCTTGGAACGTTGGAGGCGTCTGCGACACTAGAGTTGTGAATAGTAACAAAGTGTCTGAATCCATTGCCAAAGTAATGGGTGATAAGTTCGGAGTTGGAAACAGTACTTTCAGAACAGGTACGGATGCAGATTACATCAAGGTGGACACTGTGCCGTTTGGTGCATACAAAGCATTTGTCTTTGATAAGATTGGTTTGTACAATGAGCAGTTGGTGAGATGTCAGGATATAGAACTCAATAAACGTATTGCCCATGCCGGAGGCTCTATTTATATGGTCCCGTCAATTCATTGCACATATATCCCCAGAGATAATTACAAAGCGTTTGCTCGTAATCGTTACTTGACAGGGTTTTGGGTTATTAAAACGTGTTTCATAACAAAAACAACCAAAAATTTAGGGCTGAGACATTTTATCCCAGCTGGTTTTGTACTGGCGTTGATTTTTCCGTTGCTGTTGGGCATTATCTGGTGGCCATTGGCGCTATTGTCACCACTGGTTGCCCTGTTCTATTCCGGATGTATGCTGGTGCGATCGGCACAAATAAACGACAAGAAGACAAATGTCATTTCTTTATTCAAGGCATTTTGGTGTCTTCACTTAAGCTATGGCTGGGGGTCAATCAGAGCATTGGTCAGTGGTCTATTCAGTAAGCAGAAGTAACGATTATAACATTTTATAGATATGGAGATAGTTTTATTGGACAACGCAATGTTTGATGCACAAGCCGGAATATACCACATTTCAACAAACCGACACCGAAAGAAGAACAGAAGGCTTGATGATGATTAAAGAGTATTCTGGAAACGTTTGAGAATTCGTTGAGGTTCAGAGGTATTGAAGTGGGTAGGTGGTCAACTTGAATGCTTGTCTTCCTACCTACAACAAACAGGGAGAGGAAACCATGATTCTGCTTCAATCCTGCGAAAGGGAACTCACGATGAATAATGTCTTTATAGTAGGTAAATAATTATCTGTTAAGGGAATGGGTAGAGAGATACTACTAAAACTTCTACGCTTTGCGATGGGCTGGGAGAGTGATTATACTCTCCCAGATTTCATCAACTGGCAGGAAGTGCTGGATATGGCCTCCGAACAAGGAGTGGAGGCTATCGCATTGGATGGGTATGACGTCTATCTGTCCCTGAACCCCGGTGTGGTCAGCGCCTTCAAGAATCCGGCAACCAGGCCTTTGATGCTGTCGGCTATCGGTCGGCTGAATATGACCGAGTTCAATAACCTGCAGCATCTGGCTGCGCTGGTGGTATTGGCGGAAATCCTGCAAAAGAAGGATATTTCCTTTATGCTGATGAAGGGTTTCGCCTGCGGGCAGTATTATCCCAATCCCAAGCATCGGCCGTGCGGGGATATAGACATTTATCCCGGGGAAAAGTTTGAGGCCAGCAATGAAGCACTGAAAACGGCAGGCGTGGATGTGGATCCGCATTATTATCGTCATTCGGTATCTATCATCAAAGATGTGATGATAGAGAACCATCGTATCCTGGCCGATCTTCGGGGCCCGAAGCGACAGACTCGGGCATTGGAGGTCCAGCTGGAAGCGGAGGCGGCTAAGAGTATTGAGGCAGGCGGGAAGATTCGCATTCAGGATGTGGATGTCCCCGGTGCTGTGTTTCCTTCGGCTAATTTCAACGCATTGTTCCTGCCTTGGCACGTGTCGGCTCATTTTGAGTTTGAGCGTGTTACCCTTCGTCATCTGCTTGATTGGGCACTTTTCTTGGTGAATGAGGGGAAGGATATTGATGTCGGTATGTTCCAAGAGGCGAAGAGTAAGTATACGTATGGATATAGCAAATTAGCTGATATCCTTACTAACTTGTCAATTCGGTATCTTGGAATGCCTACAGCGTCGGTCCCTGTTGCAATCGTTGAGGATGCCGTCGGTTTTGACAATCGACTAGCGGACAGGGTTTTTGACTATATGTTTGTGGGACAGCCCCGTGATAGGGATAAGAATATCTGGAAATTTCGTCTCAATAATGTGAAGCGGATTTGGCAGGAGCGATGGAAATATAAAGAGGTTTATGGAATAAGTGTGTTCGGTATGCTGTTTTATAAAGCCTATGGTGTTTTGTTTAAAGTCGGAGAAGAGGAATAATTATTTCTTTTTATCAGAATGGTGACTACTAGATGATTCATATTGGGGCGGATGGTCGGATAGAGAATTTCTCGAAAAGTGTTGATATAAAGCATGGAGTCAAATAATGTGGCTATGGATTATTCCCTTCTGATTAATAGAAAGATAATTGATGTTCTCATTGGGGATGTCAAAGTGCATGGTGAGTTTTCGCTGCCATATATGAAAGGTTCGGATTTGTGTCAGTTAAGTACAACATTTGGTTTGCCACGGACTTACACTTGGGGCGGCAGAGGCGTAGTGAACAAGAGTCGTTGGGAGTATATGCAGGACTTACTGAAATTTCTGAATTCACAAGGAAGAATCCCAGAGTTGCTGTCATATCTTTTCGCACAAGGTCGCTTTGAGAACCTGACCGGGATAGGGGATATACATAAGGTTGACGAGACCTACAAGGGAATAGTCAAAGGGGCGTTGGATGCTATCAATGCTCAGCTTGTTATAGCGAGAGTAGAACTGAGGCTTGTAAACAAAATCTTTGTGTTGGCTCCTATTGGGCAAGAGGTCGTTGTCAAGACTCCTAAAGTGAAGATTATAACGTCTCAGTATATCAAGGAACTGCCAGAAAGGATAAAGGGTGACTTGGAGAATGAGGATTATGATAGTGTAATTACCAAGTCGCGGACTTTGCTGGAGGAAGTCTTGATCTTCATCATTGAAAAGAAGACTTTTGAGCGATATAAAAGCAAGGGTGATTTGTTAAGATTTATCAGGATGCTACCGAATTGCTCAATATGCGGCAGAAGAAGGATTGGGACCAGCGAGTAAATGAGCTGCTTGGTGGTTTGCATAAACTTGTAAGTGCCATTTCGAGCATGAGGAATATGAACAGCGATGCGCATGGGGCTGGCTCGGGAAGGATCAACATCAAAAAACGGGAAGCTCTTCATGTGGCACAGTCATCAATGATGCTTGCTGAATATTGGTTGAGTGTTTATGAGGGGAAAGAATAGAGAATAAAAGTTAGTCATCACAAGTAAACAATTACCGCAAAAGATATGGACGCAAACGAAAACATAGTCGCGCGACTGAAGCAATGGATGGAGGACGAGGGTATGTCTTCGCCCACGGAGTATGGTGCCAACACGCCGGAGTATATCTACAAGATGTGGAGAGGCGAGGTGTCGCTGAAGGAGATCGAGGATGCGATGAATGAGTTGAGGAAACAAAGACAGATAATGGAATGAAGATCCACGTGACATATTTGATTATCGCTGCCATTCTGGTGGCGGCGGAACTTTTGTATTTCCGCATTGCGGACAGGTTTAACATCATCGACAAACCCAATGAGCGGAGCTCGCACACGACGATTGTGCTCCGAGGGGGCGGGATTGTTTTCTCGGTGTCTATGATCGTGTGGGTATTTTTGATGGTGGTGCAGGGGAAGGACATTGCGGAGTATCTGCCGTTTCTCGTGGGGCTGGTGCTCGTGGCGGGGGTGAGTTTCTGGGACGATGTGCATTCGTTGCCGGACAGTGTGCGGCTGGTGGTGCAGTTCGTGGCGACAGAGCTGATGTTCTGGAGTATCGTGCTTTGCACGAGTGGGCTGTCGGGGCTGCCGTGGTACTGGGTGGTGGCGATTGGCATTGTGGCGCTGATTGTGTTTGTGGGCGCAACGGATGTGATTAACTTTATGGATGGGATCAACGGGCTTACGGCGGGGTATGCGCTGGCGGTGTTGGTGCCGTTGCTGTTAGTTGATAGTTCAGAGTTCATAGATGATAGTCAGTTGAAAGTAGGGGCGTTTATTGAGCCGTCGTACCTGATTGTCGCTATCCTTGGAGTGCTGGTGTTCAGTTTCTTCAATTTCAGGCCGAAGGGTAAGGCGAAGTGTTTTGCTGGGGATGTGGGAAGTATCGGCATTGCGTTTATTATGCTGTTTGCGATTGGTTTGTTGATTGCAAGGACGAGGGATGTGACGTGGATGGTGCTGCTGCTGGTGTATGGGGTGGATGGCGTTTGCACGATTGTGCATCGGATTATGCTGCACGAGAACTTGGGTCAGGCGCACCGCAAGCACGCGTATCAGCTGATGGCGAATGAACTGGGGATGAGTCACGTGGCGGTGTCGCTTCTGTATATGGCATTGCAGCTGGTGATTTCGCTGGGATTCATCTATCTGTGCCCTGCGACGGTGCTGGCGCATTGGGTGTATCTGGTGTGTGCCGGTGCTGTGCTGGTAGGGGCGTATGTGGTGTTTATGAAGAGGTATTATCATTTGCATGAGGAGTATCTGGCTTCGTTGAAGAAGTAGTCACACAGATAGCACAGAAATCACAGATTATTTTTTTTAAGAATGGTTATATCACAAGAATTGCTTGATGACTTGACGGCCAAGGCGAAGGCTTCGCCCCGGCTGCGGATGAATTATGACCTGCGGAACTCTGCGGAGGATGGCTCGCAGCGGATGCTGAACGCGATTGAGCCGGGGAGTCCGCTGCCGATACATCGGCATCGGCACAGCTCGGAGACGGTGGTGTGCCTGCGGGGACGGCTGCAGGAGGTGTTTTATAACGAGTCGGGTGGTTCGACAGGCTTACCAAGTTTGGAGGAGACGGAGGTCATCGAACTCTCGCCGGGTGGCGAGTGCGTTGCCCTGAATATCCCCATCGGCCAGTGGCACACGGTGCAGGTGCTGGAGAGCGGCACTGTGATTCTGGAGTGCAAGGACGGGAAGTATGAACCGCTGGGACCAGAGGATATCCTTCAATGCTAACTATATTGAAAATGATTAGAATGCGTAACGAACGGGCAAAACGAATAGTGGGCGGATTGTGGCAGTTTGTGAGATATTAGTTTTGGCCGAGGAGGGGACATTAGAAATATAGACGCTACAGATTCCTCAGAGTGTACTACTTTAAAAACTGGAAAGAGTAAAAAGCTGGATTCCTAAAGGAGTCCTGCTTTTTTGTTCTTTTATACTAAACGGTAGAATAACAGAGGTTTGTTGAAAACTAGATGTGTAGGTCAAATTGCAGGATGGCCGTTTTGAAAAGATTTCGTATTTTTGCTGCACAGTCTGAAGCGCAATGGGGCTCTGCTGGGGGTGGCACCCCCATGGGGAATAGGACAGCCGCCTCAAGATTGAACGGGACAGACACTGCATGCAGCGGATCCTGAGATCTCAATGCCAAGAAAACCACTGATGAACCGCTTGCAGTTCACCTTCGATATCCCGCTGTGTTTTTGCGTTTCTTTTTCAGGTCGGTGAATGTGCTCTCAATCTTGTTTTGTGTTTGACATTCTATCCAGCAAAATGACCTATAGGTCGACTTTTTTGTATTAAACGCGATAGAGACAAATGGCTTATAAAATAAAAAGATGAATGTCATTTGACATTCATCTTTTTGTTTGCTCCCCCTGAAGGACTTGAACCTTCGACCCCCTGATTAACAGTCAGGTGCTCTAACCAACTGAGCTAAGGAGGAATCTTATTTCTCCGATTTCGTCAGGGCTTTCTGCCTTGGCTTCTCTCTTGAAACCGGGTGCAAAGGTACAACCTTTTTCTGAATTGACCAAATATTTTTTCAAATATTTTTTCTTTTTATTCTTAATCGTCTGTTATATCAGTAGATATGAGTCTGAGTTTGTCAACTATATCGGAGGCTATAAGGCTCGATTCTGTCTGGTTTTGGATGCATAAATCACCTAATTTGCCATGTATTTCGACAGCACGACATACGGTATGGAATATGGATGCTGCTGAATGTGCTAGCATTCCGGTAGTTATGCCTGTCAGTACATCGCCACAGCCTGCGGTGGCCATGCCGGCATTGCCAGTCTGGTTCTCATACATCTGTCCGTCGGGGGCGTAGATGCGCGTGTGGTGGGTTTTCTTGACGATGATTATATTGTGCGCTTTAGCCATCTCTGCGGGGCTGGCATCGCCGAACAGGCGAGCATATTCTCTGGCGTGGGGCGTTATGACGGCACCGGAGGGCAGCCAATCACGGTGTATGGCCAAGATGTTCAATGCATCGGCATCGAGCACTAGCGGCTGGTCGGCAGGACGCTGGCGAAATATGGCGTACAGGGCGGCTTGCGTCCTTGGGTCGGTGCCCAAGCCGGGGCCTATGGCGATGGCTGAGTACCGTTCCAGGTGGGGTGGGGGAGTGGTGAAGACTTCTTCGTCAGGGTCAATGCTCACCATAGCCTCAGGGAAGGCGGCTTGCATCGGGTCGACGCAGCGCGAGGGCAGGTGTACTGTCACTAGGCCGCAGCCGCTCCGCAGCGTAGCCCGTGCGGCCAGGATGGCACAACCCATGCGTCCGTAGGCGCCGGCAATAATCAGAGCGTGTCCGTAGTCGTGTTTTGTAGTCTCAGGATTCCGCATAACAATAGGGTTATCATTTTGCAAAAGTACACAAAAAAATCGAATAAAACAGCTGAATATTTAATTTTATGCCCTCTTCTCCCTAAGTGGGCTCTACCGAGACATGTAAACTGTCGCAAAACGGATGGAGGGTGGAAGAAGAAAGCCTCCGCAGTATCACAACGATGCTGCGGAGGCTTTCTCTTTTCCCTAGGGGAGTTTTATTCGGCGCTGCCGGCGTCGGGGTTCTCCGGACGCAGGGTCACGACGACGTAGTTGTTCAGGTTGACATAGCGCTTGGCGATGTTGCGGATATCCTTGGTGGTGACACTGCGCACGATGCGCTCATAGTCGTTCACTTGATAGTCACGGCTCTCGTTGAAGCGGTAGCTGCCCTGAATCTGTCCCATCCAGAAACCATTGTTCTGTACGGTCTTGCCACGGTTGACGAGCATCTGCTCCTGCACCTTGCTGAGGGTCTCCTTGTCGCAGCCCTTCTTGGTGTAGTTGCGGAGAATCTCTATGCAGTCTTTCTCAATTTTGGCGGCTTTCTCGGGGTCGCAGCCGATGTAGAACTGCCAGCTGACCTGTCCGACGGGCGAAATCTCGTAGTCGAAGCCGGCCGAGGGGCTGTAGGCGTCACCGTTCTTCTCGCGGATAATCTGGGTCACCGTAATGCCGAGGGCTTCGCTGAGCTCCTGGATGGCGATACGGGTGCGGGGAGTCAACTCGGCGGCGTCGACATCCATCTGGCCGCTGATGATGAGCATACCCTGGCGCTCGATACCCTTGACGGCTTCGGCGTGCTGGATGCCTTCAGCAAACTTGGCGTTGCGGTTGACGAATTTGTCGTTGCGCTGCTTGCCGTTGACGGGCAGGTGGTTCAGATAGCGGGCTATAAGGTCGACATCCTGATCACTGACGTTACCCACGAAGAAGAAGGTCTGGTTCGAGGCATCGGCGAAGCGGTTGCGGTAGATATTGAACATGCGGTCCAAGTTCAGGCCACGCACCTGCTCCTCGGTGGCGATGAGCACCGTGCGCTTGTCGTTCGGGTAGGCGGTCTTGTAGAACTTCTCGATGAAGGCCACCTGCGGGTTCTCACGGACGAACTTGATCTGCTGCAGGGTGTTGTCGATGTTGCGCTCGTAGGCTTCCTGGTCCTTGCGGGGGGCGGTGTAGTAGAGGTTGATCAGCTGCAGGGTGGTCTCGAGGTCCTTGGGCGAGCAATTGCCCTGGAAGCCCTGGGTCTGTTCGCTGATATAGGGGCTGATGCTGAGGTTCATACCCTTGAGCTTCTTGTTGAGGTCGGTGGCGCTGAAGTTGGCGATACCGCCGGCGTCGACGAAGGAAGCGGCGTTCTGGGCCTCGTAAGCGTCCTTGTCCTCGTAGAGCGAGGTGCCGCCGAAGCCATAGCTGGCAATCTGGATTTCGTCGGCCTTGTAGTCGGTCTGCTTCACGATGAAGCGGATGCCGTTGGGCAGCGTGTACTCGAAGTAGCCGAGGGCGCTGTTGTACTTGGTGACGGTGTAGTCGCAAGCCGGCACTTCCTCGCTGAAGAGGGGCTCATCCTTGTAGGTGTCAACCCAAGGCTCGGTCTTGATGTTCTTGAAGTTTTTCAGGATGTTGGTGGCCTCCTGCTCGGTGGGCACCTTGTAGCCTTCCTGCTCGGGGGCGGTGAGGTAGAATATCATATTCTCTTCGCTGAACCAGCCCTTGACGATCTGGTTGCACTCCTCGACGGTGATTTCGGGGATGAACTCTTTGGCATACTTCCACTCCTGCACGATGCCGGGGCAGGGCTCGTTCTCGAGGAAGTGGTTGGTGTACTCGTCGGCCAGGCTGTTGCTCTGGGTCTTGTTGGCCTCTTTGGCCAGCTTGGCATAGGTGCTGAGGAGGTCTTCTTTCTGGCGGTCGAGCTCGGCCTGCAGGAAGCCGTGGTCGTCGATTTGCTTGGCCACGCGGAGCAGCAGCTCGGCGGTCTCGTTGATGCGGCCCTCCTTGGGGGCAGCGGCCAGGGTGAAGGCGTCGATCTCGCGGCCGAGGAAGCCGCCGTAGCCGCCACCGGCATACATCATCGGGGCGGTGGGCTTCTGGCTCAGCTCGGCGAAGCGCTCGTTGATCATCATGTCGATCAGGTTACGCACAATCATGGCGCGGTAGTCGCCAATGGTGCCGTTGTGGGCTTTTTTGTGCTTCCACATCAGGTTGAGGGTGGCGCTGGTGGCCTCTTTGTCCTGGGCGATGCAGATGAGAGGCTCTACATTGTTGGGTATCTCAAAGCTCTTGCGCTCCTTGGGGTTCTGGGTCTTGGGGTGGCTGCCAAAGACTTCTTTCACCTGCTGCTCGAGGGCATTCACATCGGCGATGTCGCCCACGATGACGATGGCCTGCAGGTCGGGACGGTACCAGTCGTTGAAGAAGTCGACGATGGCCTGGCGCTTGAAGTTCATGATGACTTCTTCCTTGCCGATGGGCAGGCGGTTGGCATAGAGCGAACCTTTGAGCATGATGGGCCAGGTCTTCTGGCGCAGACGGTCGCCGTGGCCGACGCCACCGCGCCACTCCTCGTGGATGACGCCGCGCTCTTCCTCAATTTCTTTCTCGTCGAAGAGGATGTTGCCGGCCCAACCGTCGAGAATCTCCATACCCATCTTCACCATCTCGGGGTCGTCGGCGGGCATGTTGACGTAGTAAACGGTCTGGTCGAACGAGGTGTAGGCGTTGATGTCGCGTCCGAATTCGACACCATGCTTCTGCAGCTTGTCGATCATCGTGTTGTGGGGGTAACCCTTGATGCCGTTGAAAGCCATGTGCTCGCAGAAGTGAGCCAAGCCCTGCTGGTCGTCGCGCTCCAGGATGGAACCGGCATTGCTCACCAGGCGGAACTGAATCATGTTCTCCGGCTTCTTGTTGGCACGGATGTAGTAGGTGAATCCGTTGTCCAGTTTGCCGTAGCGCACCTTCTTGTCGAGGGGCACCTGGGCGTTGAGGTCGCTTTTCTTCTCCTGCTTGTTGCTACCGGGCAACTGGGCATAGGAGAGGCCACTGAATACGAATGTCAGCAGCAGAATCCAGATTGTCTTTTTCATTTGTGTGGTTTTTGTTGTTATTTTTTATTGTTTCTTCGTTGTCGTATATCTATTTGACGCAATGAGGGTGCCGAATCTTACACCGGACGGGCCACTTTTTTTGTCTTTTCTCTGCAATACGCTGGTATAGAGATGAGTGTGTTTTGCGAAAAACAGGTATGGCACAGGCTCTCTTTGGCCAAATTGAGGTGCAAAGATACTATTATTTTTAGAATGGAACAAATTAAATTTATAAAACGGCAATTATCTGTCGTTTACATGGGCGGGGCAGGGGCGGGTGGCGTTTGTGCGACGGTCAGCATTCGTACTTTTCGAGTGCCTGGCGCAGCTCGACGGGCGTGATGTCGTGGTGAATCACTCCGCCCAGGGCGTAGCTGATGGCGCCGGTCTCTTCGCTGACGATAACGCTCAGTACATCAAGCTGCTCGGTGACGCCGATGGCCGACCGGTGGCGCAGGCCCAAGTTGGGGTCGATGTCGAGCCGCGAAGTGACGGGCAGGATGCATCGCGCCGCTATCAGGTGGTTTTCGTGGGCTATGACGGCGCCGTCGTGCAGGGGCGAGTTCTTGAAAAAGAGGGCCTCAATCAACGCGCTGGATGCCAATGCGTCGATTCGTTCGCCGGTGTTTACCAGGTCGTCGACCGAGTTCTGCCGTTTGAAGACTATCAGTGCGCCCGTCTTCGACTGCGACATGTGCATGCAGGCGTTGACATAAGCCTCGTAGTTGACCCCTTTGGCCATCTGTTGCTGCCGGCGCCAGAACTGGAGTCGCTTCCACAGACTCTCGTTCAACTGGGTCTTGGTGCCCAGAAAGAGCAGGAACTTGCGTATCTCGGGCTGGAAGATGACCACCAGGGCGATGAGTCCGACGCCCGACACGGCGCTGAGTATGGCGCCTAAGAGCCTCATTCCAAGGCTGTCGGCGATGCGCCAGCCGACCAGCAGCACCAGCAGGGCCCAGAAGATGAGCATCACATTGGTGCCGCGGGCCATGCGGTAGATATAGTAGGCCAGTATGGCCACGATGGCGATGTCGAAGATGTCTACGATGCGCAGGGTGGGCAATCCGAGTAGGGCAAGGGGTATCATGTCGGTGATGGGTTTTGATTGTTTCTAAATATCTTGGAACATGAGCTTTATGGTCTCCTGGGCGGGTCGCGGGTCGTGTACCCGCAGTATGCGGGCGCCGCGCTCGAGCGCCAGCGTGTCCAGCGCTATGGTGCCGGCCAATGCCTGGTCGGCGGTGATGTTCAGCGGCTTGTATATCATGCTTTTGCGGCTCATCCCCACCAGCAGCGGTTCGCGGAAGAGGGTGGTCAGCTCGTCGAGTCGCATCAGCAGCTCGTGGTTCTGGGCCGTGGTTTTGGCGAATCCAAAGCCGGGGTCGATCCATAAGTCTTTGATACCAAGAGTATATAGCTGGTCTATACGCTCGGAGAAATAGTGCGTCAGGTCGTCCACGATGTCGGCATAGTCGGTGTGCTGCTGCATGTGGTCGGGTGTGCCGCGCGTGTGCATCAGGATGTAGGGGACCTGCAAGTCGCTGATAGTATGGTACATCTCTGGGTCGAACTGGCCGCCGCTGATATCGTTCACCATGTCGGCACCGGCCTCGATGGCGGCGCGTGCGGGCAGGCTGTAGCAGGTGTCGACGCTGAGGATGGCGTCTGGCAGTTGTGCTCGCAGTAGTGCTACTGCGTCGGACAGCCGGCGTGCCTCGTCGGCGGGCGGCAGCAGATGGGCGCCGGGGCGCGAGCTGACGGCGCCGAGGTCTATGATGTCGGCCCCCTCGTCGAGCAGCCACCGGGCGTGGGCGAGCATGGCTTCGGCTCCGGCGTGCCGACCACCGTCGTAGAACGAGTCGTCGGTGATGTTCAATATGCCCATCACCACGGGGCGCTGCCATTCTGTCAGTCGGCCGTGGACACTGAGGCTGAAGGGTTTGAAGTCTATCTTCTCCATCTTGTCGCTGGTTCGCAGTCTTTTGTTTCTGGTATTAACGCAGAGGCGTGCGGATTATTGCCAGCGGTTTTCAAAAAAACACCCCAACCTGTTGTGACGCGAAAAACCGCCTCTGTAACCCACTGAACGCCAGGTTCCCAACCTATCATCTCCTTACCAACGCCTTACCAACGCCTTACCAACACCTTACCAACACCTACTACAGTAGTAGTTGATAAGGTTTTACGATGTCGTACGACTGGCTTTGCACCGTGGGTCGCGGTGGGGTGGCCGGTGGGTGCGTGGGGGCATACTGCCGGGCGGTTAATAATTTTTTACAATTTAAATGCAATAATTAATGGCGGGTGTCGTTATTGGTAGGCTATGGTAAAAAGTGACAATTTGGAAAAAACCCGTCGCGAGGTGATGCAGGAGGCGTCGGTGTGCCGTTCGCTCTTCGAGAAGAAGACGCGCGACTATGGCACTTCGTGGCGTGTGCTGCGGCTGCCCTCGCTGACGGATCAGATATTTATCAAGGCCAACAGAATCAGGAGTGTGCAGGAGAGCGGCGAGAACCGTGTGGGTGACGACCTGCGTGGCGAGTTTGTGGCGATGGTGAACTATGCCGTCATGGCGCTCATACAGGGCGAGTTGGAGAGTGGAGAGCGGAGAGTGGAGAGTGGAGAGCGGAGAGTGGAGAGTGGGAAGGCGCCGCTGGAGTTGCCGCTCGACGATGCTATGCGCCTCTACGACAAGCATCTGAACCGCACGGTGGAGCTGATGATGGCCAAGAATCACGACTACGGCGAGGCGTGGCGCCAGATGCGCATTGGCTCTATGGTGGATTTGATACTGATGAAGCTGCGCCGCATCAAGCAGATAGAAGACAATCAAGGGGTCACGCTCGTCAGTGAAGGTGTCGAGGGTGGCTATATGGATATCATCAATTATTCGCTCTTCTGCCTGGTGCGCAGTTCCGAGGGTACGGAACAATCGGGTGGTAGATAAACGTGAAAATACGATACAAGGATATGAAAATCAAGGACAATAATCTGAATTACACACTCAATGTGTTGGCTCGCTGGTTTGTGGGCCTGGTGTTCCTCTTCTCGTCGTTCGTCAAGGGCGTCGACCCGATGGGGACCACCTTCAAGGTGCAGGAGTATATGACCGCTTGGAGCATCGGCGGGCTGACGTTCGAGTGGGCGCTGCCGCTGGCGGGCGTGCTCTCGCTGGGCCTTATCTGCGCCGAGTTTGTGGTCGGCGTGTTGCTGATATTCAACGCCTACCGTCGCCTTTCGGCATGGCTACTGGCTCTGATGATGCTCTTCTTTACGGTGACTACATTCATCGACGCGCTGACCAACAAGGTGACCGACTGCGGCTGCTTCGGCGACGCGGTGAAGCTTACCAACTGGCAGACTTTCTGGAAGAACGTGGTGCTCGACGTGCCCACGGTGTGGATTGTGCTCACGCGCAACCTGCGCCGCAAGCGCCGCTTCGAGCGCGACGGGCTGATACTGATTGGTGCCGTGGCCGCGATGCTTATCTTTGGACTCTACAATATCAAGCATGAGCCCGTCGTCGACTTCCGTCCCTGGAAGATAGGCAACCGCATGATGGACACCGAGAGCGCCGAGGGGCCGAAGAGCTATGTTACCTACCGCAATGTGCAAACGGGTGAGGTAGAGGAGTTTGAGTCGTCGCTACTGATGCAGAAGATGGCCGACAGCCTGTGGAGCACGCAGTGGGAGTGGGAGAGTAGCCGTGTGATAGACCCGCGCGAGATAGCGGCGCCGGGCTTCTCGATGATGGACCTGGAGGGTGAGGACCATGCCGTCGACTTGCTGGCAGCCGAAGAGGGCCTGCTCATCGTCACGGTGCACCACTTGGAGAAACTCAACGAGAAAGGCGTCAGGGAGATACGTCGTGCCCTGCAGTTGGCCGACGAGAACGGGCTGCGCATCGTGATGCTCACCTCGGCGCTGCCGGAAGATGTGCAGAACTGGCTCTATGTAAACAAGATAGAGGGTCTGGATTACCTCTTCGCCGACGCCACTGCCATCGAGACTATGCTGCGCGGCAATCCGGGTTTCATGTTTGTGCACGATGCTGTGGTGGTCGACAAAGGGCGCAAAGCCGTCGACGTAATCGAGAAAGGGCTGGCCAGCATGCCCTCCGACATGGATGTAGAATGACTAAATAATACTGAACGATGATACAAAGAATTCAATCTCTATGGCTGGCGCTTGCCGTGGGCTGCATGGCGCTGTGTTTCCTGTTCCCGGTGGCGGAGTACCATTTTGTGATGCCGGCCACCAACCAGCACGTCGAGGCACGGCTCGACATGGTGGCGCACCACGACGATGCCATGTTCGAGCAGATACAGAATATGGCCCCCGTTATCAACTATAGCCAGGATGCCAGCGGCTTCCACACCTGGCCGCTCGTTGTGGTGTGCCTGCTGGTGGCAGTGGTGGCGGCGGTGTGTATCTTCCTCTACCGCAACCGTGTGCGCCAGATGCGCATGGTGGCCTTGGCGTTCATCCTCAATGTGGTCTTCGTCTTCCTGCTCTTCTTTTGGGCTGTGGACGCCTACGGCAAGGAACTGATGCGTGTGATGGCCGGCAGCGACCTGGAAGTGAGCTGGTTCGTGGGTGCCTATGCGCCTATTGTGTCGCTGGTATTCCTCATTCTGGCCCACCGCGGCATCAAGAAGGACGAGGAGAAAGTGCGTGCTGCCGACAGGCTGAGGTAGGTTGTAGGGTTTGGGTTATAGGTTATTGGTTATTGGACGATATATATGACGGTTGAGATACATAGCGTAGCAGAGTTGGCGGCAGTGGCACGGAAGTTGCTGCAAGAGTTTCCGGACGACCGCTTCTTCGCCTTCTTTGGCAAGATGGGTGTGGGGAAGACCACCCTGATAAAGGAGATATGCCACGTGCTGGGTGTGAAAGAGAATGTGTGCAGCCCCACGTTCGCCATCGTGAACGAATACTCGGCCGAGAGCGGCGAGCCGGTCTACCACTTCGACTTCTACCGTATGAAGTCGGTGACTGAAGCCTACGATATCGGCTACGAAGAGTACTTCTACAGCGGATGCTACTGCTTCACAGAGTGGACCGAGAAGGTGGAAGAGTTGCTGCCGGAGCGCTATGTGCGGGTGGAACTGGAAGAGAAAGACGAAGTAAGAATACTGAAAGCGAATATAATACAATAAATGAACAACGAGAAAGAATCTGTAGTGCTGGCCCGATTGGCGGCCCAAGTGATGGATGAGAAGAAAGCCGAGGATGTGCGCATACTGGACTTGCGCCAGGTGCATGGTGCACCGGCCGAGTTCTTTGTGATAGCCAGCGGCAACGTGCCCTCGCATGTCAGTGCCCTCAGCGATGCTGTGCACGAGGCGGTGAAGAAAGCCACCGGCCTCAACCCCCACAAGGTGGAGGGGTATATGAACGCAGAATGGATACTGATGGACTATTTTGACGTGGTGGTGCACATCTTCCAGAAAGAGAAGCGCGCCTTCTACCGTTTGGATGAATTGTGGAGCGACGGCATAGAAGTCGCTATTTCTACTAAACAATAATCGTACATTAGTCATGGCACAACAAACTGGTAATCAGCAGCCGCAGCGGCCCAACAATCAGGGTAAACGCCCCAAAGGTAGCCGTGTGCTGTATATTATATATGGTGTCATCATGTTGGCACTGGTGTGGTCGCTCTTTGGCGGCAGCGGAAGTACGTCGGGCAAGCGTGAAATCACCTGGGACCGACTGGAGCCCATACTTGAAAAAGAAGACTATGAGAGCATCACTGTCATTAACCAGGAGGTGGCCCAAATCCGCATTAAACCCGATGTGGCGCGTCGCGACACGGTGACCTACGGTGATATACTCACCCGTAACATCACCGGTGCGCAGGGACCGTTGGGATTCTACACCTACAGCATCGGCAATCTGGAGCATTTCGACAAGGAGCTCTCCACCATCGAGGAGCGTACCGGCAAGCATATCAGCTATAAAATAGAGAAGCGCAGCAACGCCTGGCGCGACCTGATGATATGGTTCGGCCCGCTGATTATCTTCTTCCTCTTCTTCTGGTTGATGGGCCTGTGGGGCCGTCGGCAGATGGGGGGCGACAGCGGTGGCGGATTCAATATCTTCGGCATGGGCCGCAGTACCGCCAAGCAGTATGACGCCACCAAGCAGAACAATATCACGTTCAAGGACGTGGCTGGATTGGCTGGCGCCAAGGAAGAGGTGATGGAGGTGGTGGACTTTCTGAAGAATCCCAAGCGCTACACCGACCTCGGCGGCAAAATTCCGAAAGGCGTGCTGCTGGTTGGCCCTCCGGGCACTGGTAAGACCCTCTTGGCCAAAGCGGTGGCCGGCGAGGCTGGCGTGCCCTTCTTCAGTATGAGCGGCTCGGACTTTGTCGAGATGTTCGTCGGTGTCGGTGCCTCGCGTGTGCGTGGTCTGTTCGACGAGGCCAAGAAGAAGTCTCCGTGTATCGTATTTATAGATGAGATAGACGCGGTGGGTCGTGCGCGTGGCAAGGCGGGTATCACCGGTGGCAACGACGAGCGCGAGAGTACGCTCAATCAGTTGCTTACCGAGATGGACGGATTCTCCAGCACGACCAACGTAATCGTGATGGCTGCCACCAACCGGGCCGATGTGCTTGACAAGGCATTGCTCCGTGCCGGGCGTTTCGACCGCCAGATATATGTCGAGCTGCCCGACCTGGAGGAGCGCAAGGCTATCTTTGCCGTCCATATGAAAAACCTGAAGCTCAACAAGGACAAAAACAGCGAGGGGTATGTCGACCGCGCGTTCCTGGCCAAGCAGACACCGGGCTTTAGCGGAGCCGATATCGCCAACGTGTGCAACGAAGCTGCTCTTTGTGCCGCGCGTAAGAATAAGAAAGAGATCGACAAGCAGGACTTCCTGGATGCTGTCGACCGTATCGTCGGTGGCTTGGAGAAGCGCACCAAGGTGCTCACCGACCAGGAGAAGCACACCATCGCCTATCACGAATCGGGTCATGCCTCGGTCAGTTGGCTGCTGCGTTGGGCCAATCCTCTGGTGAAGGTAACCATCGTGCCGCGTGGCAAGGCCCTCGGTGCCGCATGGTATCTGCCGGAAGAACGGCAGATTACCACCTACGAGCAGATGTTCGACGAGATGACCAGCCTCATGGCCGGTCGTGCCTCGGAGGAAATCGTCTACGGCAAAATCAGCACTGGGGCACTCAACGACATAGAGCGTGCCACGAAGATGGCGCAGGCTTTGGTGACCTACTATGGCATGAGTCCCGAAGTGGGTAATATCAGTTTTTATGATTCCACAGGCCAGAGCGAGTGGGGTCTCACCAAACCCTTCAGCGAGAAGACTGCGGAGACCATCGACCGCGAGGTGAAGCGTATGGTCGAAGAGGCTTATGCCAAGGCCAAGGAGTTGCTGCTCAGCCACCGCGAACAGCTCGACGAGTTGGCTTCTCAACTCTACGACAAGGAGGTGCTCTTCCGTGAAGACCTGGAACGTATCTATGGTCCGCGTCCTTGGGAGAGTGCCACGACGGGGACCGACGAATCCGAAACGGCCGACGAGGCTGACGAGACCGACGCTCCCGCCGCAGACAATAACCAAGATTTTGAAGAAGTATGAAGAACTTTTGGGTGCGTACGGTTAGCGCTATCGTTTATGTGGTCCTCTTTCTAGGCTGCATTTTCAGTGGCGACATGCTGGGAAACAAGACGGTCGGAGGTTTGATTCTCACAGCCTTTCTGCTCTTCGTGGCTTGTGGTTGTACCTTCGAGTTCTTCCGTATTGTGGAAAAGCAGGGTGCAGTGCCCAGCCGTTGGCTGGGCTATATCCTGACGGTGGTCTCGCTGGTGTTGCTGGCCGTGGTGCCTGTGCTGAATGCTGCCTACGGCTTCACCTTCATGTGGATGGCTATCACACTTTTCCCGCCGGTCTTTGCCCTTTGTGCCATCGTCCAGTTGTGGCACCATAGCGAGCAGCCGTTCCGCGATGCAGCCTACACGATGGTGCCGATGCTCTATGCCGCTATCCCGCTGGGATTGATGACGTGGCTCCATGTCAACTACGGTGTGCTGGTGATGGTACTTATCATGGTGTGGATGAACGATAACGGTGCCTATATGGGTGGTTCGCTCTACGGACGCCACAAGATGTGGGCCCGGCATTCTCCTGGCAAGACCTGGGAGGGCACTATCACCGGCGTGGTGATTACCTTGCTGGTCGCTTACTTTGTTGGCTCGCTGTTCAACAGCCAGATAGCTTGGTACCATTGGCTGGTGCTGGGTTTGATATGCAGTGTGGTCGACACGCTGGGCGACCTGGTGGAGAGTATGCTCAAGCGCAGTGTGGGCATGAAGGACAGCGGAAGCATCATGCCGGGGCATGGCGGTTTCCTCGACCGCTTCGACAGTTTGCTGGTGGCTACCCCGTTCGTTTTTGTCTATCTAACACTTTTTGTACATCTATGACTCTGGCCGACCAGATACTATACGAGGACAACCATCTGCTGGCAATCAACAAACTGCCGGGCCAGATTACCCAGGGCGACAAGACGGGCGATCCCTGCTTGGCCGACTTGGTGAAGGCTTTCCTCAAGGAACGTGACTCCAAACCGGGCAATGTCTATTGCGGAGTTATCCACCGTCTCGACCGACCGGTCAGTGGTGTCGTGCTTCTGGCCAAGACCTCCAAGGCCCTCAGCCGTATGGTGGAGAAGGTACGCACGCGCGAGTTCGAGAAGCACTATTGGGCGGTGGTCAAGAATGCTCCGCCGCAGGAGGCCGGTGTGCTCGAAAACTGGTTGGTCAAAAACGAGGAACGCAACAAAAGCTATGTCTTTGGTGTGGGCCGGCCCAACGCCAAGTTGGCTCGCCTCGAGTACCGCCACATCGCCGACAGCGCTGGTGGCTACCATCTCCTGGATATCAATCTCCACACGGGCCGTCACCACCAGATACGCTGCCAGCTGGCCAATATCGGCTGTCCCATCAAGGGCGACCTGAAATACGGCGCCGAGCGCAGCAACCCCGACGGCAGCATCTCGCTGCATGCCTACAGCGTCAGCTTCGAGCATCCGGTTACCCACGAATGGATGACTATCAATGCTCCCAATCACGAAATAAGTAAAATGTTCAACATATGAAGAGACAATTTTTGACATTTGCACTTTTGGCCTTGCTCGCCATCCCGGCGACGGCTCAACGTGTATCGGTCGACAACTTCGACCGCCTGCAAGTACATTTCACCACCCCCGAGGTACAGGTCGCTGCCAACGGCTACCTCCAGTTGGCAATCGACGGCTATATAGCTGGTGGTCAGCTGGGTGCCCCTACCATTCCGGTGCAGAACCACCTGCTGGCAGTGCCTATGTGCGACTCTATAGTGGTTACCGTCAGTGACGCCGTCTACGACACCGTCGACCTCCCGACAGGACAGGTGCAGCCCCTGCAGCCTTCGGTTATCAAGAGCGGACAGCCTTTGCCGTTCCAGTACGACGAAGCCCTCTACGGCACCGACGCCTATTTTGGCATGCCGTTGGCCAGCGTCAGCTCGCTGGGTGTCGGACGCGACCGTCCCTATGCTATGCTGACCTATGCACCCGTCAGGGTCAACCCCGTCAGCGGCAAGATGGTCGTCTGCCGCCGTGCCGACATCACGGTGCGGTATGTGAACAGCGACCCTTCGGCTTCGCTCAAGTTCTACAATCTGCACCACACGCCAGCCTTCTCGCTGGGCGCCACGCTCAATAACCTCTATGCCGGCAGCAAAGCCGCCACCTCGTCGCCCCTGCGCATGGTCGTCCTGGTGCCCGAAAGCCTCCAGTGTGCCGCCATTGACGAGTTCATCGACTGGAAGCGTCAGCAGGGCCTGCTGGTGGATACTATCAGCTTCGGCTCTTCCACCACGTCGTCTGCCCTGGCGCGTCGTCTGCAGACGCTATATACTGATGCCACCGAGCAATCGCCGGCCCCCACATACGTAGTGCTAGTGGGCGACAACAACCGCATGCCTACCTTCAGCGGACATGTTTCCTCGTGGTCTTACCTGCGCCAGTCGGTCGAAAACCACGTCACCGACCACCCGTACAACTCGTGGACCAGCGACGACCTGCCCGACGCCTATATGGGTCGCCTCTCGGCACGCGACACCTCTTCGCTGCGCAATATCATCGACAAGACACTCTACTACGAGAAGTACCAGTTTGCCGACGATGGATACCTGGAGCGCGCAGTCCTCATTGCTGGCTACGACAACGGCTATGGTACAGATAGTTACGATAACGCTTGGCGTTGTGCAGACCCCACGATGGACTATCTGGCCTCTAACTATTTCAGTGGCGATAGCCGTTTCGACAGTCTGCTCTACTATAAGAACAACTACAATCACAGCCCTGCAGGCGTCACCGTCAAGGGCAGCAGCACCACCAATGCGGCCGCCAACGCCTTGCGCAACGCCTACAACAATGGTGTGGGTTGGGTCAACTATAGCGCCCACGGCGACTGGAACTGCTGGTATCGCCCCTCTTTCACGACCACCCATGTCAGCCAGATGAGCAACACTGGTCGTCCGGGATTCATGATTGGCAATTGCTGCCTGTCCAATAAGTTCGACGAGACTACCTGCCTGGGCGAGTCGCTGCTCCGCCGAGGCGAGCGGGCCGGTGCCATCGGCTATATCGGCGCCACCAACTCCACCTTCTGGGACGAGGACTTCTACTGGAGCGTCGGCCTGCGCAACAATATCTCCAACACGATGTACCTCAACTACGACGCCTCGCGTCGCGGCATGTACGACAATCTTTTCCACACCCACGGCGAACCGCTCTCCGACCATGTGGCCACCGCCGGCGCCATACTCGTGGCGGGCAATATGTCTGTCAACCGCTGCTATGGCTCCAATACCTGGACGAACCAAATCGTGCCCTACTATTGGGAAATCTACGAGCTGATGGGCGACCCCAGCCTCATGCCCTGGCTGGGACGTGCCGATGTGCTGGAGTTGGGTCAACTCACCCTCGACGGTTCCGAGCTTAGCTTCTCCACCGTGCCCGGTGCCTATGTGGCGCTGGTCGACAGCGTGACCCACGCGCTGATTGACGCCACCCATGTCGGCACCGACGGCGCCGTGCGCCTCAGCGCACCTGCCGACCGTTCTACCACCCTCGTTAGCATCACCGCCCAGGGCTACCGCCCCTATATCCGTCCGCTGACCAGCCATAACCTGGGCATCGCCAATGCCGCAGCCGACGGCCTGACCGTCAGCCCCAACCCTGCCAGCATGTGGGCTGAAGTGAGCGGCACGGGTCTGCAGCAGGTCACGGTGCTCGATGCTATGGGCCGCAGACTGGCCACCGTCGCCGCCACAGCCGACCGCTGCCGCCTCGACCTCTCGGCCCTGCCTGCCGGCATCTACCTGCTCCGCATAGCCACGGCAGAAGGCACCGCCCTGAAAAAGCTGGTGGTGAAGTAGGGAGAGTCTGAATCGAAGGAGCTAAAAGAAGAGAGTGGAGAGTTGGCTGCAGCCTGCTCTCCACTCTTCACTTTTAGACGCTTAGACTCTAAGACTCCCTCGCTCTTCGACTCTTCGGCTCTTCGACTCTTCGGCTTCTCTCCTCCTCAATACCCCAAAATCTTCAGCATCGACTTGTAGCTTTGCTCTTTGGCGAAGAGTTTGGTGGTATATTCGCCGTTCTCGTCCTTGTCAATAATCACATGCTTGGGGGCGGGGATGAGGCAGTGCTGTATGCCGCCGTAGCCGCCTATGCTCTCCTGGTAGGCGCCGGTGTGGAAGAATCCTATGTAGAGCGGATCGTCCTTCTGCAGCTTGGGCAGGAAGATGGCGTTGGCGTGGCTGTCGGCGTTGTAGTAGTCCTCCGAGTCGCACGTCAGACCTCCCAGGAAGACGCGCTGGTACTCGCAGTCCCAGTGGTTGATGGGCAGCATGATGAAGCGCTGGTTGATGCCCCAGGTGTCGGGTAGGGTGGTGATGAAACTCGAGTCTATCATATACCACAGCTCGCGGTCGTTCTGCTGCTTCTGGTCCAGGATGCTGTAGAGCGTGGCGCCGCTTTCGCCCACGGTGAAGCTTCCGAACTCGGTGAATATGTTCGGCTCCTCCACTCCGCGTGTGGTGCAGATGGCCTTGATTTGGGCCAATATCTCCTCCGCCATATACTCGTAGTCGTAGTTGGCCGCCAGGCTCACCTTGCTCGGAAAGCCGCCGCCGATATTCAGCGAATCCAGCTCCGGACACACCCGCTTCAGGTCGCAGTACACGTTCACGCACTTCGCCAGCTCGTTCCAGTAGTAGGCCGTGTCGCGGATACCCGTGTTGATGAAGAAGTGCAGCATCTTGAACCGGAACTTGGGATTGGGCTTCACCTGCTCTTCGTAGAAGCTCACTATGTCGTGATAGCGGATGCCCAGGCGCGAGGTGTAGAAGTCGAACTTGGGCTCCTCTTCCGACGCTATGCGTATGCCCAGTTGCATCGGCTCGTCCACCTTCTCCAGCATCCGGTCCAGCGTGTAGTACTCATTCTTGTTGTCCAGAACGGGTATCACGTTGCGGAAGCCGTCGGCGTAGATGCCCACGATGTTCTCTATGTACTGCTCTTTCTTGAAGCCGTTGCACACGATGACTTTCTCCTTGTCGATCAACCCTTGTGCATGCAGCTCCTGTATCAGGTTGATGTCGAAGGCCGACGATGTCTCCAGGTTGATGTCGTTCTTCAGCGCCTCTTCCAGCACAAATGCAAAGTGGCTGCTCTTGGTGCAGTAGCAGTAGTTGTAGCTGCCGCGATAGTCGGTCTTGGCTATGGCCACGTTGAACAGGCGTTTGGCACGCTGTATCTGCGAGCTGATTTTTGGCAGATAGGTGATTTTCAGCGGTGTGCCGTACTGCTTGATAATCTCCATCAGCGGTATGTCGTGGAAGTACAGTTCGCCGTCCTCGGTGCGGAATTCGTCCTGCGGAAAGTCGAATGTCTGGTCAATCAGGTCGTAGTATTTGTTTCTCATGGCAGCTAAATTGATTAATTTACAATTGTTTCTTCAATCCGACTCGCTCGGATAGGTGCTGCAAAGATACAACTAATTTGCTTACTTTGGTAAAAAATTTTCAAAAAAGTGAATCTGACGGCGAAAAGTCCGAATGGGTTTCTTTGACGACGAATTGTTCGAATTAGTCGAAGCTACGCAGGTAAATCTTTCAGTGCAGAGTGAGAAAAGGGATGCTCCGTAGGAGCTTTCTTTCAATAGACCAGCAGAGACGCGTCTCTTCTCCCGCGCTCTGCCCGTCCGTCCCACCGCGGGTGGGACGGACGGGCGGGACGTTTGTTCTCCCGATAAACGCAATTCTATTGAAAGAAAAGCCCTACGGGCTATCTGGTGAATGATGAATGATGAATGGTGAATGGTGGATGCTCCGTAGGAGCTTCCTTTCAATAGACCGGCAGAGGCGGGTCTCTCCTCCCGCGCCCCGTCCGTCCCACCCGCGGTGGGACGGACGGGCGGGACGTTTTCCTACGTCGCTTCCGAAATGTTAAAATGCAAGGATGGTGCATGGTTGATACATGGATGGTGCAAGGATGACCCCTTCTTTGGGGCGGAGGGGGTGATGGTGAATGATGAATGGTGAATGGTGAATGCAAAAAGCAAGTGGTGAGTGACGGCTAGCTGTCCACTCACCACTATACATATTACATATTGCGCTCTGCGCTACTGAATCGTCACGTGCGGGTTGCCTGTGACGGCTGCGGCGTGGCCGCCGCCGAAGACGTTGCCCTTCACATGTGCCGTGCCGCTGAGGGTTACCTGCGGGTTGCCGGTGACGACGGCCGTTTCGCCGCGTCCGCCGCCGAAGACGTTGCCCGCCGTGCCGCCGGTCTGCTGCACCACGGGGTGGTTGCTGTTGGGGCTGTAGGCTGCCTCGTCGCCGCCGCCGTAGACGTTGCCGTTCACCGTGCCGCCCTTCATGTCGACGGAGATTTTGCCGTGTACGTCGGCTCCCACGCCGAGGGCACCGCCGAAGACGTTTCCGTTCACCGTGCCGCGGTTGAGGGTGACAATGGTGGTGTTGCTGCCGTTGGTGTTCACGTCGCCCAGGGCCGAGCCGCCGTAGACGTTGCCGTAGACCGTGGCGCCGCCGGTGTTGGCCGGCGTGTTGCCAAGGGTAACGTTGACGTTGCCGTTGACGGTCGTCGCGGGGCCGTAGCCGCCGCCGTGCACATTGGCGTTGCTCGAGCTGGTGCCCACCTGGCCGCCGTTGATCTGCACGTTGACCTGGTTGGACACGATGCCCCTGGTGTAGCTTCCGCCATAGACGCCGTCCTCCACCACGCCGCCGGTCATGATGACGTTCGCAATGGGTATGCGGCGGGGTATGGCAGCGCTGACGTCGCCGTTCTCGCTGCCGCCACCGTACACACGGCCGTGGACGGTGCCGCCGAGGACGAAGACGTTGGAGGTGTCGGTGATGTAGCCGTGGAAGCCGCCGCCAAAGACGTTCTCCAAGATCTCGGCTTTGTCTGCAACCGCCACATGTGAATTCGTGATAGAGGCCCGATGGCTGTCGTTGCCGCGGCCGGCGCCATAGACGCTGCCACCGGGTGTGCCGTTGTTGTTTCGGGGCTCACTCGCGTTACCTAACTTCATGTTTCCACCTACGTAGATGTATGAGTTGCCTGTAACGTAGGCATTATTGTCGGTTCCGGTGCCATTGCATCCGGCCACGACCCATCCCTTTACCTCGCCGCCGGTGAAGATGAGGCGGCGGCTGCCGTAGGTGGGGTTGTTCGAAGCAGCGCCATAGATGGAGTTCTCCACGGTTCCTCCCTTGAAACGCATGGAGAAGGTCAGCGAGTCGGGGGTGATGCGTCCCTCTGTCGACGAACCGCGACCACCGTTGATGTTGGCAAAATGGCCTCCCTCCACGGTGAGGCTTACCAAGCCTGGATAGGAGTTGTTCTCCGTGCTGTGGCAATAGAACGAGAAGTTGTAGGCCGAGGTGTTGTTGTCGTACCAGTAGTTCCGCTGATATTCTCCGCTCTTCACCTCGATGTCGAGCACGGGCTGGTCTTTGTTGACCGCGCCAAGAGAAGGCGTTGCAAAGTTAATTTGGTTGTCCTGCGCCACGCTCAGTTTCGAGTTGTCGCCGGCGGCGCGGTCGTAGTCGCTGCCGAAGACGAGGTGGTTGTGGACTCTGCCCGAGATGGTATTACCATTCGACATCAGATAGACTCTGTTGTACACGCCGCTCTCCACACGTGCGGTGAAGTTCAGGGTTGCGGTCTGGTTGCTGTTGATGGAAGAGAAATTGTTGCAAGAATTGGTGCCGCCTGCTGCGCCGATGCCGCGACCGAGGGTCAGGTTGTGTGCATTGGCACTTATATCGTAGTTGTTGCCGTTGAGTAGCATATACTCTATCTTGCTGTCGGCCGTGGGGGTGAAGGTGGCGCGGCGCGTATTGCGATTCGCCAGCGTGGCGGTCTCGGTGCCGTTGGTGGTGCCGTCGGGGTAGAAGGAGGAGTAGGTGCAGGGGTTATTGCTCCTCACATCGTCCAGGGTTCTGCCTGCATCGTTTGAAACAACGATGAAGTTGCGTTCGCGGCTCACGGATGCCTGCAAGCCGGTGTTTACATAGGCCCTGGCCCAGAGGGCTTCCAACTCGACGGTCATGCCGTATTCCGCCGTGGGGATGAAGCTGACGGTGGCCTCGGCGTCGATGGTGTCGCCCACGGCCTTGCCGCTGATGGTGCCGCCGTTGATGCTCTTGATGCGCCAGGCGTAGAAGCCGCGCCAGCGCGTGGTGGCGTCCGTGCCGTAGGTGGGACGGATGCTGAAGGGGTTGGGGATGGTGGTGTAGTTGTAGGAGGCGGAGCCATAGGTGCTGCCGGAGGTGCGCTCGAGGGTCTTGTAGTAGACGAAGGTGCTTTCGGGCTCGTCGATGCCCACGGCCACGCTGTTGTTGGTCGAAGCCGTGAAGGTGCTGAGTGCGGGCGAGGCGTTGTTGTTGGTCGAGACGGTGTTGGTGCCGTTGCCGTAGTATTTGATGACCACGTTGGCGGGGTTGAGGCTGCGCATGCGGGCGGGCAGGGTGGCGTCGCTGTAGTAGCTCCAGGAGTGGTCCTCGTAGTCGTTGAGGGTGACGATGCCGCCGCTGATGCCCTGCGTGCCGCCGACGACGTTGGTCTTTATCGCGGCCGAGGCGTAGATGGTCAGGGGCATGGTGGCGCTGAAGCTGCCGGTGCCGTCGGTGCGGGTGGCGGTGAGGGTGACGGTGGTGGTGGCATAGGTGGCGGGGAGGGTGCTCCCAACGGTCACCACGCCGTCGTCGCTGATGGTGGCGTAGGTGTCGTCGCTGAGGCTCCAGCTGAGGGTCCATCCGCTGGCCAGGTTGACAGCGGTGGGTGTGGGCACGGTGCCGGTGGTGGTGCTGCCCAACTCTTCCCCGCCGTTGTAGGTATAGGTGACGACGTTGAGGGTATGGGCGGCGGTATAGGTGGCTGTGGGGGTGACGGTGCTGGTGGCACCGGCACCGATGAGCTCGGTGGCGCCGCTAAGGGTGCCAGCGTAGGCGGCGGCTACATTTTTCTCAGTCTCCTGTTTGCTTACGGCATAGACAGTACCGCGACGGTCTGTGCCGGTACCTACTTGCCAAGTGGTGCCTCCTGTGACGCGGAGGTTACGGGTGCCGTAGTATGGCTGACCGCCATCGGACAAGCCACCACCCCATGCTCTGTAGGTGTTACTATTACTGGTATTAAGAGTATAGCTGTTGTTTCCATTTCGAGGACACAGGTATAGGTTGTTGAGCACGGTGGTGCCGTTGGCCGAGGTGGGGCGGATGTAGGTGCCCACGGCCCAGAGGCAGGTGGCGGGGTCGAACGTGCTGACGCCGGCAGTGTTCACATTGCCCGAGGCATCGTGGGCCAAGAAGAGGCCGTAGTCCTCGCAGTAGATGACATATCCGTTGGCCGTCTGCGCCTGCAGGGCTGGGGCGGCCATAAGCATAAGGGCAAAAAGCATTCCGGGCAGAATGTGGCGGCTTCTTGTGGTGGAAGTTGTCGTGTATTTCATTGATTGTTTGAGTGTTGTTTGTTTCTTTTTGAAAAGATATTAAAATGCAAAGGTATGACTTTTATTTTAAACTTATGATGTTAATTTATAATAAAATACATTTTTAACATAAATTAACTAGCAGTCTCCTGCACGCCTGCGGCGTTAGGGGTGAGGGCGGAGGTATGAGGGCGGAGAGTGGAGAGCGGAGAGTGGAGAGTGGAGAGCGGGCTGCCGCACCAGAACACTGCACACTGCACACTAAACACTGAACACTGAATAAGGCAGCCTTCCGAAATGTTAAAATGGTAGGATGGTGGTAGGATGGTGGTAGGTTGATGGTAGGATGGTGGTAGGATGACCCCCTTCGGGGTAGTGTTCAGTGTTCAGTGTTCAGTGTTCATAACCGCCGCAGGCGGAATAATCTACAAGATCCACAAGATCTCGCGACGCCGCAGGCTAGCAGGAGAATATCTGTAAATCGACAAATCTCCTTGTCCTAGCGGGCAGAAATCTATAAATCTTTTAGAGGGTGGTTCAATAAATTCACTTTCAGTGGCGTCTCTCCAAGACGCGGGTTGTGTATTTGCTTGGTTTACCCCACACTTCCGTGTGGGGTTATTGAGAGTAATGCCTCTTCGAGGCAATTTATAGAAGTCATCTAGATTATTGCGCTCCGCGTAACCGCCGCAGGCGGAATAATCTACAAGATCCACAAGATCTCGCGACGCCGCAGGCTAGCAGGAGAATAACTATAAGTCAACAGACTCTTTGGTCTACAGGGCTAGGAATTTATTGATGGAAGTGTCGTCGGTATTTATTTTTTTTGTATATTTGTGGTTGGATACTGCACTGCTGCGGTGTGTGTAACAGATTGAAGATGAACGAATAAACAGACAAATATGGCACTGAAAAGAGTGATGGTTCTGACCGGAGGCGGCGATTGTCCCGGACTGAATGCGGTGATACGCGGCATCGTGAAGCGAGCTGCGCAGGCCGACGACTGGGAGGTTATCGGATGCGTGGAGTCGTTCAACGGAGTGCTGCGCGAGCCGACCGAGATTGTGATGCTCGACGAGAAGAGCGTGGAGGGACTGCAGATACAGGGTGGCACCATACTGGGTACCACCAACAAGGGCGGCCCCTTCGCCTGGCCCGTGAAGAACGCCGACGGCAGCTGGACCACCGTGGACCGCAGCGACGAGATGCTGCGCAAGTTGCAGTATATGGGAGTGGACGCCGTCATCAACATCGGCGGCGACGGCAGTCAGCGTATCTCGCTGGGCCTTGCCAAAAAGGGCCTCAATATCGTCGGAGTGCCCAAGACCATCGACAACGACCTGTCGCTGACCGACTATACCTTCGGCTTCCAGACGGCCGTGCAGATTTGCACCGACGCCATAGACAAGCTGGTGACCACGGCGGCCTCGCACAACCGGGTCTTCATCCTGGAGGTGATGGGTCGCGACGCGGGCTGGATAGCGCTGCACAGCGCCATCGCCGGCGGTGCCGACGTGTGTCTGATTCCGGAGATACCCTACGATATAGCCAAGGTGAAGGCCAAGATAGAGCAGCGCTACAACAAGCGCCACGGCTACTGCATCATCGTGGTGGCCGAAGGGGCCATGCCCAAGGGCGGCACGGTGACCGGCACCGAGACCGGCGAGGTGGGTTATCAGCATGTCAAGCTGGGCGGCGTGGGCGAGCAGCTGGCCGCCGACCTGAAGGCCGCCGGTGTGGAGCACGACATACGCTACACCATACTGGGCCACCTGCAGCGCGGAGGCACCCCGATAGCCTTCGACCGAGTGCTGGCCACCGAGTTCGGCGTGCGCGCTATGGAGTTTGTCATGGAAGGCCGCTTCGGCCAGATGGTGGCCTACCACCATCCCGACGTGGTGGGCATCCCGCTGGAAGAGGCCGTCCGCGAGCAGAACCTGGTGGCTCCCGACAGCCGCCTGGTCCATACCGCCAAAGGCGTGGGCATCGAGTTCGGCGACTGAAGAAAGCAATAGGACATGTGCAGCAAGCGCCGTATAGCGAACACCCTTGTAACCCTGACCACCATGATACTCATGTTCTTCGGCGCAGGGGGGATAAGTGTGTATCATTGTGCCTGTTCGGATGAAACCGAATTGCTGACCCTCGCCAACACCGAATGTTGCCCTGCTGAAAACACATGCATGACAGTGTCCTCCCTGCATCTGTCGGCTAGTATTCTACCCCACCATATTGGTGTTCCTCCTACCTGTTGCATCGCGGCTGGGGTCTTGGCCTGGGCGCCGGCGGCACCTGTGCCGGCGATGCGAATAACACCCGCTCCCGGGAAATCGACCATTCCCCCTCCGGGAGCCAACCGTCATATTGTTCTGCGGGTTTGATTGTCGACAACACAAGACAAAAGCGTTGTCAATACCCAACCCAAAAGAACAATAGAAACAATGAAAAAGACAATCTTTCTAGTCTGTCTGTTTACAGGCAGCATCTGTGTCCATGCACAAGATACAATCAGAAAATCAACTCTTGGCGAAGTGGAGGTGAGTTCGCGTCGCGCCGAGGGAGTCAGCCGCATGAGCGGGGCTGTGAACGGCCTCAATGTTGGACAGGACGAGCTGTTCCGAGCCGCCTGCTGTAACCTGGGCGAGAGTTTCGTAACCAACCCCTCGGTTGACGTCAACTACAACGATGCCGCCACCGGCGCGCGTCAAATCAAGCTGTTAGGCCTCAGCGGCATCTACGTGCAGATGCTGGGCGAGAACCTGCCTATGAGTACCGGCGCTACGATGCCATATCTGCTCAGCTATGTGCCGGGGGCCTGGATGAAGAGCATCTCGGTGAGCAAGGGTGCGTCGTCGGTCAAGAACGGTCCGCAAAGCATCACTGGCCAAATCAATGTCGAATACCTCAAGCCTGACGACGAGCCGTCGGTGCAACTCAACCTCTACGGCGACAGCCGCCTCAAGATCGAGGGCAATGCGATGGCCAACGTGCACCTGAACCACCACCTCAGTACCGAATTGCTGGCACATTACGAGCACGACTTCGGCCACCACGACGACAACGGCGACCTGTGGCACGACTCGCCCAGCGTGCGCCAACTGCACCTGATGAACAATTGGAAGTACATGAAAGGTCGCTATATTATGCATGCCGGCGTGGGCTATCTGCAGGAGGAACGTGAAGGAGGTCAGCTGTTGTCGGTGGCCAATCCCTACAGAGTGCTCATAGGCGCCAAACGTGCCGAGGCATACATGAAGCACGCCTACCTGCTCGACAGAGGGCACAACACCAATCTGGCGCTGATGGCAACCGGAAGCCTATACGGGCTTGACGGTACCTTCGGCAGCAGGCTGTATGGTGTCGGCCAGCGGAGTCTCAATAGCCAACTGGTGCTGGAACACGATTTCAGCGACGACCACAACCTTTCGACCGGCATCAGCTTCAGTGCCGAACAGATGGACGAAACCCTCACCGGGGTACAGCCGACGGATGTGCTCGAACTGACTCCGGGTGCCTATGCCCAATACACATTCAGCCCTAGCTACAAGTTCACGGCAATGGGTGGCGTACGCGTTGACCACAGTACACTGTACGACCGCACCTACTTCACCCCGCGGATGCACCTGAAGTGGATCCCCAGCGACTATCTGACTCTACGGGCGTCGACAGGCAAGGGCTATCGTACGCCTCATGCCTTGGCGGAGAACCACTATCTGCTGGCTTCGGGCCGCACCCTCAGTATCCAGAATCTGCCGCAAGAGGAGGCATGGAATAGTGGTGTCGCCGCCACTGTCTATATCCCGGCAGGCGACCGTAGCGTACAGGTCAACGCGGAGTATTACTATACCCATTTCCTGCATCAGGCAGTGGTCGACTATGATAGCGATCCCACCCGGATAATCATTGCCGACCTCAGCGGGCGTTCATACTCACACACCGCGCAGGTAGACGCCAGCTACGACTTCAGTGACGAACTGAATGTGCTTATGGCATTTCGTTACAATCACGTGATGTGTACCTACGGCAGCCGGCTGCTGGAGAAACCGCTGCAAAGCCGCTACAAGGGACTTGTCACCATCGGATGGAAGCCCATGATGGGTATATGGCAGGTGGATGTCACCTTGGCCCTCAACGGTGGCGGACGTATGCCTACGCCTTACACCTTGGCCGATGGCAGCCTCTCGTGGGACGAGGAGTTTCCCGCCTATCCGCAGTTGAATGTGCAGCTTACACGCGAGTTCCGCCACTTCTCGATCTATGTCGGTGGCGAGAACCTTACCAACTACCGCCAGCCCGACCCCATTATCAACGCCTCCAATCCGTGGAACGCTACGTTCGAGCCCACCATGATATGGGGTCCGGTGCACGGCGTGATGGTCTACGGAGGCATCAGAATGAAAATATAAAGTCATGCTGTCATTATTGCCGCTATGATGCTTCTGCTTGCCTTGGACGGCGGTCGCCTGTGCGAGCCTTTGCTCACTCCCGTACCCAAAGTGGTTAGCGATAAAGAAAAATAAAAAAGAAATAGACCACCAAGCAGCCAAGAATGCATTTTTAAGAAAAAAGTATTTGCGCGATTACAAAAATCATTGTACATTTGCAGTTGCCAAGATTCGTGTGGGAATGTACGGAAATCACACGGATACAATGGTTTGTAGTGTTATTGTATAAAATTAAAACAGATATATGGAGCCTAAACGCATAAAATCAGCCCTCATTTCGGTCTTCTACAAAGACGGCCTGGAGGACATCGTTCGCGCACTTGACGCACAGGGTGTCACCATCTACTCGACCGGTGGCACGTACAAATTCATCCACGACCTCGGCATAGAGCCTATCGCGGTGGAGAGCCTGACGGGCTATCCGTCGATTCTCGGTGGCCGTGTGAAGACCCTGCACCCCAAGGTGTTCGGCGGCATCCTGAGCCGCCGCGACATGTACAGCGACGGCGAGCAGCTGGCGCAGTATGAGATTCCGGAGATAGACTTGGTCATCGTGGACCTCTATCCTTTCGAGCAGACCGTGGCCAGCGGCGCTTCGGAGCAGGATATCATAGAGAAGATAGATATCGGCGGTATCAGTCTGATACGCGCCGCTGCCAAGAATTTCAACGACGTGGTCATTGTGCCCGCCGTGGATTACTATGGCGAATTCCTGAAGATATACCAGGAGCAGGATGGCTGCACCACCCTGGAGCAACGCCACCGCTTTGCTGCCTACGCCTTCAACGTCAGTTCACACTATGACACGGCGATATTCAATCACTTCAACGTCAGCGAGCAGTTGCCCGTCTTCAAGCAGAGCTGCAAGAATGGCGAGGTGCTCCGCTACGGCGAGAACCCCCATCAGAAGGGTGTCTTCTATGGCGACCTTGAGTCCTGCTTCGACAAGCTCAACGGCAAGGAAATCAGCTATAACAACCTGGGCGACATCGATGCAGCCTGCGCGCTGATCGACGACTTCCAGGGGCAGACGGCCTTTGCTATCCTGAAGCACAACAACGCCTGCGGCATGGCGGTGCGTCCCACGCTGCTCGAGGCATGGAAGGATGCGCTGGCCGGCGACCCGGTGAGTGCTTTTGGCGGTGTGCTTATCACCAACCAGAAGGTGACCAAAGAGGTGGCCGACGAGATGCACAAGATATTCTTCGAAGTGTGTATCGCTCCCGATTACGACGACGACGCACTGACGGTGCTGCGTGGCAAGAAGAACCGCATCATACTGCGCCGCAAGGCGTTCCAGATGGCAGACCCCATGTTCCGCTCGGTGCTGAACGGCGTGTTGGTGCAGGACCGCGACACGGTGGTGCCTGTGGCCGGAGATATGGCCAAGAGCGTCACCAGCACCAAGATAACCAAGGCACAGGCCGAAGACCTGGCCTTTGCCACCATACTGGTGAAGCATACAAAGAGCAACGCCATAGTGCTGGCCAAAGGCCGTCAGCTGCTGGCTAGCGGTACGGGTCAGACCAGCCGTGTGGATGCCCTGCGCCAGGCTATAGCCAAGGCCCAGAGCTTCGGCTTCGACCTGAATGGTGCCGTCATGGCCAGCGATGCCTTCTTCCCCTTCCCCGACTGTGTGGAGATCGCCCACGAGGCCGGCATAGTGGCCGTGGCTCATCCCGGCGGCTCTATCCACGACCAGGACAGCATCGACTACTGCGAGAAGAACCACATGGGCATGGCCATCACCGGCAAGCGCCACTTCAAACACTAATTGTTGAGTAGTCAAGTAGATAAGTAGAAAAGCAGAAAGAAGTTATGGGACTGTTATCATTCTTCAACCGAGAGGTGGCTATGGACTTGGGTACCGCCAATTCCATCGTCATATATAACGACCAGGTGGTCATAGATGAGCCCTCCATTGTGGCTTATGACCGCAACAACAACAAGATAATCGCTGTAGGCAAGCGGGCCCAGCTGATGGACGGCAAGACCGACCGCAACGTGGAGACCATTCGTCCGTTGCGTGGTGGCGTGATTGCCGACTTCGAGATGGCCCAGCACCTCATCCGCGAACTCATCGGCATGACGAGTGTCAATCGTTCGTTCCTGCCGCCGTCGCTGCGTATGGTCATCTGTATTCCCAGCGGTATCACCAATGTCGAAGAGCGTGCCGTGCGCGAAAGTGCCGAGCAGGCCGGCGCCAAGGAAATCCGCATGATACACGAGCCTATGGCCGCAGCCATCGGTATCGGCATCGACGTGTTGCAACCCGAGGGCCACATGGTGGTCGACATCGGAGGTGGCACGGCCGAGATCGCCGTCATTTCGCTCGGCGGTATCGTGTGCAACAACTCCATCCGCATCGCTGGCGATGTCTTTAACGACAATGTGGTGGACTATATGAAGCGCCAGCACAATATGATTATCGGTGTGCGTACGGCAGAGCAGGTGAAGATTCATGTGGGTGCTGCCGTCAGCGAGCTGGCCGACCCGCCTGAGGACTACAAGACCACGGGCCGCGACCTGCTGACGGGTCTGCCCAAAGAAATCAGTGTGAACTACAAGGAAATTGCCCATGCGCTGGACAAAAGTATAGCCAGTATTGAACAGGCTATCCTCGACACGCTGGCTGCCACGCCGCCCGAGTTGGCCGCAGATATCTACAAGACCGGTATCTTCCTGGCTGGCGGCGGTGCACTGCTGCGCGGTCTGGACCAGCGCGTCAGCAGCAAGACCAAGCTGCAGGTGCATATTGCCGACGACCCGCTGCGTGCCGTGGCCCGTGGCACGGGTATCGCCCTCAAGAATTTCAACAAGTTCTCCTTCCTGATTCGCTAAGCGATAGGGAAGACGAGAAGCCATACAGCCCCACACTGCGGTGTGGGGCTGTCTTTGTTTGCTGTGATGTGGCGGCAGGCGTGGCGGTGCTCTACCTGATGCAGGCGTGGCTCACCCGCCGCCACCATGCGTTGCCGCCGGAGCGCTAGTCGTCGTAGCGGAGGAAGGCGCCGCTGCGGTCGAAGACCATCTCGACCGTACTGTTGAGCTCTACCTCGTATTTCTTGCCGTCCTTGCCTATCTGCACCACGTATTGGCTGGCATGGTGGGAGGCTACATATTCGTTGATGGCGGCCGGAATGATGGCCGTGGGCACGCCGTCGGCGTCGCGATCCTCCACCTCGTCCCAGTCGCCCTGCTTGGTGAAGTCGATATTGGCGCCGTCGGTGAAGATGACCTCGTAGTCCTTGTCGGCCACTTCGGTGTCGTGGTAGATGATGGAAATCTGCTTGTCGGCGAAGTGGGTCTGCACGAATGTTTGGGCTGCAACGGGCAGGTTGCCGAACTCGATGGCCTTCTTCTCCTCCTCGTGGCAGGCGGCGAGGGTCATGGCAGCGGCCAAGGCTGCGGTCAGGATGATGCTTTTCTTCATTGTTGTGTGGGGGTTATTGGATTGTGCTGTGCTTGTGGGTGCTGTCGATAGACTCGCTGACGTTGATGATATAGTCGCCCAGTTTCTCGTATTGGGCGTAGAGCGAGCTGTAGGCATTGCCGATTGCGTAGCCGTAGACGTTCTGCTTCAGCGCCTCCAGGTGTTCGGCACGCAGGCGGTCGCGGCAGTTGTTGATGTCGCGCTCGGCATCGTAGGCGCCGCGGAGGTCTATGTGGTCGTAGTCCACCAGGTTGCCGTCCATCACTATCAGGGCGTTCTCCACCAGGGCGTTCATCTGTGCGAGGTTGGCATTCTGATGGTCACTGAAGTGGACTGCGTCGGCGCGTTTGGCCTTGCGGGTGAGGGCTATCTGCAATATGCCGTCGCCTATGCTTTCCAGATTGTCGATGATGCGTAGCATGGTGCTCACGCGTTCGGAGCCGTGGGCACTCAGTCCACCGCTGCCCACGGCGGTGAGGAAGCGTGTAATCTCCATCTCCATCTGGTCGGTCAGTTGCTCGTAGCGCTCGATGCGCTGCATTGTGGCGTCGAATTCCTTCTCCGTGCGGGCCTTGCGCAGTTCGGGCAGCAGCGAATACATGTGCAGCACCTTCTTCGAGAAGAGCTGTATCTCGCGCTTGGCACTCTGCAGGTTGAGCTCGGCGGTGCTGACCGTGCCGCCGCTGATGTAGCTCAGGTGGTACTCCTCTTCGGCCTCGGGGTTCTCCTTGGGTTCCTTGACCATGCGGTCCACCAACCACAAAATCTGGGGGATGAACCACACGAGCAGCAGCGTGTTGCCGACGTTGAAGAGGGTGTGGAACAGCGTGATGGCCATCGGTATGTCGTTCGGGAAGACATTGTTGACCAGATTGGTCAGCGGGTGGAAGAAGATCATGCACACTAGCACACCCACCACATTGAACACCAGGTGGGCGCGGGCGGCTTTCTTGCCTGCCGTGTTGGCCACCACGGCAGCCAGGTTGGCCGTGATGGTGGTGCCTATGTTCTGTCCCATCACCAGCGCTATGGCCATCTCGGTGCCTATCATGCCGTTGTAGCACATCAGCAGCGTGATGGCCATCATGGCCGACGACGACTGCACCAGGCACGTCAGCAGGGTGCCGATGACGATGAAGATAAGCACCGACCAGAAGCCGAAGCCGCTCAGCGAGGCTATGCCCTCCAGCAGGGCGGGGTACTCTTCGATGTTGGGCATGGCGTCTTGCAGAAAGTCCATGCCCACCAGCAGCAGCGCCAGACCGATGACCGTCTCGCCCAGCGACTTCAGCCGCTCGCTTTTGGCAAAGATTAACGCCAGGCTGAGCGCGGCCAGCAGCATCGGCAGCGAGAACTGCCCGCCGCCGCCACCCAGTCCGAGCAGCGTGATAATCCACGCTGTGGCCGTGGTGCCGATGTTGGCACCCATGATGACTGCCACGGCACCGCTCAGCGAGAGCAGGCCTGCATTGACGAAGCTCACCACCATCACGGTGGTGGCCGACGACGACTGGATGACCGCCGTCACGGCAGTACCCGTCAGGATGCCGCTCACGGGATTGTTGGTAATCTTGCCCAACACGGCGCGCATTTTGCTGCCAGCCACCTTTTGCAGACCCTCGCTCATGAGTTTCATGGCGAAAAGGAAGACGGCCAGTGCGCCGGCGAAGTTGATGATAATCAGTAGTAATTCGTAGAAATTCATATCGTTTTTTTTAGCTTTGTTCGATTGCAAAGATACACACAATATACATGCGCGGAGGTTAAGTTTTGGTTACGTTTTTGTTGCGAAATTGTTAAGTGTGTAAATTGCTGTCAATAAGCGATATGGCAGCCGGTTGGCGAACTCCGCGACAGGCGGGCGGCTGCCGAATTGCGACGGGTGTGACGGGCGGCACGCCGCCGACTGGCATCAGCCATCCCCCCGTCAGCGAGGCGTCCGAAATGTTAAAATGCAAGGATGGTGCATGGATGGTGCATGGTTGATGCATCGTTGGTGCATGGATGACCCCCAGTGGGAGTGGAGAGTGGGGAGCGGAGAGTGGAGAGCGAGCAGCCGCCCCCGGATACTGAACACCGAACACTGCACACTGTACACTGCCTCCAAACAGGCTTCCGAAATGTTAAATAGGTAGGATGGTGGTAGGATGGTGGTACGTTGATGGTACCTTGGTGGTAGGATGACCCCCTCTGGGGTGAGTGTGCAGTGTGCAGTGTTCAGTGTGCAGTGTTCGGCGAAAAAAGCAGATGCATGCATCCTATATACTTAACACTGAACACTGAACACTTAACACTGCTCATTATCTACTGTCAACTGCCAACTGTCAACTGCCCACTGCCCACTCCCAACTATCAACTGCCAACTCAACTCCCCTCAGTGTACGTTTGGATTTTGCAAG
>JAZNHG010000033.1:0-34250 GCA_045576855.1 Bacteroidales bacterium | reverse complement strand
GCCCATTGGTCGGCCACCTCGCGGCTGCAGGTGTCGAAGGTGACCACCTCCTTGGTGTGTGGTGTTTGTCCACGGTCTGGCTCCCAAATCCGGATGCTGTGCCCGTCATCGGTCATGGCGACCAGCGTCTGTACCCTCTCGACCAGGGCCTGCCGCCCATGCAGGGTGTCGCAGCCGACAGAGGCGTCGATGGAGTAGCTGAGAAGGTAGACATCGGGCTGCGGACATGTCTCCTGCAGGTCTGTCTTCTGGCATCCGGCGGCCCAAGCGGCCAGCAGGGTCAGGAGTGAGAGATGGCAAATCAGGTGTTTCATTGTGCGTAGTTATTATTTTGATAATTCGATTTCTTTATGCATGCTGCGGATAATCAGGGACGTCTTGTCCTCGGGTCGGTGGGGGTGGAGGAAGGCTACCTCCAGTTTGCCGGGCACGGTGCACGATATTTCGCCGTTGCAGGGGGCGGTGTAGCAGTGGTTGGTGCCGTCGTTGACCCTATCCATCTGGTGCCGGATGCGCTCTTCGGACTGCCCCAGGTCGCGCAGCAGCCAGACGTAGGTGGCGGAGTCACGGGCCTCGAGGAGGGTCATGTCGAAGTGGATGGTGTCGTCGACGGTCATATCCTGGATATAGGCGGCGCGTATGCCGGGGGTCTTGCGGTAGTGGCGATATATCTCGCTGCACTCGCTCAGCGGCACCGTGTGCCGCCAGTAGGTGATGGCGGCCGAGGCACCCACCGTCAGCAGGCAGAGCAGCGGGAAGAGCATCCAGAAGATATGTCGCTTGCGCCGTGTCATAGCAGAGAGATGATTTCGTTGGCCAGCACAACGGGGTGTTGCTGATGGGTGGGCGAGTCGGTCCGTACGTGGACGCTGGGCATGCCCTGCGCCACGACGGGGGGCGTGGCGACCGCAAGGAGGACCAGCACGACGGAGGCGATGCCCAGCTGGCGCCAGGTGTGGATGCGGTCGGCCCACCGATGGCTGCGCCCCTCGATGTCGGACAGCAGGCGCTGCTGGTGCGTCTGGCGGACGGCTTGGCTCAGCTCTTCGGGGGCGAAGGGGCGGTATGTTTTGTTACGTTCCATAGGGTATGTGTGTTATGGGTTATTCGATATAGTGCAGTTGTCGGGCCCGTTGGGCCAGCTTCTGCCGCAGCCGCGTGAGGCGGGTGGCGGTGGCGGCATAGGTGAGGCCGTAGATGGTGGCCAGGTCGTCGATGTCGTAGCCTTCGAGGTATAGCTCCATGAATTGCCGTTCTTCGGCGGTGAGCGCGGGCATGAGGTCGTCGATGGTCTCGCGTAGCCGGGCGGCGGTGTCGTCGTCGGCCAGGGTGTCGCGCAGGGCTTGGGCGTCGAGCGAGGTGGTGGGTGCGTCGAGGGCGGCGCGGGCATCGGCGATGGCCGAGCGTACCACGCGCAGCACCCATGCGCGCTCTGTCTGTGGCAGCGCCGCACCGGCCAGGGTGTCGCAGCGCTGGATGAGCCGCAGGGCGGCTTCCTGCACGTAGTCGCAGGCGCGCTCTACATGGCCATGTGCTGCCAGCAGGCAGCGCCATCGCACCAGCGACTCATAACGCTTCCACAGCGCGCGAAAGCGTATGTGGGGTTCGGTATGCAGGGCATCGTCCATGACGTTGTTCGGTCTCGTCTATTATATAAGACCGCAAAAACGGCTCTTTTTTTACAGATGCCCCGCCTTTTTTAACATTTTCAGGGCTGGAGAAGCCGTCCTTGCAGTCCCGCGGACGGGAGAGGCACCCGCTTGTGGCCTGGCTTGCCCACGCTCCAGCGCTCCTCCAGTTCCCATTTCTCGCGCAGGTTGAGCGTTTTCTCGAAGAGGTAGTGCTCCTCGGGTTGGCGCCCCAAGAGGTAGTCGCCCGTGGTCCAGCGGCCGTTGCTGTCGCGGTCCGCCACGGCGCGCAGACGGTAGTCGCCGGCCGGCAGGTGGGCAAAGCGGAGGGTGGAGTGCGGGGAGGGGAGAGTGGCGGATTGCACGACGGTGTCTTTGGCGTCCAGCACCTCGATCAGGAGCGGGTGGCCGGTGCGGTTCTCGACGTGGAGCGTCAGGATGCCGTAGTCGCGCGGGGTGGCCCGGAAGCGGAGGCTGTCCGACGGGTGGCCGTAGAGGTCGGCGAAGAGGCTGTCTGTCAGCCGTATCTGGTATTCCTCGCCCGAGCGTAGCGCTGTGTCGAGGCGGGCGGCGAGGCCGGTGCTGTCAAGCAGGATGGCGCAGCGGCCCACGGTGCTGTCCTTCAGATGCATCACCTCGGCCATCGGACGGGCGGCCAGCGGATGCACGGGGGCACTGAAGGCCAGCATCAGACTGTCGTAGTATGCCTTGGTGCCGTCGCAGAGGGCTTGGGCCAGGGGTGTCTTGGGCTGTGCCTGGTTGCCGCGCCGCCCCTTGCCCGCGGGCTGGCGGTAGCGCAGCTTCAGCGTGTCGTGCAGCCCCTCGTCGGTGCTGAGGATGAGCACGGTGGAGTCGCACTGCTCATTGAGGCACCAGATGCGTAGGGTGTCGCCTTTGGCGTTCTGCCGCCACTCCAGGGGCTCGCCTTCGAGGCGCGGGTTGCGCATGGGGTGCAGGGTGCTGACGACGATATGGCCGCGGGCACGGAACTCGGCCTTCAGCAGGCGCTGGCGGCTGCGGTCGGGGGACGAGATATAGAGGCGGCTGGTGCGCGTGCTGTCTATGCTGTCGGTGGCCGCCGTGAGGGTGGTGTCCCAGGCCACGGCCTCGGTGCTGTCGATGCGCAGGTTCTTGTTCTTGTCCTCGAGGGCCACCAGTCGGTAGCTGCCCGCGGGGATGTAGTGGAAGGCGAAGCGGCCCTCCTTGTCGGTGCGGGTGACGTAGGCGGGCACCGTGTCGGCCGGGCGGTAGGCCAGCACGCTGAGGGTCTCCTTCCACGGCTTGCCGTCGCGCGACGACTCCACGCTGCCGGCCAGCATCAGGGTGTCCATAGCCTCGCCGGTCGAGAAGACGTACTCGTAGCTTGGCAGCACATTGCCTTCGGTGAAGTCGGCGATGGCCTCCTTGAACTGGAAGAGGTAGGTGGTGTTGGGCTGCAGCGTGTCCTTCAGGCGCACCAGCACGCCGCGGCCCTTGGTGGTGTACTCCGGCTTCTGCTGCATGGGGGGCGACACAAGCACGTTGTCGTCCGCATTCTTGAGCACCACGTACTCGTCGAACGGGATGTAGAACTCGCGCGCGGCGAAGTGGCGGCTCTCGTTGGCCGGCTTGGCGTCGAGTGCCTTGGGGGGCGTCGCGTCCTTGGGGCCGCCGCTGGGGTAGCCCTGCTTGGCGCAGGAAGTGATTAAGAATAAAGAATTCAGAATGAAAAACACACGGGTGCAAACATAGCGTTTTGGCCACAGACTCTTCATTTGCGGTGTCTGATTCTTAATTCTTAATTCCTCATTCTTCATTATCCAAAGAGTTCGTTGAGTTCCTTGTGCATGGCCTCCAGAGCGCTGTCCACCGGCGAGCGGTCGGCCGCCGAGGCGAAGATGGTGGCTGCCAGGCGCGTGGGGTCGCTCGTGTCGGTCAGGCCCACGGCGCTGCTGTTCACCAGGTTGATCATCTCGTCCTTCGCCTCGCGGATGCGCGTCCAGAGGGGGGAGCTGACATAGACTTGCTGCGAGAGGTTGTGTTCCCACTCGTCGCGGATGTTCTTGGTCATCACACCCTGCAGCAGCTTCAGGTCCATGCCCGGCTGGTAGCAGCGCAGCACCAGCGAGTTGGGGCTGATGCGCTCCAGGAAGAGGGCCATGCGCTCGTATGCCTGCAGGCGCAGCGGCGTCACCACGCGCAGCGTCTCGCCGCGCTCCTCCATCTTCAGGCGCAGCAGCTGCTCTTTCTCGCGGTTCTTGAACCACCGCTTGGCGATGGCGTGGAAAATGGCGCCCGCAATGGCCAGCGTGGCCAGCATGGCGACGACCAGGATGATTACGAAAAGTATTGTCTTCATTGCATCAGTTTGTTTACCAATTCAGTTACACCTCGGGTGGCCACCTCGCGGATGAAGGTCACCGGCCGGCTGACGGGCACCTCCTTGGGGTCCACCACATAGCACTCCGCCGTCCGCGGCACGTAGTGTATCAGCCCCGCGGCGGGGTAGACGGCCATCGACGTGCCGACCACCAGGAAGATGTCGGCCTGCTGGCACAGCGCGGCCGCCGGCTCGATGTTGGGCACCGCCTCGCCGAACCACACGATGTGGGGCCTCAGCTGCGTGCCGTCCGGCGCCAGGTCGCCCAGCCGGATATCGCGGTCGCCGATCTCCACGATGAGGTTCGGGTTGCGGTCGCTCCGCCCCTTGGTGAGCTCGCCGTGCAGGTGCAGCACGTGGGTCGAGCCCGCCCGTTCGTGCAGGTCGTCGATATTCTGCGTCACGATCTGCACGTCGTAGCGTTCCTCCAGACGCACCAGCTGGCGGTGCGCCTCGTTGGGCTGCGCCGCGAAGAGCTGGCGCCGCCGCTGGTTGTAGAAGTCCAGCACCAGCTCGGGGTTGCGCTCGTATGCCTCGTGCGTCGCCACATCCTCCACGCGGTAGTGCTCCCACAGCCCGTCGCTGTCGCGGAAGGTGGAGATGCCGCTCTCGGCGCTGATACCCGCGCCTGTCAATACCACAATCTTCTTTTTCATACCCCTAGTAACGCACCGTTGCAAAAAATATTGTGCACCGATGCAAAACCCCACCATCATCGCCGCCCCACCCCCGTCTTCCCCCCGTCCCGACTCGGACCGGACACGGAGGGGACACGGACATGAGTCGGACCTGACAGCCCCCTGCCCCCCTCTCTTCCTGCCCTCCTCCTTTCGCTATCATTTATAATTCCGTATTCTGAATTCTGAGTTTCGAATTCCGACTTCCAATTTTTTCCATGTGCGTTGTGGGTTACCGCACTTGCGGTGGAAGTGCGGACGACGTGGGCTCTACCGGCTGCTACTATTTGTTCATACTCAAGGATAATGTAGCATGCGATTTTTGAAGTTACGATAGACTTACCGTTTCCCGAGCGGGAATGTTCTCCTTGCCGCTACCGCAGCGGGGTGAGGGTGGTGCGGCGGTTGGCGGCGCGGCCTTCGGGGGTGTCGTTGTCGGCCACGGGGCGGCTCTCGCCGTAGCCGCGGTAGGTGAGGCGGTCGGCGCTGACGCCGCTCATGACCAGGTAGTCGTAGACGGCCTTGGCGCGCCGCTCGCTGAGGACCAGGTTGTCGGCGTCGGAGCCCACGGCGTCGGTGTGGCCACCCACCTCGAGGCGCAGCGTCGGGTGCCGCTGCAGGGCCTCGGCCAGGCGGTCCAGCTCGGCCAGCGAGGTCTCGTAGAGCTCGGCGCTGGCGGTGTGGAAGAAGATGTTTTTCAGCGTGACGGTGTCGCCCAGGGTGAGCAGGTTCTCGGCCTGCCGTACGGGGTCGATGAAGGTGATGGCCTCCGGCCGCGCCGGGGCGGGCAGGACGAAGCTGTAGAGGTCCTGCTGGCCGTAGCCGTCGCTGCGGTCGCTGGCGAAGAGGGCCGTGCGCCCGTCGGGGGCCACGATGAGGCTGGCTTCGTCGCCGGCGGTGTTGATGGGGTAGCCGAGGTTCTTCACCTCGCCCCAGGTGGTGTCGTCGATGCGCTTGGCCACGTAGAGGTCGGCGCCGCCCATGCCCAGGTGGCCGTCGGACGAGAAGTAGAGCGTACGGTCGTCGAAGTGGATGTAGGGCGAGGTCTCGTCGCCGGGGGTATTGATGGCGGGGCCCAGGTTGCGGGGCTCGCTCCAGCGGCCCTCCTCGAGGGTGCTGCACCAGATGTCGGTGCCGCCGTAGCCGCCGCGCCGGTTGGAGGCGAAGTAGAGCGTGTAGCCGTCGATGGAGAGCGAAGGGAACGACTCCCAGTAGGTGCTGTTGACCGGCCCCCCCAGGTTGCGCGGCTTGCCCCAGCGCTTGCCCTGCCTCACGCTGAGGTAGAGGTCGCAGCCGGTGGGTTCGTTGTTGCGGCCGCAGGCGGTGAAGATGACCACGCGCCCGTCGTGCGAGAGGGTCTGAGCCCCCTCGTTGGCGTTGCTGTTGAGCGGTTCGGGCATGCGCTCGGCAGGGCCCCAGTTGAGCTCCATTGTGTCGTAGAGAGAGATGTAGAAGTCCTCCTCCTGCGGCAGGTCGCGTCGGGTGGTGGCGCGGCGCGGCACACGGCGGGTGAAGACCAGCATGCGGTAGTCGGCCGTCAGGGCGGGCATGTACTCGTCGGCTTCGCTGTTGACGTTGGGTCCCAGGTTGACGGGCCGGAAGGGCACGGGATGCTCCACGGCATGCTGGCGCCATTCGGCCGTGCGGATGCCGTCGCGGGCCTCCTGCACCCAGCGGCTGCTGGCGGGGTTCAGGTCGAGGCATTGCCGGTAGCAGTCGCGCGCCGTGGCATACTGCTGCAGCTGCATGTGCTGGTTGCCCAGCAGCAGATAGGCTTCGGCATAGGTGGGGTCCAGCTTGATGGCCTTGTGCAGCAGCTTGATGGCCTCCTCGTACTGGCCCACGATGCTCTTCTCCACGGCCTGCTCGAACAGCGGCTCGCTCTTCATGTTCTGCCCTACCGCCACCAGTGGCAGCAGGCACAGCAGTATGATGTATCGCTTCATATAATGCAGATTAGGCAAGTCTATAGCTTATTTTTTCACTATGCGTCGGGTGGTTTGTCCGCAGCGCAGGAGGTAGGTGCCGGCGGGCAGGAAGCTGAGGTCGAGGCGGGTGCTGCCGTGAACGGTGCATCGTAGCAGTTCGCGGCCTTGCAGGTCGCATAAGGTCACGGGGCCGTCGGCCTGGACGGTGAGGTGGTCGGCCGTGGGGTTGGGGTAGACGCGGAGGAGCTCCGGGGCGTCGGGACTGCTGATGTCCACGGGTCCGGGCTCGCCGTGGACGAGGCGCACGGTGTAGGTGCGGACGGTGACGCCGTCCTCGGCGGTGACGGTGATGACGAACTGGGCGGACTCGGGGAGGGTATCTACCGCCATGCGCTCGATGCTGACGCTGGCGTCGGATGCCTCGGTGGTGACCGTTACGCTGCCGTCGGCCAGCAGGCTCGGGTCGTCGACATGGAGGGTGTAGTCGAAGCGCCCCTTCTGGAACCCTTCTATCGGCTGGCCGCCAACGTTGATGCCGGCGAGCCAAGCGCTGTAGATGAACTCGATGTCGTCGATGGAGAGCGAGTCGTTGGCGTCGCCACCGCCGGGCGTGGCATTGGTGGTGATGTTGACCAGCATGTAGCGGGGGGCGGCGGTGCCATCGTAGACGAAGGGCACCCGCATCTGCTGCCAGTGGTAGCTGTGGGCCGACGAGGTGGTCCGGCTGAAGCGGGCCACCGCCTTGGCACAGTAAAGGCTGGTGTTATTCTCTTGGTTGGGGGCGCGGAAGTCGTTGTCGCCGTGCAGGATGGCCGACACCTGACCCTGCGAGCTGCCGCTGGCGGCATAGTAGCTCACCCACACATACATCGAGTCTGGCGTGCCGGTGAAGGCGAGGCTGTGGTCGGCGTTGGAGCGTTGGGTGTAGTTGTAGTTGTCGCTGCTGGCGGCACTCATCGAGCCTGCATGTATGCGGCCGGTGGTCATGTTGCCGTTGGCCTTGATGCCTAGGATGGACTGCGTGTAGATGGTCAGGAAGCGGCTGCCCGCGGTACCCGGCCGGCCGCCGTTGCGGCGGTAGTGGTGGTTCGACGAGGCCAGTGAGGCGAAGCTGCCATCCGACGAGCTGAAGGTGTTCCAGTGGGTGGGCTCCGACGTGGTGCCGCCGTCCCACTGCTCGAAGCCAGGGTTGGGCAACTGATACTGAGCCGTGGCCGACAACATCATAGCCATAGCTACCATAAGAAATGCTGCTTTCTTCATCATGCTTTTATCTTCAATGTTTTAATTGCAATAACGTAACAACCTCTCGGTTATTGTACTTAAAATCGTCAACTCAGGAAATAGATTCAACTCCGAATTTCAATACTGAAGTGCAAAGATAGGATGATAGTGTTCGTCACCGATGCTTGAGGCGGTGTGGCAGAAATGAGTATGACTTTGCCTCTCCGTGCATTGTCCTGCCTGATAAGTTACATTCACTCAATGGAGATGCACGTTCTGACCCTCGCGTTTCCGGACGCTGGCAATATCCTGCGGCAACCAACGCTGGTTGAGGCATTGTTCAATCTACATCCTGTCTGCGTTCGACATTTTTTCGACTTTTGAGGATCTGGCATTCTCATCTTGGAGAAGTGTTGCGCGTTGATTGCGACATAGAGTTGGAACATTATAGAGTTTTTTGTAATTTTGCTGACGATTGATTTGCTGATGTTTATCTGTTATGTGGCGTAGAATGTTACAAAGAGTCCATTGTTAAATGAAATAAAAGTTGTATCTTTGCACTCGGAAACCAGGTGTCAATCAATGGTTGTCTGGCAGAATAATAGGTTCTGTCTGTCGGATACCCAAAATAGTGAATAAACAGGACCTAGCTTTAAACTAACATAATGTAAAAAATATAACGAAATTAACCAATTTTTAAGAGCGTTTGCTATTTGTTCCAACCTAACTGAAACGTGGAAAATTTCATACAAGGCTACAAGGGTAACAGATGGAGATGCTTGCCAATTGGCGAGTATTTTGTCTTTCCTTGTAGAGGTAATTTCCACGACCGCAGTTAGGGGACGAGATTTACTCGCTTTTTTTTGTTGACGTTAGTGCCATTGCAAGGAATTATTGCAAGGAATTGATAGCGGCGTTCTAGAAGATGTTTCACCAAAGATGTAGTAAATTGCAATATGCAAATACATATCGGAAATATTATCCGCGAAGAACTTCGTCGACAAGGTCGCACTAATGACTGGCTTGCTGAGCAAATAGGCACCTCACCCCGCAATATGTGGAGAGTGTATAGCAAGTCGTCTATTGATACACAGACTCTGCTTAATATTAGTAAAGCTTTGGGTATTAATCTATTCAAATATTATAGTCAAACCATAGAATATATGACAGATGTTGACACGTGACAAAGTCTGACGTGAACTGATTCTTTGAATTTCCCTACTTTTGCAAAACATTTCAGTATTTAAATAATTAAAATTAAACGACAAAAGATAGACGAAAAATGAAGAATTAACTGGACCCCTCTATGAAAATTGCCTTTTTGCAATTAGAAGAAATGGTTGTTAGACAGAATAAAGGGTTCTTTCTGTAACAATAACCCATATAAAAATTAGAACCCAATTTGTTTTTATTATGTTTACAGTTAAAGTTTTAGATAGACGCGATGGTAAACCTATGGAATATAAAGCCGTCTCTGTACAATATTCTGGCTTTTTTGGTGGGTCGACGTGCGATGTAAGAACCGATTACCGTGGTGAAGCCCATTTCGATTATAGAAACGGTGAGGGAAAAATCTTCGTGGGTTCTGAAGTCGTATATGAAGGAGATATTTCCGGCAAGATAGTTGTTTATGTGTAAAGAATAATTGACAATCGTTATTGCGTTATGGAATATTCCGTCTTGATATACTCCAAAGGATAATAGAATATCTATAATAATACAGTTATAGAAAATACAATAAAAATAGTTTGAATTATGGAATCTATTCTTAAATGTAGTTTTTGTGGTACATCAAATGCCACATATAAGAGCGATCGCTATGGCAACATTATGTATGACCGTAAAGGCAATCCAATGATGGAAAAAGACAAACAAACACGGTCATATTACAGATGTACAATGTGTGGAAATATATTATGCGGTAGTTGTATGAAAAGTTTAGGAACTCGCCGTAAGGATACCCACGTTTTTAAGTCCGCAGAGTATTGGAATGCCTGTCCCGATTGTGGCGGAAAGATGGCAGAAATAGCATCAGCGACGAGTTCTGGTAGCGATTGTTTCATTACTTCAGCCACACTTAATTCGCTGAACATAACCGATGACAACTGCCATGAACTGTCGACCTTTCGTGCATTCAGGGATACTTGGATGAAGGATAATCACCCAGAAGATATTGACAAATATTATCAAGTGGCGCCGAAAATTGTAAGCGGAATAAATTCTTCAAAATACAGTAGTGAAGTGTACAATGATATCTGGATGAATCGGTTGAAACCTTGTCTCGAAATGATAGAGAAAGGAGAAAATGAAAATGCTTACGAGGCTTATAAACAGATGGTTGAGGAATTGATGGTTTTTTCGAACTAATATTCAATAGGATATGAGGCATATATATCGAATTGCTATTTTAGCGATATTAGTTATATTGCTACTTCTGTGTGTGAAATTTGAATGGGATGGGCTTTTCGCTCTAACACTTGTTGCATTGGTTATTTGTGGAATAACATTTCTTGTTAGGCTTTTTAGTGGTGAATAAGTAGCGAATCGTTTATCTGTTTGCATATGATTGCAAACATAAGCCTGTCTTTTGTCTAGGAGTACCAAATCTTGGTGCTCCTTTGTCTACTCGATTTTGTACTTGTGGCTTGATTTTGGGGGAAAAGAAGTTCCATTTTCTGTATTTCACGAAAAAAAAATTTGCCAGTATGAAAAATGTTTGTAACTTTGCAGCGCAAAGTGCTACTAAAAGTATGGAAAACAAAGAAGCATTACAAAATCTGGAAAGTATCCGCACAATGATGGAGCGAAGCTCTCGTTTCCAGACGATTAACGGATGGGGAGTGACCGTCGTGGGGCTCATCGCCCTAGTGGCGGCAATGGTGGCCAACGGGCTCTTCTACGAGGGTGCAGACTCTTGGTTCACAACACTCTACGGCAATACCGACTATCTTTGGGGCCACAAGACGCAAATTGCCGTCGTCGGGGCGCTGATTTTGGTCGTCTTGTGCGGTGGAATCGTCTTCTTTTCCTCCCTCTGGATGGCGAAAAAGAAAAATATTTCCGTCGTCCTGGACCCCAACATGCGTCGCACGATGTTCAACTTCGCCGTGCCGCTCTTGGCCGGCGCCATCCTCTGTCTGGCCCTGTTGCTGCAGGGGCACTACGGGCTCACCTCCTCCATCATGCTTGTCTTCTACGGCTTGGCGCTCATCAATTGCCACCATTTCTCCCACCGTCTGCTGGGTGTGCTGGGCTATCTGGAGCTGGCGCTCGGACTGGCCGACTGCTTCGTCGTTACCCATGCACTGCTCTTCTGGGCCTTGGGCTTCGGGGTGTTGCACGTGGTGTTCGGTCTGCTGCTCATCGTCAAAAAACGCCGCGGATGAAGGTGACGCTCATAGGATTCAACAAAGCGTTCGAGAACCGGGCGCGACTGGGCATCATGTCGGTGCTGATGGTCAACGACACGGTCGACTTCACCACCCTCAAGCAGTGGCTGGAACTCACCGACGGCAACCTGGCCAGTCACACCCGCGCCCTCGAGGAACTGGGCTACATCGTCTGCGAGAAGCGCTTCGTGGGCCGCAAGCCCAACACCACCTACCGTGCCACCCTGCAGGGGCGTGAGGCTTTCAAAGAGCATCTCGCCGCCCTCGAGCAGTTCGTCAAGGAACAGAAGTGACGGAATGTTATATTTTTTTTTACAATTTAACTTTGAAATACAAAGTACTATTTAAATATAATCATTATGGAAACAATCGAAAGAAACAACATGGATTCGCGCCGCGGGCGCATCGGCATCAAGCTGGCCATCATCGTCGGACTCTGCATTCTGCTGCTCATCCCGTGGGTGTTCATCCGGTCGCTCATCAGCGAGCGCAGCACCACCGCCTCCGGTGCCGAGAGCGAGGTGTGCGAGAAATGGGGCATGGAACAGTCGGTGAAGGGGCCCGCCATCAAGGTGTACACGCAGAAGGACGAGCAGTCGTTCTCGCTGCTGCCCGACCAGCTGGACATCAAGGCCGAGGTGAACACACGCAACCTCAACCGCGGCATCTACGACTTCACGGTCTACGACGCCGACATCGTCCTCAGCGGCACCTTCCTGCTGCCGCCGACACTCACCGACGAGCAGCGGACCCTGCTGGAGCGCAACTGTTGGCAGATGGCCCTGGAACTCAGCTCTCTCAAGGGTCTTACCGACAATCCGTCTGTCACCGTTGGAGGCCGTACCCTCACGGCGCAGGAAATCACCTTCGAGGGGTCGCGACTGCTGTGGCGCGCCGACGTCAGCACCTTGCTGCTGGGTTTTGCTCTCCCGTTCGAGATACGCCTGCCGCTGCGTGGTTCCAACGCTCTGGACTTTGTGCCTGCGGGCAACACCACGTCGGTGCAGATGCACTCCAACTGTCCCACCCCCTCGTTCGACGGCAACTTCCTGCCCGTGGAGCGCACGGTGACCTCCGAGGGCTTCGACGCGCAGTGGCGCGTGCTGGCCATCAACCGCAGCTTCTCGCAGGTGGTGCCCAAAGGCAAATGGTACAGTAGCGACAGCGACAGCTTCGGTGTGCAGCTGCGGCAGCCCGTGATGCAGTACCAGCAGAACGACCGCGCCTCGAAGTATGCCTTCCTCGTGGTGCTGCTCACCTTTGCGGTGGTCTTCTTCGTCGAGGTGCGCCGCGAGCGCCCCATCCATCCCGTGCAGTATCTGCTCATCGGCATCGCCGTCATGCTGTTCTACACACTGCTGCTCTCCTTCTCGGAGCATCTGTCGTTCCTCGTCGCCTACCTTATCGCCTCGGCCATGACGGCGGGCCTGCTGGGCGTCTACCTCGGCGCCATCATGCGCGACTGCAAGGTGGGCCTCGTCATCGGCGGCCTGCTGGCGGCGCTCTACGCCTTCATCTACATCCTGCTGCAGATCGAGAGCTATGCCCTGCTGGTGGGCAGCGTGGGACTCTTCGCCCTGCTGGCGGTGGCTATGGCGGCCTCGCGGCGTATCGACTGGTACAACAGTAAAGAATAGCACCGCCATGCGACGCACACTCATCGTCTCCGCTATCGTCGTCGCCGTGCTCTGGGTGGCAGCAGTGGCCGTAAGGCTGCTGCTGCCCTGGGGGGCACACCTCGTGGGACAGGTCGACATCATCCTCTACTGGGTCGCCGTGGCGGCCACGATGGTGCTGACGGCCATAGGATTCTACACCCTGCTGCACCGCCAGCCGCCGCTCATGCGAATAGCCGGATGGGCGTTCTACCTCCTGATCGGCCTGGAGGGCATGATGGTCGCCGCCATCATAGGCAGCACCACATCCCTCTTCAACGCCCTGCCCGAAGCCAAGGTCGTCGACATCGACAATCACTACCTCGTGCGGAGCGATTTCTGGTACGGCTATGTGCTCTACGAGCGCGACGGACTGGTGGAGCGGCGGCTGACAGGCATCCAGTTCGGCTGGTACCTCGACAAGGAGCATGTGGACAACCTCCGCGTGGCGGTATGCCCGAAGCATGAACTGCTGCTCATCGAGTGCGACGACCGCCCCGAGGACCTCCCCACCGACGAGGATGCCGCCATGCCCACCCGCACCCACCACCGCTACCTGCAGGCATTCGATGGCAGCCAATACGACGACGTCGAGACTATAGTCCTCCTTGAGAAATGTCCGGAGCTGCAAAGATGACGCGACCCCGCCAGTCCCCCTATGCGGCAGCCCTGTCGGCCGGGCGACCGGCCGACGGTGGCAATGGCCTCTGTGACGTCCCTGTCGGGACCGTATCATCGCCGATTCCAGTCGGAGGGGACACGGACCGGACACGGACATGACACGGAGGGGACACGGACCGGACACGGACATGACACGGAGGGGATGGGTCGTAAATGGGGATGAAACTCCGGGCCGTCTGTCGCGCTCCGGAGGGGTGGAAAAAGCATGACCTCCACCTCATCCTGACGGCGGTTGCTGTCGCAGGGCGGAAATACTGTTTTTTTCGACGACGGTGTTATATTTCCGCCCCCTCTGCGTCTAACATAGCAGAACACCAACAACCAACGCATCATGGAACACAACGGCGAACAGGACGAATTCCTCCGGCAGCTGCGACGCAACGACCGGCTGATCTACAAGGTCTGCATAGCCTTTACCGACCGCCAGCCCGACAATGTGCGCGACCTCTACCAGGACATCGTCTGCAACCTCTGGGTGGGACGCCGACAAAGCCGTCACCCTCCTCTACCTCGACGGCCTCTCGCAGGCCGAGATGGCCGACACCTGACCCTGCGAGCTTCCGCTGGCGGCATAGTAGCTCACCCACACATACATCGAGTCTGGCGTACCAGTGAAGGCGAGGCTGTGGTCGGCGTTGGAGCGCTGGGTGTAGTTGTAGTTGTCGCTGCTGGCAGCACTCTTGGGCAGCTGATACTGGGCGTAGGCCATGAGCGAGACCACGGTCAGTGTGATAAGTACGATTCGCTTCATAGTTCTTACTGGTGTTTTACCCTTTCTTGATTGTCTGTGTCAAGCGTGTGAACAGGGGAATCCCCTTCCGCATAAGGTCACTCTCCCATCCAATCCTCCAAGGCAGGGAGGCTGTCGATGTCGAGGGGTGGGGTGATGTACTGCTGCAGTGACCTAGTCGTATTCTTCATGCGGGATACGGCTTCATTGTCCTCCACAAACTTCATCAACTTCTCTTCGCTGACATCCATCATCTCCATGCTTACGCGGTTGTGATCCCGCATCTTGGCTGCGAGGTATCGATAATAGGCGGCTTTGTTATGTATCCCCTCGAGCAGCTCGCGATACTTCTTGTCGCGTAGGAATTTGGCTTTCATCGAGGTGCCGGGATGGAGCTCGGGATGGTCCCAGATATCGTCCAATGCCGCATCGAATTCTGCAATATAGGAGTTGTGTTTGTCCTCTATCTCCTTCATGTTGTAGAAGCACACGCCTGCCCAGTTGATGAAGTTGAAATATTTGGTGCTGCTCCATGACGCCGTATTGTTGATGAAGACCATCTCGGCGGTCTTGTCGTAGGCTATCCCCAAGGGAACACCGATAAGCTTGATGTTGCTTTGGTAGCCAGGGCTTTCAAGCGAGTCGGCCGGGATGTTCAGCAGATAGGTGGCCATGGTGTCGCTCCGCTCCAGGTTTTCGGCTCTCTCATCCAGTTTCTGGGCAAATTTCTCAACGCTACCCATCACCATCAGGACCGTCATCTTGCGGTCCTGCATGCGGCGATGCTGCTGAACGAGGGTTGAGGTGCCAAAGGTGAGGAGGATAGACATCGTGGTGCCGAGGAAGGTGAGCAGAAGCGTCTTCCAGAGATTCCCACCCTTGTCTACCTGCGGATTGTCGGGTACTTCGATGAGGCCTTCCATGAGGTATTTGCTTTATGGTAAGGAAAGTGGGTAGCGGTAGCCTTTGTGCACATGCGCTACCCACTACCCACTACTAACGGTCAACTATTTATTTCACCAATGCGTAGGTGTCGCTGGCGATGACGTACTCCTCGTCGGTGGTGACCACGACGACGGCCATCTTCGACTCGGGGGTGCTGAGTATGATGTCCTCGCCCATCACATTGTCGTTCTTGCTGAAGTCCACCTGGATGCCGAGGCACTCCATGTTCTCCAGGATGGGACGGCGCATGAACCAGGCGTTCTCGCCGATGCCACCGGTGAAGAGGAGCAGGTCGCAGCCGCCCATCTCGGCCATGTAGCCGCCGATGTAGCGTTTGACGCGCTGGGCGAACATGTCGAAGGCGTAGGTGGCGCGCACGTCGCCGGCGTCGCGACCCGCGCGGATGTCGCGCATGTCCTGCTTTCCGCCGCTGATGCCCACCAGGCCGCTCTGCTTGTTCAGTATCTTGGTGATGTCCTTCCAGTCCTTGCCGTTCTCGACAATTTCCTTCTTGATGATGAACTCGATGACGCCGGGGTCGACATCGCCGGGGCGGCTGCCCATGATGAGGCCCTCCAGTGGGGTCATGCCCATCGTGGTGTCGAAGCTCTTGCCGTGGTCAATGGCGCAGATGGAGGCGCCGCTGCCGAGGTGGCAGGAGATAATCTTCAGGTCGTGCCAGTCGCGGCCGATCATCTTGGCGGCCTTTTCGGCGACGAACTTATGGCTGGTGCCGTGGAAGCCGTAGCGGCGCACGCCGTACTTCTCATAGTACTCGTAGGGCACGCCGTAGAGGTAGCTCTTCGGAGGCAGGGTGCTGTGGAAAGCGGTGTCGAACACGGCCACCTGAGGCACGCCGGGCAACACCTCGCGCATGGCGTAGATGCCGGCCAGGTTGCCGGGGGTGTGCAGCGGTGCCAGCGGCGTCAGAGCCTTGATTTTCTCGATTACCTCGTCGGTGACGACGACACTCTTGTCGAAGGTCTCGCCGCCGTGGGCCACGCGGTTGCCTACGGCTCCAATTTCCTTGAAGTCTTTGATGACACCCATCTGGGGGTCGATCAGTGCATTGAGAACAATCTTGATGCCCGCCGTGTGGTCGGGGATAGGCAGCTGCTCGTAGTGCTTTTGGCCGTTCCACTTGTGGGTGAACTCACCCATTTCGAGGCCGATACGCTCCAGCAGACCCTTGGCCATCACCTGTGCATTGTTGGCCATGTCGACCAGCTGGTACTTGATCGACGAACTTCCGCAGTTCAAAACTAATATCTTCATATTCCTTTTATATGTTTGATTATTATCTTTTTACTAGAATGTAAGCATCTGTTAATGCAGGTCAAAGATACAAAAAAAAGTCGATACGGAGAGAAAAAATGCAGTCTATTCGGTAGAAAGCATTTTCAGCCCCACGATAGAGATGACCAGCGTGGTGATGAAAAAGATGCGCCAGAAGGTGGCGGGCTCGTGGAAGACGAAGATGCCCAGCAGCACGGAGCCCAGCGCGCCGATGCCGGTCCACACGGGATACGCGGTGCCGATGGGGAGCGCCTCGGTGGCCTTGGCCAGCAGCACGGCGCTGAGGATATAGAACACCACAAATCCGCCCATCCATTCCCAGTAGGGCAGTCCGTCTAGCCCCTTTGCTTTGCCCAGGCAGAAGGCAAAGCCCACTTCGCAGAAGCCTGCAATAATGAGTATTATCCAGTGCATAGTCCTTATGTTTTAGCGGTGCAAAGATACAAAAAAAATATGAACCCGTGCAAAAGCGAGGTGCGGTGGAGGCTATTCTGCAGCAGGAATCACCTCGGCGGTTCCGCTGACGGTGTAAAAACGGCGGGTGCCGGGGACGACGCACAGCCAGCGGGTGCGGCGGTGCTCCACGCTTGCCAGTTCCAGAGTGGGGTTGCTCTTCAGGCGAAAGTGCGTGCCGGCAGGCAGGTCGTCGAGGGTGAGGTGCGCGCTGGGGTCATAGTCTGCGTCGTAGTGGTGCAGCTGTTTCTCCACCTCTTTCATTAAGGTGCGGCTGAGCGGAATGCGCGTCACCAGCCGTAGCAGCAGAGGTTGCACCTCGGGCGGGAACAGATTGGTGTGGTCGGCTATGAGGCGGGCGTACTCGCCTTGCCACTCGTGGCCGTGGGGTGGCACATGGGTGTACTTGAGGTGGGTCTCCAGATGGGCCGCCTCGTGCAGGAACACCAGCAGGAAGCGGTAGGGGTTGAGGTCGCCGTTGACACTTATTTCGTGGTAGTCGTGCCGCGGCTGGGGCCAGCGGTAATCGCCCAGTTTGCTGGTGCGCTGGCGCGTGATATGGAAGTGTACGCGGTGACGGTTGAGGTAGCCGTAGACCCATTCCACAGCCTCGCCCGGCAGATGGTTTGCCAGTATGCGACGATATTTCTCGGCGTCGGTCAAAACGTGGGGCAGTCGCAGTGGCTGCGGTTGTGGCGATACATGTGTTCGTTCGAGCTGCATGCCGCACAGAGCAGTGTGGCAGCCAGCAGCAGGAGCAGTGTTCGGCGGTGGTGTTTCGTGTTCATATCTTGGCTCGGTGTACGGTGAGGGTTACTGAAGCGGTGCTGATGGCCATGACCAGGAGGAAGGTGGCGAGGAAGTCCACCCCGCGCATGGCCACGGGGAAGGTGCTGACAACGAAGTTGCCGTCGCCCATACGGATGATGCCAAACTGCTGCTGAAGCCAGCAGACGACAAATCCGATGGCGAGTCCCGCCACGACGGCCACGGTGCAGATGAGCAGTCCCTCGGCGCGGAAGGTTCGGCGCAGCTGCTGGCGGGTCATGCCCATGCTCTGCAGGATGAAGATGTCGCGGCTCTTGTTGATGATAAGCAACGAGAGCGACGCCACCAGCGAGAGGGTGGAGATGAGCACAATAAGCGAGAGGATGAGGTAGATACCCAGCCGTTCGGTGCGGAATATCTTGAAGTAGAGCGGCTGCTGGTCGTAGCGGTCCTTGACAGTCAGTCGGGCGTCGAGTATGGAGGTCTGGGCGCGCAGGCTCTTCTTCACCCGCTGCACGCTGGTGCCGGGTTCCAAACGCAGCGCCAGGGCGCTCACCTCGTCGGGGGCATAGTCCATCAGCTGGCGCACAAAGTCGATATCGCTCACCACATATTCGCGGTCAATATCCTGCTGGATGAAGAAGTAGCCGGCGGGATAGGCATAGCCAGTGTTGAAGGCTTGGTCGAGTGTGAAACCCATACTGGCGGTGCCGCGCTTGGGTATGTGCACGGCGGCCGCGTGGCCTGCATGGGGGCGCATGGCCAGTGTGTAGTATATCTCGCCGCCCACTAGCAGATAGTTGATGCCGTCGTCGTGCAGGCGGTATTCGCCGTCGTAGAGGAGTGTGTCGAAGCCAGTGACGCGATGGTAGACGCTGTCCACGCCGCGCAGGCGCACGATGGCCTGGTTGCTGCCGTAGGTGAGCCAGGCTGTCTCGTTGACTATCTGCGATACCTCCCGCACACCCGGCGTGGAGCGCAGGGCCTGCATGTCGAGGGCGTCGGTGTGGAAGGTCTTGCCTTCGCGCGGCTCTATCACCAGCTCGGGGTCGAAGGTGCCGAAGAGGCCCTTGGTCAGCTCGCCGATACCGTTGTAGACCGACAGCACCATAATCAGCGCCGCCGTGCTCACCAGCAGCCCTACCAGCGATATCCACGATATCACCGTCACTACCGACCGCTGGCGGCGGCCGAAGAGGTAGCGCAGGGCGATGCGGTGTTCCAGTCTCACTGTTTCAGCAGGCGGTTGATATTGTCCATATAGTCCAGTGTGTCGTCCAGATAGAACTCCAGCTGCGGTATGATGCGCAGCTGCTTGCCCTCGCGCAGGCCGAGGCGGCGCCGCAGGTCGGGCGTCAGCTCGCGTATCTGCGCCAGCAGGCTGTCGGTGGCGGCGCCGCCCAGGGGCATGATGCTCACGTAGATGCGCGCTATCGAGAGGTCTGACGTGATGCGCACGCCCGTCACGGTGATTAGCGAGGGACCCAGCGTGGACTTCATCTCACGCAGGAAGATGTCGCCCATGTCTTGTTGTATCAGTCGACAGATTTTGTTTTGCCGTGTGCTTTGCATGGAGGTCGGGGTTCGGTGTTCAGTGTTCGGTGTTCAGTGTTTAGTGTTTAGTGTTCAGTGTTCAGGCTCTTTTACCAGCGCCAGCCTATGCGGATGGGCAGAAAGAGGGCTTGCTGCAGATAGGCCACGCCGATGGTGGCGTAGAGGGCATGCCAGTTGTGGCCCATGTTGCGCAGGCCATGCAGGTAGAACCAGTTGACGCCGCCGTAGAGTTCGACCATCGGTGTGATGGGCGAGCCGTAGTCGGGCTGGTCCAGCAGCATGCTCATGCCGGCGCGCACACCCACCATCGGCGCCCACTTGATGGTGGCCGGCTGGTAGTCCAATCCCATCAGGCCCTGCCATAGCGGACGGAAGTCGACGTCGGCAAAGAGGTTCACGCCCATCATGGGCGCCGCCTCGGCCTGCTGCAGATTGTGGTAATAGTTGAATCCCACGCCGCCGCCAATGAACCAGTCCTGGCTCAGGTTGACGCCCGCCATCGCGTTCAGTCCAGCGGCGCTATGGAATCTGTAGATGTAGTAGCCGTGTTCGCCGGCCACTCCGGTGTTGCTCATGAAGGGCGAATAGCCGAGTTCGAGTTTCAGCATGAACTCGTTTTTCTTGCCCAGTTGCGAATACTGTGCCGAGGCGCCCAGCGTGAGGGCCGTCAGTGCCAGGGTCAGGATGACTTTTATCTTGTTCATAGTACTATCAATTTCGACTGCAAAGATACGAATTTATTTTCAATCTGCACCAAATAAGTTCCCGAAGCCAGCCGTGGACTGATATTCTGCCCCGAGCGGCATCCGCGGCGCTGCCACACGCGGCGGCCGGCGGCATCGAAAATGCGCACGGTGAAGGCTTCGTCGGTGGGCACCTCGAGGGTCAGGGCCTCGCCCTGGGCCACGGGGTTGGGAAAGAGGGTGGGGGCGGCGGTCGTCGCGGGTGCGTCGATGGCCAGCACCGCCGGGTCGGCCACAGCCAGCGTGTATTCGCCCGCGGCCAGGTTGTCCATGACCAGGTAGCCTTCGTCGACCGTGCCGGAGCGCTGGCGCGATACGGCGCGCCACTCATAGTCCTGGCCCGGCCGGTAGAGCAACACCAGCGAGTCCAGTTCCGACTGGTTGGCGAAGAGACCCGGGTCCAGGTGGGCGTAGTTGCTGGCCTCGTTGCCGTCGCGCACATAGCGGAAGGAGCCTTTCATGCCCTCGAAGCGCTTGTGTGTGCCGCGCACTATCCAGTAGCGCTGTGCGGTGCGCACCACGCCCGGCGTGCCGTCCACGTTCCACGGGTGGCCCCAGTGGTGTTCCACCGCCACGGTGGTGCCCGCGGCGGGCGTGGGGGTCAGCAGCATGTGGGCCACCTTGGACGGCGTCGACCCCTGGTGGCTGAACACAGCCAGCGTGGAGGCGTCGGAGAGTTCCATGTCGTAGTCCATAACGACCCATTGCGCATGGAACGGCAGCACAAAGTTCTCCACCGTCGACGCGCCCCAGAATTCCGCCACGCGGCGCGCCGTGTCGCCCGTGGCCGAGAAGAAGGTGAGCGGCACACGGCTGTGGGGTGCCACACTGTCGGTGCCCACACCCTGCTGGCGCAGGACGACACCCACCACATCGTCGCGGCAGCCGGTGGTGTCGATATTCACATAATAGTCCGCAAAACCAGGCTGGAAGACGTGGAAGCGGAAGAAGTCCGTGAGGTCGCGGCCGCTGTAGAGGCTCAGCGAGTCGCGCAGCTCGGCGGCCGCGCAGTTGCCGAAAGCCTTGTTCAGCATCAGCCGTTGCATGGCGGCATAGAAGGTCGAGTCGCCCAGCCATCCGCGCAGCGAGTGCCACACCAGCGCCCCCTTGTCGTAGGTGGTGGAGCCGTAGGTGTAGTCGTGCGGCATGGGGCTCAGCGGGCGGTAGCCGCCGTCGGTCAGGTGGGCCTGCCGCAACACGGCCTCCAGGTTGGTCTGGTAGTAGGCGGCGGCCGCGGCGCGGCCGCTGATGGCCTCCATAGCCAGCTCGCTGCAGAAGGAGGCTCCGCCCTCGTTGATCCACATGTCCTCCTCGCCGGCGCAGGTCACCAGATTGCCAAACCAGGCGTGCCCCAGCTCGTGGGCTATCGTCATCTGGGCCCGCTCGGCGGTCGAGGTCATGAATCGCAGGTCGAGGGCTATATTGTTCACGTGCTCCATCGAGCCCATCTGCGTGGCTATGTATCCGATGCGCCCCCAGCGGTAGGGGCCGAGGCAGCGTTCATACATGGGCACCACCGAATCCAGGTTGGCGAAGGCGCGCCTGACGAGGGTGCTGTTCTGCGTGGTGTAGCCCAGGGTGAGGGGGTAGTCGCCGTAGAGGCCCGGCACGGTGCGCTCCATGCGGTGCCAGACGGCCTGGCTGACGCTCACCAGATAGGTGGGCACCGGCTGGGCGATGCGCCACACGGACCGCTCGGTGCCGTCGTCCTGCGGCGTGCGGCTCACCAGCTCGCCGCCGCACTGCGCCGTCCAGCCCTGCCGGGTGTGCACCCGCAGTGTGTAGGTGGCCTTGTCGTGGAAGTTGTCGCGGCAGGGCAGCAGCGCGCTGCCCATGACGTGCGGGTCCACGTTGAAGCCCACACCCAGGTTGTAGCTCATGTCGTTGTCGAAGTGGAATCCGCCCCAGCCATAGCTCTCCACGTAGCCCTGGCCGCGGTAGCACACGCGCACCGTCAGCGTGTCGCCCGCCGCATGGCCCGCCAGCGGCAGAGCCGCCAGGTCGGCCTCGGCCAACCGCACGCCGTCCACCCACACCGAATCCGCCGTGCCGCGCAGGCTCAGCGCCAGCTGTTGGCAGGGACCCGCCAGCCGCACCGTCAGCGTGACGTCGCCCGCAAAGGGGCGCCCCTGGCTCAAATCCACACTCAGGTCGTAGTCCAGCACATCCACCGAGTCGGCCACCTGGGCCGACAGCGGTGCGCAAAACAGCGCCAGCATTATGATTGACAGTATCTTATTGCATTTCATACTCCATGTATTTATTCTGCAAATGTACATAAATAATTTGATTGCGCGACAATCTTTTTGCCCATTGGCGAAAAAACCGCCCCGCCGACGCCGCCCCGTCGGCTTCCGAATCTGGACAATCCTGCTGCCCACCCCGCCGCCACCGCCCCGCCACCGCCGTGGGGTCGACAAGCTACATTCTCCGTATTTAACATTTATTAACACCCAGTCATGTACTACTTATCTCCTACAAAATTAGGCTTTTAGTAGGCGAAGAGTAGGGGTAGAGTAGGAGATGAGTAGGAGATGGTACTGCTTTGACCTCAGGCTGAGGGGTTTGCGAGTGGGTGTTTTGCGGTTATGTTAAATAGAAAAAGCCCCTCGGTCGATGCGGTCGGGGGGCTGATGTGGTCGGGTTGGCGGGTGCCGGATTAGCACAATCCTGCTGCGAGGGCGGCGGGCGTTCAGCGCAGCAGGGTGACGGTGCCGGTGGCGGTCTGCCAGTTGTCGGGATGGGTGGCGGAGCGGAAGCGGAGGTGCCACACGTAGGCGGCCTGGGGGCAGGGGTGCCCCTCGCAGGTGCCGTCCCATCCGTGGGCCGGGTCGGCGGTGCGGTACAGGAGCAGGCCCCAGCGGTTGTAGATGCTGAGCTCGGCTTCGAGCAGGCCGGTGCCGCTGATAGTGAAGCGGTTGTTGGCGTCCTCGCCGGGGGTGAACACGTTGGGGGCCCATACGAGCTGGCGCAGCACGGGCACGGTGCGGCGGGCGGTGTCGTGGCATATGTCGTTGCTGATGCAGAGTATTACCTGCAGGCTGTCCGGCATGGGGGCGGTCAGCGGGTGGCGCAGCGTGCCGGCGGTGTCGGTCAGGAAGAGGGTGTCTGTGCCGTCGGGGTAGGGGAGGAGCCGCCAGGCGCGCGGTCCGTCCTCGTGGCTGATGTCGTAGGCTATCAGCATGGGGCGGTCGGCGTCCACGGCTTCGGGGCGCACCTCGAGGCGGGCGTGGGGGAAGCCGACGGGCAGCAGGGTCACGGTGTCGTGCGAGGGGCAGAAGGGGGTGGGGCGGTGGTCGGCGCTGAGGCTGTATTGGCTGACGGTGCCGGGCCTGACGTAGACGACGCTGTCTGTGCGGTGCCCGTCGAGCAGGCTGTCGTCGGGCATGGAGCTCCATCGCAGGTAGGGCAGCGCGGTGCGGGCCGCGAGGCGGTATGACTTGTTGCCGCAGTCGCTGGTGCGGTCGATGGCTACCGGCAGGCGAGGCAACTGCACCAGGGGCAGGCTGACGATGGAGTCGCAGCCGTTGGCGCTGGCCAGCGTGTCGGCCAGGGTGAAGTGTAGCGTGTCGGTGGTGCCGGTGGTGCCCGCCGACAGTCCGTGCCAGGTGTAGGGGGCGCTGTAGCAGAAGGTGTCGGCCTGCAGGGCGGTGCGGCTGCCGGGCTGGATGTGCAGGTGGTAGCGGAGCAGCGAGTCGCAACTGCCGGGCCGTGACTGGAGGTAGTCTACTGTGGTGTCGCTCGTGTAGTAGCGGTCGCCGACGAGGAAGGAGTCGCAGGCGTCGACGGGCCGGTCGTGGGGGACGAGGTGCGGCGGGGGCGGCGCGTGGACGAGGAGCACGGCCGTGTCGGTGCAGAGGTCGCCGGCTACGCTGGCCACGAGGGTCACCTGGTGCTGGCCTGTGTCGGCGAAGTGGTGGGTGGGCGCGGCGAGGGTGGAGCTGTCGCCGTCGTCGAAGTACCAGCGGCGTGCCTCGACGTTTTCGCCGGTGGGATGGCCCAAGCTGTTGACGATGATGCTGCGGTCTATGAAGCGGACGTTGTAGCCTTGGCAGTCGGGAATGGAGAGGCTGACCGACAGCGTGTCGGCCACGGCTCGGGGCAGGCGGTTGCCGGTGTAGGTGCTCATGGTGACGTAGCAATGGCTGTTCTCGACCGAGGTGAGGCGGCAGTAGACGTAGGCGTCGAGGGTGCTGAAGGTGTAGCACTGCTGGGTGGAGAGCGGCGCAGAGGGCGATTGGGTGTACCAGGTGTAGTGGAATCCGTCGGGCGCAGTGACGGAGTTGGAGTCGACGATGCCGCAGCTTTCGGAGGCTACGCTCTTGGGTATGCACTCGGCGTTGAAGTAGGCATAGCCGAAGTGGCCGCCGGCGCTGCAGTCGTAGGTGGTGAAGCGGAGCAGGATGGTCTGGCCGTGGTAGGGCGCAAGGTCGAATCCGACGGTGGTCCAGTCTTTCCAAAGTACTTCGTTGTCGGCATTGTTCCAGCCCAGCGATGCGCTGGAGATGAAGTCGGCCATGCCGCATTGGGGGTCGATGACGGTGTGGTTGGAGTCCAGTATCTCGAAGCGGAAGCGTGGCTGACCGGCGGGCGCATGGTTCGGGTTCTGGAGCACGGCGGCGTAGCGCAGCAGCAGGAGCGAGTAGAGGAGTGTGTCGACCCGCAGTTTGTAGGCGATGGCTTCGGCCTCGGCACCGGCCCTACTGTTGCCGAGGCGCACCGAGCAGGAGGTGCCGGGGCAGACGGTGCGCAGCTGGTTGCCGGTGGCTGGGTCGCGTGCGCTGGTGTTGGTCAGCAGCGTGTGGCGTCCCGGTTTGTATTGCTCGTGCTGGTAGGGATTGACGAAGGTGCCGTAGTAGCACTGGCAGTAGTAGCTTTCGAGGTCCTGCATGTCGGGCATGCCCTCGCCGGGAAGGATGTCGGTGCGGAAGGCGAGACGGGTGGCGCAGCAGGGATTGAGGCTGTCGGCCAGCGAGCGGACCTGCAGCTGGTATTTGGTGCCGGGCGCGAGTCCCCCGAGGTGTATGTCGTGGGCGGCGGTCGGCATGTCGCGTATAGGGCCGCAGCTGACCAGCACGGTGTCGATGCTCAAGCTTGCGTCGCTCCAGCGGAAGTGTACACTGTCGGTAGAAAAACTGATTATCTGCACATACGGGGCGTAGTCGCAGCTGACGGGTTGCGGGCTCGACCAGTTCATGGCAAGTTGTCCGTTGGTACCCACATCCCGATGGAAATGGAGCTTTATGGTGTCGCTGTGGGTGGTGAAGGAGGTGGGCGCCACGTTGCCGTCGTGGTGGATGGTGGTGTCGGAGCAGATGATGTCGGTCTGGCAGCCATTGCCGGCGGATTCGCTTATGCTGTATTGCAGCAGCGTGGGTTGTCCGGTGCCGTAGATGATGGCCCAGCTGTCGAATTCTTCGAAGAAAGGCTGGTCGGTGACTGTCAGGGCGCCGGAATTGCCACGGCAGTTGTAGATGCGGAGTGTGTCGTAGTTCTGCATATAGTCGATGTCGCTCTGGGCCCGGCTGGGGATGCTGGCCAGCAGGAGGATGGGCAATATCGACAATATGTACTTGAACTTCATGCAGTGTGCTGTGTTCAGTGTTCAGTGTTCGGTGTTCAGTGTTCAGTGGGTATCGCTATTCACCAGTCGTTAAATTCAGCGCAGGAGGGTGACGGTGCCGGTGGCGGTCTGCCAGTTGTCGGGATAGAGCAGGTCGCGGTAGCGCAGGTGCCAAACGTAGGCCGCCTGTGGGCAGGGTGTGCCGTCGCTGGTGCGTCCGTCCCAGCCGCTGTCGAGGTCGGTGGTACGGTAGAGTAGCAGCCCCTGCCGGTTGTAGATGCTCAGCTCGGCCTGCAGCATATCGGTGTGGCTGATGACGAAGCGGCTGTTGGTGGCCTCGCCGGGGGTGAAGGTGTTGGGGGCCCAGAAGAGGACGCGGGCGAAGGGGACGGTGCGACGGGCGGTGTCGTGGCAGTATTCGTTGCTGACGCTGAGCACTACGGTGAGGCTGTCGAGGCCGGGGTCGGAGGCGTTGTAGACGATGGTGGAGCCTGTCTCGGAGAGATGGAGCGTGTCGGCACCCGGATGCATCACGAGGTCCCAGTGCCGGTCGGTGTAGATGCGGTTGCGGTCGTGGGCCGTGAGGGTGGGTTGCTCGTAGGAGAGCACTTCGGGGTTGACGAAGAGCTGGGCCGACGGGAAGATGACGGGCCTCAGCGCCGAGGAGGTGTGGGCCGGACAGGGGAAGTCGGCAGTGGTGTCGGCCAGCAGGGTGTAGATGGTGAAGGCCGAGGGGGTGACGTGGACTATGCTGTCCGACTCGTGCCCGTCGAGGTGCGGGTCGTGGGGCTCGGCGCTCCAGTGCAGATAGGGTAGGTCGGTGACGGCGCGCAGTGTGTACGATTTGTGGGCGCAGTCGGGCTTGGGCTCAATCTCTAGGGGTGGCGGGGGCAGTTGGGTGAGGGGCTGCATGACGAGCGAGTCGCAGCCGCTGGCCGCGGTGAGGGTGTCGACCAGCAGATAGTGGACCGCGCTGGTGATGGTGTCGGCGCCGCCGGCATTCTGTCCGCGCCAATGGTAGGTGTCGAGATAGCAGAAGGTGTCGATGGGCAACAGGGTATGCACGGGTTCGATGATGTGCATGTTGAGGGTGTAGAGGGTGTCGCAGTTGTCGTAGTCGCTGACGCGCCACGAGGGGCCTAGGGTGTCGTGGTGGTACCAGCGGCCTTCGACATACATCGAGTCGCAGGCGACGGTGTCGTAGAGGGCGGGGATATAATAGTCGGGGATGGTGATATTGAAGGTGGCAGTGTCGCGGCACTGGTTGCCGGCGATGCCGACGATGAGGGTGACGGTGTAGTCGCCGGGGGTGTAGTAGACGTGATCGGTGGAGTAGCGGGACGAGTAGTAGTTGTCGCCGAAGAACCATTCGGCCGTCTCGCAGGGTTCGCCGGTATAGGCGCCGCTGTCGTTGACGATGGTGCTGCGGTTGGCAAAGTAGACGCGGCGACGGGCGCAGCCGGCCGATTCGGAGCGCACAGTGTCGATGATGGCCAGGGGCCAGCGGTGGCCGGCATAGGTGTTGAGGGTGACCCAGCAGCGGGGGTTCTCCGTGGAGATGAGGCGGCAGTGGAGCAGCTCGTCCTCGTTGCCGAAGTGGACGACGCGTTCGGTGGAGTAGACGTCGGCCGTGTCGTGGAAGTACCAGAGGTAGTTGAACCCCTCGGGGGCGATGATGGTGTTGCTGTCGGCCGAGCCGCAATACATGGCGGTGGAGGAGTTGAGACGGCATTCGGCGCAGAAATAGGCATAGCCGAAGTGTTCGCCCAGAGTGCAGTCGCGGGTGGTGAAGCGCAGGAATACATCCTGCCCGTGATAGGGGCTGAGATCGAAGCCGACGGTGGTCCAGTCCTTCCATAGTGCGTATTCATAGCTGTTCCAGCCGAGGTCGCTGCTGGCATAGAAGTCGGCTACGCCGCAGACGGGGTCGATCAGCTGCTGGTTGGCATCCACTATTTCTAGTCTGAATCGGGGCTGCCGGCTGCTGGAATGACCTGGATTTTCGAGCACCGCAGCGTAGTGGAGCAGGAGCAGGCTGTAGTAGGATGTGTCGATGTGGAGGCTGTAGGCCAGAGCCTCGCCCTGGGCGAACGGCCGCGGGTTGCCCAGCCGCACCGAGCTGGCGGCGCCGGGATAGACGGTGCGCAATTGGTTGCCCGTGCGGGGGTCGCGCTCGTTGGTGTCGGTGCAGACATGGTGCCGGTAGAAGAACGGGGTGTAGCCTGTGTCGATGATGCCGATATTGGCGTAAGGATTGCCTGCCCCGCCATAGGTGCCACGCACATAATAGGCTTGCAAATCGGTCAGGTCGGGACAGCCGATGATGGGTTCGGGATTGGTGATGAAGGTGAGGGAGGTGTGGCAGCAGGGTTTGTCGCTGTCGCTCTGCGCACAGGCGTCGACAGTGTAGATGGTGTTGGGCTCCAGCCCTGTGATATGGATTGAATCGCTCCAGCCATAGAAATGGTTGCCGTTGAGTACAATCTCCGAAGACTGGCCGCCGGAGTTCCATACCACGGTGGCCGAGTTGTGGGTGAGACGGCCGATGTGGAAGGAAGCGCTGTTGGTGTTGCACATGGGAGTGGTGGAGGCCGTGCTCCAACTGATGTCGATGCTGATGGATTGTACGCTGTCCGACCGGCAGCCAATCTGGATGGTGGCATCACCGCCATTGGTGGTGGCATTGAAAATGGTGCCGTAATCGGGTATTTCCTGATTCACCAGAAGGGAAGGATAGGTCGATTGGGAGATGCTTATCCTGTGCTCGGCCGAATCGTCGGCAGTCTGATAGAAGCAGGTGATGCTGACTTGTATGGGCTGTCCATAGCCGTGAATGTCGACTCGGGTGTCGATGATGGTGTCGGTGATGGAGGGGTCGCTGTAGACTATCCGCCCGGAATTCACGCGGCAGTTGTAGACATGAATCCACTGATGGTTCTCCAGGAGGACGACATCCTGCGCGCGGCAAAATCCCCCTCCTGCCAGCATGAGCAGCATGAACAAGAGAGGGATATGTGCTATATGTCGCATGTATGCTATGTGTCGGGATGGCTGTTAATGCCCCACATCGGCGAGGAATTTGATGCGCATGAGGCGTATCTCCTCCTCGGTGTAGTCTGGGTCGTCGGAGAATTCCTCGTAGGCTTCCTGCAGCGAACCGCTCTCCGACTCGCGCCAGTAGTCCATCAGCACCTCCTGGTGCTCGGTCTCTATCTGCTCGTCGATGTGGTAGTCTATGTTGAGCTTGGTGCCACTGCTGATGATGTGCTCCATCTCGGTCAGCAGTTCATCCATCGTCATGCCCTTGCCGGCGGCTATGTCTTCCAGGCTCTTGCGGCGGTCGATGTTCTGGATGATATACACCTTGTTGGCGGAGTGGTTGGCTGCCGAGCGGATGACGATGTCCTGCGGGCGCTCTATGTCGTTGTCCTCCACGTATTGCTTGATGAGCTCTATGAAGGGGCCTCCATGTTTCTGTGCCTTGGCAATGCCGACGCCCGAGCAGTGCGACAGCTCCTCTACTGTGCAGGGGTATTGCAGTGTCATGTCCTTGAGCGAGGTGTCTTCGAAGATGGCGTAGGCGGGAATGCGCTCGCGGGTGGCAATGCTGCGGCGCAGGCTCTTGAGCTGCACGTAGAGCGCTTCGTCGCCAGCGGCCGAGGCACCGCCGGCGTTGGCCAGCATCTCCTCGTCCTCCTCCTCTGACTGGGCGGTGTAGTCGTGGTCGGGGGCCACACGCACCTCGTAGGGGTTCTTGATGAATTTGTGGCCCGCGGGGGTCAGTTTCAGCACGCCGTACTGCTCCACCTCCTTCTGTGCCAGCCCTTCGAACTGCGCCTGCCGCAGGACGGCCTTCCAGAATAGGTCGTCGCGGTCGTCGCCGGCACCGAACTGCTCCAGACGATCCAGGTGGTAGCTACGCGTGTTGGTGTTCTTGCGGCCCATGAGCACATCCACTATGTCTTTCGGCTTGAAGGCTTGCTTCATGGCGAGAATGGTCTCTAGCGCCAGTTGCATCTCCTCTTTGGCCTCCACCTGGGGGCGCGGGTGCAGACAGTTGTCGCAGTTGCCGCAGTAGGATTCATGGTAGTCTTCGCCGAAATAGCGCAGGATGTTCAGCCGGCGGCACGACGAGCTCTCGGCGTAGGAGACCATCTCCTGCACCAGCTGGCGTGCCATCTCCTGCTCGGAGGCGTTCTTGTCCGAGAAGAATTTGTAGAGTTTCTCCACGTCCTGTTCGCTGTAGAAGGCTATGCAGCGACCCTCGCCGCCGTCGCGGCCCGCGCGGCCGGTCTCTTGATAGTAGCCTTCTATGCTCTTGGGTATATCGTAGTGTATCACAAAGCGCACATCGGGCTTGTCGATGCCCATGCCGAAGGCGATGGTGGCCACGATGACGTCTATCTCTTCTGTGAGGAACTTGTCTTGGTTCTCGGCACGCACCTTGTTGTCCAGACCCGCATGGTAGGGCAGGGCCTTGATGCCGTTGATTACCAGCAGCTGGGCCAGGTCCTCCACCTTTTTGCGCGTCAGGCAGTAGATGATGCCGCTCTTGTTGGGGTTCTCTTTTATATAGCGGATGATTTCTTTGTGCAGCTGCATGCTGTCGGTCGGCTTGGGGCGCACCTCGTAGTACAGGTTGGGCCGGTTGAAGCTGCTGATGAAGGTCTTGGCTTGCTCCATGCCCAGGTTCTTCACTATGTCCTGCTGCACCTTGGGTGTGGCCGAGGCGGTGAGGGTGAGTATGGGCACCTTGGGCTCTATGGCTTTGATGGCTTCGCGCAGTCGGCGGTACTCGGGGCGGAAATCGTGGCCCCACTCCGAGATGCAGTGTGCCTCGTCGATGGCGAAGAAGGAGATGGGTATCTGGCGCAGCACCTCGATGGTCTCCTCTTTCGAGAGGGTCTCGGGGGCTACATACAGCAGTTTGGTGCCGCCCCGCATCAGGTCGTCTTTCACTTCGTTCTGTTGCACGCGCGAGAGCGACGAGTTGAGGAAGTGGGCCACATCGGTGGTCCCCGAGGTGTAGCGCACGGCATCCACCTGGTTCTTCATCAGCGCTATCAGCGGCGACACCACGATGGCGGTGCCCTCCAGTATCATGGCCGGCAGCTGGTAGCAGAGGCTCTTGCCGCCTCCCGTGGGCATGATGACAAAGGTGTCGTTGCCGTCCAGCAGGCTCTGGATGATGGCTTCCTGGTCGCCTTTGAATTTGTCAAATCCGAAGATTTCTTTTAGGTATGTGTGTAAATCTTTCATCTTGCTAACAATATTTGTCGCCTTAGTGCGTTATAGTTTTACAAAGATACAAAAAAAGTCTATACTGACAAAATATTTTTCATGCCGACAGGTGATATAAATACGGAAACAACTGTGATGCAATCGGTTGTAGATGAAAAAAAAGCTAGCCTCATTGCCCCTCTGGGTGGTGTGTCGGTCTTCGGTGCCCCCCTTGCAGTCCCGTTTTTTGCCTTTTGTGGCCCCTCCTGTTGCTTTAAAATATGTATGTGAAATCCATCCGTCATGAAACTCTATACCGATAAAGTGGTCAAGGTCTACCGTTCGCGCACCGTCGTCAACCAGGTCTCTGTCTCTGTCAGCCAGGGCGAGATAGTGGGTCTGCTCGGTCCCAACGGCGCCGGCAAGACCACCACCTTCTATATGGTGGTGGGCATCATCAAGCCCAACGACGGGCGCGTCTACATGGAAAGCACCTGCGAGGCCGACCGCCAGCACCCCATTTTCCGCGAGAAGAAAGCCGAATGCCCCGCCGACGGCAGCCCCTGGCGCGTCCCCATCACCGGCATGCCCCAGTATCGCCGCGCGCAGTTCGGCGTGGGCTACCTGGCACAGGAAGCCTCGGTGTTCCGGCAGATGAGTGTCGAGGACAATATAGCCTCCATCCTCGAGTTCCGCCGCGACCTGGACCGCGACCAGCAGCGCGCCAAGCTCGAGTCGCTCCTCGACGAGTTCCGCCTGCAGCACATCCGCCGCAGCAAGGGCATACAGCTCAGCGGCGGCGAACGCCGCCGCACCGAGATAGCCCGTGCCTTGGCCAACGACCCCATGTTCCTGCTGCTCGACGAGCCCTTTGCCGGCGTCGACCCCATCGCCGTGCAGGACATACAGGACATAGTGGCCCACCTGCGCGAGCGCAACATCGGCATACTCATCACCGACCACAATGTGCGCGAGACCCTTGCCATCACCGACCGTGCATATCTCCTCTACGAAGGCTCGGTGCTCCACCACGGCACTCCCGAGGCAATGGCCGCCGACCCCGATGTGCGCGAGAAGTACCTGGGCCGCGACTTCGAGCTCCGCCGCGCCCGCACGGTGGAGATATAGCGCCGAACGTGAACGTTCGGCCACACAACAAAGCCCTAAACCTTAAACCCTCAGCTTTAAACCTTAAACCCTCAACTTTAAACCTTAAACCCTCCTATGCAAAGATATTGTGTGATTATGGCCGGCGGCATCGGCAGCCGCTTCTGGCCTTTGAGCAAGAACAACTATCCCAAGCAGTTCCTCGACGTGCTGGGCACGGGCAAGAGCTTCATCCGCGCCACCTTCGAGCGTTTCCTGCCCCTGGTGCCGGCCGAGCACTTCCTGGTGGTCACCAATGCCGCCTACAAGCAGCTCGTGCTGGAGCAGCTGCCCGAGTTGGCGCCCGACCAGGTGCTCTGCGAACCCATGCGCCGCAACACGGCCCCCTGCATCGCCTATGCCACCTGGCACATCATGGCCCGCTGTCCGCAGGCTTCCATCGCCGTCACCCCCGCCGACCACCTGGTCACCAACGAGCGCGAATTCCAGCGCGTCGTCGGTCAGGGGCTCGACTTTGTGGAGCGGCACACCGATGCGCTCATGACCATCGGCATCCGCCCCTCGCGCCCCGAGACGGGCTATGGCTACATCGAGACCGAGGGTCAGCCCTCGGCCGACATAGTGCCGGTGAAGAACTTCAAGGAGAAACCCGACCTCGAGACCGCCAAGCGCTTCCTGGCCGACGGCCACTTCAACTGGAATTCCGGCATCTTTCTTTGGAGCACCGACGCCATCACCGGAGCCTTCCGACGCTATCTGCCCGACATGGCCGACCTCTTCGACCAGGGGCGTGCCGACTTTGGCACCCCGGCCGAGCAGCGGTTCATCGACCGCCAGTTCGAACACTGCCAGAATATCAGCATAGACTATGGCGTCATGGAGCGCGTGGTGGCCGATGCCGAGCACCCCTTCTCCATGCACACCGTGGCCGCCGACTTCGGGTGGAGCGACATCGGCACCTGGGGCTCACTCTACACCCATGCCGCCCACGACGCCCAGCACAACGCCGTCAGCGGTCATGCCGTGCTCGTCGACACGCACTCCAGCGTGGTCAACATCGAGCCGGGCTACGAAGCCGTCGTCCAGGGCCTCGACCACTGCCTCGTAGCCCTGCGCGACCACTCCCTGCTCGTCTGCCGCCTCGACGACGAACAGCAAATCAAACACTGGATAGAGCGTCTCTAGCCCGACGCGGCTTCCACACATGCGGAGCGGACCGGTCGTGAGACCGGTCCGCTCCTTTCTCTTCTCGCCAGGCCCTCACCTCGCGGCTCAGTTCAGGAAGAAGTCTATCTTCACCCCCGCCACCTCCAGCGTCTGGAAGCTGCGGGCAAAGCTGCGGATGTTCTGGAGCGTCTGCTCCGAGGGCTGTATGTTTGTGCTTGCAGCTGAAAATGTGCCTGTGCTTGGTGTGAAATCGTAATGCTGCATCATACGCGCCTTATTGGTTGAACATGGGTTTGAAGATTTTGTTGTATTTCTAATATCACCCCTATAAACGACACTTCGCGCATAAAATTGTGTAGAAAATAATTTTTAACATTTCGGCCACCTCTGCGTCCCCGCTGGGATGGAGAGTGGTAAGTCTTTTTTTTCTGCTCATACATTATATATTTCATACTTTTTTGTATATTTGCACCAAAGAAAACGCCATTGCCCACACGCACAAAACAAACACAACACACACAACAACAGCCATATACAACATACAACCCCAACACAGAATCCAATTCATCATTCACCATTCATCATTCAACCAAATACCAGCAGCAATGAAAAAGCTATTCTTATTATCCATCGCGCTTTTCGTGGCTTACGCCGCTTTGGCTCAGGACACCATACATTATGGCGATTCGCTATACCATACTGAATTCCAATATGACGTGAATATATATCTGCCGCCCACAGCGGCAAACGAGACTGAACGTGCATTGCAATATGACAACCATCCAGTATTTGCCCACGTATATGAGGACACAGGATGGCATCGAATTAGATGCATTGATTCCATCGACAGCGGCATCGTCTATGGCATTGCCATCACCGCCGAGAACTTCCCCCAGGGCACGGCCGAACGGGAGGAGATGGCCCCGATTATGGCGCTCTACAACCACCAGCAGACCATACCCGTGACCGAATGCGAAATCCCCGTCGGCGGACCTTTCTCGCGTATCATCACCCTGGTGGATTCGGCCACCATCCACAGCCTGCAGCGGAAACGCGTCTTCAGATTCGACCAAGACCCCTACCTGCCTGGCAACAACAATCAAGCCCATGTCTATGCCACCTGCACAGAGTTCTACTTCGACACACCCCACCGGATAGAGGAC